>DAOUKT010000022.1:0-161487 GCA_034421015.1 Dehalococcoidia bacterium
ACAGGAACAACACCGTGGACATCACGCTGGTCGTACCCGTCGATGATGATTCCTCTGAACCTGATTCCCCCGAGCCTGAGTCCCCTGAGCCTGAGTGCTTGTCATTTGCGTCCGCCGAATCTTTGTGTTGAGGTTCGCCCTAGAAGTATAGTTGGCGGTGAGTCTCAACCATAGGTCGAAGTTGCCATGCCCATCTATTCCCAGGGCAGGCCATTGATAGTCACCCGTCGGCTCCGCTCATGTGGCAACTCACCGCCCCAGCAGGCGACGGAGCCGTCCACCTTAACCCCGCAGGTGTGATGAACACCCGCGCTGAAGGAGGTGAACTCCCCCTACGGCGGCGTCGCTTGGCCCATCCAATTGGCCCCCCAGCAGGCGACGGAGCCGTCCGTCATCACACCGCAGGTATGATTTCCCCCGGCACTAACCGAGGCGAACTCACCCTCCGGCGGCGTCGATCCGCCCTCTTCATCGTACCCCCAGCAGGCGACGGAGCCGTCCGTCTTCACTCCGCAGGTGTGCCACCTCCCGGTGCTGATGCCGGCGAACTCGCCCTCCGGCGTCGTCGACCGGCCTTGCGCATCAGAACCCCAGCAGGCCACCGTGCCGTCCGTCCTTAGCCCGCAGGTGAAGCCGACCCCGGTACCGACGCTGGCGAACTCACCCTCCGGCGGCGTCGCTTCGCCCTCTCTATCCCACCCCCAGCAGGCCACCGTGCCGTCCGTCCTCACTCCGCAGGTATGATATCCCCCGGCACTAACCGAGGCGAACTCACCCTCCGGCGGCGTGGCCTGGCCATAATCATCCCATCCCCAGCAGGCTACGGCGCCGTCCGTCCTCACTCCGCAGGTATGATATCCCCCGGCACTAACCGAGGCGAACTCACCCTCCGGCGGCGTGGACTCGCCCTCTCTATCCGACCCCCAGCAGGCCACGCCGCCGTCCACCCTCAAACCGCAGGTGCCATCATCCCCGGCACTAACCGAGGCGAACTCACCCTCAGGCGGCGTGGACTCGCCACTATCATCCCGCCCCCAGCAGGTCACGGAGCCGTCCGTCTTCACTCCGCAGGTATGACGTCCCCCGGCGCTAACCGACGCGAACTTCGTCTTCCCTGCCCGTCCGTTTACATCTTCAACCATGCGCGCGTCAGCCGTGGCGCTGGCCTCCACAGTGGACTCCGTCGCTTCCGTCGTCGGTGTGGCTCCCGTGTTCCTGCCGCCTCCGTCGCCGGTCCCCGCGGCCTCCGTAGGCCGCTCCCCAGCGGCCGGCGTAGAGCCGCTTGGTTCCTCTCCTCCGCAGGCGGCAAGGGCCAGAACAAGCGCTGCCACAGCAAGGTATGCAATCGTTGAATAGATTCTCATAGTGGGTTCCTCTCTTTCATCGGATTTTCGTTAGCGGTCCGGTTGTCGCTCATGGTCGTGGAAAGACTGATGAAGCCGCTACCAAAGAGAATTGCCTCGCCAGTCGAGGTTCCCTGAAAGTTGGTTGAGTTGTCTGAATGAGGAGAAGGTCAACTTAGATTGGACCGGCCCGCACGCCAACTGAGTACTCCTTCGTGGGATACTTGTGCCACGAACGGCTATTTGAGAGATTCTCATGGGCCTAATGAATCCTACTAGGGTTGATGCCACGTCTTGTCCCCCCTCACCCCACCTTCTCCTGCAGCCGCTCAAAGAAGCGGTCGAACTGGGACTTGGCCGCGCTGCTCATGAACCGCTGGCCCACGCGCGCCAGGGCGCCCGTCACCGTCACGTCGCCGTCGAAGGTGACGGAGGTGCCGTCGCCGTCCGGTGTGAGGGAGACCAGGGCGTCGCCCGCCAGGTTGGTCATGGGGCCGATGCCCGTGACCTTCATCCGGTAGGATGACAGATGCTCCCTGTCCGATATCTCCATTGTGCCGTTGAATGAGCCTGAGAAGACGCCGACCTTCACCCCAACCTCGATCTCGTAGCTGTCGGGCGCGACGGTGGTGATCTTCTGGACGCCCGGAATGCAGTCGCTCACGACTGCGGGGTCCAGGAGGGCGTCCCAGACGCGCTCTGGGTCGGCGTTGAACTTGTATGTGCCGTTGACTTTCATGGGGGAACTATAGCACGGGGCGGGGGCATTGTGCAGGCGCGCGCCTCCCGACCATTCCTGCGGAAGCAGGAATCCAGAGCTTTGGTCGGAGTCGACGCCCCTCCCACTCCCCTGGATTCCCGCTCGGGGGCGGGAATGACGGGAGTATGATTCGCCTTGTCAACCCAGGCGCCGTTTGCTACACTCGCCAGAGAGAAATGTGTGCGCAGAACCCATTGTAGCGCTTCAAGGGGGTGATGAATTTGAAGGTATCAGTGGAGATCACCATCAACGGAAAGGCCTACAGCGGTGAGGTGGAGCCGCGCCAGCTGCTCGTTCACTTCATCCGGGAGAACGCGGGGCTGACGGGCACGAAGGTGGGGTGCGACACAAGCCAGTGCGGCTCCTGCACTGTGCAGCTTGACGGGACGACTGCCAAGGCCTGCACGGTGCTCACGGCCCAGGCGTCCGGCAGCTCCGTAAAGACAATCGAGGGGCTGTCCGACGGCGTCGACCTGCACCCGCTCCAGGAGGCTTTCTGGAACAACCACGCCCTGCAGTGCGGGTTCTGTACGCCCGGTATGATAATGGCGGCGGACGAGCTTCTGCGGACCAACCCATCACCGACGCGCGAGGAGATACGCCACGGGCTGGAGGGCAACATCTGCCGGTGCACCGGCTATCAGAATATCGTCCTGGCGGTGGAGAACGCCGCCGGCGTGATGAGAGGCGGTTAGGCCATGACCACACGAGTATTCAGTTCAGGCATACGTCGCCGCGAGGACCCCAGGCTCATCACGGGCCGGGCCTCCTACACGGACGACATCAAGCTGCCCGGCATGGCGCACGCGGCGATCCTTCGCAGCATGTACGCCCACGCCAACATCAGGTCGGTTGACACCAGCGGAGCGATCAGCCAGCCGGGCGTAATCGCAGTCTACACGGGCGCGGACACGGAGGGAGCCCTTGCCGGCATCCCCTGCGCGTGGCTGATTCCCAACTCGGACCTCAAGACGCCCGCGCATCCCGCCATCGCCAAAGACCGGGTGCGCTACGTCGGCGACGCGGTTGCGGTGGTGGTGGCGGAGACCCGCTACCAGGCCGAGGACGCCCTGGAGCACATTGTGGTTGACTACGAGCCGCTGGACGTGGTCATCAACCCCAAGGAGGCGGCCCAGGCGGGCGCTCCGCAGCTCCACGACGAAGCGCCAAACAACATCGCATTCACCTGGGCGGTGGCCGGCGGCGACACCGACGCGGCCTTCGCTGAGGCGGAGGTCACCGTAAGCGACGTCATCACTCTGCCGAGGCTCATCGCCAACCCCATGGAGCCCCGCTCGGCAATCGCGCAGTGGGTTGGAGCCACGGGCGAGCTCACGCTTTGGAGCACGTCCCAGAACCCGCACATCGCTCGCTTCCTCACGTCGGTTGTGACGGGCGTGCCGGAGCACAAGATACGGGTCATTGCGCCGGAGGTCGGCGGCGGGTTCGGCAGCAAGATTCCCTACTACCCGGACGAGGCCATTGCGGCCTTCTGCTCCATGCGCCTGGGCGTCCCCGTCAAGTGGACGGAGACCCGCACCGAGAACTACCTGGTCACCACCCAGGGCCGCGACCACATCGAAGAGGTGGAGATGTCGGCCACTTCCGACGGGAAGATAACCGGCCTGCGCACGACGGTCTACGCGGGGCTGGGCGCGTATCTCTCGACAGCCGGCCCGGGCGTCCCGACGATCCTGCACGGGCTGATGTACTCGGGCGCGTACGACATACCCAACATAAGCGGAACGATATACGGCGTCTTCAACAACGGGACCCCTGTCGACGCCTACCGCGGCGCCGGCCGCCCCGAGGCGACGACGCTCATTGAGCGGCTGGTGGACCTGCTAGCGGCGCGGCTGGGGATGGACCCCGTCGAGCTTCGCCGGAAGAACCTTATACCCAAGTTCGAGAACGGGCACGACGTAGCCACCGGCCTCACCTACGACAGCGGTGACTACGGGGCCACCCTGGACGCCTGCCTGGCAGCGGCGGGCTACGCGTCCCTCCGCGAGGAGCAGGAGCGGGCGCGAGAGGAGGGTCGCTACCTGGGCATCGGCGTTGCCACATACGTTGAGATTTGCGGCCTGGGGCCTTCCCAGGTTGCGGGCGCGGTCGGCTTCCAGGGCGGCCTGTGGGAGAGCGCCATCGTTCGCTTCCACCCCACGGGCAAGGTCAACGTCATGGTCGGCTCGTCGCCCCACGGACAGGGGGAGGAGACCACCTTCGCCCAGATTGTGGCAGGGGAGGTGGGAGTGGACGTGGACGACGTTGAGGTCATCCACGGCGATACGGACCTCACTCCGATGGGGTGGGGGACCTACGGCAGCCGCACGACGGCGGTGTCCGGCGCGGCGGTGACCCTGGCGACGCGCAAGATCAAGGAGAAGTCCAAGGCCCTGGCGGCGCACCTGCTGGAGGCCGCCACCGAGGACATTGAATACGAGGACGGAAGGTTCTTCGTGCGGGGGTCTCCCGACCAGCACAAGACCATCCAGGACATTGCCCTCATGGCAAACGTGGCCTGGGACATGCCGGAGGGCATGGAACCGGGCCTGGAGGCCAGCGCCTTCTACGACCCGCCCAACTTCACTTACCCCTTCGGGGCGCACCTGGCAGTGGTGGAGGTTGACCTGGCGACGGGCCAGATTGAGTTGCAGAAGTACTACGCCGTCGACGATTGCGGCGTGCAGATCAACCCCATGATCGTGGAGGGCCAGGTGCACGGCGGCGTCGCCCAGGGCGTGGGGCCTGCGCTGTGGGAGGGCGTCGTCTACGACGACCAAGGCCAGCCCCTGACCGGCTCGATGCTGGACTACGCCCTGCCCCGGGCCGACGGCCTGCCGGACATCGTGGTGCAGTCGAACTCGACGCCATCGCCCCACCATCCCCTTGGGGTGAAAGGCGTGGGCGAGGCCGGGACCATTGCCTCCACGCCCACGGTGTACAACGCGGTGATGGACGCCCTGCGGCCCCTGGGCATCAACCGAATTGACATGCCGCTGACGCCGGAAAAGGTGTGGCGGGCTATCCAGGACGTCTAGAACGGAGGCCAGCAATGTATCCAGCACAGACAAACTACCATCGCGCCGGCTCGGTGGCCGAGGCGGTGCAGTTGCTCGCCGCCAACGAGGGCGCGAAGGTCCTGGCCGGCGGCCACAGCCTCATCCCGGCGATGAAGCTGCGCCTGGCCGTGCCCTCAGTCCTGGTGGACATCGGGCGCATTGAGGCCCTCAAGGGCGTCACGCTGAACGGCGGCGCGCTGTCCATTGGCGCGCTGACTACCTTTGCCGAAATTGCGTCGAGCGACCTGGTCAAGGCCCACGCGCCGCTTCTGGCAGAGGCGACGGGCGTTGTGGGCGACCCGGCGGTGCGCAACCGCGGCACCATCGGTGGCAACGTGTCTCACGGCGACCCGGCCTCCGATCCGCCGACGGCCCTGACCGCCCTTGGAGCTACCTACAACGTCAGCGGGCCCGGCGGCGACCGCAGCATAGCGGCGTCGGACTTCCCGACCGGGTTTCTGGAGAACGCCCTGCAGGACAACGAGATTCTCACAAGCGTTTCGGTTCCGGCAACCCCGGCCGCGTCAGGCTCCGCATACGTCAAGTTCCCACATCCCGCGTCCCGCTACGCCGTCGTCGGCGCGGCGGCCATAGTCGCGGTTCAGGGCGGAATCTGCACCTCGGCAAGCGTGGTCATCGGTGGCGTGGAGACGACGCCGACCAGGGCGTCTGCGGTCGAGACGGTCCTTGTCGGTTCGGACCTGGGCGAGAGCGCGCTCGGAGCGGCTGCAATGGCTCTCCCGAACGACCTCACGGGTGACCCCATGAGCGACATCTTTGCCTCCGACGAGTACCGCAGGTCGATGGCGGCTGTGTACCTGTACCGGGCCCTCGGGGTTGCTGCGTCGCGCGCCGGGTAGACGCATCAGACGGAGTGACGCAGAAGTTGGAGCAGACCACAGCGGCCTCCATCCCTGCCTCGGTTGACGACCTTCAGGCCGCGCTCCGCAAGGAGCTGTACGTCGCCGACCGGGTGCTGGCTATGTCCATCTACCTGGCCTTGCAACTGCGGCGACCGCTCTTCCTGGAAGGGGAGGCGGGCGTCGGCAAGACGGAGGTGGCCAAGGCGTTGTCGTCCGCGCTGGGCGCGCGGCTCATCCGGCTGCAGTGCTACGAGGGGCTGGACGTGAGCCAGGCCGTCTACGAGTGGAACTACTCTCGTCAGCTTCTTCACATCAGGCTGCTTGAGGCTTCAGGCGGAGTCGACCGGCAGGACGCCGAGCGTGAGCTTTTCAGCGAGGAGTTCCTGATAAAGCGGCCCCTGCTCCAGGCCCTTGAGGGCTCCGGCCCCACGGTGCTGCTCATTGACGAGCTTGACCGCGCCGACGAGGAGTTCGAGGGCTACCTTCTGGAGATGCTGTCCGACTTCCAGATAACCATCCCGGAAGTCGGCACGTACAGGGCCGAAGAGCCGCCGGTGGTGGTCATCACCTCCAACCGCACCCGCGAAATCCACGACGCTCTGAAGCGGCGGTGCCTGTACTACTGGATAGACTATCCGGACCTGGACAAGGAGATGCAGATCGTCCGTAGCAAGGTCCCGGCCGCGGAGCAGAGGCTGGCTGAGCAGGTGACGGCCTTCGTGCAGGAGCTGCGCAGCACGGAGCTGTACAAGGTGCCGGGAGTCGCTGAGACCCTGGACTGGACGGCGGCGCTGGTAAGCCTGAACGAGAACGAGCTCAGCCCCTCGGTCATAGACGACACCCTGGGCGTAATGCTGAAGTACCGGGAGGACGTGGAGATGGTGAGGGGGGAGCAGACCCGCGCTCTGCTCAACCGGGCGCTGCAACGCGGGACCCGGCGCGGTGGCAGGCGTGGCTAGCGAGCAGCCCGGCCACATTCTCCACAACCTGCTCCTCTTCGGCCACCTGCTCAGGCGTCTCGGCCTCAACGTCCATGAGGGCCGCATGGTGGACGCCGTCCGCCTGCTGGAGGACATCGGCGTGACCCGCCGTGTGGATGTGTGGTCGGCCTTGCGCACTCTCCTTGTGCATCGCAGGGACGATCTTCCTCTCTTCGACGAGGCCTTCGAGGTGTTCTGGCGCCAGCGCAAGGACCGCACGTCGTCCCTGGACCTACGTTCAATGGGCGAGCAGCGACGCTACCGGCGAGTGGAGGCCGGGCCGCCACCGCCGGGGCAGTCGGCCGACGGCTCGGACTTGGCGCCCCAAGACCCGGAAGAGCAGTACGACCGCATCGACCTGACGCGGACCTTCAGCGCGCGCGAGGTGCTGCGAGAGAAGGACTTCGCCGAGTTCACGCCCGATGAGGTGCGACAGGCCCGTCAGCTGATGGCGTCGCTACAGTGGAACCCGGGCCTGAGGCTCACCCGACGCCAGGAGCGCGGCAGAGGGCCGAAGCTGGACGTGCGCCGGACGCTGCGGGACAACGCGCAGTTCGGCGGCGAGCTTCTGCACCTGAAGACCCGACGCCGCAAGGAGAAGGCCCGCCGCCTGGTGGTCATCTGCGACGTGAGCGGCTCAATGGAGCGGTACACCCGTATGCTGCTCCACTTCATACACAGCCTCTACGCTGGCCTGGAGAGCCGGGTGGAGGCGTTCCTGTTCGCAACGCGGCTGACCCGCGTCACCAAGCAGCTTGGGCAGCGTGACATCGACCAGGCCGTGAGCGAGGTATCCAGGGCCGTGCCGGACTGGTCTGGCGGGACGCGCATCGGCGAGGCGCTCAGGGAGTTCAACTATCGATGGGCGCGCAGGACGCTGGGCTGGGGCTCCATTGTGCTCATCGTGTCCGATGGCTGGGACCGCGGCGAGCCTGATGAGTTGAGCGAGGAGATGGCTCGGCTGCAGCGTAGCTGCCGGCGGCTGATATGGCTGAACCCGCTGGCCGGCGCCGAGGACTACGAGCCTCTTACCCAGGGCATGCGGGCTGCCGCGCCCTACATCGACGACCTGCTGCCGGTGCACAACCTGGCCGCGCTCCTGGACCTGGCGCGCCACCTGAACGGGCTGAACTCAAGCTGGCCGGTACGCAGGCAGGGCAACTCGGAGCCGCAGGACGAGGCGCAGGCTGTGGCAGCGGCGGAGCCGCCGGGCCAGCGCTCGTGGCACCGAGCCACCAACCCCTCCTTCCGCCATCCCATGTGGGGCCGCGGGACGGGGTAGGGGAGGGGGAGTGTATGCTGTTCACTTGGGCCAGAGTTTACGCGACTTACTATGTGAAAGCAGACAGCGAGGCAAAGCATGTTTAGCTGGTTGTCTCTGAGCCTAGAGCCTCTACACATGCTGAAAGTCCAGCCATGGGCTCTCTGCTGAAGGATGGAATAGGGATGTATTCTTAGCTATATCATGTCATACTAGAGAGACATTTCTGGGATTACGGAGTTGGAACCTGTTGCCTACGGGGTGTATGTCGCCGTCTAGGCTGATGTAACGATGGTCACGGAAAGCCTGGATAACAATGTCATAATCTGACTCGCTGAATTCGACTCGGATACGCACTAGGCGTCCATCTCTGTTGGACACGATGTCCGCAATTCCATCAAAGTCGTTTGGGTCGTCTTTTTCCAACAACACTACCTGCGCCTCAAGTTGTTCATCGAACGAAGGTTCGTCTCGGCGAAATGACTTTGCTGCCTCAACGAGGATTTCTGCATAGTCAACCGAGAACGAAAAGCGTGATTCGGTAGTATTGGAAGGTCGAACATCAGCCCAAGCGAGATCTATCTCTATTCCGCGTGCTTTCTTGGCCAACTCGGCGACAGAGTCACAGAGGTTGGCACTAACTCCATGGGATACCATCTGACGAAATGGTTCCAACGAATCCTTAGTAACTACCTCAGATATAGCTGTGCTGGAATACTTCAGGGCCTCCGCGAGCTTTAGAGTGGCAAGACGGGGGAATGGAGCGCGGAAATCGTCACCAAAGTCTTCTTGAGTTCCAAACCCTGCTGGGACAGGAGAATGGAGAGTAATGGAGTATCCTCTTGTATACCCCGGAAGGGCCTGTACATTGTCGAGGTACTCTGCTATATCCGAGCTAATCTTGCCGCGGTAGGCTGCCCGTGGCTTCTCTGCAGCGCGAGCTGCAGAAGCCAGCATGTTGTATGAGTCGTTCAGGAGACTTGCACTTTGGCGCAGCGACAGTGACTCATTGTCAGGTCCTGTGATAGAGCGGACATGTATAACGTCAGCACCTACAGCCGAAAGATCGTAGAACACATCAAGCTGTGAGCGCTCCTCGGCTGCGGCCAAGACAGCGACTGCGTCAGACATGCTTTCTACGTAATCAGCAATTGTGTTTCTAGTGGGGACCAGTATCTCCCAAGTTTGCCCAAGTTGTTCCTTGGCGTAAATTGACGCCGGCCTTTCGCCCCACGATCCAAGGTCGTGCCAACCATGCATATTGAGGTAGGTACGTAAACTGACTATTGACAGATTGGATAGGGCACCCCGGTCCCTTATCTGTACTAGCATAACGCATCTCCCCTATTGGCTTTTTGCATAAGGTCAACTAGCTGCGCATGATCAAACACGTTATTTGTGGGAATCTCAACCGTTACACTGGAGATGTTGGTAGTATCCGGTTTGTCGGCAAGACATATCCAGTAAGCACAGCGCCGAAGGCAAAGCTCTTCATCGGTTTGGTTGATCCACTCAGATTGCTCCGGTGGCATCAACAAGACAATCAGGATACGCGGAATCAGAGTATCTGCCCTCAGGTCGTTGTAGTTCTTTATTGGTAGGGGGAAATGCAGATCGTTTCCAATCATTATGTTCTGAGTAGTTGCCTTAGCCTGGAAATTTAGCTGAGGCTTTCGACCAAAGCTGGCCAGCAGGATTCCGTCTACACTGTCTGTGTCCGGTTCAGGTTTGGATATTTGATACCCTGCACTTGCTGCAACGGCCCGTATGTATGCCATTGAGAATTGCTCCATCTGCATATTTGGAGTCATGTTCCTAGTGCCCCTTCAAGAAAACGATTACCCATAAAATCACCTGCTGGGAACTAACCTTGGGCGTAGTATAGCGGAAATGGGCATCTGGTAGTTATATCTTGGCAGTCGACTCGACGCGAAAGGTGTAATCTTGGCTACAGCCGTGAGGCTTGAGGCCTCTCCTCACTTTAGCCCAATTATACGGAACGTTTGTACTTATTACAAGGGGCATTCCTAGAGATGGTAATATCTGCATTTACCAGTACTCCAAACTCAATTTACTACCCCAAAAACCTGCGGAGGTGGGCGGCCTCTTCCACGTAGCCCCGTACGTTGACGGCTGCGCCCTGCTCGATGCCTGCGCGGATGGCGCTGGTCAGCCCCTCGTGGACGCGGTCGATCTCACCGGCGAACTGCTCCACCAACCGCACGTAGGGCGCGCCCAGGAGCTCGGCCACGTGTCGCTCGTTGGTGAACCGGAGGGCCGCGTGGAGGTCTTCGTTCAGGCTGGGATACGCCTCCCGGAGGAAGGCGAGGTCCATTTCGCCCAGGGACGCCAGGCCCAGTAGCTCCGGCGGAACGCCGATGGAGTACAGGGAGGCGGTGAAGCCGATGGCCCGGGGAAGGGTGACTTCACCCATGCCGTCCAGGGTGCGCCCGTAGCCGAATAGCCCGACGTGGAGCTTGCGCTCCCGGCGCTTGGGAACGTGCGCCGATACCGAGGTGATGACGTGGATCAGCTTGTGGACAAGGGCCTGGTACTCGGCGGTGGTCTTGCGAATGATGTCAAGGGCGCGCTGGACGTCGATGGCGGGCGGCTCGCTGCGCTCGTGAGCCAGGATCTGGGCTATGCCGCTCCGTACCGTGTCCTTGTCGTAATCGTACTTGAAGGCGGACTGGACGGTGAAAGTCTGTGCGCTGGGGTACTCCGTCAGGACGCGGTTGACGTTGACGGGGGTCAGGTGTCCCCGGAAGGGAACGGAGCCGGCCCCGATAATCGGGTACAGAGGCACACCCCGCCTGACCTCGATCTCGTGGAGGCGGCGCAGGGCAACCTTGAGCGCCAATTCCGCGGCGGCAACGCCGTAGTTGAGGGCCGGGTCGCTCCTGGCAAGAAACACCCGCTGACCCGGCAGGTCCCTGTCACGGATGTACTCCTCAAGAATCCGGTCGCAGTTGAATAGGTGCTCAACGTCCTCAATGAGGGGAATGACGCGGACGGCCTTGGGGTAGAACTCACCAACCCAGTCCCTGACCACCTGGTCGTCGATGAGCGTCCGGTCCTCCTGGCCGACGATCACGCTGCTGTAGTAGGCCTCCACCAGGGAGAGCTCCTCTGCCGTGGTGGTGAAGGGAAGAATGACCTCCTGGATGGGCGCCGCGGAGTTGCCCTCGCCGTAGAAGCTGCTGGCCATGTCCCAGGCGGAGGGCACGCTCTGGAGGGCCTCAACCATGGACTTGGCCATGTCCCGCTCGATGCGGGGGTTGGGCACGCGCAGAGTCAGGGCCACGTCGCGGCCAAGCTGGATGCCCTCGCTGAAGAAATCAGGGTAGTTGGTGAGCAGCTTCCGCACGACCTGGTTGTCGGCCTCCTTGCCCTCGGAGTCCCACATCTGCTCGTCGCAGCCCAGAGCGTACACGTCGACGGCCTCTGCCACCTCGCCATCTCCCTTGAGGACGCCTGCCTCGTCGGCGAAGGGCGCCGGGGTAGCGTTGTCCGGATGCTGGGTGCTCATTGCCTTGGGGATCAGGAACATGGCTCACCTCATTTCGTAGAGAAACCTATTCAACCACTATCACTTCGCCGTCGCGAAGGGCCTTGAAGAGCATCTTGTTGTCGATGAAATACTGGACGGCCTTTTCGATCAGGGGCGACTCCTCCATGTCCGATCTGTAGTGTGGAGCAATGCAGTAGTCGACGAGGGACAGGCCATCCCACACGATTTCCCTGTCGTACCCCTCCGGCACGACAAGAGGGTCGTCCACCAGGTCGATGCCCCGGAGGGTGGGCGCAAGCACACAGCAGCCCGCGCTGTACCCGGCGTAAACGAACTCATCGTTGTCCCTGTTGTCCAGCAGGAACCGGTCCAGCCCGCTCTGGCGCATCGCTCTCCTGAGCACGAAGGTGTTGCCGCCTATCACCCACAGCATACCAAATCGGGCCATCTCGTCTGCCAGCGAGTCGGGCCGCCCGAAGAAATCGCGCAGGTCCAGGGCCTCCGCCTCCAGGCCCAGCCCGGCAAGCATCTGGACCTCCCGGTCAACCGAGGCCTGCTTCCTCTCGAATTCGTTGGAGAAATCCAGGGCGCTGAAGACCACGGCCGCTCTCCGGTTGCCCGGTATCATGGAGACCAGCCTGTCGGTCTCGTTGCCCAGTCCCAGAGATGAGAGATAGAGTTTCATTGTTCCCAAAGCTCCCGCGTGACCTGGCGTCACGGTGATGAAGGCTTTTCTTGCGGACAATGCAATTTTAAGAGAAACTAGACGGGAATGCCAGCAACCCGCCGGGGGACCCGGCGCAATCCGAGATGGCAGGGGATTCCGATTCTCATGGGCAATGTGTGGGAAGTCCTGTTTGTGGCGTCTCGCCTGGGACTGACGTCATTCGGCGGCCCGATAGCGCACATAGGCTATTTCCGTGACGAGTACGTGTCCCGCCGTAACTGGCTCGATGAAGACAGGTTTGCGGAGCTTGTGGCCCTCTGCCAGTTCCTCCCCGGCCCGGCCAGCAGCCAGCTTGGAATCGCCGTGGGCATTACGCGCGCCGGGATACTGGGAGGATTCGCGGCATGGCTCGGCTTCACCCTTCCTTCGGCGGCGGCGCTGGTGCTCTTCGCGTACGGCGTGCAGGAGTTCAGCGGCGAGGTCACCGACTGGCTTCACGGTCTGAAGATAGTGGCGGCGGCGGTGGTCGCCCTTGCGCTGTGGGGAATGGGAAGGAACCTTGCGCCGGACAGGACGCGCATTACCATAGCGGTGGCGGCCGCGGCCGCCGTGCTGATGACCGGCGGCATCCTGGCGCAGCTTGCCGTCATAGCAGGGGGCGCAGCGCTGGGCCTGGCGCTCCTGCGCCCGCCGGACGTCCAGCCCAGGGAAGATTCCACTAGACACGGCGGCGCTGTGCTGGGCGTGGTGGCGCTGGCCCTGTTCTTCATCCTGCTGCTTGCCCTGCCCATCGCTGCCCGTCTAACGGACAGCACCCTGGTCGCCGTGGCCGACAGCTTCTACAGGTCGGGGTCGCTTGTGTTCGGCGGAGGGCACGTCGTGCTGCCGCTGCTGGAGGCGGAGGTTGTTCCGCCCGGCTGGGTCACCAGGGACGAGTTCCTGGCGGGATACGGGGCGGCCCAGGCGGTGCCGGGCCCGCTGTTTACATTCTCCTCATACCTGGGCACTGTGATCGACGTTGGAACGCCGAGGTGGGTGGGAGGCCTCGCAGCCCTGGGGGCGATCTACGTACCGTCCTTCCTGCTGGTGATGGGGGTGCTGCCATTCTGGGAGCGACTACGGGGCTTCACCCTGGTGAGGAAGGGACTGATGGGCGTGAACGCTGCGGTGGTCGGCCTGCTGCTGGCCGCGCTCTACGATCCGGTGTGGACCAGCGCGGTCAAGGCCCCGGAGGACTTCGCGCTGGCGGCGGGGGCCTTTGTGCTGCTGGCGTTCTGGAGGACGCCGCCGTGGGTGGTGGTGCTGCTGACTGCGGCCGGCGGCGCGCTCATCGCGGTGTACTAGGAGGCCCGGCGGCGGGCTGGATTTCGGAATCTGCGCCTGTGGGGTGGGGGTAGTCCTCCAGCTCTTCCAGGGACTCTGGATTCCTGCCTTCGGAGACCTTTGCGTAACTGCGGCGGCATGCCAGAGGAAATACGTTTATCGTCATTCCCGCGAAAGCGGGAATCTATTTACTTCTATATCGGGCCACCTGGATTCCTGCTTCCGCAGGAATGGTCGGGAGGCGCGCGCCTCAGTCGAGGTTATTCAAATGTCTCCCTGCGCAAGGAATGGTCGGCTTGGGAAAGACGTGATCAACCCGGGACCACCCCTGGGCAGGCAGGGGTCTATCTCCAATCCCAATAGGGAATCAGGGCGCGCCTACAACTTGTTGGCAACCAGCTTGGAGTCCTGCTCAGGTTCCTTGCCCGACGCCAGCACCTTCCGAAGCTCCACCATCTCGTCCCGCAGAAGAGCGGCCTTCTCAAACTCCAAGGCCCTCGCGGCCAGCTTCATCTGGGACTCCAGGTCCTTGATGACCCTCAGCAGGTCGTCCTTGGGCATGTCCCGCCGCGTGCGGTACGTGGGGCGGGTCTCCGCCACGGCCTTGACCCGCTCGGTGATGTCCCGGATGGCCTTGCTGATGCCCTGTGGCGTGATGCCGTGCTCCGTGTTGTAGGCCTCCTGGATGTCCCGGCGGCGGTACGTCTCGCTGATGGCCTTCTGCATTGACTCGGTCGAGTTATCGGCGTACATGATGACGTGCCCCTCGGCGTGGCGCGCCGCCCGTCCAATGGTCTGGACCAGTGAGGACTGGGAGCGAAGGTAGCCCTCCTTGTCGGCGTCAAGAATGGCGACAAGGCTCACCTCCGGCAGGTCAAGCCCCTCACGGAGAAGGTTGATGCCCACGACCACGTCGTACACTCCCAGGCGGAGGTCCCGCAGGATCTCGCTGCGCTGCAGCGTGTCAATCTCCGAGTGGAGGTAGTGGGTTTTGACGTTCATCTCCTGGAGGTAGTCCGACAGCTCCTCGGCCATTCGCTTGGTCAGTGTGGTCACCAGGCACCTCTCGCCCCTCTCAACTCGTGTGCGAATCTGGTGAAGCAGGTCGTCTATCTGTCCCTGGGTGGGCTTGACCTCGATGGTGGGGTCCAGAAGGCCCGTCGGTCGGATCACCTGCTCAACCACCTGCTGGCTGTGCTGGTACTCGTAGGCGCTTGGCGTGGCCGATACGTAGATGACCTGGTTCATGTGCTTCTCGATCTCCTCGAAGCTGAGGGGCCGGTTGTCCAGGGCGGATGGCAGCCTGAAGCCGAAGTCCACGAGGGTACGTTTCCGGGAGATGTCGCCGTGGTACATCCCGTGAAGCTGGGGGATGGTCATGTGGCTCTCGTCAACCAGGAGCAGGTAGTCTTCGGGGAAGTAGTCCAGCAGGCACCAGGGCGTGCTGCCCGGGGCGCGCCGCCCCAGGGGAGCGGAGTAGTTCTCGACACCGGAGCAGTAACCGGCCTCGCGCAGCATTTCGATGTCGTACCTTGTGCGGTTCTCCAGACGCTGGGCCTCCAGCAGCTTGCCCTGCTCCCGGAACCACCGTGTCCGCTCCTCAAGCTCCCCTTCGATGTCCAGAATGGCCATGTTCAGCTTCTCCTGGGACGTGACGAAGTGCTTGGCGGGGTAGATGTCAATGGAGTCACGCTCGCCGAAGACCTCGCCGGTGAGGGGGTCGAGCTCCGTGATGCGCTCCACCTCGTCGCCCCAGAACTGTATGCGCACAGCGACCTCTTCGTAGGCGGGCAGTATCTCAAGGGTGTCGCCGCGGACGCGGAACTTTCCCCGGGAGAGGTCCATGTCGTTGCGCTCGTACTGCTGGTCTATCAGCCGGCGGATGAGCCTGGTGCGGCTGCTCTGCTCACCCTTGTTGATGAAAATGACAAAGCTCTGGTACTCCTCCGGCGCGCCCAGGCCGTAGATGCAGGAGACCGAGGCCACGATGAGGACGTCCCGGCGGGTGAGAAGGGCGCGGGTTGCCGAGTGGCGCAGCTTGTCAATCTCGTCGTTGATGTCCGCGTCCTTCTCGATGTAGGTGTCCGTCCGGGGCACGTAGGCCTCGGGCTGGTAGTAGTCGTAGTAGGACACGAAGTACTCCACCGAGTTTTCGGGGAAGAGCTCCTTGAACTCGGTGGCAAGCTGCGCGGCCAGGGTCTTGTTGTGCGCGATGACCAGGGTGGGACGCTGCACCCTCTCCACGATGTTGGCCATGGTGAAGGTCTTGCCGCTGCCCGTGACGCCAAGGAGGGTCTGGTGGGCGAAGCCCCTCTGGACGCCCTCCGCCAGCTTGTCCACGGCCTGGGGCTGGTCGCCCGTGGGCCGGTAGTCTGATACGATCTTGAACTCAGGCAATTGTCGACCCGCCTATGCTCCTGAATGCAGTCAGCATACCAAAATCAGAGGTCTGGTGTCGCTATCCACACCATCTCTTCGCTCGTTTCGTCGAAGGGGCTGCGTTCGAAGTCTCCGTAGAGAGCCTCAATGCGGAAGCCGGACAGCTCCAGCAAGTGCTGCGCCTCGAAACGGTGGATGTAGCGCATCTGGAAGTCGCGGTACAGCCTCCTGACCACCTCCCCCTCCGAGTCCACCTCATCCATTATGGTGCGGGCGCTGTTTACCTGGCTGTGGTTGTCGAACCGGTTCTGGTGCCAGATGACCAGGCGTTGACCAGTCTCCGGATGAGGGACGTCCATGTAGTGGAAGGGAGTGCTGGCGTCATCGGTGAGCATACCCAGATCCGGCACGAAGACGTCGAAGACCAGCCTGCCGCCGGGCGCAAGGTGGGACCTAATGCGGCTCAGGCAGCTGCGCTGTTCCTCGACGCTCAACAGTGACAGAAACCCCCGGAAGGGTATGATGACAAGGGCGAACTCGCGGCCCAGGGAGTAGTCACGCATGTCGCCGTGGGTCCAGGTGATGCGGCCATCGGCCTGCAGCGCTTCCGACTTTGCCCGGGCCACTTTCAGCATCTCCGTCGAGCTCTCCAGCCCGACGATCTCTACGCCGCTCCGGGCTATGGGCAGGGTTATTCTGCCGGTGCCGCTGCCAAGCTCCAGGACGGGGCCGCCTGAGTCGACGGCCTCCTCCACGTAGAAGGGGACGTCGTCCTGCTTTTCGGCGAAGACCCAGTCATAAATGCCGGCCCACTGGTCAAAGGTTGTCATTGGCTTCGTTCCCGGAGACCCTAGCGCGACTTAGCCCGTCTTGAGTCAGGGATCCCAATATGTCGTTCCTGCGAAAGGAGGAACCTAAAGCATTCGTCTGCTAACCTACGATGTGTCGGGCGTAGTACCCTAGATTCCTGCTTTCGGAGACCTTTGAATAACCTCAGTTGGAGCGATTTCTCTTCGTCACCCCTGCGAAAGCAGGGGTCTAGAGCGTCCTGATAGGCGACTTCAGATTCCCGCTTTCGCGGGAATGACGATAAACGTAGCTCCCTGAAGATGCCGCCGTAGTTACGCAAAGGTCTCCTTTCGCAGGAATGACGGAAGAGGCGGCTTGAGCATACCGCCGCCGGGTCAGCCCTTGTACTGCTCCAGGGCCTCGTCCGAGAAGTCCGCGTTGGTGTACACCTTCTGGACGTCGTCCAACTCATCCAGCCTGTCCAGCAGGCGAAGGGTCTGCAGCGCCTCGGAAGATCCCAACTCAACCGTGCTCTTGGGGACCATTGAAAGCTCGGCGGAGGTCACCGTCACCCCGGCGTCGTCCAGCGCCTTTCTGAGCGCGTCGAAGGTCTCCAGCCCGGCGTAGATCTCCAGGTAGGCCCCGTCCAGCTGGAAGTCCTCGGCGCCTGCGTCGATGGCCACCAATGCCATGTCCTCCCCCTCATCCGGGGCCACTTCCGCCGTTATCACGCCCCTGGACTCGAAGTTCCAGGCCACGCAGCCAACCTCGCCAAGGCTGCCGCCGGCCTTGGTGAAAGTGGAGCGCACGTCGGAGCTGGTGCGGTTCTTGTTGTCGCTCAGGGTGTGGAGCATGATGGCCACGCCGCCCGGCCCGTACCCCTCGTATGTCGCCTCGAACAGGGCGTCGCCGGAACCGTCGCTGCCACCTGAGCCGCGTTTGATGGCCCGCTCGATGTTGTCCAGTGGCATGTTGTTGTCCCTGGCCTTCTGGACGGCTAGGCGGAGGCGCACGTTCATTTCAGGGTTTGGATCGCCCTGCCTGGCGGCCACGGTGATTTCACGAGCCAGCTTTGTGAACAACTGGCCGCGTCGGGCGTCGGTGACTCCCTTCTGGTGCTTGATTGTGGACCACTTTGAATGACCTGACATTGCTTGTACCTTCTATCGAAACTTCAAGCGGATTCCATTACGAATTTTAGCATTGTCTTCCGAGAAGGTCAAAATGTGTAAATCCCGGCGGATTGCTAAATTCCTTTTCGTGTGTCAAGATATACACATTATGAGGATAGGCGCTTTCGAGATACAAGAGCCACTTCCGGAGTTCAAAGACCTTCACGCGATCGCCCTCCTTCACCCCTGGGTTGATGCAGGCAGCGTTGGCACACTGGCCCTGGAGAGGCTGGAAAGCCACCTGGGGGCAAAGGAGCTTGGGAAGCTTCACAGGCCCGGCAACTTCTTCGACTTCACGCGGTATCGTCCCACGTCCAAGTTTGTGGACGGCCAGCGCGTCGTGGTTGTGCCCAACACCAGCTTGTACTACGCCCGGCAGGAGAACGGCCAGGATCTGTTGTTCGTTCACCTGATGGAGCCTCACGCCTACGCGGAGAGGTACATCCAGTCAGTTGTGGAGATATTCAAGGCGCTGGACATCAAGCGCTACTGCCGGATAAGCGGTATGTACAACGCCGTGCCTCACACCCGCCCTCTGAGGGTTACCGGGTCGCCGGAGCTTGAGAATCTGCCGGGGATGGCCGGGCTCATAACTCCACGCACTCCCGGGGGAGGCTACCAGGGCCCTACCAGCATCATGAACTCCGTCACGGAGGAGCTTGAAAAGCTGGGCACGGAGAACATCAGCTTCATGGTGCACCTGCCCCACTACCTCAGCCTGGAAGAGGACTACGCGGGCACTGCGCGGCTGATGGAGGTGCTCTGCGCCCTCTACGACTTCCCCCAGCATTTGGCCGAGACCGAGCGCGGCGAGAGGCAATATCGAGAGGTCGCCGCCGAGGTTGAGCGCAACTCCCAGGTCAAGGCCCTCGTCACCCAGCTTGAGGAGTACTACGACTCCCAACAGTCCTCCACGCCGGAGCAGCAGGAGGAGCAGGACGTTTCGCCACTGTCGCCGGACATTGAGCGGTTCCTCCGGGACGTTGGAGGCCGGCTGGACAGCTAGGTCCACTAAACTGGATATAACCAAGAACCTTCTAGTTGAGGTTTAGGTTGGTGCTGCAGTCGGTTGAGGGCGGAGTCCTTCGGCAGTAGAGAATTAACTGTGGCAAGACGACGAAATCTGTCAACTCTTTTGACAGCCGTCGAATCGGCGCAATCCAGAAGCGAGAAGGCCATCGCACATTACAATCTTGGCCTTTTTCACGATAACAACGGCCGAGAGGCGGAGGCTATCCCTCACTACAAGGCCGCACTGGAGTTGGGCCTTGATGACGCGACACGACCTCAAGCCCTTGCTTGGTTGGCTAGTAGCCTATACAAGACCGGTGCTCTGGAGGAGGCTACCAGACGAGTGCAACAGTCGCGATCCTTGGCAAGCGACGCAAGTTTAGTGCGGTTTCTAGCTAATCTGGAGAAGCGAATCCTGAGGCGTGGGCGAGTTTCTTGATGCCTAGGGGTACTAGCGCACCTGGCGTCACATGGTAGACGAGCTTATTTGTACCGGCCTTCGTCAATGTGGTGATGGACCACCCGGACGAGCCTTGGGGAGCGAGCTACTACCCGCGAGTGGGATAAGACGTAGGGAGGCTTTCCAAATGTCACGTTTAGAAGACTTGAAGCGATTCTATGAAATACTCGGCAAGTTAGAGCATAGAATCGGGGGTGCGCGAGTATTGGCGGACTGTGACGGACGTATGGAATGGCCTCAAAAGGGCGTCTACTTCTTCCGAGAGCCCGGTGAGGAACGCTCTGATACGGGTAATGGCTTAAGGATAGTGCGCGTTGGCACTCATGCTACTACAGGCAAGTCAGACACCAAATTGTGGGGTCGGCTTAAGCAGCACAAGGGGAACGATAACACAGGTGGTGGTAATCACAGGGGCTCGGTATTTAGACGGGAAGTAGGATTAGCTCTGATTAAACGGGATGGCATAGAAATGCCTATGTGGGAGACTCGCCGTACAGCGCCGCGTTCTATTAGAGAAAGCGAGGTGTACCTGGAGCAGGCGGTCAGCAAAGTTATACGCGCTATGCCGTTTCTGTGGGTTGCTATAGAGGATAGGGCTTTGAGGGGACACATAGAGCAAGGTACCATTGCCTTGCTCAGTAACTACGCTAAGATCGCGCTCGACGCGCCTTCTGATAACTGGCTAGGCGGTTGTTCTCCTCTCCCCAAGATACAAGGTTCTGGCTTGTGGAACTCCGATTTTGTTGATGCCTCATACCCCCCAGAGTTTCTCGATGAATTGGAAACCGCCGTAAATGAGGTGTGAGTAGAGAGATGATTGTCGTTATATCATGCGCCGGAAGCAAGAGAAAAGAAGCCGGCCGGCTGAAGGATAAAGACGGGACTCCGGTAGAGTTTGTGGCACACCCACGAGAAGTGCCTGAC
The DNA here is from genome assembly GCA_034421015.1 of Dehalococcoidia bacterium. Classification (GTDB taxonomy): domain Bacteria; phylum Chloroflexota; class Dehalococcoidia; order Lucifugimonadales; family UBA2985; genus DAOUJW01. Next base: position 20,506 of record DAOUKT010000022.1, read on the forward strand.
AACCCTGCGTCCATCTACGTGCGTCCGGATGACCAATCAGGCTACGGTATTTCCTGGAGGGATAAGCTGCTGGATTACAACCGGAAGTACCAAGATACCGGATACAACCCTGATGACCTCCTGCCAGCGTGGCAGCTATACAAGAACTCCATATATAGCAAGTTGGTGAACAAATATGGCGCTGAAAATACTTACATCCTCTCGGCTGGGTGGGGTCTGATTAAGTCCGATTTTTTGACGCCACACTACGACATCACCTTTTCCTCAAACTCCAAAGTAGAGCAATACAAGCGGAGATACAGGAAAGATAAATTTGAAGATTGGAACTGCCTTCCAAAAGATCCCAAAGGCCCAATAGTGTTTTTGGGCGGTAATAACTACCGGCCGTTGTTTTGCACATTGGCTGAATCTAGGGATTGCCGGAAGGTCGTGTTCTATAAAGCCCAGGAGCAACCAGAAGCCCCTGGCTGCGATCTCAAGAGGTACAACACTAAAACGAATACCAATTGGCACTACCAGTGCGCCTGGGACTTAATTGAAGGTAAGATAAGCATAAATGAATGACAGATACAACACAGACAGGATGATGACGGTTGCCAGCGCGCTGGAAGAGGGGATTGAAGTTAGCTTTGCCGACGGGCGAAGCGGCCTGATTCCCATTGCCCACGTTCCGGAGATCACAAAGACCGGGGCGCTATCTTCCATTGAGCTGCCCAATCCTTATGAGATGGTCCTGGAGACAGTCGCCGGGGAGCGTATAGAGGTCCCCTGGGACTTTGCCCGCCACTACTGCGATGAGTCCTACAGGCCGAGGATTGAAGCGATCGCCGCGTATGACAGGCAGACCCTCGGCGGACGGGTGCGGGATCTCAGGGAGGCGGCCGGTCTGACCCAGGACGCGCTGGCTCGCACTGCCGGCGTAGGTCGCATCACCCTCGTCCGGCTCGAGAACGGGGAGCAGTCGCCCAGGCTCAAGACTTTGAATGCGGTGGCCCTGGCTCTGGGAAGAAACGTGCGCGAGCTCCTGACTGAGCCGGAATCCATATAGCCCACCTCTCCTTGACTCACTCGAGCCTTGTGTGCTAGCCTTGCGCCCAGAAGCGAAGACGGAGACGAGTAAGAGGCCATCTGCGCCCAGCGAGTCTGGTACGGTGAAAGCAGACGCGACAGTCGCCTCCCAAAATCCCTCCTGAGCTACTCACCGAAAGCTCGTTTTAGCGGGCGAGTAGACTGAGTCGGGTTTAGCCGCCGTTACCGGTGACCAAGGCATTACGGCACTTTGACCGAGTGCCCCGAACTTGTCGGGGAAAGAGGGTGGTACCGCGGGAACAGAAATCCCGTCCCTCAGGGGACGGGATTTCTATTTGCAGGCGAAACCGGGTGAAACATGGAAGTTGAGCTTTACGACACTACTCTGAGGGACGGGGCCCAGCAGGAGGGGATATCCCTGTCCGTCGAGGACAAACTCAAGATTACCCGCCGGCTGGACGAACTGGGCGTGAGCTGGATTGAAGGTGGCACGCCCGGCTCCAACCCCAAAGACGAGGAATATTTCCAACAGGTCAAGTCCCTGACCCTCTCCAACGCTCGGATAGCGGCCTTTGGACTGACTCGCAGGGCCAGGGCGGACACGGCCACGGACCCAAGCATCGTCGCACTGATGGAGGCGGGCACTCCCGCCGTCACCCTGGTGGGCAAGAGCTCGGACCTCCACGTCAGGGAGGTGCTTGGAACGACGATGGAGGAGAATCTGGCCATGATCGCCGACTCGGTGGCGTACCTGAAGAGCCAGGGGCGTACGGTGTTCTTCGACGCCGAGCACTTCTTCGACGGCTTCAAGTCCAGCCGCGAGTACGCGCTCCAGTGCGTCAAGGCGGCCGCCGCGGCCGGCGCGGACTGCCTGGTGCTGTGCGATACCAACGGCGGCGCGCTATCGACTGAGATTGCGGACATCGTGGCCTGCGTCCGCGGCGAGGTGCAGACGCGGCTGGGCATCCACTGCCACAACGACGCCGATCTGGCCGTGGCCAACACACTGACCGCGATCAGGGCCGGAGCCACCCACGTCCAGGGGACCGTGAACGGCTACGGCGAACGCTGTGGCAACGCCAACCTCCTTTCGATCATCGCAAACCTCAAGCTGAAGATGGACGTCTCCTGCGTGACAGACTCACAGCTGGCGTCTCTCAGGGACGTGTCGAACTACATCAGCGAGATCGTCAATATACCCCCCAGCAGCAACCAGCCGTACGTCGGGGCCAGCGCCTTCAGCCACAAGGGGGGCCTTCACGCCGACGCCGTCTCCAAGCTGGAGGAGAGCTACCAGCACATCCAGCCGGCCAAGGTTGGAGCTGTCAACAAGGTTGTCATATCGGAGCTTTCGGGACGGGGCAACATCCAGTTTCGCCTCAGGGAAATGGGGCTGACCGACAGGGTGAATCGAGACCAGATTGCGGCCCTGTTGGAGAGAATAAAGCTCCTGGAGAGTAGGGGTTTCCAGTACGAGGGCGCAGAGGCCTCCTTTGCGCTGATGGTCAGAAGGACCCTGGACAGCTATAACCCGCCCTTCCAGCTGGTGGACTTCATGGTCATTGTGGAGAACAGGCGCCGGGCCCCAAGCAATGGTGAATCGGAGGACATGCTGGCGGAGGCAATGGTAAAGGTCAGGGTGGAGGACAGGCTGATGCACACCGCAGCCGAGGGCAACGGGCCGGTCAACGCCCTGGACAACGCTCTGCGCAAGGCCCTCCTGGAGTCCTACCCGTCCCTTGACGAGGTGAAGCTGGTTGACTACAAGGTCCGCGTTGTGGACCAGGGGCAGGATACCAGGGCGGTGGTGAGAGTGTTGATCGAGTCCACCGACGGCCAGGACTACTGGCAGACGGTCGGCTCCTCAGCGAACATCATCGAGGCGAGCTGGATGGCGCTGGCCGACAGCATGGAGTACTTCCTGCTCAAGCGCGACTGGCAGGGCCAGGGCTAATCCGAAGCCTCGAGTACATCCGCTGACACGTTGACCGCCTACCACCAGGCCGTATCGTCCGGGTGGACCATCCGCGCCTCCATCTCCTCCCTCCAAGGGCCCGTTGCCAGGTACTTCCACCCGCCGTCGGCGAAGATGACCGCGATGCTGCCGCCGTCCATTCGCTCGGCGATGCGCTGGGCGCAGTGCAGGACCGCCCCGGACGAGACGCCGGCGAAGATGCCCTCCGTCTGGAGCAGGGTGCGGGCGCACTCAAAGGCGGTTGCGCTGTCGACCAGAAACCTGCCGTCCAGCTTGTCCAGGTCCAGGAGGGGCGGGATGTAGCCCTCCTCCAGGCTTCGCAGGCCCTGGAGCTGTTCCCCCATTCGCGGCTCAACCCCTATTACCTTTACGTCCGGGTTGCGCTCCTTCAGAAGCCGCCCCACACCCATGAGGGTACCGCCGGTCCCGATGCCTGCGATGAATACGTCCGGGTCGGGCAGGGCCTCAAGGATCTCCGGGCCGGTTGTCTCGTAGTGCGCCCTGACGTTGGCCTCGCTCTCGAACTGGCATGTGTTGAAGCAGCCCTCCTCCTGTCCCAGCTGCCTCGCCAGCTCGATCGCTCCCTTCATGCCTGCCATAGGGTCGCACCAGACGATTTCGGTGTCGTAGGTTGCCAGGAGGTCCGCCACGCCCGGGGTCGCTCTGTGGGGAATGACCACCTTCAGCCTGTAGCCCTTCTGCTTGGCGATGAGCGCCAGCGCCAGCGCGGTGTTGCCTGTGCTGGCCTCCACCAGGGTCTGGCCGGGCTTGAGCGCGCCGGATGCCTCCGCCTGCCTCACCAGGTATCCGGCGACCCGGTCCTTGATGCTGCCCGTCGGGTTGAGGCCCTCCAGCTTGGCGAAGATGCGCACCCCCGGCTTGGGGCTCATGCGGGACACCTCCACCAGGGGCGTGTTGCCTATGTGGTCCAGGATGCTTCTGGATTGAACGTCCATGTCTGTTCCTCTGGCGTAATGATAGCCCATCCTAGGCCCCGCCGAAAGCTCGCGTCCTTGCTATCGGAGACCCTTGCGCAACTAGAGCATTGTCCCCAGAAGAGGCGTTCCAACTGTCATTCTGAACCCTTCGGCTACGCTCAGGATAAACTTCGCTTTGCGGAGTGAAGAATCCAAAGCCTTTGCCTGCAAAGCTACGAAGTCTCAAATTAGCCCTTTGGATTCTTCGCCTTCGGCTCAGAATGACATTCAACCGAGCCACCGCGCGGGTTACGCGAAGGTATCCAAATGGCTTGGCCGGTTATGGTATATTAGCCTCGATTAACTCAGGCTGCCCCGCCGCCTTGGGGGTACTTCTACCGCTCATCCCCGTATCAAGTACGGGGCAGGCTCTGAGCCTGTCGAAGGGAATGAGCGGTGAGCGATAGCTGCTCTGGCGGTTCGACGGGCTTGCCAAGAACGGAGGAGGGTCTATGCAAGAAGGCATTCTCCAGGGAGTCAGGGTCATAGAGTGGGGCGACCTGGTGTCTGCGCCGTGGACTGGGCGTCTGCTGGCGGACATGGGCGCAGACGTCATCAAGGTCGAGACGCCGGACGCGGGCGACTCTGCCCGTCGGGTCGGGCCATTTCCCCACGACGAGCCTCACATCGAAAAGAGCGGCCTCTACCTGTACCTCAACTGCAACAAGCGCGGCGTCACACTGGACGTGAGCAAGCCGGAGGGCAAGCGCATCTTCCGGGAGCTTGTTGCAGGTGCGGACATCCTGATCGAGAGCCACTCTCCCGGCGTTGTCGAGGAGCTTGGCCTCACGTACAACGACCTCAAACCTCTGAACCAGAACCTGATCATGGTCTCCATCAGCCCATTCGGGCAGACCGGCCCCTACCGCGACTACGCGGCCAGCGAGCTTGTGCTATTCCACATGGGAGGCATCGGCTACGAGACGCCGGCGGGCGACGTTACGGACCCGGAGAACGAGCCGCCCCTGAAGGGGCCGGGATACCAGAGCTATTTCGTGACGGGCTGGCTTGCCGCCACAAGCGCGTTCATCGGCCTCTACCACCGTGAGGTGACCGGAGAGGGACAGTTCATCGACATTTCGGAGCACGAGGCCATCGCCAGCACCCAGAGGCCCAATGTCACCCGCTACTCCTACGCGGACGAGCTTCCGGGCCGGGAGGGCACGGGCATCCCCCGCTTCAAGCCCTGCAAGGACGGCTACTTTGCGGGCTACGGCGCGCAGGGCACCGATGTCATGTGGGCCAAGGTGTGCGACATCATGGGCAACCCTGAGTGGACCCAGTGGGATATCTGCGAGACTATGGTCTCCCGCAGGGAGAACATCGCCACGCTGGACGCTCTCATAATGTCCTGGATGATGGACTACACCAAGGCGGAGCTTTTCGAGATGGGGCAGCGCGCCGGCATCTCCTGCTTCCCCGTCAACACCGTTGCAGACGTGTACTCAACGGAGCAGTACAAGGAGCGGGGCTTCTTCGAAGAGGTCGAGCACCCCGTCGCCGGGACTTTCGCCTACCCGGGCGTGCCGTTCAAGATATCGGATTACCAGCCTGCCTTGAGGCTGCCGGCGCCCATGCTGGGCCAGCACAACAGAGAGGTGTACGTGGACATCCTCAACCGTGCCCCCGAAGACCTGGTGAAGCTTCGCCAGGCGGGGGTCATCTAGACGACCCGGAAACCAAGGAGGTATGAGATGAGCAAGCTGCCATTTGAAGGCGTACGCGTGGCCGATTTCGGCTGGATCATTACCGCGCCCCTGGCCACCGTCTGGCTGGCCACCCTGGGCGCGGAGGTCATCAAGATCGAGAGCAAGGTGCATCCCGATACCCTGCGGAGCGGCATCCACGGCGGCGCAATTCCGGGTGAAGACCCTGCGTTCAACTGCACCGGGGGCTTCAACTCCCTCAACTACAGCAAGTACAGCTGCTGCCTGGACATGACCAAGCCGGAGGCCCGGGAGCTGGCCTACGAGATAATCAAGACCAGCGACATTGTCGTGGAGGCGTACACCGCGCCCGTTGTGGAGCGCTTCGGGCTGACGTTCCCCCAGCTCCAGGCCCTCAAGCCGGACATCATCCTGTGCTCCGTGTCGTCCCTGGGCAAGACGGGGCCTCTCAAGGACGTGACCGGGTTCGGGCCTGCAAACCAGGCCTTCGCCAGCCTGCCGTCGATGATGGGCTACCCGGCCGGTCCGCCCGCCAGCATGGGCGGCACGTGGCCGGACTACGTCATGGGCGTCGCAATGGCCTACCTCGCCATCGCCGCGCTGTATCATCGCAAGCGCACGGGGCAGGGCCTCTACTTTGACCTGTCCATGGCGGAGGCTGTGATGGCGATGGTGCCCGGCCAGATGCTGGACTATGCGATGAACGGGCGCATTGCGCAGCCCCAGGGCAACAGGGACGACCTGGCCGCGCCTCACAACGTATACAGGTGCGAGGGCGAAGACAAGTGGGTTGCGATTTCCGTCCACGACGAGACCCAGTGGGCCGCCTTCTGCCGGGCCGCGGGCCACCCGGAGTGGCAGGACGACGAGCGGTTCACGGACATCTACAAACGCCGCGAGAACCGCGCCGAGCTGGACGCCCTCATATCGGAGTGGACTCTGCCGCAGTCCGCGCACGACGTCATGGAGCGGCTCCAGGCGGTGGGCGTTCCCGCGGGGCCGTCCCAGGACACCCGGGAGCTCATGGACGATCCCCAGCTTCAACATCGCAACCAGTTCTTCGAGTTGGACAGCCCGCTCACGGGCCCGCGCCTGGCTATGGCTATGCAGGGCATATTCAGCGGTATACCGGAGCGCCGCTACCTGCCGGCCCCGGCCTTCGACAGGGACAACCACAAGGTCTTCCACGACATCCTGGGCCTCTCCGAGGACAGGATAGCCAAGCTGGTGGAGCAGGGGGTTATCAACTAGGGGGCTTTCATCCCAAACTAGGAGTTGCAGAATTGCTTGATGACCTAGTTGAAGTCATTGAGACACTGAAGTCTCGGATAGATGAGCACCGCTCTGTTTTGCAGGGCAATGAGGCTCAGACTCGGCTGTCCCTGATAGACCCGCTGCTGAGGGCGCTGGGCTGGGATACGGCGGACCCGTTATTGGTCAGGCCGGAGTACGTTGTCGGTGGCAGGCGCGCGGACTACGCATTGCTTAATGCTCAAAGAGAGGTGGTTGTCTTTCTGGAAGCCAAGAACCTCGGTGAGAATCTGGCTGGCCACAGGTCTCAGGTGGTGGCATACGCCAGTGAGCTTGGAATCAGGTTTCCTGCCCTGACCAACGGCAATGATTGGGAGGTCTACGACAATTCTCAGTTGGTGCCCATTGACCAGCGGCGAGTGCTGAATCTGTCTATAACCGGTACTGACGCTGCCAAGTGTGCCTTGCAGTTCCTGTTGCTCTGGCGGCCTAACCTGGCGTCAGGACAGCCTATTGAGGCAAATGAGCCGATTATGGGAACAGAGCCTAAGCTTGCAGCCATCCCTCAAGTTTCTGAACCTCAATACCCCGCAATAACTACGAATGTCCCTCCTGCCCAAGCCGTGTCGCCCCCAGCAGATGCGGGTTGGATGATTCTGAGAGACTTTGCTCCAGTAACCGGCACTAGGCCTCCCGTAGCCATACGGTTTCCGAATGGTGAGGTAAATGAAATCAGGCAGTGGAGAGGCCCTCTTGTTGAGGTGGCCGAGTGGCTAATCCGCAATGGTGATATGATCGAGGTCAGATACCCACTGACGATTGGGCGTCAAAAGAGCAACTGCATAATCAACATGGAACCCCAGCATCCAAATGGAAAGGACTTCATTAGTCCTCAGAAATTGTCCAATGGTACTTTTCTGAATTGCAACTACAATGCCCCAGATACTGTAAGAATATGCGTAGCTCTCTTGGAGCATTTCGGCAAAGACCCCGCGTCAGTCCACATTCAGGTGGGTTGAGCGGCGCAGTTCGGTCTCTGAGTTGTGTCCGGTTTCGCGGCCCAGAAATCAAATGGTATCGACAATACAGGAGAACAGCTATGTCCAGAGTCCCTTTTCTGACCAGAGATGACCTGCCCCCGGACAAGGGAGACCTGTATGACCAGGTGGCGGCCCGTCGGGGGCACGTGGCCAGGCCCTTTGAGGCCCTTCTCAACAGCCCTGACGTGGCGTCCAGGGTGGCAATGGTCGGGGAACAGCTCCGCTACGTGTCGGCCACAATTTCCGACGATGTCAGAGAGATTGTAACCCTGACTACGGCCAGGGCGCTCAACTGCCAGTACGTATGGACGCACCACTGCGACTCGGCCAGACAGGCCGGTGTCAGGGATGAGGTGATCGACGCGATCAGGGATGGCAGCTCTCCCCGGAGGATGATTCCGAAGGAGGGCGTGTTCGTCCAGTTTACGCGGGAGCTCCTGGAGGACAAGCGGGTCAGGGATGCGACCTACAGCGCAGTCGAGCACCTGCTGGGACAGCAGGGAGCCGTCGATCTCATAGTGACTATTGGCTACTACTCGATGCTCTGCCTGGCGATTAACGCACTGGAGATTGGCCTTGAAGATGGGGTAGCGCCCCTTCTGCCGACGTGAAGTTAGCCTTCTGCGCGACCGGCGGGCCGTCCAGGATGAGCCTTTGTCTTCTGGAGAAGTGTACAAGCCGGTGTCTGCATGTTATCCTGAAACTACCTGCCCCCAATATCACTCAAGGAATAGCGTCTTTTGGCAGAACCTTCCCGGACCTCTGAATCCGGCCCAGTCCGCGAGGCCGAGCGGATAACCAGCCTCGACCTTCTGCGCGGGGTTGCGGTGCTCGGCATTCTGCTGATGAACGCCGTCAACTTCAAGTTCGGCGGCGCGCCTTACTTCAACCTGAGCGCGGGCGGCTCGGAGACGTGGCTCGACTGGGCGGTGGGCGTCTTTGGCGAGGTCTTCGTAGACCAGAAATTCATGGGGCTTTTCTCTCTGCTGTTCGGCGCGGGGATGATCCTCTTCATCGACCGCGCCAGTGGCAGAGGCAGGCGCGCGGTTGCCCTGAACCTGTGGCGGAACGCCCTGCTCCTCTTGATTGGCGTCCTCCATTTCCAGCTGTGGGACGGCGACGTGCTGATGGTCTATGCAGTGTCGTCGGTCTTCCTGCTGGCCCTGCGCAAGCTCCCGGACCGGGCGCTCATCTCCATCGGAGTCGCGGTGTTCGCGCTGTCCGTTGCCGCCACGCTGCTGGCCCAGAACACCGCCGACACCACCAACGACTCCCTGGCCGGTCTCTGGACGCCGGGCGAGATTTCGGAAGAGGAGTACGTCTGGATTCCCTTCCTGGCGGGCTTCTTCCTGCGCGCGTTGGGACTGATTCTCGTGGGCGCCGGCCTGTATCGCGCGGGTTTCATGAACGGCGATCTGCCGGCGAGGGTATACCGACGAACCGCAACGGTCGGGCTTGCAGTAGGCATGCCCCTTGCGACCGCCGGCGTTGTCATAACCGCGGTGAACGACTACTCTCGCGAGGTCGCGTTCATCGGCCAGATTCCCAACACCCTTGGCACGATTCCCTGCTCACTGGCGTACATGAGCCTCATCATTCTCTGGAACAACCGCGAGGACAGCTGGCTCAAGCGGCGTCTGCGGGCAGTCGGGAGGATGGCGCTGACCAACTACCTGTCCCAGACGGTTCTGGGCGTGCTGGTTCTGACGACTCTTCTGGGTGAAGTCGACGCCATAAACCGGAGCGCCGTGCTGCTGTTTGTGTTTGCAGTGTGGGGCTTGCAGCTGTGGTGGTCGCAGGCGTGGCTTGGCCGGTTCCTCTTCGGGCCCGCGGAATGGCTGTGGCGCGTCGGCACATATCGGAGCGGGCAGCCGCTCCGCCGCCCGAGCAGTTGATGCAGTTATGCAGATGTGGTATGCTAAGGCATCATGAGGACCACAATCTCCCTTGACGACCGGCTGGCCAGTCAGGTGCGCCGCGCGGCCGAGGCCCGCGGCGTCAGCGTGAGTGCCTTCATAGCCAAGACGTTGGACGACGCCTTGAAGCGTCGCGAGACGGAGGAGTCGCCGCCGTTCCGGCTGGTGACCGTGCGCGGCGTTCACGCCCGCCCAGGAGTCGATCTTGACCGGGCCAGGACGCTCGACACACTGGAAGACGAGGCCCGGTTCAGGCGCGCGAGTAGATAGTCAGGTATGCTGCTGCCAGACGTAAACGTACTGGTTTATGCGCACGTCGAGGACTCAATCCCTGAGCACGCCGAGTACGCGGCTTGGATCACTCGCCTGGCGACAGGCCCGGAGCCATTTGCGCTCTCCGTGCTCGTTCTGTCCGGCTTCGTTCGCGTGGTGACCAATCCCAGAGTCTTTGACCCTCCATCCACTCTCGGCCAGTCATTCGCATTCGTGTCCTCGCTCGTGGAGCGGCCCACCGCCCGCATCGTGGGGCCCGGCCCCGATCATCTGGAAATATTCGAGAAACTGTGCCGAGAGTCCGGGGCAGCGGGGAAACTGGTCGCCGACGCCCAGCACGCAGCAATTGCGGTTGAGCACGGTTGCACCATGGTGTCTACAGACTCCGACTTCAGCCGATTCCCAGGGCTTCGGTGGCAGCACCCACTGCGTCCCGGCGGGCTGTAAATTTTGCCGGGGCGGCCAGCCGGGCCGTGGGCGAGCGGCGCGTAAGGGTTTTGGAAATATACAATCAGTGCAGCGCGGGATTCCTTGCGGGAATCACTTGGCGCTACGGTTCTATAAGAGTTGCTCCTGCTAATCCATCAGCAACCGCATAGCCCCGATGATGAGGCCAGCTGCCGTGAACACCGTACCAACGAGCCAGACTTTGAGATTAGCAACGTCGGCCTTTGTGGCAAGGTGCTCGTAGGCTCCTTCCAGTCTGCTTACTCTACTTTCCAGATTAGCCATTTAGGACTCCTTATACCCTTCTACAGGATACTGACAAACCCTCTATGGTGTTCTCGTAGACTATGGCTGATGTCAGCATCCAATCACATTATACCACCGACACTTCGCCTTACACAAAATTGCGGCCTTTACCCCACCCGCATCACGCCCAGGGCCACCTCCACGCCGTCCATGCTCTGGCTCTCGGCGTACGCGTCGTCCGGGGCCGCGCCTTCTGACAGTTCCTCCGACAGCGTCTCATGCTTGATGTAGTCGGAGAAGCGCATCATCACCTCCGACAGCGCCTCGTCGCCGGAGTAGAAGGTCACAATGCGGTCCGCAATGTCGAAGCCGGCGGAGCGCCTCATGTTCTGGATGCGGTGCACCAGCTCACGGGCCATTCCCTCCTGGGCAAGCTCCTCCGTAAGCTCCGTGGACACGGCCACCATCAGGCTCGGCTCTACGGCAGACGCGTAACCGGCCTTGTCCGTGATGTCGACCGTTACCTCCTCCGGCTGCAGCGTGTAGCCGCCCACTTCCACGGAAGAGCCGCCGCGCACGCGCAGGGCGATGGCAACGGGGTCGCCGCTGCCCAGAGCCTGGCCGACTTTCTGCACCTCCGCGCCGAACTTGGGCCCCGCCGCCGCCATATTCAGACGCACCTGGAAGTCTAGCACTTCCTCCTCTGCGTCCAGGAGGGCCACCTCCTTGACGTTCAGCTCGTCCACAATCTGGGACGAGACCTGCTCAAGGAGCGCCCCCTCGTCCCGGGAGCCGAGCTTGACCAGGACCTTGGGAAGGGGCTGGCGCACCTTGAAGCCGGCCTTGCTCCTGGCGGAGCGGCCAAGGCTGGACACCTTCATTGCAAGGCGGGTGGCCTGGGACAGGCCCTCGTCGATGAGGGACGGGTCCGAGACGGGGTAGTCCGCCAGGTGCACGCTCTCCGGCGCGTCGGGGTTGGCGGAGCGCACCAGGTTCTGGTACATCTCCTCGGAGATGAACGGGGCCAGGGGCGCCAGCAGCTTGGCCAGCGTCACCAGGCACGCGTACAGAGTGTTGTGGGCCGAAAGCTTGTCCTGGTCGTTTTCGCTCTTCCAGAAGCGGCGGCGGCTTCGCCTCACGTACCAGTTGGAGAGAAGTTCGACGAACTCCTCGATACGGCGACCGGCGTCGGCTGAGTCGAACTCGTCCATGCTCTCCGTCACCTGGGCCACCAGCGACTGAAGCTCCGACGTTATCCACCTGTCCATCTCGGAGGACGCGGCGACAGTCGCTCCGTTCTGGGGGCGGAACTCGTCAATGTTGGCGTAGGTTACGAAGAAGGAGTAGGTGTTCCAGAGGGTGAGGAGGAAGCGGCGGCGCACCTCGTCCGCCGAGCCGAAGCCGAAGTTGAGGTTCTGGGCCGGGTTGTGGCGCAGGAAAACCCAGCGCATGGCGTCAACGCCCATCTTGTCCGCCGCCTCGGCGAAGTCAATGGAGTTGCCCCGGCTCTTGTGCATCTCCTCGCCCTTCTCGTCACGCATGAGGGCGTAGCTGAAGACGGAGCGGAACGGCTCGTGATTCTCCAGCGCCGTGCTCATGGTCAGCAGCGAATAGAACCAGTTGCGGAACTGGCCCGGGAAGCTCTCCGAAATCCAGTCGGCGGGGAACCAGTCCTTCCAGTGGTCGCGGTCGTCCCGGTAGCCGATGGTGGAGTAGGGGACGATGCCCGCGTCCAGCCACGGGTTGCCCACGTCCCGGATGCGGGAGGCCGTCTCGTCGCACTTGGAGCATTTGATCTTGACGTTGTCGATCCACGGACGATGAGGCGAGTGGCCCTCGAATTCGCTCCATCCCTCCACGGCCCTCTCCTTCAGCTCCGTCTCGCTGCCGATGACATCGAAGTTGTCGCAGTCGTCGCAGTCGCACTTGTAGATGGGCAGCGCCAGGCCCCAGTAACGCTTCTTGGAGATCATCCAGTCGTCCATGTTGCGGAGCCAGTCCAGCTCCCGCTCCAGGCCGAAGGAGGGAATCCACTTGATCTTGCGGGTCACGTCGGCTATGAGGTGGCGAAGCTCATCCATCGAGATGAACCACTCCTCCACCAGCCGGAAGACAAGCTCAGTGCTGCACCGCCAGCAGATAGGATAGCGGTGCGGGTAGTCTTCCACCTTGAACAGGATGCCCTTGTCCCGCAGGTTGTCGAAGATGTCCTGGTTGACCTCAGCAACGTTGCGCCCGGTCAGCCAGTCAAAGCCCTGGATGTAGTTGCCGAACTCGTCTAGGGGGGCGATGGTGGCCAGGCCGAACTCCCGGCCAAGGGCGAAGTCCTCCTTTCCTGCGCCCGGGGCTATGTGCACGATGCCCGTGCCCTCGCCCTCGCTGACCTCTTCCCAGGGGATGATCCTGTGCTCCACGCCCTGCTGGGCAGGAAGCTCGTCAAAGGGTCCGCGGTAGCTGCGACCCACCAGCCTGTCGCCGGTGAGCTCCTCCAGTACCTCGCAGTCTCCGCCCAGGACCTCAAGCCGCGCCTTGGCCAGGTACAGCGTGTCGTCGCCGAACTTCACCTTCGCGTAGGCCATCTCCGGGTGTACGGCCGCCGCCACGTTGGATGTCAGTGTCCAGGGCGTTGTTGTCCAGACCAGGAGGGACTCACCGTCGGCGTCCGCAAGCGGGAAGCGAGTGAAGAGGCCCGGATGCACCACTTCCTTGTAGCCCTCGGTGACAATCTCGTGCTCCGAGAGGCCGGTGGCGCAGCGGGGGCACCAGGGCATGACGTCGGTGCCCTCGTAGATCCAGCCTCGTTCGTGGCAGGTCTTCAGGAAGTGCCAGATGGTGTAGTTGTTCTCATCCGACATGGTGTGGTAGGAGTCGTCCCAGTGCATCCAGTAGGCGAGGCGAATGGACTGCTCGGTGATCACGTCCGCGAAGTGCTGGACGCGCGCCTTGCACGCATCCACGAAGCGGTCGATGCCGTAGGCCTCGATGTCCTGCTTGGAGTTGAAACCCATCTCCTTCTCCACCTCAACCTCCACCCAGAGGCCCTGGCCGTCGAACCCGTTCTGGTACCGCTGCCTGTAGCCCTGCATGGTCTTGTAACGCTGGAACATGTCCTTGTAAGAGCGGCCCCAGGCGTGGTGTACGCCCATTGGGTTGTTGGCGGTAATGGGCCCGTCAATGAAGGACCAGCGCTTGTCGGAGTCCTTGTTGCGCTCCAGGTACTTCTGCATCATGCCAGTCTCGTCCCACCAGGACTGGATTTCGCGCTCCATCTGCGGGAAGTCCACCCTGCTGGAGACGGGCTTGAATAGGGGCTTCGACTTGTCCAGGTCTGTTGTCATGTCCACTGCTCCTTGTCTGGGCGCTCGGTTAGGGCCGAGGCGAGGTTAATCCACTGGCCTATGTTTCCGAATTTGACGTCGAGTCTTTGCTGAAGTGGCAATCCAACCGTCATTCCTGCGGAAGCAGGAATCTGAAGCGGCTGACTGCTGAACTGCGATACCTTTAGAGTAATGCTCTAGATTCCGGCTTGCGGAGACTATTGCGTAACCCGCGCGGTGGCTCCGCTGAGTGTCATTCTGAGCTGAAGGCGAAGAATCCAAAGTGTCAATTGAAGACTTCGTAGCTTTGCGGGCAGAGGCTTTGGATTCTTCACTTCGCTGCGCTCCGTTCAGAATGACAGTTGGAACGCTTCTTTGGGAAACAATGCCGCAGCTATTCAAAGCTCTCCTTGCGCAGGAATGACGGAGCAAAAGAGACGCCGTACAACCTACTCATTGGTCTCCATTACGCTGGCGGGTCCCCCGGGATGGTAGGCAGGACGTCCGGGTACTCGGCGAGCATTGCCCTGTACTGCTGCTTCTCGACGCCCACGGTGCTGTCCGCTCCGTGGCCCGGGAACAGGAGGGTGTCGTCCGGCAGGATGTACAGCTTCTCCGCAATGTGGCGGTACATCAGCTGGAGCTCGTCCACGGAGGGCGTATGCCCCACGCCCCCGGCGAACAGGGTGTCGCCGGAGAAGAGGTGCTTGTCGCCCACCAGAAAGCACACCGAGCCCGGCGTGTGGCCCGGCGTGTGAATGGTCCGTATCTGGATGGTGCCCGCCCTGAATTGCGCGCGGTCGGGTATCAGGAAGTCAGGACGGATGGGAATGTCGAAGGCGTCCTGGGTGTGCGCTCCGACCGGTGCGCCGGTTGCGTCCTTGACCTCCTTCAGCCCCTCCCAGTGGTCCCGATGCCTGTGGGTTATGAGTATCATCTTGACCTGTGTGCCACGAGCCTCATCCAGCATCCTGCCCGGGTCCAGAGGCGCGTCCACAATGACGCTCTCCCTGGTCACAGGGCACACGATGAGGTATGCGTTGTTGTTATCGGAGCCGCAGAGGGTCCTGTAAATCTGTACCTCGTTGTCGTAGATCAGGGCCATTTTCCTCTCCAACAAAAAACCCGTCCCATAGGGACGGGATGTTGCCCGCGGTACCACCCTTTTTCCCCGACGCATCGGGGCGCTTGTTCAGAGCGCTGTCACGCCTTTGCCCTTTAACGGTGGCTTCCGTCTCCGCCTACTCGCCCCTGCGGGCTTTTGGGGAGCGGCTCGGGAGGGATATTCCGGGAAGGGGCCACGTCTGCTTGCACCGTATCAGACTCGCTGGGAGGCCTGTATTCCCGTACTCGTCTCCGTCTTTGCCTTTGCCGTGACTAGACTAGCGGAGGGGCCTCTGAAATGTCAAGCGGCTGCGCCTCGTAGGCACAACCGCTTGGATACTCTGCCAGTGTTTATCGAATCCAGTGTCAGGACTGATCCCTGATCTAGTTGTCGCGACTCTGCTTGCGAATCCGGCTGGGAAGAACCACCCACAGGGTGAAGAGTGCTCCGAATCCGACTGCGCCAAGTGCTGCTTCCATATTTGTGTCACCTCGTGTTTGGATTTGCTGAGTACATTCTGGGCCCGGAATGTTTCGGGCATATTACAAGGGCGTATCGCTCGTGTAACAAAAGGCCCGGTCACTGACCGGGCCTTTTGCCTTGGAGTCCGTGCTTTGAGGCTTGAGCCTACCCTTCGTTGTAGGCCATAGTGCCGTGCTCAGGCACGTCCAGGCCGTCCATCTGCATCTCGTCCGAGGCCCGCAGACCAATGGTGATGTCGATGAACTTGAAGAGCGCCAGGCCGGCTCCCACACCCCAGCCAATGGCCACAAGCATCCCAACTATCTGGGGAACAATCTGCTCGGCGTTTCCGGCAATCAGGCCCTCAACCCCGTTGTGGCCCGCGGCGAAGATGCCGACTGCGATGAGCCCCCACGCTCCGCAGATGCCGTGTACAGAGATGGCTCCAACGGGGTCGTCCACTTTGAGCACGTCCCTGATGAAGGCAACTCCCAGGAGCATGACGACACCGGCTATGAGGCCAATCACCACGGCAGCCCACGGGTCAACGTAGGCGCACCCGGCCGTGATGCCGACCAGGCCGCCCAGTGAGCCGTTGGCGCCCATCTCAATGTCGGCCTTGCCCGTTCGCATCATGGTGATGTAGATGGCCGAGGTTGCACCGGCCGCGCCCGCCAGCAGGGTGTTGACTGCGTTGAGGCCCAGGGTGTCGGAGTTGATGTTGAACCCGAACCAACCGAAGAAGAGGATGAAGGTGCCGATGACAACGTAAGGGATGTTGTGGCCCTTCATCTCCTGGCCCTCGCGGAATCCGATCCGAGGACCGACTACGATTGCGCCTGCCAAAGCCAGGAAACCGCCGATCATGTGCACCACGCCGGAGCCGGCGTAGTCGGCGAATCCGGGGCCAATCTGGGTCAGCCATCCGTCGCCGCTCCACGCCCAGTGGCCGTAGATCGGGTAGACCACCGCGCCTACGATGAAGCTGTAGGCGAAGTAGGCGTTAACCCTGGTGCGCTCGGCGATTGCGCCTGCAATAATGGTGGCCGCCGTGCCTGCGAAGACCATCTGGAAGAGCCAGCCAACCAGGTCGCCGTCGCTGAAGTCAATAAGGAAGAAGCCCTCGGAACCGATGACGCCGGAAAAAGCGCCGCCGCCCATCATCAGCGCGTAGCCAAAGGCCCAGAAACCAAGTGAAGCGATGCAGAAGTCAAGGAAGGACTTGGTCATGTAGTTTACGGTGTTCTTGGACCGGATCAGTCCGGCCCCAAGAAACGCGAAACCGGCCTGCATGAAGAACACCAGGGCGGCCGCCACCACGAGGATGAAGCTGTCAAGTTTGTCGTTGACAGCGGTAACTGGGTCCGTGTCCTGGGCGAGGGCTATACCCCCGCTTCCCGCAAATATGCCGATGCCCAAGAGCACCAGAGCGATCATCCGTAGCCTGAACGGGGTCAATCGAGACATCCTTGACACTGACACTGCTTCCATAACCTAAACCTCCTATACGCGTAAGCGTTTGTGCTTTACGTCACAAGTAAAGCACCGGGTTATTTCCTGCATATTGCGGGCCCATTAATTCCGTGTATCTTTCGCGTTAAGTTTGCGTTACGCGCCTTGGCGTGCGCTTGGGAAGAGGAAGGGGAGCCAAATTCATGCGGCCTTTTCGATAAGCGTCAACATGTCATGAGCTTTTGCTGGCTTTCCCGCATGGATACAAAGCCGATGGTGTCCGTGGCTGCGAGAGCGTCGGAGGGCCCGGGGCTTCTGACGCCCCTGGCATTGAGGTCTTCACAAACCGCAACCTCCATACAAGCTCCATGCAAAAGAGGTGGCTGACAGTGGCATCCGCCAGGCTCTCGGCCCCACTCTTGGATTCCGGCAAAGCTTGCCCCGCACTTGATGCGGGGGCGGGAATCTATTCCCCTCTATATCGGACGCCCGGGATTCCTCCTTTCGCAGGAATGCTCGGGAGGCACGCGCCCCAACTGAGGCTGTTCAGAGGTCTCCTCGAGGTGGAAGAGGCTTTTCCCCCCGATGATTGAGTTGCGCAAGGGTCCTCATCAGTGGGAATGGCCCCGGCAAGATGTTACATGGAGTTAACAATACGGCAATAATCGCGAAACAAAACACCGTCAAAATGGGTCTCAAGTTCAGCGAGGCGCTGGACGGCAAAAACGACAAAGACAAAACATCGAGACAGGAGAAAAACGAAATGGAAGCAGTTCTGGGTGCAGTAGCCTTCGGTGGACTCTTCACGATGTGGGTTGTTCTGCCCAGCCGGATTCGCAAGGCAAAATAGCTGGCGTCTATCGCCAAGCAAGTAACTCTCATAACAGGGTTTCTTCCTCAGAAGGGGAGAAACCCTGATTGTGCTTTTATAAGCTGGAAAGGAGGCAATAGATGAGCACTGGAGACACAGCCTGGCTTCTGGTCTGTTCCGCGTTGGTACTGCTTATGACCCCCGGTTTGGGGCTGTTCTACGGTGGTCTGGCCCGGGGCAAGAACGCCGCGGCCACCATCATGCACAGCTTCATGACCATCGGGATCGTGGGCGTCGTGTGGGTGTTGTGGGGCTACAGCCTCGCATTTGGCCCGGATGTGGGCGGATTCATCGGCGACCTGTCCCTGTTTGGCCTGGCGGGCGTAACCTCCCCTGAGGACCAGATATTCATGGTGTTCCAGGGAATGTTTGCGATCATCACTCCGGCTCTCGTAACAGGGGCCTTTGCGGAGCGAATGAAGTTCAGCGCCTACGTGGTCTTCATTGTTCTCTGGGTGACCATAGTGTACACGCCGGTGGCCCACTGGGTGTGGGCAAGCGGCGGCTGGCTGCTTGAGCTGGGCGCGCTGGACTTCGCCGGTGGCACGGTGGTCCATATCAACTCCGGCGTGGCGGCTCTGGCGGCTGCTATCATCTTCGGCAGGAGGCTGGGCTACGGCAGAGAGCCCATGGAGCCTCACAACGTGCCGATGGTTGTCCTTGGAGCGGCGCTGCTCTGGTTCGGGTGGTTCGGGTTCAACGCCGGCAGCGCGCTGGCGGCGGACGCCACCGCCGTTAACGCCTTTGTGGTTACAAACACTGCTGCCTGCGCCGGGGTCCTTGGCTGGGTGGGCATGTCCTGGATATTCGGCAAGCCCAGCGTCATCGGCGCCGCCTCCGGCGCGGTGGCCGGCCTGGTGGCGATCACCCCGGCCGCCGGATTCGTCGGGGCTATGCCCGCCATCGCAATCGGCCTTGTCGCAGGCATCCTCTGCTTCAGCGCACCAATGCTGCTGGGCAAGCTGAGGGTGGACGACTCCCTGGCGGTATGGGGAGTTCACGGCGTGGGCGGAACATGGGGCGCGCTGGCTACCGGCCTCTTTGTGGGCGTGGGTTACGGAGCGCTCGCAGAAGGCGTGGACCGCATGACGCAGGTGTGGTACCAGCTCGTCGGCATTGGCGTAACGTGGGTGTGGGCGTTTGTCACGACGGCGATCATCCTGTTCGTCATCAAGGCCACCATCGGCCTGCGGGTCCCGGACTCCGAGGAGGAGACCGGCTTGGACATCAGCCAGCACGACGAACCGGCCTACAGGTTCACCCAGTAGACGACCCGTTTTCGGAGTGAGCCTGCCAACGCGTTTTGGCTTGTGGTAAACTGGAATGGCGGAGTCAAATTTCAGTGGAATAGTGTGGCGCGCCACAGACTTAGAAGGAGCTGACGCATGAAGAGAGTAGAGGCCATTATTCGCCCGGAAAAGGTCACTGTCGTGAAGGACGCTCTGGCCGATGCGGGCTTCAACGGGCTGAACGTAGTCTCGGTGACGGGCCGCGGCGCTCAGAAGGGCGTTGTCCACACCGGCAGGAGTGGGCAGCACGTGGTCATAGACATGCTGGCCAAGGCCAAGCTGGAGCTGGTGGTCAGGGACTCGGACACCGAGAAGGTGTGCCAGGTCATTATTGACACGGCTCGCACAGGCGAGATTGGCGACGGCAAGATTTTCATCAGCACCGTGGACGATGTCATCAGGGTGCGCACTGGAGAGCGTGGCGAGGAGGCGATATAACCCCGGTCTCCACAACGACTCTAAGACGAAGACGCCCCGGCCATTTACGGTCGGGGCGTTCTGTTTCAGGTACAGATGTGTCTAAGGCGTAGATGAGCCGATCATATCCTGAAGGCGATGGCGATGAGCGCGCCAGTGATTCCAACGGCGCCAGTAGCCATGACGATTATCAGCGTGTTGAACTTGGCGTTCATCTCGCTACGGAAGGCATCGAATTTGTTGTCCACATCGGTGCGGAGAGCGTCGAATTTGTTGTCCACATCGGTGCGGAGGGCGTCAAACTTGGCGTCCAAGCGAGTAACGGCCTCCGTCAGATCTCCGAGGCGGCTGTCCACCTGTTCGTAAGCCCCTTCCAGTCTGCTAACGCGCTCTTCCATAGTCGTCATGGGAATAGTCTAGCATCAACGCCTATGGCCTTTCAACACCATACCGTACAGGTCCCACAAGAGGACAGCGTTTCCCTGTCCTCGTCAATGGCTCACGCCGTTGGCGCGGAGTCGCGGTGACTGCTAAGTCACTGCTAACCTGCCATCGAATTGGAGACAATGTCAATGAAGCGCCCCGGTCAAAGCGGCCGGGGCGTTTCCGTTTCGTGAAGGCGCCCGTCTCCTGTATAATTGGTCACATCTGACTCGATTCATCAGGAGGCTGGCCCCATGCGCTGGGTAATTCGGTCAAAGATTCACAAGGCCACGGTCACCGAGGCCAATCTGGACTACGTGGGCAGCATCACCATCGACGAGGACCTCATAGAGTTGGCGGGCTTCTGGCCCGGAGAAAAGGTCCTCATTGCCGATAACACCAACGGCGCAAGGCTGGAGACCTACGTTATGGTGGGAGAGCGCGGCTCCGGCACCATCAGGATGAACGGGGCATCGGCTCACCTGATCAACGTTGGGGACGAGCTGATCATCATGGGCTTTGAGCTGACGGACTCTCTCATCGAGGCGACCAAGATCCTGGTGGACAAGCAGAACAGGTTTGTGCAGTACCTCTAGGTGATGGACTACTGCCTACGGAGACTCTTGCGTAACGCGCGCGGCGGCTCCGTTGAATGTCATTCTGAGCCGAAGGCGAAGAATCTAAAGGTCTAATTGAAGATTTCGCAGCTTTGACGACAAAGGCTTTGGATTCTTCACTCCGCTGCGCTCCGTTCAGAATGACAGTTGTAACGCTTCTTTGAGGGACAATGCCGCAGATATGCAAAGGTCTCCCTACGCAGGAATGGGGCAGGGGAAAGGCCTACGCCTCTTTCACAGCGTTGACCAGGTTCACAAGGGCGCGCCGAGCGTCGTCAAAGAGCATCCTGGTCTTGGGGTTGTAGAACAGCGGATTGTCTATCCCGGCGAAGCCCGGGCTGAGGCTCCGCTTGATGAAAATGACGTTCTTCGCCCTGTCCACGTTGAGGATGGGCATGCCATAGATGGGGCTGTCCGGCACGTCCCTTGCTATGGGGTTGGTGACGTCGTTTGCGCCCACAACCACGGCAACGTCCGTCCTGTCGAACTCGTCGTTGATTTCCTCCATGGGGAATAGCTGGTCGTAGGGCACGTCGGCCTCCGCCAGAAGCACGTTCATGTGGCCCGGCATTCTTCCTGCAACCGGGTGAATGGCGTGCTTGGTCTCGACCCCGCGGGACTGCAGGAGGTCGGCCAGCTCCTTGACGTGGTGCTGCGCCTGGGCAGCGGCCAGCCCGTAGCCCGGCACAAAGATCACCGACTTGGCGTAGGCGAGGACAATTGCCGCGTCCTCCGCCGACGTGGACTGGGCCTGGCGACCGTCCCCGGCCTCCCCGCCCACCGCAGCGACTTCGGCACCGAACGCTCCGAAGATGACGTTCCAGATGGAGCGGTTCATCGCCTGGCACATTATCGTCGTCAGGATGAGTCCCGACGCTCCAACCAGCGAGCCGCTGACTATCAGGATCATGTTGTCCAGCACGAACCCCGCCGCGGCCGCGGCCAGGCCGGAGTATGAGTTGAGCAGGGCTATGACAACCGGCATGTCGGCGCCGCCGATGGGCATGACCAGGAGTATGCCCAGGAGCAGGGATACCACGATGATACCTATAAAGACGGGGGCAACTTCGGAGAGCGTGACCGAGTCGCCGCCCAGTGTCACAATGAGGTATGCGCCCATGCCGATGATCGACAGGAACAGGATGGGGTTCAGGGACTTGATCACTATTGAGTTGACGGCCCTGGACGTGACCAGGTCCTGGAGCTTTCCGAAGGCGATGAGGCTGCCGGAGAATGTGAGCGCGCCGATGAAGCTGCCCAGCATTATCGTCACTGAGACGTCGACACCGACCGTGTTCCCCTCTGACGCCAGCTTCGCGAACTCGCCGGAGGCCACAAGCGCGGACGCGCCGCCTCCCAGTCCGTTGAATATCGCCACCATCTGGGGCATGGCGGTCATCTTGATTGTCCTTGCCATGACCGCGCCGATTGCCGCGCCCACCACCATGCCGCCCGCGATCTGGCCGTAGTTGAGCACGTCCTGGTTCACCAGGGTGACGACCACCGCTATCAGCATGCCGGTCGCGCCCAGCATGTTGCCGGACCTGGCGGTTGCCGGGGAGCTCAGCCGCTTGAGGCCGAATATGAAGAGGACCGCGGCTACCAGATACGATACGTTTATGAAATTGACAAGGTCCATCAGCTGGGCTCGTCCCTTCGGCGTCTGAACATCTGCAACATGCGGTCCGTTACCATGAAGCCGCCCACCACGTTAATTGTGGCCAGGGCAACTGCGATCACGCCAAGAATCGTGCTCACCAGGGGAGAGCCGTCCTGTCCGGCAACTACCAGCGCGCCAATGAGTACAATGCCGGAAATAGCGTTGGAGCCCGACATCAGGGGCGTGTGGAGTATCGGCGGGACCTTGGTGATGACCTCGAATCCCAGCAGGACTGCAAGGACAAAAATGAACAGTGAAACGAGCAGACCCTCGATCATGCCTTGCACCTCGATTCAGGGTTGTTCATTGGCTCAGTTCCCTCCATCGCCCAGGAGGTCCTTCGCGGGGCCGTAGACAACCTCCCCGTTGTTGGTGATGCAGCAGCCCTGGACAATGGAATCGTCGAAGTCCAGGTTCAGTTCGCCGTCCTTCACCAGGTGCGTGAGGAGGCTGTGAATGTTGCGGGAGTACATCTGGCTGGCGTGCAGCGGCATGGTGCTTGGAAGGTTGAGGGGCCCGTTGATGGTGACGCCGTGCTTCACAATCTCGGAGCCGGGCTGGGTCAGTTCGCAGTTGCCGCCCATCTCCGCGGCCAGGTCCATTATGACGGAGCCGGGCTTCATGTCCCTGACCATGTCCTCCGTTATCAGAAGCGGAGCGGGCCTACCGGGAATGAGGGCCGTGCTGATGATGAAGTCGGCCTCTTTGGCGTGGGTGTGGATAAGCTCCCTCTCCCTGCGCTGGGACTCTTCGGCGAGCTCGGTTGCGTAGCCCCCTGTGTCCTCGACGTGCTCCTCAGTCATGCCCACGAAGGTCGCCCCCAGGCTCTCCACCTGCTCCTTGACCACGGGGCGAACGTCGAACGCCTGCATAACGGCCCCAAGCCGGCGGGCGGTCGCAATGGCCTGCAGTCCGGCTACGCCAGCGCCCAGGACGAGGCCCTTGGCCGGAGCATAGGTCCCGGCCGCCGTAATCATCATTGGGAAGTACTTGCCCATGGTGTTGGCGGCGATGAGCACCGCCTTGTAACCGGCCAGCGAGCTCATGGAGGAGAGAGCGTCCATGCTCTGCGCCCTGGCGATTCGTGGGACCGCGTCCATGCTGAAGGAAGTGACCTTACGCTGGGCCAGCTTCCTGACCAGGTCCAGGTTGGTGAGAGGCTGAAGGAGTGCGATGACGGCCGCTCCCTCCTGCATCATGTCGATTTTCTCAAGGGATGGCGCCTGCACCCCGAGGACAATGTCGACGCTGCCGAGCAGGGAGGAGGCGTCCGCCGCGACGGTCGCCCCGGCCCCTGTGTAAGAGTCGTCTGTGAATAGGGACTCCTCGCCTGCCCCCGATTCCACCACCACCTCCAACCCGGCGCCCACCAGCCTGCCAACCATATCGGGAGTCAATGCCACGCGACGTTCGCCGGCTGCGGTCTCTTTCGGGACGCCAATCTTCATTAAACCCGCCTCTGTTGTGCGAATATGTTCTCGGAAATCCCAGATGCAAGTATATCCAGACGCCCTTGCTCAGTCAACAAGGCGAATTGCAGTATTCTCTATACGAGTAGGAAACGCCAATGTCAGTTGGAGCGCTGCAACTTCCTTCCCGCTCATGGTGAGCCAGTCGAACCATTTGAGCGGGAAGATTGAGGGCATGGCTGACACCGCTCATTAACTTCGACAAGCTCAGTATGAGCGGTGTCGCGCGTCATGACCACCACATGTGGAGAATACCGAATTGTCTACAAGAGCAGCCGCCTAAAATCCGGTCAGCTCCAGAGTGCTCACCTGCTCCGTCTCCAGGTCAAGGACGCGTATGGCGTGGTTGTTGGTGTCGGCGATGTATAGCCTGCCGCCTGCCGCGCTCAGGCCGGAGGGATCGTCGAAACAGGCCTCTCCGGCCCACCCGTCCCGGAAACCGACCTCCCCTTTTCCGGCAACGGCGGTGGAGGAGCGTTCCTCAATGTCGATCCGCTTGATCTTGTTGTTATAGGTGTCGGCAACGTACAGAGCGCCCTCAAGGAACGTCACGCCGATGGGGTGCTGCAGCCGCACGTCGTCTCCCACCCCGTCCACGTCCCCAAACTCGAACAGGTCCCTCCCGACGATTGTGTCGAGCCTGCCGGTCTCCACCGGATCAAACATCCTAATTGCGCTGCTCTCGCTGTCTGCGAAGTACAGCGTACGGCCGTCGGTAGTGATGCCGCTGGGCTGCGCCAGCCAGACGTACTCCACCGGGCCGTCAAGCAGGCCCTCGCGGCCGGTGCCTGCGATGGGATAGACCTCACCGGAGGACAGGTCCATCTCCCAGAGCTGGTGGAAGCCCGCCATTGCGATGTCAAGCCGGCCGTCGACGTGGACCAAGTCCCAGGGCGAGTTGAGCGCGACCTCACGCCCAGCGCCGCCGAGGTGGTACTCCGCCGCCTGCTCTCCGCTTCCGGCAATGGTCTCTACGCTCCCGCCTTCCAGGTCTATCCTGCGTATGGCGTGGTTCTCCGTGTCCGCGACGTAGAGCGTCTCGCCGTCGAGGGCCAGTCCCTGGGGACGGTTGAACCGGGCCGATGGGAAGTCGCCGTCCTGGAGGCCCTGCTCCCCGCTTCCGATGACGTGCTGCACCTCGCCGTCCAGGGACGCCACGATTATCCGGTTGTGGTTGGTGTCGGAGATGAACAGGCGGCCGGACGCCTCGTCCGCCAGCAGCTTGCCGGGAAATGACAGGGTAGTTTCTCCTGCGGAGCGGTCCTCTCCCGCCGAATGGGATAGGGGAGTGCGGTCCAGCATACCCTTCTCGTCGAACTCAGCGATCATCTCCTGGAGAAGCGAGTCCAGCCGCTCAAAGGAGGCCTCGCCGGAGATGCTGCCGATTATCCTTCCCATCGGGTCCAGGAAGAAGATTGTGGGCCACGCCCTCACGCCGTACTGCAGCCAGACCTGGGATTCGTGGTCGTTGACCACGGGATGCCGGATCTCGTACCGGCTAATGGCGCTGCGAATGCCGTCGGTGTTCCTCTCGGTCGGGAACTTGCCGGAGTGCACTCCAATGACGGCAAGCTCGCCGGGGTACTTCTGCTCCAGCTTCCGCAACTGCGGAAGTACGTGCATGCAGCCGATTCAGCAGTAGGTCCAGAAATCCAGCACCACCACCTTGCCGGATAGGTCCTTCAGGCTGATAGGCCCGTCGCTGTTGAGCCACTCCAACCCCGTCGGGAAGTCCGGCGCGTCGGCGCTTCCTACGAAAGTCCTTGGCTGCATGATGCTCTCCCTGTGTGGACGTGTGATGCGTCCGGTGCGACTCTGGGACGACTATGGCTCGTGCAATTGTAACTATAGCACAAGGAAGGGGGGCGGGTTGCGGGTAGGCCCGGCTCAGTGGAACGAGCCGGACTCCATGTCCATAAGCGATGACCTGCTCGCGGCCTTGCCACGGGCGGAGGCTATCCGGGACCGGATTCCGGTGAAGGTCAGCACCAGCATGAACAACGTCGCCGAGAACAGCACCACGGTCGCGCCGGATGACACGTCTACGTAATAGCTCATGTATATGCCGCCCAGCCCGCAGAACGCCCCAACCCCCGCGGACAGCAGCATCATGTTCGCAAAGCTGTTGGTCAGGAGCCTCGCCACTATGGGCGGTATGACGATTGCCGCCGCAATCATCGTTACGCCCAACACCTGTATCGACACCACGATTGTGGCCGCCAGGACAAGGGCCAGCATCGAGTCCACCCAGCCCGTCGGCACGCCGTAGTACCGGGCAACCTCCGAGTCGAAAGTGGCGAAGAGGAAGAACTTGTAGCCCACGATGACAACAACCGCCGACAGCAGCACAACCAGTACAATGGCGATGAGGTCGCCGTTGGTGACGCCCAGGATGTTGCCGAAAAGCGCCGCATCGAAGCTGCGGGTGAAGGTCCTGAAGCGGCTGATGAGCGCGATGCCCACCGCAAAGCTGGCCGTGGTCACAATGCCGATTGCAGCGTCGGCCCCTATCATTCGCTTACGGGTAGTCATGTTGATGAGGAGCGCCGAGACGAAGCCCCACACGCTGGCCCCAACAAAGAAGTTGATGGACATGACGTAGCTGACCACCGCCCCGCCGAACACGGCGTGTGAGAGGCCGTGGCCGATGTAGGACATGCGCTTGAGGACTATGTACACGCCGATGAAGCCGCACAGCCCGCCCACCAGGGTTGCCGAGACAAGCCCCCTGATAAAGAACTCGTACTGGAGAGGCTCGAACATGCGGCTATCCTCAGTGGCCCGCCGGCTCGATATGCGCCGGCGCGCGGTTGTCCCTGCCGAAGAAGTGCGGGCTCTCCGCCACCAGGGTGATGCCCTGGTAGTGGGTTATGGGCATGTCAGCGCCGTAGGTGTGGCTGAGAATCTCGCTGGTGAAGACCTCGTTTGGAGGGCCGTCGGCCGTCAACCTGCCGTTCAGGCACACAACCCGGGGTAGGTGAGCGGCAACGGAGTTTATCTCGTGGGTGCTCATCACCACCGTTATGCCCTCGTGGTTCAGCTCGTCCAGCAGGTGCATCACGTCGTCCCTTGTCTTGATGTCAACGCCGGTGGTTGGCTCGTCAAGGAGAAGCAGGCGCGGGTTGCTCACCAGCGCGCGCGCCAGAAACGTCCTCTGCTGCTCGCCGCCGGAAAGCTCGCGGATGTGCCTGCCCGCAAGCCGGGAGATTCCCAGCCGGTCCATTATGCGATGGGCCCTCTCCTTCTCGCGGCGGCGGTGCCAGGGGAAGAAGGGGTTGTCCATGGTGCACCCCATCATCACCACCTCCTGCACCGTCACAGGGAAGCTCCAGTCGATGGTCTCCAACTGCGGGACGTACCCGGCGCGCGGCTTTCTCTGGGCCACTGACTGTCCCTCCACGATGACCTCACCGCTGTACAGGTCCACCGTTCCCAGCATACAGCGCAGCAGTGTGCTCTTGCCTGAGCCGCTGGGCCCAAGGAGGCCGACGAAGTCCCCGGGCATCACGCTCATGCTCACGTCCGTCAGCACGTGCCTGCCTTCGTAGCCGGTGGTGACCCCCCTTAGCTCGACAATTGGGGGCTCCTGTCCGTATTCGTGGGGTACCGGATGTAGCAAAACTGTTCCTTACTGGGGGTAGTGCGCCCCGCTGTCACCTTCAAACACCAGGCCTGGATCGAACCCGTCAAGGGCCTCAGCGCTGCCGCCGAGGGCGTTGACCATAATCTCAACGTCCGTCAGAATCAGCCCCAGGTAGGTGTGCCGTGGGTCGCCGGGCGCGCCGGGCAGGTCGTCGTCCCGCAGCTGG
Organism: Dehalococcoidia bacterium; assembly: GCA_034421015.1. Classification (GTDB taxonomy): domain Bacteria; phylum Chloroflexota; class Dehalococcoidia; order Lucifugimonadales; family UBA2985; genus DAOUJW01. The sequence continues at coordinate 48,218 of DAOUKT010000022.1, forward strand.
TCTACGAACTCCGCTCCGCCCTCCCTGGCGATCTGCTCCATGACCGGGCTTGGGAACACCTCCGAACCGAATATGGCCGGGACCTGAGACTCGCGGATCTGTTCAATGAGCTCCGCCACGTCGCGGGCGGAAGGCTCGGTGAAGTCGGACGGCTGCACGGCGCCGATGATCTCAAAGCCGTACCTCGGCCCGAAGTATGGGAAGGAGTCGTGGTAGGTCAGCAGCTTACGGTTCTCGGGTGGAACGGTGGCCACTGCATCGGCGATCCTGCGGTCCAGATCATCTATGCGCTCCCTGAGGGCTTCCAGGTTCTCCGTGTAGTAGGAGGCGTTGTCGGGATCGAGCGCGGCCAGCTCGTCCCTGATCAGCTCGGCGTATTTCAGCGCCAGGGGCGGAGATGTCCACAGGTGCGGGTTGGGGTGCCCTTCCGCCTCCGGGAATGAGAAATCAAAGACCCACTCCTCGCGGCTGACCGCCTTGTCCCCCAGGGTGACGATAACCGCGCCGGCCTTCTTGTTGGCCCTGGCCATCTCAATGGAAGGCTCCTCAAGGAAGAGGCCGTTGGCGATGAACAGGTCGGCGCCCGACAGCACAGCGGCCACCGACGGCGCAGGCTCAAAGGTGTGGGAGTTGACGCCCTCCGGCACAATCCCCACTAGGTCGATGCGCGTGCCTCCGATGTTTTCCGCCAGGCTCGTGATGGGCGATACCGTAGAGACCACCTTCAGCTTGCCCCCAGGGCCTTCTTCAGCGCCACCATCCTCTTCCGTTGTGCAGGCCGCGGCGAGCAGTAGAAGGGCCAGGGCCAGAATGGCCAGGCGGCTCATTGAAACAGCTCGATTTGCTATTCTGTTGTACATTGTGCGCAGACTCCTCCTATAGCAAAGTGTTCAAGGTCGGGTTCGAACCCGAACTCGTTGATCAGCCGGGACCGGAACTCCTCAAGGTACGAGGGGCTCAGGTCGTATGCGCCGCCGCACGCGCGGCACACCATGTGGTGATGTTTGTTTGGCTCCGCAACCTCGTACTGTGCCGAGCCGTCCCCCAGGTCTATCTCCGTCACAAGGTGCAGCCGCTTGAGAAGCTGCAATATGCGATACACCGTGGCGATGTCCAGATATGGGTAGAGCTGGATGACGCGCTGGTGAATGGCCTCCGCCGTCAGGTGGCGGTCGCTCTCGGCGATGGCCTGGAGAACCATGACGCGCTGGGGGGTGAGGCGGTATCCCGCCTCCCTGAGGGTCTCCAATACGGCGTTGTGTTTGGTCATAGCTATCTTCTGCAATTAGTTGCAACAACATTCTAGTGCTATGTGTGTGTATAGTCAATAGGCATTGAGTCGTGATTTCGCGAAATCCTTGCTATTGCCACAAAGTCTGCAGGGGCTTGTCACCAGGATGTTGCGTTGATAGGGGAAACATAGAGCCCCCACCAGATGCCGGGCAGAGAAACCGTATCTGTGGGCGGGCGGTGTGCTACAATACTCAGGATATGCCTTCGACTCTCAAGACTCGTGAGGTGAACGTCCCCTTGGAGCAGGCTCCATGAACCTGCGAGTTATGGAAAATACGGCCGCTCGTCAGCTTGGGCTGGCGACGCTTCTCTCCATAGCCGGACTTGCGGTTCTGGCCGCAGGCTGCGCCTCCCAGCCCGAGACCCTGACGGCCGAGGAGATGGAGGAGGAGGCCCAGGGCATAGACAAGAGCCTCATGTGCCCCGTCTGCCCCAGCGAGACAATCGACCAGTCCCAGGTGCAGCTTGCCGGGCAGATGAGGGACATCGTGCGTGAGAAGCTGGCAGCGGGCGAGAGCCGGGACGAGATTCTCCAGTTCTTTGTGGACAGGTACGGGACGGCCGTGCTCGCCGAGCCACCCAGAAGCGGCTTCGATCTGCTGGTGTGGGTTGCGCCGCCCGTCGCTCTTCTGGCCGGGGGCCTGGTGCTGTTTGCGGTTTTGAGGGCAATGCGTCAGCCCCGGGACTCTGATGAGCAAGAGATGATCCGCCCGGACGAGGCCGGCCTTGAGCCGTTCCTGTCGGCGGTGGACCGGGATATCCGGGGCCTCTCTTCGAACAGGGAGCCGACGCCTTCAGGCAGCCCGGCCGGTGACTCTGACGCGGAGACCTCCGGCGAAAGGACGAACTGAAATTGGCAGACCTGGGTTACATCACGCTGCTTCTCTCCCTGGTGCTGGCGTCTTACTCGGCAGTCGGGTCACTTGTAGGGGCGGGAAGAGGCGCGCCGCAGCTTGTCAGGAGCTCGCTGAATGCGACGTACCTTGCGCCCGTGGCCCTGGGGCTGTCTACGGCCGGCCTCGTGGGGGCCTTTGTGACCCAGGACTTCCAGGTGGAGTACGTGTGGGCCAACAGCAGCCGCGCCATGGACGTCCAGTACATCTGGGTGGCCTTCTACGCCGGCAACGAGGGTTCCATTCTCTTCATAGCCTTTGCCCTCGCCATACTCGCGGCGCTGGCGGTGTTCTTCAGCCCGCGGTCCCTGCAGCCCAGCCTCCCCTACGTCAACGCCGTCCTCATGCTGGTACTTGTGTTCTTCGTTGGCGTGATGGTGTTCCTTGCCAACCCCTTCGCCCGCCTGGACTTCATACCGCCCGACGGGCGCGGGATCAATCCCTTGCTGACGCATCCGGGGATGTTTGTTCACCCGCCCATGCTTATGACGGGGCTGATTTCCTTCACGGTGCCCTTTGCCATTGCAATGGGTTCGATGCTGGCCGGCAGGACCGGCGACGAGTGGGTGGATTTTGGCCGGGCGTGGGGCATACTCTCCTGGGCGCTGCTGGGCGTGGGCCTGCTGCTCGGGGCATGGTGGGCCTACACCATCCTGGGTTGGGGCGGATACTGGGCCTGGGACCCGGTCGAGAACGCCGGATTCATGCCCTGGCTCGTTGGGACGGCATTCATCCACTCCATCATGGTGCAGAAGCGACGCGGGATGTTCCGGATGTGGAACCTTGCCCTCTTGATCATCGCCTTTGGCTTCGCCCAGTTCGGCATGTTCATCAACAGGGGAGGGCCTGTACCATCGGTGCACTCCTTTGGCGCGTCCACCCTTGGCTGGATATTCCTGCTGTTTATGGTGGTGACGATGGTCGTCTCCTTCGGCATTTTCTTCTGGAGATACAAGAGCCTCAAGAGCGCCCAGAACCTGGAGTCCGCCATGTCGCGCGAGGGAGCCTTCCTGGTCAACAACCTGCTGTTCCTTGGCGTGGCATTCGTCACTCTCTGGGGTGTCGTCTACCCTCTCATCTCGGAGCTATTCCAGGGAGAGACTATCACCGTGGGGCAGCCCTTCTACAACCAGGTGAACGGCCCGATGTTCCTGGCCCTCATCCTCCTGATGGGCGTGGCTCCCTTCCTCCCCTGGCGGCGCGCATCCTGGAGGACTGTGCGACAGGCGCTGCTTGTGCCCGTCGCTGTTGCCCTTGCAGTGGTCGCGTTGCTGCTGGTGATGGGCATACGAAACCCCTTTGCGGTGACGGCCTTTGGATTGTGTTCATTCGTAACGACGGGCATCGTGCGGGAGTGGGCAAGAGGCACGTTATCCAGGCGAAGCCGCGGCGAGAGCTATCCGGTCGCCTTCGCACGGCTCATCTCCGGCAACCGGCCCAGGTATGGCGGATACGTCGTGCACCTGGCCGTTGTGCTGCTGGCCCTTGGCGTGGCCGGCTCCTCCTTCTACGGCATACAGCGTGACGTCGCGCTGGCGCCGGGCGAGACCACGGAGATTCGCGGCTACACCATTGAGTACATTGGGTCGTCGGCGGTGGACAGGGCCGACCGGGTTGAGGCGAACACCGAGGTCCACGTGTTCAGGGGCGACGATTTCCTTGGCGCATACTACCCCCGGCGCGACTTCTACCCCGGCTTCAACATAGCGTCGACCCAGGCGGCTATCCGCTCCACGCCGGTTGAAGACCTGTACATCATCCCCGGCGAGTTCCTGGAAGACGGCCGCGCGCTGTTCAGGATATACGTCAATCCCCTGGTGATGTGGATGTGGGTGGCCGGCCCGCTGCTTGTGGTGGGTGTTCTGGTTGCCCTGTGGCCCCAGCGGCAGCCGGAGCTAGCCTATACTCGCGCGTCCATCGGTGACGCGGCGGCCCGGACCGGCGTAGTCACCGGCTAGGCGCGCTGTCGTGATCGAGCATCCCGCATTTCCAGCCCCGCGCCGGTGAGCGAAGATGGCAGTCGTAGTTGGCCTGACCTTCGCTTTCCTTGCCATTGTAGCCCTGGCGTGGCCCGTTCTGATGCGAAGACGCTCCCGCGCCGTCCAAGAGGCCTCGCCTGACGCAACCCAGGAGGCGCTGCGCCGCCGTGACCGGGTATACGACGACATCAAGACCCTCATACTGGACCACGAGCTGGGCAACGTACCCGGCGATGAGTACGCTCAGAAGCTGGCGGCGTTCCGCATCGACGCCGCTCGCGCCATTCGAGACCTGGAGCAGGTCCGGCAGGCCGGGGCTGAAGAAGATGAAAGCCTGGAGAACGAGGTGCTGGAGCTGCGCAGGTCGTGGGGCAGCGTGAAAGACACCCTCCTCTGTCAAGTTTGCGTTAGAGAGGTGGACGCAGCTGCGCCGCTCTGTCCCAGATGCGAGATGCCTTTGGATGGAGGTAGCGGCGAGCGGGGAGATGCTCAATCGGAAGAGGGGGTGTCGTGAGCAGAGGAGTCATCGCAGGGCTGATTGCCTTGGCGCTGCTGGCGGCCCCGGGCTTCATCCAGCCGGCGGTCCAGGCGCAGGAGACCACGACTGTCAGGGGAGTAATCGTCAACGGCACTCCCGGGGCAGAGGCCCCATCGGGCCTGCCCGTGGTGCTGGACGTGTACCAGCTGGGCGACCGGCTCGATTCCATTAACGGCGTCAGCGGCCCGGACGGCAGCTTCGCTTTCGAAAATGTCCCCGGCGGCTTTGGGTTCGGGTACATCATCAGCGCCTGGTACTCAGACGGCTTCTACTACTACGAGAGGGACTTCCCGCTGCCGCCGGAGCCCTTTGAGCTGCGGGTGTACGAAAGCACCGACGATGGCGAGGCCGTCCGCATCAAGGTGCACACCATTCTGGTGAACGGCGCAGACGCCGACACCGGGCTGATGAACGTCCTCTCGCTGGTGGGGCTGGAGAACAGCGGAGACCGGACCTTTGTGCCGGACGTGCCCCAGGCGGGTATGATGAGCTTCTTGAGGTTCTCCCTCCCGCTCCTGGCAGGTGAGGTGGACGTGCAGAGCAACCTTCGTGGAGGTAGCATTCTCCAGATAGACCGGGGATTCGCGATGACGACGCCGGTCCCTCCAGGCTCATACGAGATCGCGTACACATACCAGGCCGCCTACGAGGACGGGAAGCTCGCATATACTCAGTCCTTCCCCTTTGGTGCGGAGACGTTCCGAGTGCTCATCCCGCCGGAGCTGGGAACGGCAATGGGAGCCGGACTGGAGCAGACGGAGACGGTCAATCTGGGAGAGCGGGAGTACGTAGAGTTGAAGGCCAATGATCTGGACGTGGGCGCGAGGGTTGACCTGGAGTTCACCGGGTTGCCACAGCCGCCCCTGTGGAAGAGGTGGCAGAGGGATATCTCGCGGGAGGGGTTCGTGGCAGCGGCGATCCCGGCGATGTTCGGTGTGGCGCTGCTGTCGCTGCTTGGATACGTGCTGCTGCAAAGGAGGGAGCCGGCGACAGCAGCGCCTGGCCCGGCGGAAGCTGCCCCTGAGAGAAATGCCCTTGTGGAAGCCATAGCTCGACTGGACGACCGGTTTGTGCAACGAGAGCTTGAGCGGGACGACTACCTGCGACAGAGGCGAGCGCTGAAGGACCAGGCGCTTTACGGCGCGGCCAGCGGGCCGGAGCCGGATGCCACCACGGCAGAGGCCGATGCCCAAACCGAGGCTGAGCCGCAGCCAGAGGATGAGAGGGAGGCGGGCGGTTGAGCGGACGGGTGGCGCTCCTGGCCTCTGTGACACTCGTATTCGCGGCGTTTGTCGCGCTGCTGGCCTTGTCCCAGTTGCGTACCGGCGGGGAGCCCGTGTCCCGGGGAGTCAACGAAGACTTCGGCGAGGTCGGCATAGATGAAGAGCCTGCCCCGGACTTCACCCTGGAGCTGTTTGAGGGTGGCTCCGTCAGCCTCTCGGAGTTGCAGGGCAAGGTCGTGCTGGTCGACTTCTGGGCGTCCTGGTGTCCGCCATGCATCGAGGAGGCTCCTGCCCTGAACGAGATCTACGAGGAGTACCGCGACAGGGGAGTTGAGTTTGTGGGCGTCTGCATCTGGGACACCACCAAGACCTGCGAGCAGTTCCTTGGGGACTACGCCGTGGCCTATCCCACCGGCCGCGACGCCGAGGGCGCGATTCTGGTGGACTACGGCGTGAAGGGGATTCCTGAGAAGTTCTTTATCGACGCGCAGGGCAGGGTGGTCCGCAAGTTCGCCGGTCCCGTGCGGGAACACGACGCTCTCCGCGCCATCCTGGACGAGATGCTGGGCGTCTCAGGCTGAGGGAACAGGCTCTCAGCAGAAGTAGAGATCTCCCACGTCGGACATTCTCAGGTTCAGCTTGTCGAGCAGAGGGCGCGGCACGCAGCCGGTCAGCCTGTTGCCGAAGAGGTAGATGATCCTGATATTAGGAAGGTCGCCAAGCTCCTCCGGCACATCGCCGCTCAGCCGGTTGCCGCTCAGGGAAAGCTGTTCCAGGCTGTCCAGCTTGCCAAGCTCACCCGGTATCTCCCCCCTCAGTTCATTCTCATCAATGTGCAGCTCTCTCAAATTTGAGAGGTTTCCAAGCTCCGCAGGTATAATTCCATCCAGCTCGTTCTCGAAGAGGTAGAGGGTTTCCAGGTTGGAGAGACTGCCGAACTCAGGCGGGATGTCGCCGGTAAGCCGGTTTGCGCTCAGCAGCAGTTGCCGCAGGTTGGAAAGCTGTCCCAGCTCACTCGGTATGTCTCCGCCCAGCCGATTGCCGTAGAGGTACAGAAACTCCAGGTTCGAGAGTTTGCCCAGCTCCGGCGGGATCTCCCCGCTCAGCCGGTTGCCGCTCAAGAATAGCTGTTCAAGCTCGGAAAGACGGCCAAGATCGCCTGGGATCCGCCCGATCAGATCGTTGTCGTGGAGCAGCAGCCTGATTACGCGGCCGCCCCCGTTCGTGGTGACGCCGTACCATTCGGCGAGGGGTGCGTCGGTCATCCAGTTCTCGTTGTATTGCCAGTGGGGGCCGTCGGTGGCGTCATATAGCGTCATCAACGACATGCGGTCCGTCTCGACGGATGGCGTGGGCTCTGGCGTGGGGGCTGGAGTGGGAGTCTGCGTGGGCGCAGGAGTCGGTGTTGGCGTAGGGGTGGGCGTGGCAGTTGGAGTGGGCGCAAGTGTAGGAGTGGGCGTTGGCTCTTCAGTGCCACAGGCCGAAAGGGACGCCAGAATCACAAGCGCCGGGATGAGTCCCAACAGGGCAGCCCGCGTTACTCTTTGTGTACCTGTCATTATCTTCACCCCTTGGCTCTCATAGAGCAGAAGGGGCATCTTTCGGGCGGGGCGCTTCAACGGCGCCGCGCGCTTTTGGCCGTGCTGATCATCCGGGGTTCACGTCCCGGCGATCCGCCTCCCTCCAGTCCAGTCGGCTTAGATTCTAGCGGATATGCGTACCCTTATGCAAATGCGCTCCGAAAAAGCTCAAGATTGGGCGGCGAAGCGGCGTTGTGCGGAAGTGGGCCAGCCCTGTCCGTCGATGCCAGCGCCAGGGCGAAAGCGGGCGTCAGTATGGCAAGCCATCTTGTTCTTGAGGTCAATTTTTCACCTCTTCACTACAGAGTCTCCGACTCCGTCTCTATGGACGGAGGATGCCGCAGCTCTTCAAGTTAGCCTTAGCTTCAACTGACACTGACCCCACAGCCCGAATTCTCCACTTGAGAGAGGGTTTCTTCGTCCATTTCAGAATAGACGGCAAGAATGCCAAAAGCTAAGCCAGTGGTGACGGGGTCGGAGTTAACAACTTCTTGATCCAGAATTTGGTCGGCATCCTGGCTCCGGTATAAGTCACGCAAACCCTGCATAAGGGCAATCATGGCTCTGTGATAGCCTTCCAACTCCTGTGGCGGAGCCACGTCATCTAATTGGTCCAGAATTCTGGTCGTCTGCTGAGTTGCCTCTCCCCACGTCATTGATTCATCCTCGCTCTCGCCTTCGCCCAAGGCGGCCAACTGGTCGCAGTAGGCCGCTATATCGGAGTCTGAAGAGCCGGAGCTGGAGGAGGTTGACGTTTCTCTCTCAGCTGTGGTCGCAGTAGGGTCTGCGCCAGCGGACGTTGGGGTTGTCCGCTCTGTTGCGCCAGATGCCTGCCCCGGCGTGGAGGCTGCGCCGTCGGACGGTTCATCGGAGCCGCAGGCCATCGGCAGTGCGGGAATAACCAGAACGAGGACGACGCCCAGTATCTTCACCAATCTTGTAACTCGCGTCATGGTATTCACCTCTAGCTTTCCAGTTGTCCCTAATGCCCCGCCTCTCCCCAGACCGTCGGCTCCTCCGAGTCCACGATGTGGTTGCCGTACAGTGTCCCGATCTCCTCGTTGGAGTAGCCAAGCTCCTCCAGGATGCTGCGGGTGTGCTGGCCCCTGAGCGGCCCGGAGCCCACGCGCGTCGGCGTCTTCGACAGCTCCACAACTGGGCTGTACCGCCAGTAGTCGCCGATGCGGGGGTTATGCGCAGGCCGGATGAAGCCGTTCTCCTCCACGTGGGGGTCCTGGGAGTAGAAGTTGAACATGCCGCTGTCCTCCACCTCCACGCACGCGACGCCCGCGGCTATCAGCGACTCCTCCCACTCCCTGGGCAGCCGCGTCTTGAATGCAGTCTGCATCTCTTGGGCCAGGGCGTCGTCGTTCTCCAGGCGGGCGGCGCGGGTCTTGAACCTGGCGTCCTCAAGCAGGTCGCCACGGCCCAGGGCGTTGCACAGGGCCTGCCACTCCTCCTCGAAGGGGCAGGAGATGAAGACGTGGCCGCGCTGGGCATCGTACAGGCGATTGAGGGCGTGCAGTCCGTAGCCGTCGGCGTCCGGCACAAACCTGTCGGGCTTGCCGTCGTAGGAGAAGAAGTCGTCCGCGTTGGCGTAGGCGTTTGCGCCAAGCATGGTCGAAAGGATGTAGTGGGAGCCGCCGAACCGCTCCCGGGCGTAGAGCCCCAGGAGCACGCCGGTGGAGATGACCATTGAAGAGTTGGGGTCAGGGTTGGTCTCGTTGGCGCGTCCCAGCCTGCGGGCGACCTCCTTTATCTCCTCAACGGACATGGGCTGATCGGCGGGAGGCAGGACGCCTCTGCCAAGCTGGTTCATGGCCCCGCCGATTACCGCCCCGCCGATGGGGTGCATCGCCGGGCGGTGGGAGTGAGGGCCGGAGTCGCCGTACCCGCCTGCGTACAGGTACACGATGTTAGGGTTGTACTGACGCACCTGCTCGTAGCCTGCGCCGAGTCGCTCCGGAGCTCCTGGGCGCATGTTGTGGACAATGACATCGGCCCTGGCCGCCAGTCGCTGGAAGATCTCCTGTCCCTCCGGCGTCTGCAGGTTGATGGAGAGGTTCTCCGCCCCTGCCTGCGTGCGGTTGCCGCCCAGGCCGTCGAAGTTGCGGCGCATGGTGTCGCCCTCCAGGGTCTCCAGGTGGATGACGCGCACGCCAAGCTCATAGGTGAGGGAGCAGGCGAGGGGGCCTGCGATGACCGTTGAGAGGTCCAGCAGTGTGATTCCCTCCAGGGGGTGAGCGGGCAGAGGTGACGTGGGCGCGGCGCCGTTGCCGTTGCGGGCGGGCGCGCTTGCCAGCTTTGCCAGCACCTCATCCGTGTGCTGACCGAGGTCCGGCGCTGGGCCCTGGATTGAACCCGGGGTCTCGCTCATCCTCACCAGCACGCCCAGCTGCTTCATCTTGCCCACGCGAGGGTCCTCAACCTCCACCACGTGCCGGTTGTGGACAACCTGCGGGTGGCTCATCCCCTGCTGGGTCGTGTGAAATGGCTCCGCGGCCACGTTGGAGGTCTGGTTGACGAAGATGTCCATCCACTCGTCCTTGGTCTTCTCAAGGCCGCGCTGGATGACCATGGCCCGCAGCTCCTCACGCTCCTCCGGCATAAGGGTAGGGGCCTTCTCGAAGCGAGGGTCCTTGAGGACGTCGCCCAGGCCCATGCTTTCGATGGCGGAGCGGAAGAGCCGGACAATGATGTTCGCCATCTGGATCCACTCGCCGTCCTTGGTGCGGATGGGCTGGTAGCCCACTCCGGGCTGTCGGTTGGGGTCCGACTGGGGGTCGTCCTGGAACCTGTCCGGGAAATTGATCATCATCTGCCATATCAGCCAGTTGCTGATGTCGAAGGGCGTGATGCCCTGCATGAGGCTGGTCTCCACCTTCTGACCGACGCCCGTCCTGTCCCGGACAAGGAGGGCCGCTATAATGCCCCGGAGGGCGGCCATCGTCGTGCCGTGGCCGGCGATGTTGACGGCGGCGTAGTGGGGGCCGGGTCGTCCCGCCTGCCCGGTGAAGACCGAGTATCGCCCCACCTTGGCGGCGACTACGCTCTCGTATGGCTTGTAGTGGGCATACGGCCCCTTCTGACCGAATGCGGAGATTGAGCAGTAGACCAGGTCGGGCCGGTTGGCGCTGAGCGCGTCGTAGCCGATGCCGAGGGCGTCGGCCTCGCCCGGGGCGAAGCTCTCGATTACAACGTCGGCCTGCGCGGCGAGCTGCCGGGCCTTCGCCCGGCCCTCGTCGGTCTCCAGGTCAAGTACAACGCTCTTCTTGCCCCGGTTCCAAAGAAGGTACTGGGGGAACTCTCTGTACGGGTCTCCGGAGGGCGGCTCAACCTTGATGACCTCCGCTCCAAAATCCGACAGCACCATTGTGGCGACGGAGCCAGGCCAGCCCGACGTGAAGTCCAGGACAACTCTGTCTTCCATTACTTGCGCCATACTTTCACCTCTCAGTAGATTGTCTTTGGAATCCGTGCCGCTATTTTACCCGATTGGCGCGATTACGCAAATGCAATACCGCCGATTGTCAGTTATGTCCCGCCGACCTGAAAAATAGGGTTAACGATTCAGCAACTCAAAGAACTCGTCCCGAGTCAGCCCGGCGTCCCTGATCAACGCCCTGAGCAGCCCCCTTCCCAGCTCTCTATGGTTGGGTACAGACAGTCGATTGCGCTCGGTGTGGACCAGAATCATGTGGCTGCCCTCGGTGTGGTCCCAGAGATAGCCGATTCGCTCCATGGCTCGGACGAAGCGAATGCCGGACACTACAGGCAAGCGCTGCACTATAGGGCAACCTCAATCAGCTCCCAATCTAACCCTGGAATATCCTCACCGTGGACCTTCATGCTGGCGACGTAGCCCCTGATTGCCTCCTCGATATTCCTGATTGCTTCCTCTCTTGAGCGTCCCTGGGAGTGACATCCGGGAAGCTGCGGGCAACTGGCTAGCATGAATCCGTCCTCATCCCATTCCAGGGAAACGGCGAAGGTATGCGTGGGGCTCTTGATAGTGTCATTCCGCGCTGGCTGGGTACTCGCGGCCATAGAGCTTGGCGGAGTGTCGAATTGATGGATCGCAAAGCTGAGCTTTCTCAGATTCCGAGTGGCATCATCAGTTATAAACTCGGTGAGTTGTAGACCGGTTGCTTCGGCAAACAACGCCTTCACGGGCAATCGTCGCCCCCCGATGTCCACGTAATACTTGTTCCGGCCATCTATGCCATTCAGCATAACGCGTCCAGCGGCTGCCACCACGTCCTCGTAATTCAATTCGTGCTGTGTTCCGCCAAGAATAAATTTCAAAATATCTATCTCCTTCTATCTATGTCTTTCTACTTACTATCATGCTATCGCAAGACTAGAGTCAGGTCAAGCAGATGGGCTATGGTGTATGCAGAGCTAGCGGGGTATGATGAGTTGGCACATCTTCTCGGCCATCCAACATCACGTTACCGTGGAGACTGAGCGATCTGATTGATATGTCAACGACTCCCAAGGAATCCCGCAAGAAGCCCCGGTACTTCTACGGCTGGAACATAGTCGGGGCGTCATTTCTGGCCCACCTCTCCTACGCCGAGCACCACTCATCGGTGCTTGGCTTTTTCATGCGACCTCTCAACCAGGAGTTCGGCTGGAGCCGTACGCAGGTCGCGCTTGTTCAGACCATCGCACGGTTCGTGGAAGCCGGGTTTTCCTTCTTCATTGGGCCGATGGTAGACAGGTACGGGCCCAGGGCGCTGATGCCCATAGGCGCGGTGATTGTCGGCCTGGCCATGATGGCGACAACGCAGATCGAATCCATCTGGCAGTTCTGGCTGCTACGCGGCGTGGTGGTCGCAGTGGGCTTCACGCTCATGGGCAATATGGTTACCAACGTGGCCGTGAACAAGTGGTTTGTCCGCAAGCGGGGCCGGGCCATCGCCTTCTCCGGCATGGGCAGCAACATCGGCAACGTGATTATGACGCCTGCGACCGTCTGGATTCTGGCGATGTACGGCTGGCGCACCAGCTTCGTGGTTTTCGCCGTGGTGACGTGGCTGGTGGTGCTCATCCCCTCGGCGATACTCATGCGACGCCAGCCGGAGGACATGGGCCTGAGGCCGGACGGCGACGCCCTGGACGCCGAGCAGGAGAGCGAAAGGCACGACCTGAGGCCGGAGGCCGTACCCTCCCTTGAGCCGGTCTGGACCCGCCGGGAGGTGATGGCGACGGGCGCCTTCTGGCTGCTGATAGTCAGCATATCGGTGGCCAACCTGGCGTTCCAGGGAATAAACATCAGCCTGGCCCCTTACATGCAGGACCTGCGCTATGGTGACGCACTTATAGCCACAATCGTGACCTTCAGGGCGGTGATAATGGCGGCCGCGCTTCCGGTGTGGGGTTTCGTGGGGGAGCGGGCGCATCTCACCTGGGTGCGAGTAGCGCCGTTTGTCCTCCAGGGGATAGGCTCATTCCTCTTTCTGCTGGCCGACAACCAGGTGTTCCTCTGGCTGGCGGTGGTTGTCTACGGCGGAGGCTTTGGAGGGGTGATGGTGGTGCAAGAGGTGCTCTGGGCCAACTACTACGGCCGGTTCAGCCTGGGCCTGGTGCGCGGGACTGGCTTCCCAATTGTGTTCGCGTTCAGCGCCGCAGGCCCCATCTTTATGAACGGCATCTTCGACGTGCTGGGCTCCTACAGGCCGGCGTACCTGATGTTCATCGGCTTCTACATTGTAGGGGCCCTGCTGCTGTGGATCGTGCGCCCGCCAAAGGTGAAGCGATACGCTACGCCCGAGGAGCTTGGGAGTGACCGCGCTGACTGACGTTGGGATGATTGAGAGCCAATGCCCACCATACCCGTACAGAAGACGCGGTTGACTAGAAATGCTGGCCTGCCGTATAATACACTCCGTACATAGATATGGTTATATAGCCGTACATTGTACATTAAGGAGGAGAATATGGCGCGGCTGGACGTAAGGCTGGACTCTCAACACAGGCATCGTCTGGAGGAGCTTGTTGAAGACAGTGGAGAGCCCATCTCTGAAGTGGTGCGCCGCCTGATTGATGACGCCTATGAAGCCGTCATGAAGAAGCGCCGCCTTCAGGCGGTTGAGCGGTTGACGCTGCTGGAGGTGGAGGACCCGCCGGATCCAGAGACACTTTCCCGTGAACTGGAGGCCACCCATGAGCCCGGCGGCATTCATTGATGCCAACGTTCCCATCTACGCCTCCGGCAGGGAAAGCCCCTACAAACAGCCGTGCGCCCGGGTTCTGATGATGGCTGCGGAGCGCCCAATGTCCTTTGTCACTGATGCAGAGGTGGTTCAGGAGCTCTTGCATAGGTATCTTTCTTCAGGTCGGTGGGCCCTGGGAAGGGAGGTTCTCCACGGTTTTGTGGAGGTGATGCGTGACCGGATCGAACCCGTATATGCGGAAGACCTGCGTCTGGCGGCGAGGTTGGCAGACAGCCACCCAAATATAAGCGATACTAACCTTCTCCACGCGGCGGTGATGCGCAGGGTGGGCGCCAATCAGATAATCTCCTCAGATGCCGACTTTGACCGCCTGCCGGACATAACTCGTCTGGACCCTGCTCAAGTGGAGGTATGGGGCGATTCCGTACTGGCCCGGGAGGGCTGAATACGGACAGAGTTCTCTAGATACCTTGTGAACGGAGCGATGCCGTTTGCCTACCCACCTCCCATCACCAACGGCTTGCAGCCTGCAGCCCTCCGCTATATCCTATAAACATGCCTGAGCTTTTCACAGTTGTTACGCCGGACCAGGCTATCGAGACTCTTCGCGCCCACGTCACACACCGGGCCGAGAGCGAGGACGTCAAAGCCAACCTGGCCTACGGCAGGGTCACGGCCGCGGACATACTCGTCCCATCCGCGTTGCCTGCATTTGCGCGCTCAACCATGGACGGCTACGCGGTCATCGCCGCGGACACCTACGGCGCAACTGAGGCCATCCCCGCCTACCTGAACGTTGTAGGGGAGATACCGATGGGCAGGCCGTCAGACCTGTCTCTTAGCCGGGGCAGCGTCGCCAAGGTGCACACCGGCGGGATGCTGGCGGATGGCGCAGACGCCGTGGTGATGGTCGAGAACACTCAGCCAGTGGACGAGACGACCATCGAAGTGGTGCGGCCCGTGGCTCCCGGCGAGAACGTCCTTCAGGTTGGGGACGACGTGAAAACGGGCCAGTTGCTCCTTCCGGCGGGCCACCTGCTCAGGCCCCAGGACATCGGCGGGCTGATGGGCCTGGGCGTCAACCGCATCACCGTCTCGAAACGCCCCAGGATCTCCATCCTCTCCACGGGCGACGAGCTTGTGTCGCCGGAGCAGGAGGTGACGCCCGGCAAGATACGGGACATCAACACCTACAGCCTGTCTTCCATTGCGCTGCAGACCGGGGCCGTGCCCCTAACGATGGACATAGTTGGCGACAGCTTCGATGACCTGAAGGAGGCGGCTGAGAAGGCCATCGCAAGCTCGGACATGCTTGTCATATCTGCTGGCAGTTCCGTCAGCACCAGGGACATGACGGCGGACGTGATTGCGTCCCTGGGCGAGCCGGGGGTGCTTGTCCACGGCGTGTCCATCAAGCCGGGCAAGCCCACAATTCTCGCTTCCGTGGAGGGCAAACCCGCCATCGGTCTGCCGGGCAACCCCGTTTCGGCGCTGGTCATCTTTGAGCTCTTCGCCGTTCCTGCCATGTACTGGCTGGCCGGCTGCGACGCGCCCCCGGCCCGCTTCACGGTGACTGCGCCCCTCACCCACAACGTTGCATCGATTCCCGGCCGCGAGGACTACGTGCCGGTGAAGCTGGAGTCGACCGACGACGGCATCGCCGCCGTGCCTGTGTTCGGGGAATCCAACCTCATCTCCACCATGATCAACGCCGACGGCATGGCCAAGGTGCCCCTGGACAAGGCCGGTCTGTACAAGGGAGAGATGGTCTCCGTGAGGCTCTTCTAGGCGTAGACATGCAGCGAAGGTTCTACCTGGAAGACATCCCCCTGGACGAAGCCATCGCCAGGTTCCACGGCGCGCTGGAGCAGAACGGGGGGTTGAAGCCCCTTCCGGGCGAGGGCGTCCCTCTCGACCAGGCGATGGGACGCGTGACCTCGGAGCCGGTGTGGGCCAGGATGTCCTCGCCACACTACCACTCGGCGGCGATGGACGGCGTGGCAGTGCGCGCCCACGAGACCCACGGCGCGTCCAGGACGTCGCCGCTGACACTCAAGCTGGGCGAGCAGGCGGTATGGATCGACACGGGCGACCCGATTCCGGTGGGGTTCAATGCCGTGATCATGGCCGAGGACCTGCAGCAGACGGGCGACGACGAGATTGAGATAATGGCCGCGGTGGCCGACTGGCAGCACGTGCGGCTGCTGGGCGAGGACATGGTCGCTACGGAACTGGTGCTGCCGGAGAACCACAGGATCGGGCCGTCGGACCTGGGCGCGATGGCCGCGGCCGGCCTGGTCCAGGTCCCCGTGCGCCGTAAGCCCGTCGTTTGCATCATCCCAACAGGCACGGAGCTGATAACACCCGGAGAGCCGATGGAAGTCGGCAAGATAATCGAGTTCAACTCGCTAATGATGGCCGCGCAAGTGGAGGAGTGGGGCGGCCGTCCAGTGCGCCATGCCATCGTGCCGGACGACTTCAGCCAGATCAAGGAAGCTGTGCAGCGTGCCCTGGAGACGGCGGACGTGGTCATCCTCAACGCAGGCTCCTCCGCCGGTTCAGAGGACTATACGGCGCAGGTTGTGTCGGAGGTCGGGCAGCTTCTTGTGCACGGCATCGCCGTCAGGCCCGGGCATCCTGTGGTGCTGGGCGCGGCCAGCACCACGCCGATTATCGGCGCGCCAGGCTACCCGGTGTCGTGCGTCCTCACAATGGACATCATCGCGAAGCCCCTAATCAGCCACCTGCTGGGCGTCCTGCCTCCGACGAGGCAGAGACTGGAGGCGACCATGAGTCGCAAGGTCCTGTCTCCAATGGGCGAGGACGAGTTCATGCGCGTCAAGGTGGGCAGGGTAGGGGAGCGAGTGATAGCCACGCCTCTCACAAGGGGCGCGGGCGTGATCATGTCCCTTGTGAGGGCCGACGGCCTTGTGCGCATCCCGCGCTTCTCCGAGGGGGTGGAGGCGGGCTCGACCGTAGACGTGGAGCTTCTCCGGCCAAGGGAGGAGGTCGAGAACACCATCGTCGCCATTGGCAGCCACGACATGACCCTGGACCTGCTGGGCAGCCTGCTTCACCGGCAGAACGCCGCGCTGAGCCTGGCGTCGTCCAACGTTGGCAGCCTGGGCGGGCTGCAGGCGCTGCGCCGCGAGGAGGCGCACCTTGCGGGAAGCCACCTGCTGGACGAGGATACGGGCGAGTACAACATCCCGTACATACGCCGGGTCCTGGGGGACAGCGAGGTTGTAGTCGTGAATCTGGCCTACAGAGACCAGGGCCTGATTGTCCCCAGGGGCAACCCGGACGGCATCCTGCGCCTGGCGGACCTGGCGAGGGAGGGCGTGTCCTTTGTGAACCGGCAGAGAGGTTCCGGCACGCGTCTGCTCCTGGACTACGAGCTTAAGCAGGCAGGCATATCGCCGGAGAGCATCAAGGGGTACGACCGGGACGAGTACACGCACACGGGCGTTGCAGCTGCCGTGGCCAGCGGCACGGCGTCGGTTGGCCTGGGTATCCTGGCGGCGGCCAGGGCCCTTGACCTGGACTTTGTGCCGCTGCTGAAGGAGCGCTACGACCTGGTTATTCCCAAGCGCTACTACGAAAGCGAGTTGCTTCAGCCGATGCTGGAGATCATTCGCGGCTCAGAGTTCAAGGAGCAGGTTACCGCCCTGGGCGGCTACGACACCTCGCAGACGGGGCAGGTCATGGCCGAGCTTCCGGGGTAATGTCAAGATGGGGGCCAAGAATGGAGAACTCACCTAAGAGAGCCCATCAGTGCGCTTACGGGATTATCGTTTACTGACAAAGGCTATGCGAAATCGAGTTGACAAGTTGAGTGATGTCAATGCGCCTTGTCAAGGGCTTCTGTTATAATGGGTGTGATTGATGTTATCTTGTGAGGCGTATCGTGACTCTTTCCTACACTGCACAAGCAGATATGTATTTGAATCAAGCATGGGAGGAACTCAACAAGGGCGACCTACGCCAAGCCGCAGAGAAGGGATGGGGAGCGGCAACCCAGATGATAAAGGCGGTAGGTCAGAAGCGAGGGGAGAGTCATCACCATCACAGGGAAATGCTTGAAATTGTGAATAGACTCGTGCAGGAAAAACACGATGCCGACTTGGTGAATGAGTTTGCCGCTGCTCAAGCTCTCCATGTAGCCTTCTATGAAGGCGCTGTCAATTCCTTTACGGTGAACCTTCAGCTTACACAGGTCGGTAGTCTTGTTGAGAAACTTCGTCCAATGGCGTAGAACCTACGGTGGACATTTCGGAGGCAGGAGTCCAGAGGGTGAAGGCCTTCACCCTTGCCCCTCTTTCCCCCGCCGCTTGCGCAGGGCGTTGCGCACCAGCTCCGCCAGCCGCTTGCCGTGCATGCGCGGTCCATAGCGACCCTTGCGTCGCCTCTCCTCCCGCCGCTCGCCCTTGGTCGTCTCCCTCTCCTCAGCCATGTCGCGCTCCTGCAAAACTGGAAGCGCGAGGGGCGGGTCTTCAGGCCCGCCCCTCGCGGCGTTCGATTCCTGGTCCTTAAGCCCCTAGTCGACTATGGGCTCAGGATGGTCCTCCCGGAGCACTCTCTTGAGCACCTTGCCCATGGGGTTCCTGGGAAGCTCGTCCACAAACACCACGTCCTCAGGCCGCTTGAATCCGGCCATGCGCGGCCTGCAGTGCTCCACAACGTCCTCCATTGAGACCTCCGCGCCGGGCTTCTTCACAACCACCGCGCGAACCCTCTCGCCCCACTCAATGTCCGGGATGCCGATGATTGCGGCTTCGTCAACGCCCGGGTGGGACATGATGATCTGCTCAACCTCTTCCGGCGCGATCATCTCGCCGCCGCGCTTGATGAAGTCCTTGGCCCGCCCGGACAGGAAGATATACCCGTCCTCGTCCCAGTAGCCCAGGTCGCCGGTGTACAGCCAGCCGCCCCGGAGGGTCTCCCTGGTTGCCTCCTCCCGGTTCCAGTAGCCCTTCATCAGGCGCGAGCCACGGGCCACAATCTCCCCCGTTTCGCCTTGGGGCACGTCGCCTCCATCTTCGTCGACGATGCGTACCTCAACGTCCGGCAGGGGCTTGCCGATGGAGGCCAGGCGATTGAGCTTCTTCTCGAAATCGGGGTCGTCTTCGCTGATGTTATGGTCGTCTGGGGGAAGCATCGTGATGGTCGACGCCGTCTCCGTCTGGCCGAAGGCGTTGATGAAGCGGGTGCCCGGGAACTCCGCGATGGCCTTCTTGATGACCTCCAGGGGCATGGGCGCCGCGCCGTAGGTGATGACCTGGAGGCTGGAGAGGTCATAGTCTCTGAAGGTGGGCTGGTCCATCAACCGCTTGAGCATTGTGGGCACCATCATGGCCCGGTTGACGCTGTAGTCCTGTACCAGCTTCATCCAGCCCTCTTCGTCGAACTGGCGCTGCAGGACCAGGGTGCGCCCTCCGTAGATGGCGGCCATGACCGCCTGCACGCCTGCGATGTGGTGCAGGGGAACGGTGAGGATGTTTTTCTCGTCGCTCTCCATGTCCACCGGCTCCACGTTGGACAGGATGTAGGAGCTGAAGCTGTCGTGGCTCAGCATGACGCCCTTGGGAGTGCCCGTGGTGCCGGCGGTGAACATGATGATGGACACGTCGTCGCCGTCCGCGGTCGGGAATCGCTCCTCGTCCGAGGCGTTTGCAATCAGGTCCTCGTAGAAGTGGAACCCTTCGCCGGGGGTCTCCAGGGTGACGCGGTGCTCCAGGGTCGTCAACTCCCCTTCGATGGACCTGAGCATGTCCTGGTATCGCGCGCCCATCACAATCAGCTTCACGCCTGAGTCGTTGAGCATAAAGGACAGCTCCTCCGACCGCGCCCGGAAGTTGATGGGCACCAGGATGGCGTCCAGCTTCGCGGTGGCAAAGTAGGTCTCGATGTGCTCGTTGCAGTTGACCTGCATCACGCCGATGCGGTCTCCCGCCTCCACGCCCAGGTCTGCCATTGCGTTGGCCAGCCGGTTGACCCGCTCCGCCAACTCCCCGAATGTCATGTGCTTGTCATCGAAAATTATGGCGTCACGGTCCGGCACAATGGCCGAAGTTATGGTCAGAAACTCCGTAGTGTTCAAAATCTACCTCCGAATTACTTCTATGATTGGGAAGGCCATTCCCCGGCCGTGTGGGGCTACCTGGCGTGCATGGCCTCAGCCGCAAGGCTGAGCTCCACGTCCAGCGCCCGCTCCAACGGCATATCCAACCCTCTGCGTAGCGCCTCCTTCGCCGCCTTCACGAGACGCTCCGGGACCTCCGCGAGTCGTCCCGCCTGGGCCCGGGCCTCGCTCAGCAGCGAGTCCTTGGGCACAATCCTGTGCACAAGGCCCGCCTCCAGCGCTTTGGAGGCGTCCATGCGCTCGTTGCTCAGCAGGGCCTCCAGCGCCCGCGAGCGACCAATCGTTCGTGGAATCGTCTGGGTCCCGCCGGCCGCCGGCAGCATGCCCAGGGCAGCCTCCGGCAGTCCGAAGACCGCGTCTTCAGAGGCGATCCGTATGTCGCACAGCATCGCCATTTCAATACCTGAGCCTATCACAAATCCGTGAAGGGCTGCAACGATTGGCTTGTCCAGGGACAGGAACTGGCCCCAAACATCCCGCTCCCAGCGCACCTGCCTGGCGATCACCCGGGAGGGCGCAGTGCCGAACTCCGTCAGGTCTGCGCCTGTGCAGAAGGCCCGGTAGCCTTCGCCGCGCAGCAGGACGCAGCGGACGTCTGGGTCATGGCGGACGGCCTCCAGCGCCTGGCTCATGTCGTCGCGCATCTGCATGTTGTAGGCGTTGAGCACCCTGGGGCGATTCAGCGCGATCTCCGCTACGTCCCCGCTCTTGCTGAGGATGATGGTCTCAAATGGAGAGGTCACGGGGTTCCGTTGGCTCCGTTCTGCATTGTTGCGGGATCAACAAATATGGAAACGATGGTGCCCAGCCAGGCCAGCACGCCGAAAACGGCTAAGATGATCTCTCCCTTGCCCACGGAGATGCCGCGCAGCCTTGAGCCGTAGGTCTGGTCCCAGAAGTAGTTGATCCTGGGCTGGGCGTGGATCATCATCCAGATCTGCGCAAGGAGCGATACCACCAGCAGCGCCAGCGAAATCGCCGATCCATCTGCGACAAACAGCCGCAGCCAGCCAATCAGCATGGCTATGAAGGCCAGCCCCGGAGAAAAGGGGATCGAAAGCCCGGAGGCAGAGGCCAGATCGCCAAATGTTCTGAGGTGGGCGTGTGCCCGGAATGAGCCGTAGATTGGGACGAACCCTGTGAGTCCGTGCCATACGGGGTATACGTTCGCGCCGGAGTGTTCCTTGTAGTGCTTCCACGTCTTGTACAGCCAGTATATGGTGTATAGGCCCAGTGACAGAATGCTCAAGAATACGATTCGAGCGGGCGAAATCAGGAATGGTACAGGCCCCGACGACTCCATGCCGCCAACTATAGGACGGCCGCAGGTGGCGCAGAATATAGAATCGGGCTGCACTTGGATTCCGCAGTGGGGACAGTAGTGTGTGCTGGACATTTCCATATCTCTCTGCTTACCTCCGGTTCATTATGTAGTATCCGGGGTTCATTCCCCTGTGTAGGTCGGCTCCCTGCGCTCCAGGAAAGAGGCCACGCCCTCGGCTCTGTCGCGCGTTGTCTGTAGTATAACGTTCAGGTCAGTCTCCAGCCGCAGGCCCTGCTCCAGCGTCATGTCCATTCCCTTGAGAACCACCTCCTTGGCGTAGCGCGTGGCGATAGGGGCCAGGGCTGCCATAGTCGACGCCAGATGCTCCACGCGGCCTGCCAGCTCGTCCGGGGGCGTCACCTGGTGCACCAGACCTATGCGCAGCGACTCCTCGGCGTCCAGTATCCGACCGTTCAGCAGCATGTCGGTGGCCCAGGCCCGTCCTACTATGCGAGGCAGCCGCTGGGTGCCGCCGTCCCAGGGCATTGCGCCTTCTGCCATCTGCGTCATGCCCAGCCTTGCGCCGGCCGCGGCGACCCGTATGTCGCAGGCGAGGGCCAGCTCAAGGCCGTGGCCCAGGGCGTCGCCGTTGATGGCCGCTATGACGGGCTGGGTCACGGCTCCAATGAAGGACGCGGCCCGCCGGGCCTCGAGGTAGGACCGCAGCTCGTCGGAGGGGCCGCCCGCTTCCGGGGGAGTCTCCTCTTCGTCGCCGTCGCAGAAGGAGTCGCCTGCGCCGGTGAGGACGGCCAGCTTGACATCGTCGTCCTGGGCAATCTCCTCGCAGGCCCGCCGGATGCCCGCGCACATACGCAGGTTGATCCTGTTGCGCGCCTCCGGCCTGTTCAGGGTCACCCACGCCACGCCGTCTCTCTTGACGTACAGAGCGGCTTCCCCGTGCGTTGTGCTCATTGGTTCCTCAATGGACGATGTTGCCATTTTTGCCTGGGGGTGTCAAGGCAAGTGTGATGGTAGCATTCTCTACAGGCGTTGGGTACGGCGCGCAACACCGCTCATGCTGAGCTTGTCGAAGTAAATGAGCGGTGTCAGCCATGTCCGTAGCCTACCCGCTCAAATGGTTCGACTGGCTCACCATGAGCGGGTAGGGAGTTGCGCTCCACCCGACGTCGCCGCGCCTACGCGTCCGAGTCCCCGTGTTTCGGTTCCAGGGCCCCGTCCCGCATGAAGACGTTCCTCGCCGGGAAGGAGATCTCGATGCCCTCCTCCTCGTATCGGCTATACAGGGCCTTGATGAAGTTGTGCTTGATGAGCCAGGAGTCCACGTAGTTGTCGGAGCGCAGGACCACCCAGAAGTTGATGTTTGAGTCGCCAAGCTCCGTATACCAGATGGATGCGTCGTACTCCTTCACGGCCCCTGGGGTGTCGGCCAGCACCTGTCGGCCCACTTCCACGGTCACCCGCTCAACGTGCTCCAGGTCGCTGAAGTAGCTCACGCCCACCTGCAGGTATACGGACATCTCCTCGAAGGGGTGGTTGTAGTTGGTGGTTACGTTGTCTGCTAGCTTGGAGTTGGGAATGATGACGGTGTTGTCCGACAGCAGACGAATGCGCGTGGTTCTCCATCCAATGGCGTCAATTCTGCCAATCATGCCGCTTTCCAGCTCCACGTAGTCGCCGACCCGGATGGAGCCGTCGGTCATGACGCTCAGGCCGGCGAAGAAGCTCGCGAGGGTGCCCTGGAGGGCCAGGCCCACCGCTACGCCAACGACGCCGAGGCCCGCCACCAGGGGAGCTATGGATACGCCAAGCTGGTCCAGGACTATCAGGAGGCCCATCGCAAGAGTCACTACGCGCGCCACCTGGGTTGCCATTGGCGCTATGGACTCCATTACAACCTGCTGTCCCGTTTCTACGCCAAGCCGCCCAAGGCCCCATTTGATGGCGTCGCCCTGCACTCTCAGAACTGCGAACATGACCACGAATATGCTGACGATGGCGTACGTGTTGGTTATCAGCGACTGGTAGTCGCTGAGGGTGGGCTGCCACCTGAGCCCTACGTGAAGCCCTGCAAGGATGATCTGCAGCGACAGCGGCCCGTCGATGTCGTCAATGAGATGGGCGCGGATACTGTCCGGGTCCTTCCGCCGGAGGTTGCCCTTGATCATTCGGGATATGACCCGCACCACGAATGAGACCACGAAGGCGGTCGCGACGGCCGAACCCAGAAATACCAGGTCCCCCGCGGTTACGTCTCCGATGACAACTCTATCCACTGGCGAAACTCCTGATGTGCCAAGGTCTGTCGCTTGAGCAATGTTAGCCGTCCGCCTTCCGTCGGTCAACAGCGATCAGGGGAGAAGCGGGGCGTTTCGATTGCAAAGGAGTCACCCGTCATTCCTGCCCACATCCATATCAGCGTCATTCTGAGCACAGCGAAGAATCCAAGGCGGTCTATTGGAAGCGTCATAGCTTTGTGAGTAGAGGCTTTGGATTCTTCACTTCGCTCCGCTCCGTTCAGAATGACAGTTGGGGCGCTTCTCTTAGCGCAATGTCGAAGTTAGGCAAAGATTCTTGAAAACTGGGAAGACGGGGAGGATAGATGCAGGCGTTGGGCTATAATGCCGTCAGGACAACCATAGACCGCATTTCGGGAGAAGACCACGAGACCAACACCTCTGCAGGCTGCCTTCGCGGCGCTCCTTGCCGCAATGGCGCTCCTGACATACATCGCGCTGGCGGTGGACTACTTCAGCTGGGAGCTGGAGCTCAGCCTTTGGCTCCAGGGCTTCGACCTTGGCCCGGCCGACTTCCTGCGAGACTGGCTGTTCTGGATTGGCGTCAGGGGAGTGGCGGGCGCGACGATGCTGGCGGTGTGCCTTGCGCTGTGGCTACGACGCTGGAGGCTGGAGGCCATTTTCGTGGGGCTTGTTTTCATACCGGACGGGCTGAACATTCTCATCAAGGAGCTGATTGCACGGCCACGCCCGACGCCGGACCTGGTAGACGTGGCCGTGGGCTGGGGCGGGATCCAGGGATCGGGCTTTCCCAGCGGCCACGCGCTTCACGTTATCCTGTTCTACGGCTTCCTGCTGTACCTGGCGCGGCTCTACGTTCCTAACCCGGCGCTGTTCAGGACGGCCCTTGTCGTGGGAGTCGCGCACATCCTGGCCACGGGCCCGTGGCTCATCTACGACGGCCGACACTGGGCGATTGACGTGCTGGGCGGCTATTCATACGGGGCGTTCTACCTGCTGGCGCTGATGGCTGGCTACAGCAAGACGCTGGGGCGCATCAGGGATGGCGGGAGTCCGCGGTTCGCGGGGCTGCTGCATCCGAAGTTGAGGAACGGGGGAGGTAGTTGAAGGGTGGTCGGCGTCCCGTTGACTAGAACGCCGCGCGCTCCGAGCCGCCGTCGCCGGCGGCGCGCTTGCGGTGGTTCCTGATGCCCTCTTCCAGGGCCGCCCAGGACAGCATTGCGCACTTGATGCGGATTGGGAAATTCTTGACCCCGGCCAGGGCCTCTACCTCGCCAAGCTCGTCAAGCTCCTCGGCGGACGGGTCCTTGCCCTGCATCATGTCTCGAAAGAGAAAATAGATGGCCTCCGCTTCGTCCAGGTCCTTGCCCTTGATGACCTCCGTCAGCATGGAGGCCGACGCCTGGCTGATGGAGCACCCAACTCCCCGGAAGCTGACGCTGTCGACAAGGCCGTCCTCCAGCTTCATCTTGAGGTACACCTCGTCGCCGCAGAAGGGGTTGATGCCCTCCGTCTCTATGTCGACGTCCTCAAGCTCCTTCTGGTTCCTGGGGCTGCGATAGTGGTCGAGGATGATCTCGCGGTAGAGATCGTCCATGTCGGAGAAGTCGAAGCTCTGCATAGCCTAGGTCCTGGTTGGGGTCCTGGAGAAGAAGCGCAGGGTCTCCTTGACGGCCTTCACCAGCATGTCCACCTCTTCCTCGGTGTTGTAGACGTAGAAGCTGGCCCTGGCGGTTGCGGGCACGGACAGCTTGCCCATGAGGGGCATGGCGCAGTGGTGCCCGGTCCTGATGGCGATGCCCTGCTGGTCAAGCATGGTGCCGATGTCGTGGGGGTGGACGTAGTCGCAGTGGAAGGAGACGATGCCGCCCCTCTGGGACATGTCCATGGGGCCGAAGACCTTCACGTCCTCAATCTCCTGGAAGGCGTTGAGGGCGTAGTCGGTGATTGCGATCTCGTGCTCGCGTACGTTGTCCATACCCAGCGCGTTCAGGTAGTCGATGGCCGCGCCCATTGCGATGGTGTCTGCAATGTTTGGCGTGCCCGCCTCGAAGCGCAGGGGAAGGTCGTTCCACGTCGCCCTGTCGTCCCACACCTGCCGCACCATCTCGCCACCTCTCAGGAAGGGTTCCATGTCCTGGATGACCTCCTCCTTGACGTACAGCACGCCGATGCCGGTGGGCCCCAGCATCTTGTGGCCGGAGTAGGCCATGAAGTCGCAGTCCAGGTCATTCACGTCCACCTTGAGGTGAGGCACGCTCTGGGCGCCGTCTATCAACACCCTGGCCCCGACCCTGTGAGCCGCCTCGGTCAACTCCTTGACGGGGTTGATAGTGCCCAGGACGTTGGACATGTGGTTCAGGGTGAGCAGCTTGGTCCGGCTGGTCAGCAGGCTGTCCAGGTTGGAGAGGTCGATGGTCTGCTCAGGTGTCAGAGGCATGAACCGCAGCGTCGCGCCCTGATCCTGGGCCACCTTCTGCCAGGGGACCAGGTTGCTGTGGTGCTCCATCTCCGAGATGAGAATCTCGTCACCGGGGCCGATGTTGCTCCGCGCCCATGTCTGCGCGACCAGGTTGATTCCCTCCGTGGTGTTCCTGACAAGCACCACGCCCGTTGTGGACGGGCTCCCGATGAACTCGGCGCACTTCTGGCGGGCCTCCTCGTACTTCTCAGTGGCCTCCATGCTCAGGGCGTGGACGCCCCTGTGGATGTTGGAGTTGTACCGCTCGTAATACTCAACCAGCGCCTGGATCACCTGCGCCGGCTTCTGGGACGTGGCGGCGTTGTCCAGGTAGACCAGGGGTTTGCCGTAGACCTCGCGTGAGAGAATGGGGAAGTCCTTGCGAATTGCTGCTGTGTCTAGCATGGGCGTCATCACCGTTTAAGCGCCTTCTCCGTCATTCCTGCGGAAGCAGGAATCTAAAGCCTTGCGGAGGCCGTATGGGGTCGATTGAAGCGTGAGAGCTTCGGCCCCGCTCATCCTGAGCTTGTCGAAGGAAATGAGCGGGAGTCTCATGTCTGTTGTATGCCCGCTCAAATGGTTCGACGGGCTCACCATTAGCGGGCAAGCGGCGGCTGATCCTGAGTCATCTAGTTTCATGGTTATGGCAAGAGTATAGAGCTACTTGGCTGGTTATGTAAAAGCCTCCTTGCAGAGATGCGACGTGCGCCTACTCTCCCAGCCACTCGCGCAGGGTGTCCTGCACCAGCGCGTCCATCTGCGAACGGAAGACGTCGTTGCCGATCTTTTCGATGATCTCGGCAAGAAAGGCCCTGGTCAGAAGGCCCCTTGCGGTCTTCTCGTCGATGCCGCGGCTCCTGAGATAGAAGAGGGCGTTGGGGTCCATCTGCCCGCAGGCGGCGCCGTGGCCGCACTTCACGTCGTCGCAGTAAATCCAGAACGCAGGCTTGGTGTCGGCCTCCGCCTGGTCCGAGAGTATCAGGTTCTTGTCCACCTGGTTGGCGTTGACCTTCACCGCGCCCTCACGCACGATGATGCTGCCGTGAAACACCGAGCGCGACCTGCCGTCCAGGATGCCCTTGTACAGCTCGCGGCTGGTGGTGTATGGCTTCGCGTGGTCGATGATGACCTGGTTGTCCACGTGCTGGGAGCCGTTCACCATGTAGAAGCCGTCCAGTGTGCAGGAGCAGTCGCTGTCCAGGGTGAGCAGGTTCAGGTTGTTACGGGTGAGCCTGCCGCCCATGTCAATGTTGACGGAGGCAAAGGAGCCGTTGCGGTCCAGGGCCACGTCCGTCGTGGTAACGTGGTACGCCTGGTGGCTCTGCCTCTGCACCTTGTAGTAGTCGATTTTAGCGCCGGGGCCGACCAGCACCTCTGTGAC
Source organism: Dehalococcoidia bacterium (assembly GCA_034421015.1). Lineage (GTDB taxonomy): Bacteria > Chloroflexota > Dehalococcoidia > Lucifugimonadales > UBA2985 > DAOUJW01. The sequence goes on from DAOUKT010000022.1 coordinate 75,427, forward strand.
GGCGTTGGAGAAATACTGGCCGTCCGAGATGCCCTTGTACGACTCGATAACCGTCGCCTTGCTGTCCTCGCCTGCGATGATGAGGACTCGCGGGTGTGCGACCGTCTCCTGGCTCTCCGCCGAGAACAGGAACAGCAGGCGGATGGGGTCATCCACCCGGACGCCCCTGGGGACGTGCACGAAAGCGCCCTCATGGACGAAGGCGGTGTTGAGCGCGGCGAAGGCGTTGGCCTGGTAGTCCGCGTAGCGGCCCAGGTGCTGCTGCACCAGGTCCGGGTTGGATTGCATTGCTTCGGACAGGTTGCCCGCAGTCATTCCTTCGGGAAGGGAGGCCAGGGTGGACAGCCCGCTGTCGTACCTCCCGTTGACGAAGACTAGCTGGGGCCAGTCCGGCGCTCCAAAGGACGCCTGCTCAACGTCGGTGGTTGTCACACTTGGGACGGAGGACGGGGCCTGCACGGGGACCCTGGCAACGGGCCCTATGTCGGTGTACTTCCACTCCTCGTTGCCGCGGCGGGCGGTTGGGAACCCCAGATCGCGGAACCTGGAGATGGCGGCCTTTCGCAGATCGCGGACCCAGGACGGATCGCGGGATGCGCCGTTGGACTCAAAGGACTCCGAGGCGGCCAGGTACGCCTCTTCCTGGGTTGCCAGTCGCTGGGTCATGGCGTTAGCCGGAGGGCCGGAGGGCCTCTGCGGCCTTCTCCAGCTGGTCGTAGCCCTGGGACTCAACCTCAAGGGCCAGCTCTTTGCCGCCGGACTTCACAATGCGTCCGTTGATGAGAACGTGGACCCTGTCGGGCACGACGTAGTTGAGGATTCGCTGGTAGTGAGTGACCAGGATGAGGGCGTTGTCCTGGCTCCGCAGCTGGTTGATGCCGCCGGCGACTATTCGCAGGGCGTCCACGTCCAAGCCGGAGTCTGGCTCGTCAAGGATGGACAGCTTGGGCTCGAAGACGGCCATCTGTAGCACCTCGTTGCGCTTCTTCTCGCCGCCGGAGAAACCTTCGTTTACGGAGCGCTTGGTGAGGTTGCGGTCCATTTCCACCACGTCAACCTTGGAGTTGAGCATCCTGTCGAACTTCAGGACGTCCATCTCCTCAAGCCCCTTGCTCTTCTGGATGGCGTTGTATCCGGCGCGCATGAAGTGGTCCAGGCGCACGCCGGGCACCTCAATGGGGTGCTGGAAGCAGAGGAAAATGCCGGCCCTGGCTCTGTCCTCGGGGGGCATCCCCAGCAGGTCCGTGTCCTCGAAGGTGGCCTCGCCGGAGGTTACGGCGTAGGACGGGTGGCCGGCCAGCACGTTGGCAAGTGTGCTCTTGCCGGACCCGTTGGGCCCCATGATGGCGTGCACCTCGCCCGGCTTTACGCTCAGGTTCACGCCCTTCAGTATCTCGACGTCTCCAATGGAGGCGCGCAGGTCTCGTATCTCAAGCATCGATCATCCCCTATTCAGTTATCCGATACTCATCTATCCGACAGTGCCTTCCAGGTTCATCTCAAGAAGCCTTGTGGCCTCCACGGCGAACTCCAGTGGCAGCTGCTTGAACACCTCTTTGCAGAAGCCGTTGATTATCAGCGAGTGCGCCTCCTCGATGGCGATGCCCCGCTGGTTGCAGTAGAAGAGCTGGTCCTCGCTCACCTTGGACGTGAAAGCCTCGTGCTCCAGGTGGGCCGAGTTGTTGCGCACCTCAACGTAGGGCGTGGTGTGCGCGCCGCACTGGTCGCCCAGCAGCAGGGAATCGCACTGGGTGAAGTTCCAGGCGTTGGTGGCCCGGGGCATGATCCGGACCAGCCCCCGGTAGGTGTTCTGGGCGTGGCCCGCGGAGATGCCCTTGGCGATGATGGTGCTGCGGGTGTTCTTGCCCATGTGGATCATCTTGGTGCCCGTGTCGGCCTGCTGGTAGGCCTTGGTCAGCGCCACAGAGTAGAACTCGCCGATGGAGTTGTCTCCCTGCAGGAGGACGCTGGGGTACTTCCAGGTGATGGCGGAGCCGGTCTCAACCTGGGTCCAGGAGATCTTGGAGTTGACGCCCTGGCACTTGCCCCGCTTGGTCACGAAGTTGTAGATGCCTCCCTTGCCCTCTTCGTCGCCGGGGTACCAGTTCTGGATTGTGGAGTACTTTATCTCGGCGTTGTCCAGGGTGATGAGCTCCACAACGGCGGCGTGAAGCTGGTTCTCGTCCCGCATCGGGGCGCTGCACCCCTCCAGGTAGCTGACGTAGCTGCCTTCGTCGGCGATGATGAGCGTCCGCTCGAACTGCCCCGACCCTTCGCTGTTGATGCGGAAGTAGGTGGTCAGCTCCATGGGGCAGCGCACGCCCTTGGGGATGTAGCAGAAGGAGCCGTCGGAGAAGACCGCCGAGTTCAGGGCGGCGTAGAAGTTGTCGGTGTAGGGCACCACGGAGCCGATGTACTCCCGCACCAGGTCCGGGTGGTTCTGCACGGCCTCCGACATGGAGCAAAAGATGATGCCGTGCTTCGCAAGCTCCTCCTTGAACGTTGTGGCGATGGACACGCTGTCGAAGACCGCGTCCACGGCCACGCCCGCCAGTCGCTTCTGCTCCTCCAGGGGAATGCCCAGCTTCTCGTAGGTCTTCAGTATCTCCGGGTCCACCTCGTCCAGGCTCTCCAGTTTCTCCGTGGCTTTGGGCGCGGAGTAGTAGATGATGTCCTGGAAGTCCACAGGCGGGTACTGGATGTTGGCCCAGTCCGGCCTCTGCTCCTTGTCCAGCAGGGAGAGGAAGTAGCTGTACGCCTTGAGGCGCCACTCCAGCATCCACTCCGGCTCGTTCTTCTTGGCGGAAATGAATCGGATTACGTCCTCGTTCAGGCCCTTGGGGGCCACCTCCGCCTCCACGTCCGTCACGAAGCCGTACTTGTACTCCTGCTTTGCCACATCCCTGACAACCTGGTTTGTAGTGGTCACAGGCCTGTCTCCTTGCTCTCCCGGAATATGTCTCGGTTACGACGACTCAGGCGGTCGCTCGTGGCCGTCGTCCATTGTTAATTATAGCACAAAGATTGTTGACCGACTAAGTAGACAATTCCAATTCAAGTTAGCATTCTGCATTCCGCGCGTCAAGGGGAGTGGAGCGATAGTATTCTCGACAGGCGTTGGTTATGGCTGCGCGACACCGCTCATACTGAGCATGTCGAAGTAAATGAGCGGTGTCAGCCATGTCCACAGTCTTCCCGCTCAAATGGTTCGACTGGCTCACCCCCCCCCCGTATCAAGTACGGGGAGCGGGAAGGGACTTGCGCTCCAACCGACGTTGGCGTTACCAACACGTATAGAGAGTACCGGAGCGATGGGCCTTTGACGCCGACGCGCACAGGGGCGGCACAATGGCCGCCCCTGCTCGCAACCGACCGGCTTCCGGTCACCCCCCGGCTTGCTCCCGCCGTTGGCTATCCGGCGATGTCCACCAGCACGTCTATCACCTGGTTGGCCGCCGAAGCCTTGGTCAGGCTTTTGCCCACGACCGTGGCCCTGCTCTCCCCGTTGATGGCGTGGATGTGTGTGGGCTGCTCGCTGGTTGTCACCTCTGTCGCGGGAGGCGTTGAACTCCCGCCTCCATTGCCATTGCCGTTTTCGTTATCAGCGCTCATTGTTCGCCTCCTCTATTTTTCTTGTCCTGTTTACTCTTCCGGGTCGCCGCCACTGCTGGAGCCGGGGGGTCCCTGTGGCCCACGAGGGCCCTGCGGTCCTCGCGGCCCCTGAGGCCCTGTCCAGCCTCGCGGCCCCCTCTCGCCCCTGTCGCCCTTAGACCCCCTGGCGCCGTCCTGGCCGTCTCGCCCGTCCGCGCCATCGGCTCCGTCCGCTCCGTCGCTGCCTGACGGCCCTCTGGCGCCGGTGGCTCCCTGGGAGCCTGTCGGCCCCTCCGGCCCTCTGACGCCGGTCCAGCCTCGCGGACCCCGCTCGCCTTGAGGCCCCTGCAATCCCGGGTCACCTTTGTCGCCTTTCTCTCCTTGGGGACCCTGGATGCCTGTATGCCCGTGGTCGATTGTGGCGAAGTCGTTGGCATGGCTGTGGCCGGATGCAGAGTATCTGCTATCGTGCTCGTGCAGGTTGTCGGCGTAGCTGTGCTGGTGCACCGCATCAGCCAAGCCACTGTGGCCGTGATCTATTACGGCGAAGTCGTTGGCGTGGCTGTGGCCGGATGCAGAGTATCTGCTATCGTGCTTATGCAGGTTGTCGGCGTAGCTGTGCTGATGGATCGCATTAGCCAGGCCTGTATGGTCGTGGTCACTGGCGTCCTCCCCCGGTTCACCCTGAGGACCGCGCGGACCCTGTGCCCCGGCAGGCCCAGTAGGGCCTTGCACACCCTGGATCCCCTGCAGGCCCTGGTCGCCTTTGTCACCCTTCTCGCCCTGGGGTCCCGCGGGACCCTGGGAGACGGCGGTCACCGTATGGCTGTGGTCTCCTGTGGCCGTGACATTGCCTGTATGGTTATGAAGGGTGGACGCCGCAATCATTGCCACTATCTGCCCTATCTTGCCTGGAGGAGTGCCCTTGCTGCCTGACGCCACCACCGGATCACCCACGCCTATCTGACCGGATGAAAGCGTCTTGGCTATCCCCTTGACCACAATGGACACCATCTCAGCAGGTGATACGTCGCCTTCCTCCGACGTTCTCTCTGGCAGGGCCGCCGGGTCTCCCACTACACTGCCCTCAGGGGTGTGAACGATACCAATGACGCGGCCCTTGTCATCAGAAGAGGTTGCCTTGAACACCCTGGTGTCAGAGGAGGTTGCGCTCTTCTCTCCTACCACTACCACGTCCCCGCAGTGAAGCGCCTCCCCCGCCAGGAAGTAGTCGTCTATGATCCACCTCTGCCCCATGAAACCCTCTCTCGTCAATATCGGTTCACCCATATTATCTGCTCCTCTCTCTGTTATCTGGTTTTGGCGTCCGAAGACTATACCCAGCTGTTCCTCGGCGGCTGAAGCGGGGAAGGCATAGCCTACGGTAGGCATTTCTGGGTCTCGACTGAACTGGATGCACGCCATCTGGTAGGACTTGGGAATTCCCTCTTCTGACCCGGGAGGTTCCTCTTCTTGAACCAGGCAAGGTGCTCCGGAATCCCCCAATTCGAATTCTCCGCTCTCAGGCTCCAATATCGTGAGTCCAATGAACTTAAAATCAACGCCTGAAAGCCTAACGCGGCGACCCACTCCAGTCTCTCTGACAGACACATTGCGAGGGCCCGTTTGGGCTCCCACCATCGTGAGTATATCGCCTTGATCTAGAACGATATCTTCTGTGGTTGCCCTGATATTAGCCCCATCGTAGTTGGGATCGTCGTGGTTGGAATCATGGAATTCGAATCTTGCATCAACGCCCGGGCTGAGCTCCGCTATAGAGAGATCTACGACGTTGTCTGCGAATACATCTTTGGCACCTTTGTCCTTGTAGACTCTAACTGGGGCCCACTCAAGCATTCTGCCGACCTTGTCATCGGCGATGGTGCTGTCCACTTGGTACATCTCTGTGGTCCTTGACGGATTGAGCACGTTTCGGGCCATGACATGCAGGTTTGTGACCAGCACCCTCTTGCCGTCGGTGTAGCGGGTTGCCAGGCCAGTCAGAGTACCGGATCCGCCCTGATCCGACGATGTGATCTTCAGTCCAGCCCGAATTGGTCGGTGACGTTCAGTCCGGTTGCCCAAGATATATGCCCTCCTTTCTTCTCTTCTTTTTTTGTTCTTGTTGTATGGGTTCTTCTACCAGTCCAACTCAAGGATCGGTTCCTCAATCATTTGGACAGGAACACCCTCGATTATGTCAGGTATCCTGTCTTCCGGCGGCAGAGTGCTCTGGTCTACCCTTTCCGTTACTCTGATTATGAATCCCACCACCCTCTTACAACCACCCTCGCCGTCCGGTACTTCCAATGCGTAGCCGCTCTCATCTAGATGAAAGCCGATCCCCACAGAATGGACATTGGGCTGTCGCCAGAACATCTCTTCGTACTTTGGGCGTATTGCTCTGGCATGAGCACTGATCTCTTTGTACTTGAGATTCTCGTTTCTATATTGAGGTTGGAACAACTCTTTCCTCCTTTCCTCCTTTTGAGCCTCTGTTCTCTCGCACGGTCCCGGCGGCTCCTCCAGCTCAATGACAAGGAACGCCAGTATCAGGAGAGCCACCGCCGTCAGCGGCAAGAGTCGTTTGAAGTATCTGGACTGCATATTCACCTCCCTTCCGTAGTGGTTTGCCTTGGGGCCAATGTTAGCCTCAGCCGCTGTCGCTGTCTCCCCTGCGGTGTGAGATTACCAAAGGGAACGGATGTACGTAAGAGGCGGATGTCACAGGGTGGGGGAAATGGGAGGGACGGGAGAGTAAGAGGTTGGCGGTGATACTTAGAAGGGGGGGAGGGTCTTGGGTCGGAGATCAGACGTGCAGGTTGGTAACTAGCACCCTTTTGCCGTCGGCCCAGCGGGTTGCCAGTCCGGTCAGTGTCCCGTATCCATTATGAGCGGACGACCTTATTCTTGTCCCGCTGAATAGTGGCTGATGAAATTCAGTTGCGTCGGTCACGGGTTGGTTTCCTCCTCTCTAGTGGTTTCCGCTCTAGTGGTTTCCGCGTCCTGATCCCGCGACCACCAAAGTTCATCCGGTGTGATGACATAGGGATCTTCCAGTATCTGCACCGGTATCCCTCCAAGAGCCGCCGGTATCCTGTCCTCTGGCGGCAGAGTGTCCTGAACAACCCTCTTGGTCACCCGTATCACAAACCCCACCACCCACTTGCAGCCGCCCTCGCCGTCCGGGACTTCAATATAGTTGCCGTTCTCGTCCTTGAAGAACCCAATGGAGGTTGACCAGACGTTGGGCTGGCGCCAGAACAGGTCCCTGTACTTGGGGCGTATCGCCCTGGCGAGATCTGACATTTCCCTGTACTCCTTGAGATACTCAGGGTTTGGTGTAGCCAATTGTTTCCTCCCTTCTTCTGCTTGAATCCGTGACCTCTCGCACGGTCCTGGCGTTTCATCCAGCTCAATGACAAGGAACGCCAGTATCAGGAGAGCCACCGCTGCCAGCGGCAGGAGTCGTTTGTAGTGTCTGGACTGCATGTTCACCTCCCTTCCGTTGTGTTTCGCCTCATGGCTAATGTTAGCCTCAGCCGCTGTTGCTGTCTCCCCTGCGGCGTGAGATTACCAAAGGGAACTAATGTACGGAAGATGCGGATGTCACAGAATTGGGGGGAAATGGGAGGGATGGGAGAGTAAGAGGTTGGTGGTGATATTAGAGGGGGGCGCGAGGGTCTTGGGTCGGAGATCAGACATGCAGGTTGGTTACCAGCACCCTCTTGCCGTCGGCATAGCGGGTGGCTAAGCCGGTCAATGTTCCAGATCCGCCCTGATCTGACGTTGTAATTTTAAGTCCGGCCAGTAGCGGTCTATGGCGTTCAGTCAGGTTGCCCAAGATGCAGAACCTCCTTGTCTCTTTGTCTCCTTGATCTCGCTTTTTGGACTTCTTTGCTAGCTACCAATCGAACCCGCTGTTTGGCCGCTCGACTATCTGTACAGGGACACCCTCAATCATTGAAGGTATCTGGTCTTCGGGCGGCAGGGTGCTCTGGTCGACCTGTTTTGTTACCCATATAACGAATCCCACTACCCTCTTGCAGCCGCCCTCGCCATCCGGGATTTCCAAATCGTAACCGTCCTCATCTACGTGAAAGCCTATGCCCACCGCGTAGACGTTGGGCTGGCGCCAGAACATGGCCTCGTATCTTGGGCGTACCTCCCTGGCTCGAGCCGTGATCTCTCTGTACTTGAGATACTCGGTCCTATTCTGCTCTTGAAACAATTCTCTCCTCCTTTCCTCTTTCTCAGACACCGTTCTTCTCTCGCACGGTCCCGGCGGCTCATCCAGCTCAATGGCAAGGAACGCCAGGATCAGGAGAGCAACCGCTGCCAGCGGCAGGAGTCGTTTGAAGTGTCTGGATTGCATGTTCACCTCCCTTCCGTCGTGTTTCGCCTTGGGGCTAATGTTAGCCTCAGCCGCTGTCGCTGTCTCCCCTGCGGCGTGAGACTATCAAACGGCCAGGCAATCACGGCGAAATTCGAAGGGAATTTGATTGACTTCCCGTAGACCCCGGTGCTATATTCACACAAAACAATGGCACAGGTGATTATTCGTGGAAGTGCCTCGCTTTAAGGAGCTCAGGAGAGCCTACGGATTCGACGAGGTTGCCATTGTGCCCGGTGACGTGACCGTCAACCCGGACCAGACCAACATCGACTTCCCCCTCGCCGGATACTCATTCCAGATACCGTTCCTCGCCTCATCCCTGGACGCCGTAGTCTCTCCCCAGTTCGCCGTATGCCTGGGGCAGATGGGCGGCCTCGGCGTCCTCAACCTGGAGGGCATCTACACCCGCTACGACGACCCTGCTGCCGTCATACAGCACATCATCGAAGCGCCCCAGGAGGAGTCCACTCCGCTGCTTCAGAAGATATACTCCGCGCCCATCCGGGAAGACCTGGTGGGGCAGAGGATACAGGAAGTCAAGGACGGCGGCGTGACATGCGCCGTGTCCCTCACCCCTGCAAACACCAAGCGCCTCGCTCCCATCTCCGTCGAGGCCGGCGCGGACATCCTGTTCGTTCAGTCAACAGTTACCACCGCGAGGCACATTTCCAAGAGCGAGCAGGGCCTCAACCTCGAGGACCTGTGCCAGCAGACTCGCGTCCCGGTGGTGGTGGGTAACTGCGTCAGCTACGGCGCAACCCTGGAGCTTATGGAGACGGGCGTAGACGCCGTCCTGGTCGGCGTTGGGCCTGGCGCAATCTGCACCACCAGAGAGGTGGAGGGCATTGGAGTGCCGCAGGTGACGGCCACAATGGACTGCGCCGCGGCCCGTGAGGAGTACTACAGGCGCAGCGGCCGCTACGTGTCGCTGATAACCGACGGCGGCATGCGCACCGGCGGCGATATCTGCAAGGCCTTCGCCAGCGGAGCCGACGCTGTTATGCTGGGGACGACCTTTGCCCAGGCGGACGAGGCCCCGGGCATGGGGTACAACTGGGGCATGGCCAGCTTCCACCCGGCGCTTCCACGGGGCACGCGGATCAACGTCGGCAACAAGGGCCCGCTCCAGCAGATTCTCTTCGGCCCAACGTCCGTGACCGACGGCACGCAGAACCTGGAGGGCGCGCTGAGGGCTGCAATGGGCATGTGCGGCGCGTTCAACATAGCCGACATGCAGCACGTGGAGATGGTTGTGGCGCCGGCCATCAAGACGGAAGGCAAGTACTTCCAGCTGGCCGGGCGTTGGTAGGCGACCTTCCCTCTCGTCAGAAATCCTGGGCTAACTGCATCCATAGACCCCCGGCCTTTTCCACGGAGAACCCGCCGGCCTCTCTCTTCCCGGAATGCGGGCCCGCGTGTGAGCCTTGAATGAACAGGGTCTTCTATGGCTGGTGGATCGTCCTTGCGTGCTGGGCCGTCACCCTGTACGGCGGCGGCGCCTTCTTCTTCGGGTTCAGCGCCTTCTTCAAGCCAATCAGCGAGGAGTTCGGCTGGTCGCGCGCGCTCACGGCTGGCGCGATCTCCCTGTCCCAGGCTGAGGGCTTCATTGAGGGACCGATAGTCGGGCCTCTCGTCGATAAGTTTGGCCCCCGGAAGCTGATGCTCTTCGGCGTGGCCCTGGCCAGCATTGGATTCCTGGCCCTGAGCATCGTGAACGGCCTCCTCATGTTCTACCTGGTCTACGTGCTGCTTCTGGCCATCGGCTTCAACACCGGGTTCTTTGTGGCGGCCCAGGCTGCCGTTGCCAACTGGTTCATCCGAAAGCGGTCCCGGGCCCTTGGCCTGCTCAGCACGGCCAACGGCTTTGGCGGAGCGGTGATGGCCCCGCTCATAGCCGCGCTCATCCTCGCCTTTGGCTGGAGGGTAGCCGCGCTGTTCCTGGGAGTTGGCCTCTTCGCCATTGGCATCCCCCTTGCCTTCATCGTGCGGCACCGGCCTGAGCAGTACGGCTATCTCCCGGATAACGCCAAGTCCCCTGACGAGTTTGCAGCAGCGGCAGCGGGTCGGTCCGGGTCGAATGCCACTACCGGAGAGCTGGACTTCACCATCTGGGAGGCCCTGCGCACGCCGGTCTTCTGGATGCTCGCCGTGGCCTTCGGCCTGAGGACAATGGCGATTTCAGCCACGGTAGTCCATCAGATACCCTTTCTCACCGACGCCGGGATTTCCCAGGCAGCCGCCGCGGGCGTCCTGGCGTTGATGGGCCTGATGAGCATTCCGGGGAGGATAGGGTTTGGCATCCTGGGCGACTACTTCAACAAGCGGTATCTGCTGGCCATAGCCTACCTATTTCAGGCGGCGGGCATACTGATCCTGCTGACCGCCGACAGCCTCTCCCAGGTGATCCTCTTCACCGTCGTGTTCGGCATGGGCTGGGGCGCGCCCAACCTGCTCTTTGCCCTGAGGGCCGACTACTTCGGACGCAAGTACTTTGCGACCATCGCCGGCGCGGAGCAGTCTATAGTGGCCATTGGCACCGTCATTGGGCCGGTCTACGCCGGGCTGGTCTACGACATCAACCAGAGCTACCAGATCGCTTTTGTGACCTTTGTCCTCACAATTGCCATCGGCGCGGTGATCTGCTTCTTCTCATACCCGCCGAAACCGCCGGAACGACTGCGCCATCTTCAGCAGCAAGAGACCTAGGCCAAAGACGGCTGTGCCGTCGATTGCCCCACGCCCCTGGATGCCTGCCTCCGCAGGCATGGTCGGAGAGGCCTGCCAATAGCCCTCCCACTCCTGCGCAGGTAGGAAACCAAGACAATCAGGCCGCCCCCCAAACCGCCATGTTGACAACCCCATCCTCCGCGTTTAGAATCCCTCTTTCTTCTGATATACTGGAATCCACGACACAAGAGAGGGCTGAATCCAATGACAACCACCACCAGGGGCAAACACCTCCTTTCCATTGCCGACCTTTCGGTCGACGAGGTGGACGGTCTCATCAGGCGAGCCGCCGAACTCAAGGGTGGCCCGGCGCCCCAGGTCATGGCCGGTAAATCCGCGGCGCTCCTTTTCGAGAAGCCGTCTCTCAGGACCAAGGTCAGCTTCGATGTGGCCGTGCATCAGCTTGGCGGCCATCCCATCTACATGGGCAGGGACGAGGTCGGGATGGGCGTCCGCGAGCCCGTCTCCGATACGGCCCGCATCCTCTCGCGCTACGTCAGCGTGATCATCGTGCGCACCTTTGCCCAGAGCACCCTGGAGACGCTGGCCCAATACTCCTCAGTGCCCGTAATCAACGCCCTGTCCGACGACGAGCACCCCTGCCAGGCCCTTGCAGACCTACTCACCATCTACGAGAAGAAGGGCCGGTTGAAGGGGACGACCATCGCCTACATCGGCGACGGCAACAACGTGGCCGTCAGCCTGGCCCTGGGCGCGGCGTCCGTCGGGGCCAACTTCACCATCGCCTCCCCGGCCGGCTACGAAATGCCCGACACTGCGGTGCAGGAAGTCGTCAGAAGGGCAGAGACCACCGGGGTCGAGGTTGCACTCCTGGAAGACCCCAGGGAGGCTGTCAGGGGCGCGGACGTTGTGTACACGGACGTGTGGACGAGCATGGGGCAGGAGGCGGAGACCGAGCGGCGGCGAGCGGCCTTTGCCGGCTACCGCGTCGACCCGGAGCTTATGGCCCTCGCCGGTGACGAGGCGATTTTCATGCACCCCCTTCCGGCTCATCCTGGAGAGGAGATAGCCGAGGGGATGCAGGAGCACCCCCAGTCGGTGGTCTTTGACCAGGCCGAGAACCGGCTGCACGCGCAGAAGGCAGCGCTTCTGGAGATAATGGCCTAGAGGCTGAACGCAATGGCGGCGCCACTGGTAGCTATAGTCGGTAGGCCCAACGTGGGCAAGTCCACCCTGTTCAACAGGCTGGTGGGCCAGTCCCTCGCCATCGTCTCGGACATCCCGGGCACAACCAGGGACAGGCTTAGCTCCAAAGTGCTGTGGGGGGACCGCTCCTTCATCCTCGTCGACACCGGCGGGCTGGAGGCTGAACCGACCTCTGATCTCTGGGAGGAGATAGAGGCCCAGGTGGAGGCGGCGATGGAGGAGGCCGACGCCATCGTCTTCCTGGTGGACACCACCTCAGGCATCACCCCCGCCGACAGGGAGATTGCCCAATCGCTGCGGCAGAGAGAGAAGCCCGTGCTCCTTGCGGTCAATAAGGTGGACAACGCCAGGAGGGAGCAGGAGGCTGTTGAGTTCTACCAGCTGGGCCTTGGGGACCCCGTCTTTATCAGCGCATATCACAACCTGGGCATAGACGATCTCTTCCGGGAGCTTGAGGCGATCCTGCCATTCGCTGACGAGGACGAAGAAGAGCAGGATATGCCCAGGCTGGCCATAATCGGCCGACCCAACGTGGGCAAGTCGCAGCTTCTCAATGCGATACTCGGCCACCAGCGGTCCATCGTCTCCGAGATGCCGGGCACTACCAGGGACGCCATCGACATTCCGCTGGAGTTCGACGGCAGGCCAATAATGCTGATGGACACGGCTGGCGTACGGCGCAGGGGTCGCATCGAGCAGGGCATCGAGAAGTACAGCGTGCTGAGGGCGGTGCGCGCGATGGAGCGGTCCAACGTCTGCATCCTCGTCACAGACGCTACGGAGGCCATCACCGGGCAGGACACCCACGTGGCCGGGCAGGCGCTGGACTCCTACAAGGGCGTGGTTGTGGTCGTGAACAAAAGGGACCTGGTCGAGAGTGAAATGGATAAAGCCGAGGCGCTGCGGGAGGTCCGGCGCAAGCTCAAGTTCATTCCCTACGCCCCGATCTGCTTCACCTCGGCGCTGAACGGCACGGGAGTGCGGGAGGTTGTGGAGACAGCCATTCGGGTGTACAGGGAGGGCGCAAGAATCGCTCCCAGGGGCGCGCTGGAGAGAGCGTTAATGGAGGCTCTGGCGGCCCATCCGCCTCCCAGCAAGGGCCGACGCTCCCTCAAGGTGTACCGCATCTACCAGAAGGGCACGCACCCTCCAACCTTCATCCTGCCAGTCAACCACCCGGAGCTTGTCCACTTCTCCTACCAGCGTTACCTGGAGAACCGCCTGCGCTCCACCTTCGGCTTTGCGGGCAACCCCCTTCAGTTGATTTTCTCCTCTTCGAGGGGTGGTCGATAGTGGCCTACGCGCTGGTTGTTCCGCTGTGCTACCTCCTGGGAAGCGTGCCCTTCGGGCTGCTGGTGGCGAGGCTTGCCAGGGGCGTCGACGTGCGGAGCTACGGCAGCGGCAACACGGGAATGACCAACGTGCTGCGGACTGCGGGAGTCGCGCCGGGCCTGCTGGTGCTTGGCTTGGACTTGGGCAAGGGCATAGCGCCGGTCCTGCTTGTCAGGGCAATCGAGCCGTCGCCCGCGCTGGAGGTTGCGGCCGCGCTGGCCGCGCTGGTGGGGCATAACTGGTCGGTTTTCATCCGGTTTCAAGGCGGGAAGGGGACGGCCACGGGACTGGGCACAGTATGCGCCATCTCCCCGGCCGCGGGCCTTATTGTGGCGCTGGTGTCCCTGCCTCCCCTGGTGGTCTCCCGCTACGTGTCCCTGGGTTCGATCATGGGAGCGACCTCAGCCCTGGCCTCCATTGCAGGGCTGGCCCTCCTCGCGCCGGAACTGACCCTGGGAGTGACCTCGCCTACGTACATCCTGTACACCGCAATCGGGACGCCCATTGTGCTGTTCAAGCACCGTGAGAACATCAGCCGAATCCTCAAGGGCCAGGAGCGCAGGCTGGGAGACAAAGTGGAAATCGTCGAGCCGGTCCCGCGCGCCGCAGACGGGGCGTGACGGGATGGCCGCCACTGCATCCGTAATCGGGACGACGAGCTGGGGCACGGCCCTGGCCTCGATCCTTGCCGCCAACGGCGCAGACGTGCTGCTGTGGGCGCGGACCGATGAAGAGGCCCAGGACATGGAGACGGCCAGGGAGAACAGCCGTCGTCACCCCGGATTCAGATTCCCTCCTTCATTGCACGTGACCTCATCGCGCGAGGAGGCCGCAGCGGTGGACATGGTCGTTATCGCCGTGCCGTCCCAGACCTTGCGCGAGAACGTGCGCGCTCTGGCGCCGTTCCTTTCCGAACCCTGCCTGGCGCTGAGCGCCACCAAGGGCCTGGAGAAGGACTCCGCCAAGCGCATGAGCGAGATACTGGAGGAGGAGCTGCCGGATGTCTTTCACCCCGGCGTCTGCGTCCTCTCCGGCCCCAACCTGGCGCGGGAAATTGTGGAGGGAAAGCCCGCCTCTACAGTGATCGCTTGCCGGGATGAGGGCAACGCTGTCAAGGCCCAGGAGATGTTCATGTCTTCGATGTTTCGTGTATACACAAACACGGACATTGTGGGCGTGGAGCTTGGCGGCAGCCTGAAGAACATCATCGCGCTTGGGGCGGGCGTCTGCGACGGCTTTGGGTACGGGGACAACGGCAAGGCGGCCTTCATCACCCGGGGCCTGGTGGAGATCACCCGCCTGGGCGTCGCGGCCGGGGCGAACCCCCTCACCTTTGCGGGACTGGCCGGTCTGGGCGACCTCACCGCCACCTGCGCAAGCCCCCTCAGCCGCAACAGGCACGTCGGCGAGCAGCTGGCCGCGGGCAAACGTCTGCCGGAGATACTCTCGTCTATGGGGAACGTCGCCGAGGGCGTGGACACGACGGTCGGGGCGCTCATGCTGGCCGGACGGCTAGGAGTGGACATGCCGATAACCCAGGCCATCAGCGACGTGCTGTTCAACGACGTGGACCCGCGCCAGGCGGTGGCCGCGCTCATGGGCCGCGCTCCCCAACCTGAGTGGGCGGATATCCGATTTTGACACCCTTGCGGGTTGATTGACTCTGCATTGCAATTGCCATACCCTGAATCCACATACCAAACACAAGGAATAGTTCACACACAATATGCACAAGAAGACGGTAACGGACAACGGACTGAGGATACTGACTTCAGAGATGCCCCACACCCAGTCGGCGAGCGTGGTGGTGTACGTTGGGGCGGGCTCCAGGTACGAGGTTGAAGAGGTGGCCGGCGCCTCCCATTTCGTGGAACACATGTGCTTCAAAGGCACGCGCCGCCGGCCGACGTCCCAGGAGATCAGCGAGGCCATCGAGGGTGTCGGGGGCGTGTTCAACGCCGCCACAGACAGGGAGCTGACGTCCTACTGGTGCAAGGTCCCCATCGCTCACCTGCCCCTTGCCCTTGACGTGATGGCGGACATTGTCCGGGAGCCGCTCTTCGACCCTGAGGAGGTGGAGAAGGAGCGGTCCGTCATCCTGGAAGAGCTGTCCATGACCAATGACATACCCAGCTACAGGGCGGAGCTTCTCATAGACGAGGTCATGTGGCCCAACCAGCCCCTGGGGCGGGACGTGGGTGGCACCAAAGAGTCCGTCACGGGGGTCTCCCGGGAAGCGCTCGTGGAGTACATGCACCGGCAGTACACCCCCTCAAACTTGGTGGTGAGCGTGGCGGGCAACATATCCCATGACGAAGTTGTCGATGCGGTGGCTGGTCACTTTCGAGGTTGGACCTCCCACGCGTCGGACCCCTGGTTCCCCGCTGAGGACGACCAGTCGGCCCCTGCGATGAAGCTGGAGAACCGCAAGACGGAGCAGGCGCACATCTGCATCGCCCTGAAGGGGGTGTCCTCGGTGCATCCCGACAGGTATGCGCTGGACCTGCTGAACACGGTGATGGGCGAGGGGATGAGCAGCCGGCTGTTCCTGGAGCTCCGGGAGAAGCAGAGCCTGGTCTACGACGTACACACCACCTCAACGCATCTGAGGGACTGCGGCTCCTTTTCGACCTACGCAGGCGTGGACCCGAAGAACGCCAGGAGAGCCATCGACTCCGTGCTGGGGGAGCTGAACAAGGCCAGGGAGCCAATCCCGGATGAGGAGCTGCACAAGGCCAAGGAGTTCCTCAAGGGCAGGCTGGTGCTGAGGATGGAGGACAGCCGCAGCGTGGCCGCATGGCTGGGGGCGCAGGAGATCCTGCTCAACGAAATCCGAACGGTGGACGAGGTGCTGGCCCGTGTAGATGCCATTACGCCTGAGGACGTGCAGCGAGTGGCCAGAGACGTGCTGGTCGGCGACAAGCTGAACCTGGCGGTTGTTGGGCCGTTCCGCAGCGACAGGTCCTTCCAGTCCAGTCTCAAGGGGTTGCGGTAGGGTCTGAGCCTGGGGCGCGCCGCGTGCCTTTCGTCATTCCGGCGGAAGCCGGAATCCATACTAACTGCCCGCACAGGACCACACAGCAAAATGGAGGTCTGTGAGGTAGGAAGAGCCTGGAAGCATCTTGACATCAGAAATATGTGATGCTATGATGTTTGCATGAGGACTACTCTGACGCTGGATGATGATATAGCAGACGCCCTGAGGGAACGGGCGCGGCTCACGGACACGCCGTTCAAACAGGTGGTGAATGACGTCCTGAGGCGCGGCATGTCCCTGAGGATAGGGGAAGCCGCGCGGCCGGAGTACAGCGTTGTTCCCAAGCACGGCGGATTCGCCCCTGGCGTAGACCCGCTCAGGCTGAACCAGCTCAACGACCAGCTGGCCTCTGAGGAGTTCGTAGGGAAAGACAGCCAGGGCGCAAGTTGATAGTCCCGGACCTCAATCTGCTTATCTATGCCCATTACGACGGAGCGCCTCACCACGAGGCTGCCAAACGCTGGTGGGAAGGGCTGGTCAACGGCTCGGAGCGGGTGGGAATTCCGTGGGCCGTGGCAACGGGCTTTGTCAGGCTGATCACCAACTCCAGGGTGGTAACCAATCCGGCAGCTCCGGCGGAGGCGGTTGACTACGTTCAAGAGTGGTTCCAATTTCCGCACGTTATCCACATAAACCCCGGCTCGGATCACCTGGCCCATCTTCGGCGGAATCTCGTCGCGGCCGGCGTCGGCGCGGACCTGGTAACGGACGCTCACCTGGCCTCCATAGCTATGGAATACCAGGCTGAGCTTCACTCTAACGAAGCAGACTTCAGCCGCTTCCCCGGCCTCAAGTGGCGCAACCCGCTCTGACCAGGACGCAGAGCAGTGTGACGGGAGCCGCGCGACCTCGTGTGGCTAAGCCAGACGCTCTATCAGCAGCGCCGCCATGCCCAGGAATATCAGGAACCCCAGCACGTCCGTGAACGTTGTGACGAACACTGCGGAGGACACGGCCGGGTCCATCCCGAACCGCTTGAGCAGCAGGGGCACGCTGCTTCCGGCCAGCCCCGCCACCAGCATGTTGCCCAGCATCGCCGCGCCCACTACCACCCCCAGCATGATCGACCCTTTCCAGAAGTAGGCCGCCACGCCGACCGCCGCCGCCAGCAGCAGCCCGTGGACAAGGGCCAGCAGGAGCTCGCGGCCTATCAGCCGTATGCCGCTGTGCCTGCTTATTTCGCCCAGGGCCATGCTGCGCACCACCAGCGTGAGGGTCTGCGTGCCTGCGATTCCACCCTGTCCGGCAACCACCGGAAGGAACACGGCGAGCACCGCCACCTTGGCAATCGTAGACTCGAAGAGGTTGATGACCAGGGCCGCGAGAAAAACTGTGCCGAGGTTGGTGGTCAGCCAGGGCAGCCGGCTTCGCATCGAGTTCCCCACGGACGACAGGAGGCGTTCGCCAGCCAGGCCTGCCATCCTGAACATGTCCTCCGTAGCCTCCTCCTCCATTACATCCACCAGGTCCTCCACGTGGATGATGCCAATGAGCTTGTGCTGATGGTCCACAACCGGCAAATGCCTCAGGTCGTACCTCTCCATCAGGCGGCCGCACTCCTCCTGGTCGGTATCCGGGAGGACGGAGGCGATTTCCGGCCGCATAATGTCCCTGACGGCGTCCTCGATAGGCGAGAGGGCCAGCCTCGTGACGGTGATGTAGCCGAGCAACCTGCTATCGGCGTCCACCACGAATATGACGCTGAACTCCTCGGCCCTGCGTCCCAGAAGACGTAGGACGTCAAGAGCGATGCCCGCCGTCATGTAGTCGGACACGACCGGGAAATCCGACACCATCAGGCCGCCCGCCGACTCCTCCGAGTAGCCGAGCAGGGGAGTAATCTCGTCGGCCTCCGTCATGGCGGCCAGCGCCTCCCTGGACCGGTCTTCAGGCAGGTTTTGAAGGATGTCTGCCGCCACGTCCGGCCGGGTCCGGTCGAGGATGATTGGAAGGGCCCGGGAGTCGATCCCCGCGGCTATCTCAAGGGACTCGTCCGTGTCCAGGCGCTCCAGAATCTGGACAATCTCCTCCACCGAAAGCTCGCTGAGGATGGCCTGGTCAAGCTCCAGAAGGACCTCCCCCTGGTCCACGGGGTGCAATCCCCGCAGCAGGGCAAGGGCCGGGCCTCTGTCCCCCTCACTCAGCAGCCTGAGGACATGCTCCACGTCCTCACGCGCCTTCTCCTCGACGGAGGGCGTTCCGGAAGCCGAGGTCTGGTCTTCAGACATTGCGGGGGCTTTCTCTCACAGGGTTGGTCAAGGAAAAAATCTCGCCTGATGGAGGCGTGAGCAGGACGAAGAACTCGCGGTTGCCGCTGCTTCCCGTAATGGAAGATGGGGTCAGGCCGACAAGCCGATATTCGCGGCCCACTGCCCAGGCGATTACCCTGGCCAGCACGCGGGCGTGAATCGTCGGGTCTCTTACGACGCCACCGCGACCGACCTCATTACGGCGTGCCTCGAACTGGGGCTTCACCAGCAGCAGGATTCGACCGGCGTCACTCAGGTGCTCCGTAATGGAGGGAATAACCCTGGTCACGGAGATGAAGGACACGTCCACAGTAGCCAGGTCGATTTTCTCAGTCAGGGTAAAGGCCTTTCGGGCGTTCACCCTCTCCATAACCGTGACCCTGGAGTCCTGCCGCAGGCGGTAGTCCATCTGGCCGTAGCCCGCGTCCACCGCGTAGACCCGGGCGGCTCCGCGCTTCAGCAGGCAGTCGGTGAAGCCGCCGGTGGACGCTCCAACGTCCAGGGCAACCGCCCCGGCGACGTCCAGCCCGAAGTGGTCAAGAGCGGCGGACAGCTTGACGCCACCGCGGCCGACGTACTCGGCGCCGGGTTCAACGCTCAGGACATCAATCGCCGACACCCTCTCGCCGGGGGCTACCGCAGGACGGCCGCCGACCGTCACCCGGCCGGCCATAATCAGGGCGCGCGCCCTGTCCAGGCTGTCCACCAGCCCTTGATCGACCAAGGCCTGGTCCAAGCGCTTCGCTGTTGAACTCCTGACGGCCATCCACAATCTCCCGGGGTTCTCCGAAGCCCATTATGGGACTTTCGGACGGCGCTTGTCATCAGGTATGCGGCGCGGCTTTGACTGCAACGCTAGGAACGTCCGGGTCATCCCGCCGAAGAGTCGAGTTCAAACGCAGTGTTGCGCCCAGCGCCTCGTGCTGTACAATGGGTCTGAGCCTGAAGTGTCCGCACTTCGCGGCAAATGCCGATTGCACGTTGCCATACTTGGAGGCCGGAGTTGCGCTTTTGATAGGCTTCTTCCATAGAGTCCGGGGAATGTTGAGGAACCTGCGCTGGAGCGGCATGCCGTTGCACGTCGCATCCGCCCTATACGTGACCAATATGCTGCGCAAGGCCAGAAGGCTAAGTATGTGCTGCGGCAACCACGGCCAACCGGGCTGTTGAAGGTAGCTTAATCCGCCGGCGTGCCCGGCATCAGGGTCGACTGGACGGGGCTTGCATAAGCCATACGAGTTCCGCTGACTAATGCAGATTGAGGCATCTCAGAGCAGCGAGCGATGTTGACCGCGCTGGGTATGGATGGTGGAAGAACCGGTGGGCGAGGGGGCGGGGAGGAGGAGTCTACATATCCTTGGTCAGGGTAGCCAGGAACTCCTTGTTGTTCCTGGTCCTGGCCAGCCGCTCCACCACCTTCTCCGTAGCCTCGGTGGACTCCATTGAGCCGGACGTAATCATGGATACCATGCGCCTCAGCAGCCACACCTGCTTCAGGGCCTCCGGCTCCAGCAGGAGCTCTTCACGACGCGTGCCGCTGCGCTGGATGTCTATGGCCGGGAATATCCGGCGGTCGGCCAGCCTCCGGTCCAGGTGTATCTCCATGTTGCCCGTGCCCTTGAACTCCTCGTAGATGACGTCGTCCATGCGGCTGCCGGTGTCGACGAGACAGGCGGCCAATATGGTGAGGCTGCCGCCCTCTTCCGTGTTGCGGGCGGCCCCGAAGAACCGCTTTGGCGGGTACAACGCCACCGGGTCTATGCCGCCAGAGAGCGTCCTGCCGCTGGTGGGCAGGGCCAGGTTGTACGCCCTGGTAAGCCTGGTGATGCTGTCCAGCAGGATTGCCACGTGCTTGCCGGACTCCACCAGCCGCTTGGCGCGGTCCAGGGCCAGCTCCGCCACGCGGCAGTGGTCCTCAACCGGGTCGTCGAAAGTTGAGCTGAAGACCTCGCCCTCCACGGAGCGCTTCACGTCGGTCACTTCCTCCGGGCGCTCGCCAATGAGGGCTACCATGAGGCTGATGTCCGGGTCGCTGGCGGTAATGCCCTGGGCTATGTGCTTCAGAATGGTTGTCTTGCCCGCCTTGGGCGGAGAGACGATGAGGCCACGCTGCCCGCGTCCGATTGGGGCCAGAAGGTCCATCAGGCGGGTGGACAGGTTGTCTTTCGTCGTCTCCAGCATGATCTGCTGGTCCGGGAAGATGGGGGTGAAATTCTCGAAGTGGGGCCGGTTGCGGGCGATGTCCGCGTCGACTCCGTTGACGCCCTCCACCCGCACAAGGCCGTAGTACTTCTCGCTGTCCTTGGGAGGCCGCACCTGGCCCATCACCTGGTCGCCGGTCCTTAGTGCGAACCGTCGTATCTGGGACTGGGAGACGTACACGTCGTTGGCGCTGGGCTTGAGGTTGAGCTGGCGGAGGAACCCGTAGCCGTCGTTGATGATCTCCAGTATGCCGGATGCCAGGATGTATCCCTGCTGCTCGGCGTAGGACTGCATCATGCGGAAGACAATCTCGCTCCTTGGGAGGGTTGCGAGGCCGTTCTCCACGCCCAAGTCCTGGGCCATTGTCAGGAGTTCCTGTTTGGTTTTGCCGTCGAGTTCAACTAGATTCATGATGTCGTCTCCGAAGGTAATTCCCCGTGCCGGGGCCTCTCCATACTCGCTTAGATTTCTTTATTAGATTGAGTGTACAGGGACTGCCCCAAGGAGTGCGCGGAGTGAGTGATGTACCCGGGGGAAACGCCTTTGCCGGCGGAAAGTCCGTCTCTACAACTATACCTTGACCGCTCTCTGCCAGTCCTGAATGAACCGCTCCACTCCCACGTCCGTCAGGGGGTGGTGCATCATCTGCAGCAACACCTTGTAGGGAATCGTGGCGATGTCCGCGCCGGCCTCCGCCGCCATCACGCAGTGCAGAGGGTGGCGTATGCTGGCGGCCAGAACCTGTGTCGACAGCTCGTCGTAGTTCTGAAACATGTCTACTATGTCCCGGACAAGCTGCATCCCGTCGTGACCCTCATCGTCGAGCCTGCCCACGAATGGGCTGACGTAGGTGGATCCGGCCAGGGCCCCCAGAAGCGCCTGGTTCACCGAGAAGCACAGCGTCTGGTTTATCTTGATGCCCTCGCTTGAAAGTATGCTTATGGCTTCCAGTCCCTCCAGTGTGCTGGGTATCTTCACCACCACGTTGGGCGCCCAGGTTGCGATCTCCCTGCCCTCGTCCACCATTCCGTCGACGGTGATGCTGATCACCTCTGCCGAGATGGGTCCGTCCACTATTTCGGCAATCTCCTGGACCGCCGCCTTGTAGTGGGAGGTGTCGTCAATGCCCTCTTTCGCGGCAAGGGAGGGATTGGTGGTTACGCCGCGCAGCACGCCAAGCCGGTTGGCGTGGTGGATCTCATCAAAGTTGGCCGTGTCGAGGAAGATAAGCATGAGGGGAGCCTCCTTACATTAACATATCGATAGCGTATTCGTCCATATATAGTCGGGGCGATTTTCAGAAACGTTGACGTTGCCGCTAACTGAATCGATACCCGGAATTCCGAAACTTGCAAAATGCCTTCATCGCTTCTATGAATACAGGGGAAGCGGCGGCTGTCCGCCCTCCCTTATGGTGTCCTTGGCCGTGCCCACAAAGTCCCGGAAGAGCGGGTGCGTCCGGTTGGGCCTGGAGAGAAACTCCGGGTGGAACTGCACGCCCACCATGAAGGGGTGCCCCACGATTTCCGATATCTCCACCAGGCTGCCGTCGGGAGAAAGGCCGCTGGCGATCAGGCCTCCCTCCTGGAGCCGCTCTCGATATGCGTTGTTGAACTCGAAGCGGTGCCGGTGTCGCTCCTGGATCTCCTGCTTGCCGTAGGCGGCCGCGGCTCTGGTGCCGTCGACAATGCTGCAGGGGTAGATCCCCAGCCGCATTGTGCCGCCCTTGACCTTCACCGACAGCTGGTCCGGCATCAGGTCGATTACGGGATGAGGGGTCTCTGGGTTGAACTCGGTGGAGTTGGCGTCCGGAGAGTTGAGGACGTGGCGGGCCATCTCCACCACCATCATCTGCATACCAAGGCACAACCCCAGGTACGGGACCTTGCGCTCCCGGGCGTATTTCGCCGCCTGGATCATCCCCTCCGTCCCGCGCGTGCCGAACCCCCCCGGAACCACGATGCCGCTGGCTGAATTGAGGTGCGGCGCCGCTCCGTCCCTTTCGATGTCCTCGGAGTGGATCCAGGAGACCTTCACGTCGCGATCGTGGTACATCCCGGCGTGCCTCAGCGCCTCTCTCACCGATATGTAGGCGTCCGGGAGGTCCACGTACTTGCCGACCACGGCTATGCTAAGGGGGTTGTCCAGGGCACTCATGCCATCGACCATCTCCCGCCACTCGGACATGTCCCTGCCGCCGGAACTCAGCCCAAGGGAGTCCACAATCAGGTCGGCTATGCCCGTAGACTCCAGTATCAGGGGCACCTCGTAGACGTTGGCCACGGTGGGCAGGGGGACCACGCCGTCGTGCTTGACGTCGCAGAAGAGGGCGATCTTGCTGTTGATGTCGTCGGACACGGGATGGTCGCTGCGGCAAATTATGGCGTCCGGCTGGATGCCAATGCCCCGCAGCTCCTTGACGCTGTGCTGGGTGGGCTTGGTCTTCAGCTCCCCCGTGGAGGAGATGTACGGCAGGAATGTGACGTGAATGTAGAACACGTTGTCCCTGCCGACCTCGTTGCGCATCTGGCGAATGGCCTCCAGGAAGGGCAGCCCCTCTATGTCGCCGACCGTGCCGCCAACCTCCACAACGATTACGTCCGGGTCGTTCTCATCGGCGAGCCTCTTGATCCTGTCCTTGATCTCGTTGGTCACGTGGGGCACGGCCTGGATGGTCCCTCCAAGGAAGTCCCCGCGCCGCTCCTTGGCGATAACGGAGCTGTAGATCTGCCCGGCGGTGATGTTTGACAGGGAGCTGAGCTCCATGTCGATGAACCGCTCGTAGTGGCCCAGGTCCAGGTCGGTCTCCGTACCGTCCGCGGTCACGAACACCTCGCCATGCTGGTACGGGGACATAGTGCCGGGGTCAACGTTCAGGTAAGGGTCCAGCTTCTGGATGGAGACGGAAATGCCCCTGCTTTTGAGAATCCGCCCTATGGAGGCAACGCTGATTCCCTTTCCGACGGAGCTGACAACGCCTCCGGTTACGAAGATGTACTTGGTCATTGGCGCAACCCCGGGTTTCTTGTTGGGTCCGCTTGTAACACTTTTGGATTCAGGGAAGACAATGTTAGGGGAGTAGGTGAGGCAGCCACTTGGGTGGCAGTTCTGGCTGGAATCCGGTGGGTTTCTGCCTGCACGCTAAGGAACATCGCGGCTACGTTGTAGTTTCTACTGATGTCGTTATCAGCGTTCCCACGAACACGAGCCACAGGATTATGACACCCAGGGCAATCAGGTTTGTTGTCAGACCTGCGACGGCAATGCCAACGCCCTCTCCGCTCCTTCGACTCTTCTGCAACCCGAAAAAGGACAGGGGCAATCCAACCAGCACCATTGGTATGGAAATTACGCCGATGAATGGTATCCAGACCAGCACCACAGCTACAATGCCAAGCACCATGCCCGCAATGTTCATACAAAGAGCCTCAGTACGGCAGGAATAGGGAGCGTTGCCAGGATCGACCTCCGTGCCAGCGTTGGCAACGGGACAACCACCACGTCACATCACCACAGTCAAAATGATATTTGTCGCATTTCGCACTTGTCAAGCGTTTTCTGGCTCGCAGTGGGCAATACCGCATCATGCCGGACGATTTACTACTGCGCCATGAAGGGCCAGGATGCGGAGCCGCTTCCCCTAAAGGGCAATGGAGTCCACTATGCGCTGTCCCATTTCGCCCGTGTTCAGCACGCCCCTGGCGTTCTCCTCCGCTATGTCCGTCGTGCGGTAGCCCTCCTCCAGGACCCTGTCCACCGCCGCCTCAATTGCCGATGCCTCGTTGTTCATCCCCAGGGAGTAGCGCAGCATGAGGGCAACCGTGAGGACGGTTGCGATGGGGTTGGCCTTCCCCTGTCCGGCTATGTCCGGCGCGCTGCCGTGGATGGGTTCGTACAGCCCCACGGCTCGCCGCCTGCTGCTCTGACCCTCGCGCGGCGAACCGGCCAGGCTGGCGGAGGGCAGCATTCCCAGCGAACCCGAAAGCACCGCGGCCTCGTCCGTGAGGATGTCCCCGAACATGTTCTCGGCCACCAGCACGTCGAAGCGGGACGGGTTTCTCACCAGGGCCATGGCGCAGGAGTCCACAAGCTGGTGCTCAAGCTCCACGTCCGGGTATTCGGCGGCGAGCTCCATCGCAATCTCACGCCACAGGCGCGAGCTCTCCAGCACGTTGGCCTTGTCCACGGAGGTCAGCTTCTTCCTGCGCCTTTGAGCCAGCTGAAAGCTGACCCGCAGCACCCGCTC
The DNA here is from genome assembly GCA_034421015.1 of Dehalococcoidia bacterium. GTDB lineage: Bacteria > Chloroflexota > Dehalococcoidia > Lucifugimonadales > UBA2985 > DAOUJW01. The sequence continues at coordinate 100,374 of DAOUKT010000022.1, forward strand.
TATCTCGGCCTCGGTGTAGCGGAGGGTGTCCACGCCGCGCCTGCCCCGGGCCGTCTGCCACCGCTTCTTTGGCCGGGCGAAGTACAGGCCGCCGGTAAGCTCACGCACCATGAGGATGTCCACGCCCTCTATAACGGACGGCTTGAGTGAACTGGAGTTGAGCAGGGGCGGGAAGACCTTGACCGGGCGGAGGTTGGCGAAGAAGCCAAGGGCCTTGCGCAGGCCGAGGATGGCGTCCTCCGGGCGGTGGGGCGCCCTGGGGTCGTCCCACTTGGGGCCGCCGACCGCGCCGAACAGGATAGCATCGCTGCGGCGGGCGGTTGCAAGGGTGTCGGCCGGCAGCGGCGTGCCCACCTGGTCGATGGCCGTGCCGCCGACCAGGCCGTAGGTCAGTTGGAAAGAGGCCTCGGTTTTCTCCTCAATCTTGCTGAGGACCTTCACTCCTTCGGCAATCACCTCCGGGCCCACGCCGTCTCCGGGGAATAGGGCGATGTTGAACTGCATGGATTTACTCCTGGTCTGACTATCTTCTTAGCTTTGTTCCCAGGCCCAGCGCAACTCTGTTGACGTAGTTGAACCAGGCCGTCACGTGAGCGATGTCGACGATCTCCTGGTCGGAGTAGCCGGCCTCTCTCAGTCGATTGACGTCGGCCTCCTCCACGCTGGAAGGGCTGCGGGTCACCTTGGCCGCGTAGTCCAGGGCCGCCATTGTCCTAGGGTCCAGGTCGGCCTTGGTGTAGTCCTCAGCCACCTGGTCCACCAGGGCGTCGTTCTTCAGAAGCTGCCTCAGCACAGGGCTGTGGGAGGCCACGCAGTTGCCGCACCGGTTTATGGATGAGACGGCCACCACAATCAGGTTGACCAGCGTCCGGTCGATCGCCGTCACTCCGTAGCCGGAGCCGGGCAGCTGCAGCCCCTGGTTGAGCCACTGGAACAGCCCCGGCTCCTGGGTGTATACGGTCACGGCCTCAGCCTGCACCATGGCCCCGCGGGCCTTCATGCGCTGGTATATGTCCTTGAGCTCGCCCTCTGCCTCGTCCTGCCCGATGATCCTGGTCCAGGCCATTTCTGGAGCCTCCTTAGCTGCCGGGAGCGGGCGAGTTGGCCGCCTCGTAGGCCTGGATTTTGTCCTCGTGCTGAAGGGTCAGGGCAATGTCGTCCAGGCCGTTGAGAAGGCAGTGGCGGCGAAACTCGTGCACCTCCGGGTCGTTGTGCACCGTGAAGCTGATCCGCATTCCGCTTTCATCCCTTATCTCGCAGTTCTCCAGGTCCACCGTCATCTGGTAGCCCGGCTCCTCCTTGGCCTTCACCATTATCTTGTTGATCTGCTCCTCGGACAGATGCACAGGGACTATGCCGTTATCGAAGCAGTTCTTGTGGAAGATCTCGGCGAAGCTGGGAGCAATGATGACACGGAACCCGTAGTCCAGGAGCGCCCAGGGAGCATGCTCCCTGGAAGACCCGCAGCCGAAGTTGGGCCCGGCAACCAGGATTGTTGCGTTCTTATATGGAGGGAAGTTGAGCTCGAAGTCCGGGTTGGGCTGGCCGTCCGGCAGGAAGCGCCACGCGCCAAAGAGGAACTGCCCAAATCCCGTCCGCTCGATTCGCTTCAGGTGCACCGCCGGTATTATCTGGTCGGTGTCCACGTTCTGCCTGTCCAGGGGCGCCACTACGCCCGTCATGTTGCTGTATGGTTCCATGATTGCTCCTTACAGTTGGGTTGTTCAAGCCTCGTCCGATGTTAAACGAGATTTCTTACTCAGTGGGCCTTGTCTTCGCGCGTTTCTTCTTCGTCATTCCTGCGAAAGCAGGAATCTGAGTCACATTATCTCGCCATACAGGTCGGTCCAAGAGGGATTATCCCTCTCAATCATCTCTATTTTCCAATCGCGCTTCCATTTCTTGAGGGCCTTCTCCCTTGTAATGGCGCTCTCCATTGTCTCATGAGTCTCATGCCAGACCAGGATATGCACCCGATAGCGTTTGGTAAACCCCTCCATAAAGTCGTTCTTGTGTTCCCAGACTCGCTTGACCAGGTCCGATGTGACTCCAATGTATAGGGCGCCATTCGGCCTGCTTGCCAGGATGTACACGCATGGGGTTGGCATATCTTGAGTTGCTTTAGATTCCTGCTTTCGCAGGAATGACGGGAGGAGACCAGAGTGTTAAGTCAATGTCCCGCGATAGTACCATCCTTGCGTGAACTGAATTTGCGAAATCGGGAGAATACCTATCCCTACCTCCTATCCCTACCTCCTGTTGCTTGCCCGGTTACCCCGGCTGCATCCGGCGCATCTGCATGTCCATAGTACGCAGGATTGTGAAGGCGTTGGTGTAAGCGGCGACCCGCATGAGCACCTTCATCTGCTCACTGGGGACCGCATCGTCCAGGGCATCATGGATGGCCTCCACCGTGCGGCGCAGGAGGGTCGCCAGGTTCGGGTTCGCCTCCGCCAGGCCCTCCAGCTCCTGGTCGATGCGTTTCAACGCGTCCATGGTGTCAAGGTCGTCGCCAAGGAGGATGTCCATTGGCCCCACGGCGTAGCGCAGGATGAGGCTCATGACCTCGTCCTCCAGTGTGGGCAGGGCGCGGTAAGTGCCCGACCTGCTCGGTTCGCCCATTCCGGTCTCTATCGTCACGCTATGCCACCTCCCACTCGCGGATGTCTACAAAATGGCCTGCGATGGCCGCCGCGGCCGCCATCTGGGGGCTTACCAGGTGCGTCCGGCCTCCGGGTCCCTGCCGGCCCTCGAAGTTGCGGTTGGACGTGGAGGCGCACCGCTGCCTGGGCTGCAGGATGTCCGGGTTCATCCCAAGGCACATCGAGCAACCGGCCTCACGCCAGTCCAGGCCTGCGTCCTTGAAGATGCGGTCCAGGCCCTCGGCCTCCGCCTGAATCTTGACCGCGGTGGAGCCGGGCACCACCATCGCATGCACGTTTGAGTGCGCCTTGCGGCCCTTGACCACGGCCGCCGCAGCGCGCAAATCCTCGATTCGCGAGTTGGTGCAGGAGCCGATGAACACGTTGTCAATGGAGACGTTCTGCATGGGGGTGTTCGGCTCAAGGCCCATGTACTCCAGCGCCCGCTCGGCGGCGGCGCGCTCCGTTGGGGAGTCGAAGGAAGCTGGGTCCGGCACTCGACCGGTCACGGGCACCACCATGCCGGGGTTGGTGCCCCAGGTGACGAAGGGTGACAGGGACGTGGCGTCGATCTCGACCAACGTGTCGTAGGCGGCGCCCGGGTCGGAGGCAAGGGAGCGCCACTTCTCCGCGGCCGCATCGAAAGCCTCGCCCTGGGGGACCTGGGGACGGCCTCGCATGTACTCAAAGGTCGTGTCGTCCGGGGCAATCAAACCGGCCCTGGCGCCGCCCTCAATGGACATGTTACAGACGGTCATCCGGCCCTCCATCGAGAGGGAGCGGACGGCCTCGCCCGTGTACTCAATGACGTGGCCGATGCCGCCGCCCACGCCTATCTGGCCGATGATGCCCAGAATAAGGTCCTTTGCAGTTACGCCGGTGGGCAGCGCTCCGTTGACCCGAACCTCCATAGTCCGGGGTTTGGCCTGCACCAGGCACTGGGTCGCCAGCACCTGCTCGACCTGCGTGGTGCCGATGGGCATCGCCAGCGCGCCAAAGGCCCCGTGGGTGGACGTGTGGCTGTCGCCGCACACAATGGTCTTGCCGGGCTGGGTGTAGCCCTGCTCCGGGCCTATGACGTGGACAATTCCCTGGCCTGGGCTGTGAATGTCGTACAGGTTGAGCCCGAACTCCTCGCAGTTACGCACCAGGGCCTGGATCTGCTTGAGCGACACTTCGTCGGTGATGGGCAGCGCCCGGTCCGTGGTTGGCACGTTGTGGTCGACGGTTGCGACCGTCAGGTCGGGGCGACGCACGTGTCGTCCGTTCATACGAAGGCCGTCAAAGGCCTGGGGCGACGTGACCTCGTGCACCAGGTGCAGGTCAACGTAGAGGATGGCCGGCTGGCCCGGCTCCTCGTGGACTACGTGGGAGTCCCATATCTTCTCTACCATAGTCTTGGGCATATAGACACCTCGTTAAATCGGGTGGATTTTTGTAGGCTGCGTCCGGCGTTCCGGCGGCGATTCTGCGCAACGGCATAGATTATAGCGTCTGGCGGCGCGCGTGGCTACTGCCTTGACCTGTCGGTATTCTCTACGGGCGTTGATTATGGCGCGCGACCACCGCTCTTATACTTCGACACGCTCTGTATGAGCGATGTGCGCCATGCCTCAGTCTTCCCGCTCATGGTGAGCCAGTCGAACCATTTGAGCGGGCAAGAAATGGTATTACCAACCCGTATAGAGAACACCAAGGGAGAAGGAAAAGACCCCGAAGCTCTTCCCGGCCGCCTTTTGTGCAGCGGGGCCATTGGTGCTAGACTGGAATGTACGATGATAAATTGCAGGCATGAAAGCACTCGGCCGGACAGGAAAATCTGGATTACGGTTCGTCTGGCTCTTGTTGCGGCCGCCCTGGCGCTGGTCATTGCCGGATGCGGCCGTGACTCTTCGGACGTAGTGGAACCCACAAGTTCCCCGACTGCGCAACCGGCCCCGTCGCCGACATTCACGGCAGTTCCACCTCCCACGCCGACCCAGGCGCCTGCCGATACACCTGTATCCGTCCCAACGCATACGCCGTCGCCCACCGCACCACCGGCAGACGCGTCCCCCGGCGAGGTCCGCTCCGACAGGGAACGCGCCACCAACCTTGCTGTGCCCGGGCCTGACCTGGATACTCTGGTAGAGGGGAACAGCGCTTTTGCCTTCGACCTCTATCACGCCATTGGCGAGCAGGAGGGCAACCTCTTCTACTCTCCGTACAGCATATCCGTTGCTCTGGCGATGACATACGCCGGCGCAGGAGGCGAGACGGAGAGGCAGATGGCGGACGCCCTACGCTTCCGTCTGCCCCAGGACAGGCTCCATCCCGCCCTCAACGCGCTTGACCAGGAGCTGGCCTCCCGCGGCAAGGACGGCGAGGGCTTTACGCTGAACATAGCCAACGCCATCTGGGGGCAGGAGGGATATGAGTTCATTGCTGATTTTCTGGACGTCCTCGCCCTGAACTACGGCGCGGGGATGAGGCTGGTGAACTTTGTGGAGGCTGCAGAGGAGTCCAGGGAGACCATCAACAACTGGGTTGCCGAGCGCACAGAGGACAGGATAATAGACCTGATACCTCCGGACGGCGTATCAGGCCTCACCAGGCTTGTCCTCACCAACGCCATATACTTCAAGGCGGCGTGGGCCACACCCTTCCTGGACGGAGCCACCCGGCCCGGCGCCTTCCAACTGCTTGACGGAGAGGTGACGCAGACCCCAATGATGACCCGGACAAGTCACTTCGGATACGCCAGGGGAGACGGCTACGAGGCGATTGATCTGCTGTACAAGGGCGATGAGATGTCCATGACAATCCTTATGCCGGACAAAGGTGAGTTCGACAGCTTTGAGGCCGCGATGGACGCCGATTACGTCGGCGGAATTCTGAAGAACCTGCAAGGGGAGAGGCTGGACCTGACCATGCCACTCTTCAAGTTTGAGTCTCAGATCAGTCTGAACAAGGCCCTTGTGGCGATGGGTATGCCAGAGGCGTTCAACGGCGCGATGGCGGACTTCTCGGGGATGAACGGCCTCAAGTGCGAAAGCGACCCCCTCTGTCTGCTGATTACGGACGTCTTTCACAAGGCGTTTGTGTCCGTGGACGAGGAGGGGACGGAGGCGGCCGCGGCCACCGGCGTGGTTGTAGGCATAGAGTCCGCTCCTCCGCAGGTCGTGATAGACCGGCCCTTCATTTTCGTCATCCGGGACGTGGAGACCGGCGCTATCCTGTTCGTGGGGCGTGTGGTTGACCCTCGCGGCTAGGCTAACGGCAAGGGAAGCGACAGGCCGGGAGCGGCGCAGCTCGACTACTCGAAGAAGTCCAGGTCTATTGCAAACGCGGTCGCCAGGAGCATCAGGCGGAACTCCTGGCTGTCTTCGTCCTCGCTGAACTGGACGCGAAGGGTGTTCTCGTTGGTGAATGCGCCTAGGGAATCGCCGCCCAACTGCTTGGTGATCCGGCCGATCTCATCCCCTCGATAGTTGCTGACTGTGAAGACGTTCCTGTTCCTTATGCCGCCGCTGACCTCAGCAATCTGCTTCCCGTAAGGGTCCACCACCGAGAACCTCCTGTTCAGACCGCCGAAGCGCCTTCTGAGCTCACAGATTGAGTTGCCGTTACCGTCCTCAATCTCGAAGTTGGAGTTCATCCGCGAGAACTCGCGGCGGGCCAGCAGCACAAGGTCGCCCTCCATGTCGGTGACCAGCAGCCTCAGGGCGCGGCTTGTGCCCGGAATCTTCCGGCTGACCATGCTGGGGTCTTCGGCGGCGAACATCGCCTCCTGGCCGTCGGGCGCAAATATCTTGTACTTGTTCGGAGTGGTGGAAGAGAAGTGTTCCTCAACCATCTCCCTGAACGAGCAGACCACAAGCTCCGGGTATGTGGACAAGTCCATGACAATCCGTCTCCCGCTTGAGTGTGCCTTTGGAATGATAATATCAGGTCTCAGCAAATTTCAACCGCCTCACATGGGATTTCATCCGAAATCCCTCCCAATCGGGGTCCAAAATGCGCCGACAAGTCAGCGAATGAGACAGGATATGAGGAGACGGAGTGTAGCTCGGCGATGCCGCTGGCGGCTTGATGTCATGATTGCGTCATGCTATTCTCATTACATGGCGAACCTGCAAGTAAAGAACATTCCGGACTCCCTCTACGAGCGCCTCCGCCAGTACGCCCGTGACAACAACTGCACCATCAGCGCGGCGGTGCTGGCCTCGATTGAAAGGGAGCTCGCGCGCGAGGAATGGCGCGGGCGCCTGGCCCAGCGACCCAGGACAAACCTTGGAGTTGATGCGGCAACGCTTCTCATGGAAGAGCGATCACTTCGAGACGCGGAGCGCGAGTGACCAGGTTTGTAGTCGACGCGTCGGTAGCGGTCGAGTACCTGCTGAAGACACCCCTTGGCCTGTCCGTAGCCGATATGCTGGATGGGGCATCCTCGCTGATTGCCCCGGATATGATGGACGCCGAGGTGGTGTCCGTGCTGCGCCGGGCGGTCCTGAGCAACCGGCTTGAGGAGAGTAGAGCAGTCCTGGCCCTGGAAGACCTGTATCACTGGCCTGTGGAGCGCGTTTCCCACCGCTCGTTGGCCGCTTTGGCATGGCAGTTCCACCGGAACGTGAGCGCCTACGATGCGTTTTACATAGCGGCCGCCGGAGCTTTTGACATTCCTCTGCTGACGGCGGACAGCCGGCTTGCCCGAGCGTCTGGGTTGGGCGTGGTGGTCCAGCACGTTCTAATGTGATGCCGCAGAGATGTTCCCGGTAAACAACCCAATGCTTGTCATCTTCTCTGACGGCTCCGAACGTTCAGGCAGACGCTGACCGGAAATGAGCATTGAGGCGCGCTTGCGCGTGCTTGCAAACGCTTAAAGCTGGGAAGCCGTGTGAAACGGCCTTTGAGAAGCGCCCATCTTGAGTACGTGAGGGTCACGGTCATGTGGGAAGATCGTCACATCATGGGCAGCATCGGCGTCAACTCGTCCAGGCGCTTTCGCCTCTGCCCGGCGTCCGGCATCACGCTGGAAACCAGCCCCCAGAAATCCGCGGAGTGGTTGCGATGGGTGAGGTGCGCAAGCTCGTGGACAACCACGTACTCCACCAGGGCCTGCTCAGTCATCATCAGGCGCCACGTGAAGCGCAGGACGCCGTCCGGGGCGCAGCTTCCCCACTGCCGCCGGGTGTCGCGTATGAGGACGCGAGACCTCTGGCCGCGGCCGAGCGTGGGCCACCACTGCTCCACGGCGTCGGCAAGTATCTCAGAGGCGCGGGACCGATACCATCCCACGACGGCGCGGCGAACCGCCTCTGTCCGCTTCTCTCCCTCAAGACGGCGCGGGACGGTCACTCGAAGCTGCAAGTCCTCGAAGCGGGCCTGTGTCCCCCTGACGGCTGCGCTCTCAACCACCAGATTTACGTTGTCTCCCAGGTATGGGAGCGTCTCGCCGTCCTCGAAGCGAATCACAGACGGGTGGGGCGATGGCTGTGATAAGCGCTTCAGGATCCACGCCGCGTGCCTCTGGACAAGAGCGTCCATGTCCCTGAGCAAGGCCCTCTGTGGCGCGGCTATTTGGACAACGCCGCTGACAACACTTATCGCGTAGGTCTTCTTGCGCCGGCGGCTCCGTTTCACCTCGTACTCAACGGTGGTGTCGCCGAGCGTGACGCTGTGACGCCTCGTCAATCCGGGCTCCAGGGTGTGGGCACGCTGCCGTGACCGGCGCGACGGGCGGTAAGGGAGGCAGGGACTCGATCGCTATTTTGGATCATCGCCGTTCATCCGCTCCTCCAGCCGCCTGAGGGTGGCCTGGGTGTTGCGTATCTCTCGCAGAAGCTCCTCGCCGGTCACGGGGCCTTCGAGCTCCCGGAGCCGCTCCAGCTTGGCCTCGTCCAGGTTGTTGATGATGATGGCGATGAACATGTTGATCACGACAAAGGTGCCCACCACCACAAAGCTGATGAAGTACACCCACGCCCACGGGTACGCGGTCATCGCCGCATCCATAACCTCCGTCCAGCCCTCCAGGGTGAGGATGTTAAAGAGGGTCAGGAGGGACGTGCCCAGATCGCGCCAGTTCTCAGGATCGTGCTGGTGGAAGAGGTGGTAGCCCATGATTGCGTAGATGTAGACCACGATGCTCATCAGGATCATCACGTGGCCCACGCTGGGGATGGACCGCACAAGGGCGGCAACGATCAGCCGCAGGTCCCGGATGGTTGATATGAGCCTCACGACACGCAGTAGGCGGAAGAGGCGCGTCACGATGGCGAACTCCCCGGTCGTCGGGATCAGCGCCAGGACTATGACCGTGAAGTCGAAGACGTTCCAGCCGTCGCGAAAGTAGCGGAGGGGCCGCGGCCAGCGCGCCACCAACTTCAGGACCGCCTCTACGATGAAGATCCCCAGCACGACGTTGTTTCCCAGGTTAAGCAGGCCGCCGTAGTCGCGCTCGATGGCCGGAGACGTGCCCAGGCCAAGGAGACCGGCGTTGAACAGGATGATAGCGATTATGGCGTACTCGAAGCGGTTGGCCTCGACAATCCGCCGGCAGATGCTCACCACCCGGTTTACTCCGGCTGGCTGGGTCGTGTCCGTGTTTCCGTTGGATTCCTGTGAGATCATTGCTCTGCCTGTGAAGTGTCCAAATTTCTTGTTGCTCCGGCCCCCACCGGCCAGCTCGTGCAAACCCAAGGTTTCTCCACCCAGACCATTCTAGGTTAGCGCGCCACAGGCCGCAAGAACCGGGCAATTTCCCGCCCAACGTCACCCGCCTGTGGCGTCTCCACCTATAGTCCGTTGTAAAATGCTGCCATAGCGGTGCGAACTATGCGGCAGATCATTCACGCAGACTTCGATGCCTTCTACGCCTCCGTGGAGCAGCTGGACAACCCGGAGCTGCGAGGCAAGCCCGTTGTCGTAGGCGGAAGCCCTGACGACAGGGGCGTCGTGGCGTCGGCCTCCTACGAGGCGCGGCGGTTCGGCGTCCGCTCCGCCATGCCCATGCGCACGGCGCTCCGACTGTGCCCGGAAGTGGTCAGACAGCCCCCCGACTTTGACCGCTATCGCGACGTGTCCCGCCGGGTGATGGCGATATTCCGGGAGGTTACGCCCCTGGTGGAACCCCTCTCCCTGGATGAGGCTTTCCTGGACGTCACCGCCTCGGTCGCTCCCGGTCGGGACGCCGGGGATATTGCCCGGGGCCTCCGGCGGCGCGTCCGGGAAGAGTTGGGCCTGGTCATATCGGTGGGCGTGGCGACCAGCAAGTCTGTTGCCAAGATCGCCTCGGACATCGACAAGCCCGACGGCTTCAAGCTGGTGCCGCCCGGCTCCGAGCGGGAGTTCCTTTCGCCGCTGCCGGTGGGCCGGTTGTGGGGCGTCGGCCCCAAGCGGGTCAAGCAGCTGAACGACGAGGGCATCCACACAATCGGGGAACTGGCGGCTCAGCCGGAGGAGTGGTTCACGCGCATATTCGGGAAGACCGGCGCCCACATACGATCGCTGGCCGTGGGCGAAGACGACAGCGAGGTCTCGTCGGAACGCGAAACCAAGTCGATCAGCGCAGAGACAACCTTTTCCAGTGATACGGGCGACCGGGAGGCGCTGCAGGAGATGGTGAGCAGGCTGAGCCAGGAGGTTGCGGGTGGGCTGAGGGGCAAGGCGCTCCGGGGGCGGACGGTGAAGCTCAAGCTGCGCCTCTCCGACTTCACCACCTTCACGCGCCAGAGGACACTCCCGGAGCCGGTGGAGACCTCCGAGGAGATCGCACGGGCGGCGGGCGCGCTCCTGGACGTCGAGCTTGCTCCTCAGAGGCGGTTCAGGCTCATTGGAGTGGGCCTGTCGGGGTTCGATGAGCCGCGGCAGGAGCAGGAACCCCGGCAGCTCAAGCTGGCCGGCTTCGAATGAGACGGCGGCGGGCGTCCGCGGTGCAACACGCTAGCCGAAAGCCGGCAGCACCCTCTCCCCAAAGAGCTTCAACGTTTTGAGCGCCCTCCCCAGACTAGTGGAAGATTACACTAGGGGATTGCTAAATGCAAAGCGGCCTTGGACTGCTACAGGCAGGCGTCGATTCTCAAGCCAGTTACAGGAGGGGGCAGGCTGAACATCAACGTGGCAGGAAAGACAGCTCCTCTTCTACCAGCGACACCACAATGTCATCTAGCCTATCCACCGTGTATTCGCCTACGTCGTGTGTTGTGGTTCCCTCCGGCCCGTAGACTATGAATACGAACCTGCCCATAGTGTTTTGAGCAATCTGGCGGAAGATGTATTCGCCTTGTACGTTGAGCCCGCTGGAGGCTATTGCGTGGGTCTTGATGCCCCTGCTATTCGCCACCATCATCTCTTGAGCGTAGTCGTAGTCGTTGGCGTAGTCCAGGTGCGGCGGAGCGTCCGCGATCAGAAAGATCAGTCGAACCGCATTGGCCAGACGCCAGTCCGGCTCGTGGACCGCTACGCTGTACGCCTCGTTCAGGGATTCCGGATTGTCACCGCCACCATCCGCTTCCACCCCGCGAATCGTGTTCCGAAAGCTCTCCACGTCTCTGTCAAAGTCGTAGACTCGCGTTACAAAGTCATCCCCTCTGTCCCGGTATGCCACCATCCCGAAGCGCAAGTCCGGCCTCGATGGAAGGTCGCTGATGCGGGAGGCTATCGAGAGGAGGGTGCTCTTGATCTGGTCTATCTCGTCAGCCATGCTGCCGGTAGCGTCGAGCAGGAACAGTACGTCCAACGGCACGCCTTCCGTGAGATTCTGCCCCAGGTCGAGGGTCACGTTCCACGACTGCTCAGTGTCCCGGGTGACCTCTTGAACGCGGCTGATTTCCCCCTTGCTAACCTCCAGGTTGAATGCCTTTGCTCCTTCACTGGCGGAGAAGGCCCTGGGAAAGAAGAGCGTCTGGCCATTCGCGTATGTGCGGCCCTCGAATACAACCTCAGATCCGACAGAAACCCGGACCTCACAGTTGTGGAGCGGCAGTCCGTCTGAATCGGTGACGGTTATGACATAACGTTCGGAGACATCCACGTCATGGATCGCCGGGCCGGAGTATCGACTTCTGTAGTCCAAATACTGGTCCCATCGCTCGTTGTCGTCTATCTCGCCCGCGGAAAGCGGCGCTGTTTGGCTCCGCTCGTAGTCTGCCGGGCTGGAATCCGCGGGTAGTGGGGCTGCGGTCGCCATTGCTGCGGAGCTCTCATCGCCGCCGGTCGTGTAACTCTCATCGGATGCGCAACCCGCCACCAGCAGTCCGATGACCGCTCCGGCCAGTATCAGATATAACCTGGCCACAGTGAGGGTTTCCAACACCCTTTTCAAACAGTGCCTCTTCATTTGACTTGAGTGCTCCTCGTCAGGTTCATGCCATCTTTCAGAGGTAATGGGAGACTACGGCGCCCCGGCGGCACTGAACCCCGAGGCGCACGAATTTTCAATCTCCCTGTGTTACGTCTTGCTGAACTGTGTTCAGGCAGCTAACGGCTGTAGCCCGACGGCTGAATGGCATCCTCCGAGTAGCGGGTGATGTGCTCAAGCAGGAAGAGCACGTCCTGATACGCTCCCAGGTTCCCAAGGTTCCTGTCCAGCCTTCTGGCCTCGTCCAGGAGGAAGAGCAGGTCCCTGTGCACCGACTGGGTGGCGGCGTCCGCGTAGGGCAGGCTGCTGTAACGGTCGGAGGAAAGGGCAACCAGCACACCCAGCCGCAGCATGGAGTCGCCTATGGCCTCGAACCTGTAGTTGTCGTTTCCGGTTACCCCGGCGTGCTGCCGGTTGGAATCTCCTGTTGAAGGCGTGACCCAGCGCAGTTCAATGTCCCCCAGGCTGACTGCTCCTGCAAAGCTCGGGTTCTTCAGCTCCAGCTCGTAGAAGACCGTAGTGGCCGCGCCTGCCGGAATCTCTGCAAACTCCCGGCGAGCCTCGGTAAAGGACTCGTCAGAAGTCACGCGGTTCTCGTAGCCAACAATGCGCCACGCATCCACAACGCTCGGGTCCCAGGTCACCTGGGCCCGGGTCTGGTCTGCAAAGGGAATCGACAGGGCCAGCCAGTTCTCCCGGCTGAAGGTGGCTCTGGCCTGGTTCGTGTCGGTCAGGTATCGATACCACCCGTTGCCGTGCTGGGCAAGCTGCTCAAGGAGGAAGTCGTTGTAGTTCTCAATGCCCACGCCGATGGTGATGAGGCGAAGTGGGTTCCGGCTGTCGTGGTCCCCGGCCGACTCCAGAATGGCGAAGGGGTCGGTCGCATTCACGTTTGCGACGCCGTCGGACATCAGGATGATGTAGTTGTAGGCGTCAGGATTATCGCGCCGGGCCCTGTCCGCAAGCTGAACGCCAAGGTCGAGTCCCGCCTGAACGTTGGTGGAGTTTTGTGGGGTGAGATCGTCAATGGAGCGAGCGACGTTGGGGTCGTCCGGGTGTGTATGCTCGACGGTGTATCTTCTGAGCACGTTGGTGCTGAAGTGCACAACTGCTATTCGGTCTTGCGCCCGCAAGCTGCGCCGGATGCTCTCGGCCGCCTCCCGCGCGATGCTCACGCGGTTGCCGTCTGCCATGGACCCCGACGCGTCCAGGACCAGGGTGACGTTGACCGGTGTCGCGTCATAGTCCATCTCAGGAGCCTGGATCGCGATGCGGGCCATGTGCATTCTACTGTCCAGGGGATGCCGGAAGACGTCAGTGGAAACGGCAAAGCTGTCGTCTCGCAGGGGCCGCTTGTAGTTGTAGTCAAGGGCGTTGATCCACTCCTCAGCCCTTACCGAGTCCGGGTCCACGTCGTACCCCGCCCGGGCCGTGTTGAGGGCAAGGAAGTAGGAGGTGCGATCCGTATCCAGGCTGAAAGTGGAGACGTTGTCCACGCCTGCGGATACAAACCGCTCCCTCAGGTAGTCCACGAAAGTCGTGTCCGGTGCGGTCACGCCCTGGGACTGCGCAGGCGCAGGTGTAGCCGTGGGGGAGCTCTGATAGGCATCAGCTCTGGGTGTAGCCGTTGGCTCTCGCATCATGGCCGCAGCTGTAGCCGTAGGCCTTGGCGGGACGGTGGTTGGTATCGGTCGGTATGGAGTGGTAGCCGTGGGCAACGCCCTCTGCACCCCATCAGCAACACTTTCTCCTCCTGTCATCTCCACTCCAGTGGGTATAGACGTGGGATCCTCTTCACTGGCACACGCAGACAGCGTGAGCAAACCAAGGATCGCCATTAGTGCCATAGCCGTAATCTTCTTCATTGAACTACCTCCCTTGCGCTTGGAGTCCTCTTACAATCTCAGGCGCCAGAACGGCAAATACCTGAATCCGGTAGTGACCGTGCTGGAGAAGTGTAATCTGAAGTCCGGCGCGAGTACAGATTAGTGTGGACGCCGACACTGTCCATTATGGAGTCTGTCGTGCAGAGCGCCATGCTTGCGCCTCCACATCCCCTGGCGAGTTGTTGCGCATTATATCTTACAAAGTAACTTGACAAGGGGTTTGAGACCATCAATTTCTTACATTTTTCTTAAATGTATACGTAAGCAGTAAATATCCGTGACAAAATCTTGCGTAAATCGCAAGCTAGTTCCACGCGCAATGATTCGAGTAACTCCTGGACTGGGTTTCACTCTGATTGGGAGGCTACTCGTCCCGTCTTGCGCTCTTCGGAATCCAGCAGGTCCAAGCAACGACGCTGACAATCCCATATAATGTCTCCAAGGAGAGTTGGGATGCCTAAATTCATCGTGCTGGCCGCCATGAAGGGGGAGTTCCTCTCCCACAGTGGCAACGTCTACGAGAACTTCCAGATGATGGGCTACGTCGACGCAGCCGATCCATTTGACGCCGTGCGCTCCTTCTTCGATGACCCTCACTTTCCCATAGACTGGAGGGACGTGAGGTACATGTGGGCGGAGCCTCTCAGGGATGACGGAAACGCCGGCCACTACGGGGACTTCGACAGGATATACGTTGAGGACCTGACCCGCGCATTCCGGCGCGCTGCGGGACTGGAAGCGCCGGACGGCGGGCGGTAGGTTTAATTAGATCATGAACCGGATTGAGTACGTTGGAGTCGACGGATGCCCTGGCGGCTGGTTCAGCGTTGGACTTGATGGAAACGGAGAGGGTGAGACTCGCAAGTTCAATACATTCAAGGAACTGCTTGGCCACTACAGCGACGCCGCTCTGATTCTGGTAGACATCCCCATTGGGCTGCCGGAGGAGCCGGGCGGCCGCAAGTGCGACTACATGGCCCGGGGGCTGCCGGGTTTCAAGAGAAAATCCAGCATCTTCCCCACTCCGACGCGCCAGACGGTGCAACAGGCGTGTATTGACCCTCAAGGTTACGAAGCTGCCAAGAAGGTAGAGTACGCAGTAACCGGAAAGAAAATCTCCAAGCAAGCCTTTGCCATTGTGCCCAAGATCGCGGAGGTGGACAGGGCGCTGACAGACTCCGGCAAACAAGTGACACCTGTGGTCAGAGAGGTCCATCCAGAAGTGTGCTTCTGGGCCTTGAACGGCAAGAGTTCAATGAAGTTCAGCAAGAAGAAGGATGAGGGCAGAGAGGAGCGTCTAAAGACTCTTGAAGACGAAGACGTGTTCCCTAAGGCGCGGGAGGTCTACAGAAAAGCTTGTGAAGAGTACCGCACGCAACGCGTTGGCAGCGACGACATCATTGATGCGATGGTTGCGGCTGTAACGGCTCTTCGTGGTCACGATAAGCTACGGACGATTCCAGAGACTCCACTCACGGACAACAAGGGCCTGCCAATGGAGATGGTCTACTGGCCGTAAAGCAGGTCCGTGGACTCCAGGTCCGTTATGGCGGCGTCGAAGCGCGCCAGGGTGTTGTGCAGGTAGGTCGTGGCCCGCTCACCCTCATAGTTGCAGTAGCCGCCGGACACAATCCAGAACACGAAGATCTCCAGCATCGAAAGCCGGTAGTCGTAGAGGCACTCTTCAAACGAGTATCCACGTACGCCGTTGTCCACCAGGGTGGAGTGGTAAGCGCGCAGCAGGTCCAGCTCCACCTCTCTTCGCTGCGGCGTGGGAAACGCCTCGCTGATGAAGGTTGCCACGTCGTAGGCGCCCCGGGCACGCACGCAGAACTCCCAGTCGAAGACCACAGGCGAGTCGGAGTCGCCTGCCCCGGAGTAGAAGCAGTTGTCCAGGCGGAAGTCTCCGTGGATGATCGTCCTGGGAGGCTTCGTGAGTCTTGCCTTGATCTCCGGCACCTGGAAGATCAGGTGGTCGCCGAGGGACCTCAGGCCCTGGGGCATCCCTTCGCCGGCTTTCTCGACAAGAGACCTCCACGCGTCGGTGTAGATGTACTGGTATGAGACGGCCTCGGAGTCTTTCAGGGGCATCCAGTCCAAGCGGTGAAGTCCGGGGCTGTCCCACCAGGCGGCGTGGAATGCGGCCATCTGGACGATAGAGCAGCGGGCATCCTCCATCGAGCAGCCTGCAACGCTGTCTCCCTGCCTTGCGTCGCCCATGTCCTCCAGCAGCAGCACAGTGTTGCCGGTGGCAAGGTCGATTGCGGAGTAGTAGCTGCGAGGGGACTGCAGCAGGCCGCCGTTTGCCACCTCCTGGTAGAACCTGACCTCCCGCAGGTTCTGTCCCAGTCTGCCGAACACCCTCCGCAGCAGGGGGTCAGTCGAAGGGAGCTTGACCATCAATGTGCGAGGCAGGTCATGGGAGTCGGAGTTATACTCAAGGGCGAGTCTGAAGAGCTGGTTCATGAACCCCTTGCCCTCGGCTATGGTCTCCGCAGAGAACCGGGTCACAGACGCGCCGGACGCATCGCTGCCCCGAAGGGCCTCCGTCAGCCAGTCGGTTGTGATCTCCCCAAGGTGACTGGGGACAGCCAGGCCGGTCATTTCACCTCTCCGGATTCCGGGTCACGGAACGGAGGCCGTGGGCCTCTTCCTTCAGGAGGCCTTTCGCGCGAATAGGACGCAGTGGTCCATGGGCTTCGGGTCCGTGAAGTACATGACTCCGCCCAGTTTCTCACCCTCCGCCGGGACCACGCTCAGGCCCCGGCCGGCCAGCAGGCCGACCACCTCATCGACGCCGTAAAGCTGGAACGTCCTGTCCGCGCCGTAGTCCTTGTCGTAAACTGTTGCAATCCCGGCCCCGATCTTGAACATAAGCTGCAGAACGCCGCCGTCCTTGAGTACCCTGGTGAACTCAGGCAGAGTAACTCCAAGGGTGGTGTCCGGGTCTATGTGCTGGATGACGGCGTTGCACGTCAGGAAGTCGAAGTGGGCGTCCGGGAACGCCAGGCGCTCGCGGAGGTCGGCGACCGACACCCTCTCCGCGATCTCCGGGTGCAGCCTTCGAGCCTCGACGATGTTCTCCTCAACGGCGTCCACGCCGTAGATATCGTAGCCCTTCTGCCAGTAGAAGAACACGTCCCGGGCGCCTGCGCCGCAGCCGGCGTCCAGCCCCCGCGACCCGGCCGGGACAAGCTCCTGCATCCTCTGGATCAGGTCCGTGTCGTCCTTGAGGTCCGGATGGGAGACGTTAGTGTACACGGACTGGATGAAGTTGTGGCTCACCTCAGCGTAGCGCTGGGCGTGGTCTCTGTAGAACGACTCTGAAAAATCGGGGTTCTGGTTCATTAGCGCGACCTCACTAGATGGGTTGTGGTTCACCCCCAAACAGATCGATGAACTGTCCGGTCATAAGTTTGGGCGCATGAGCAGCCAGGTAGAGGGCCGCCTGCGCTATCTGTTCGCCGGTTATCCAGTCAGGGTGTCCGTCGGAATCGTATGCCCTGGCCATGTCGGTGTCCACCCAGTCCGGGTTGATGCCGTTGACGCGAATGCCGTGGGAGCGGAGGGAGTGCGCCAGAGAAGCCGTGTAGCCCACCACGCCGAATTTTGAGGTCACGTACGCTCCGTAGTCGCCCTCCGGCACGCGGCCTGACGACGACCCGATGTTTATGATTACGCCCTGCTCCCTCTTCATCATGTGAGGAATCACCGCCCGGCTGACAAGGAACATTCCCCGCAGGTTGGTGTTCATCACTTCGTCCCACTGCTCAATGGAGGTCTCCCACACGGGAGTGTGGTAGGTTATGACTCCGGCGTTGTTGACCAGTATATCAATTCGACCCCATATCCGGGTGACCTGGTCGACCGCCCGCTCCGGGTCGTCCGCGTTGGTCACGTCCAGGACAAAGGACTCCGCCTCGCCGCCGCCGGCGCGTATCTCATCGACCACCTGCGCCAGGCGTTCAGCGTTGCGCCCGGTTACGGCGACCCGCGCTCCTTCCCTGGCAAAGGCAATGGCGATTGCCCGGCCAATTCCGCGTCCTGCGCCTGTAATCAGGGCAACCCTGTCCTTGAGCAACACTTGCTTTCTCCTGCGACCGCCTGCTCGAAAGCTCCTGGAGCCGGAGCTTCAGGCGGGTATGAGAGGATAAATCTATCATAAACTCCCGCCTCTCCGAAAGTGCAGGCGAGGCCGGAGCAGTCGGTCTAGTGGTCTGGGAGATGGGGGAGGGCTATGCTCTAAAGGGAGTCCCCTTGAGCTTCCTGTGGGCCCTCAGCCTGCTCCCGACTGCCGGACTCTCCTCTGTCCTTCCGGGATTCGGAGGGAGTCCTGCCGCTTGACAACCGCAGGAACAGATAGCCTGCAATGCCCGCGAGCAGGGATGCGCCGAATACGCCTATCTTGGCCTGGTCAATCAGCTCTCGTTGGTCGAACGCTATTGCTGAGACGAAGAGGGAGACTGTGAATCCCATGCCACACAGCAGCGCAACTCCAAGGACGTGCCTCCACTTGACCGCCGAGGGCAGTGTGCCCACGCGCAGTCGGACCGCCAGCCACGTGAACCCGACTATGCCCAGCACGTTGCCCGCGAGCAGCCCGGCCGCTACGCCAAACGTGATGCTGCTGGACAACGCCCCGGACACCGTTTCAGACGTGAAGGTGATTCCGGCGTTGGCCAGCGCGAAAACGGGCAGGACCAGGAAGCTCACCCAGGGGTGGATTGTCCCCTCCAGTCGCTCCATCGGGCCTTCGGTCTCGCGGCTCAGCCTCTCAATTTCCTCCGCAATCGCCTCGGCCTCGTCATCGTTTCCCTCCGCTGTTGCCATTCTGAAATCCCGGAGAAGCCCCTCAACGGTGTCGGCGTACCGCCCGCGGTCCACGCCAGGCCCGGGCGGCACCAGAGTCGCCGCCAGGACTCCGGCCAGCGTGGCATGCACACCGGACTTGAGGAAGAACTGCCACATCACCAGGAACAGGATGGTGTAGAAGACCGGGGCCCGGAACCCCAACCGGACGCACACGGCCATCGCTGCGAAGGTTCCGAGGCCCAACCACAGATCCATCCAGCTGATGGCCTCCACGTAGAAGACGGCGATTACGGCTATTGCTCCCAGGTCGTCAAAGACCGCCAGCCCAAGGAGAAACACCCTCAGCTCCGGCGGCATCCGGCTGCCCAGCAGCGCCAGCACCCCCAGGGCGAAGGCGATGTCGGTTGCAATTGGGATGCCCCAACCGGCCGCGCCGTCGCCGGACGAGTTGAAGTAGGTGTAGATGAGGGCGGGCACGGCCATGCCGCCAATAGCTGCCACCACCGGCAGAGCGGCCTTCCTGAACCCGGAGAGCTCGCCGTGCACCAACTCCCTCTTGATCTCCAGCCCTACGATGAAGAAGAAAAGGGTCATGAGGCCGTCGTTGACCAGGTGCCCAATGTCCTCTGTCAGGGCAAAGATGTGGATGTCAATCGAGAGCTTGGTGTGCCAGAAGTCTGCGTACTGATCTGACCAGGGGGAGTTCGCGAGGCCGAGGGCGGCCGCGGCGGCCAGCAGCAGCACGATTGCGCCGGTCTGCTCGGTGTGTATGAACTTCTGTATTGGGACTCGAAGCGTTCTGACGAGATAGGGAGATGACATGTGTACAGCTGCCCGTGGCTAAGGATGGGCCTCACGGCCGCGGACTCCCGGAAGGGGACGGGCCTTGAGGCTGGGATGAGTCAACATTGGTTCATTCTAGCAACCATTGGTTCAAGCGTCCAACACGGGACTGCAAACCCTTGAATACCCTCAGTTGAGGCGCGCGCCTCCCGACCATTCCTGCGGAAGCAGGAATCCATGGCATCCGAAATAGAAGGGAATGGATTCCCGCCTTCGCGGGAATGACGATAAACGTATTTCCTCAAATATTACGCCACATTTGCGCAAAGATGTGGGACAGCAGCCGATACGAGGACAGACAAGGCAAAGACAGCGTACAATCAAGGTGGTGCCTCAATTGACCATCGGCGCTCAATTCAGTTAAACTCCGCGAAAATGTCATCAGTGCCGCCCGGATCTTGCGGCGCGCCTGCCGTGGAAATTCGGTAGAGATAAGGTATCAGGGCCAAGGAGACGACTTGCAGAAAACCGGCGCCAAGACCCCCATCCCGAGGCTGGTCAAGCGGAACACCGCTCTACTGGCATCGTCCCAGGCTTTCACGGGAGCGGGCAACCAGATAGTGCCTACGCTGGGGCCTGTGCTGGTGACCCAGATGATTGGTACGGCGGCTCTTGCCGGAATCGGTTCGAGCATAACGGGTTTCAGCCGCCTGATAGTCGCCTATCCGATAGGCAAGTTCACCGATGCCTTCGGCAGAAGGGCAGGGGTGATCCTTGGGCTGTTTCTGGTAGGGGTCGGCGCGACAGTCACCGGAATAGCCGCGCTGATGGAGTCCTTTCCCGTCTTCGTCCTGGGTATACTGGTGCTCGGCCTGGGCACAGGCTCCGTGCAGCAGTTGAGGGTGGCGGCGGCGGACATGTACCCGCCCAGTCGCCGGGCCGAGGGGCTGGGGCTGGTGCTCACGGGGTCCCTGGTGGGCGCGCTTGCCAGTCCCATTCTCATCAGAACTTCGGAGACATTCGCCGGGGACTTTGGCCTGGAGCCTATCGCCCTGGCCTGGTTCTTCATCCCGGTGGTCGTGGTGGCCAGCATGATCATGGTGCTTCAGGTCCGGCCGGACCCCAAGGAGATCGCCGCCAACCTGGCCGACTACTATCCCGACTACAGGCCGGCCGATGCGCCCCAGCCGGCTGCGGGCAAAGTCGGAATCCTCTACTTCCTGAAGAACTACCCTCGTCTGACTGCGTTTGCGTCCATGTTTGCCGCGCAGGGCAACATGAACATGATGATGGTCATGACATCCATTGCCCTGCATCACCACCACTACCCGCTCAGCGCGATCTCCGTCTCTGTTGCAATTCACGTCGTCGGAATGTTCGGGTTCTCTCTTCCCATTGGGAAGCTTGCGGACAGGTTCGGCCGGAGGAACATGATGTTCCTTGGGCTCATCATGGCCTCCATTGGGTCATGGCTCATAGTGGCGACATCCGTGTACCCGATAATCACCGCCGGCACCTTCTTTGTGGGGCTGGGCTGGTCATGCGTCAACATAGCGGCGACTGCGCTCTACGCCGACACCACGAATCCCGCAGAGCGCGGCCGGGTGATAGGCGCCAACGATACATTCACCGCCGCGGCCGCCATCAGCATGCCCCTCGTGGGTGGGGTTGTCGTGGAGTACCTGGGCTTTCGCGTGCTGGGCATCTTTGGGATGGCCCTGATGGTGACCCCGCTCTTCCTCCTGCTCCGACTGCGCGAGTCCTACCCCGGCGTCTACCGGGATGGTAGCAGCGCTGAGGCCACTCCCTCCGAGACGCGGTAGAGGAGACCAGGTCTCCCCCATAAGGGGCGAGAACCAGGTAGGAATCCTTACCCCATTCAACCCGCCGCCGGGCTAACTCCGAGTGACAGGCCTTTGAATAATTGCGATGGCATCTTCAGGAAAGTACGTTTATCGTCATTCCGGCGAAGCTTGCCCCGAACTTGATGCGGGGGCCGGAATCTATCTACGTCTATATCGGTGGCCCTGGGTTCCTGCTTCCGGAGACCTTTGAATGACCTCAGTTGCGGCGCGCGCCTCCCGACCATTCCTGCGAAAGCAGGAATCCAGAGCGTCCGATAAAGAAGGAAATAGATTCCCGCTTTCGCGGGAATGACGATAAACGTATTGCCTCCAAGATGTCGCCGTAGTTACGCAAAGGTCTCCTTCCGCAGGAATGGACGGGAGGTGCGGCCTGCGTCCCGTCAGCCACCTGACACTGTTGCTTAACAGACTATCCCTGTGCTGGAAGACCGCCCCCGCCGGTATTCTCTGCAGGCGTTGGCTATAGCGCGCGATACCGCTCATCCTGAGCTTGTCGAAGGAAATGAGCGGGGGCAACTACGCCTATAGCCTGCCCGCTCAAATGGTTCGACAAGCTCACCATGAGCGGGCAAGAAATGTCAATACAACCAGCGTTGGCATTACCAACACGTATAGAGAATACCGCCCCGCCGGTCGCATTGACATCCGGCCGGTATCCAAGTATTGTAATGGGTGTTGTAATGGTACTTGGTATCATTAACGGCCGCACGAATCTCAGACATAGCCGGCGCGTGAGACCCGGCTGCGGGCAGCTACTGCGTCTGAGCGCGTTAGCCGGTCAAGACGGCCTAGCAGTAAGTGAGGAGGATCAATATGAACCCAGTTGTCGAGGCGTGGCGAGATCAGGTTGCGGCCTTTGACCGTGATATGGAGGCCCTGCGCGGCGCCGGACACGAGCACGGTCAGGCGATGGGTCGCGCCGGGGGCTTCGGGTACGCCAACCGGCCCATGGACCCCCACCGCACCGATGACGAGGCTCTCAACAAGCTGTTCGCGGCCCTGGGCTCGGGAACGGAGGTGCTGGACGTTGGAGGCGGAGCAGGTCGATTTGCGCTGCCCCTTGCCACGCGCGCCCAGCGGGTGACCGTCGTTGAGCGGTCCGCGGACTCCGTGGAGCTGCTGAAGACCCGGGCCGCGGAGGCCGGCATAACCAACATCACGGTCATCAATGAGCCGTGGGAGGACGCCAAGGCGCCCAAGGCAGACATGGTGCTCTGCTCACTGGTGCTGCATCACGTCATGGAGGTGGCCCCCTTCGTTGAGAAGCTGCAGCAGTATGCCACCGACAAAGTTGTGGTGCTGGAAATGGGGGAGACACCCGGATCGATGGACCGCCCCTTCCACGAGAGGGTGTACGGCTCAGCCCCGACGCCGCTGCCCGGCCTGTCCAAGGTGATGGGGCTGCTGTGGTCGATGGACATCTACCCGGACGTGGAGATGGTTACGCCTGAGACTGTGATTGTGGAGTCCGACCGTGGCGCGGTGCTGGAGCAGCTGCGACGCAGGCTGGCCGTGCAAGAGGGCACGGAGCAGGACGACCGTCTGCGGGCCGCGGCGGACGAACTGCTGGTGGAGACCCCCAACGGGGTCACCGTGCGGGGTGTGGCCCCGCGGCGGCAGGCTATTATCACGTGGAGACCCACCAGCCAGGACTAGTGTCGGAGAGCGTCAGTGGGTGAACCTGGGTCGGCCCCGTCAGCTCAGCCGGGCTATGAGCGCGTCCTCCTCGGAGAAGTCGTACTCCCGTTGCTTGTCCAGGCCCTGCGACATGAACCACTCGTATGTCTGCTCCACCGCCGACTCAAAGGTGTAGAAGGGCTCGTATCCCACGTGGTCCTTCAGCTTCTCCATCCCGAAAATGGTGCTCTCGTCCCAGCGGTGGATGTATGGCGCCAGGCGTTGTATCAGGGGCCGTCGCATATCCGGCGAGATTGAGTCCATGACTTCAGCGGGCACGAACAGCTTGTCGGCATCCGCGCCCACGGCCCTGGCGCAGGTGTCCACATACCCCTCGTCGCTGAAGTAGTCCTTGCCCGTCACGTTGTATATCTCTCCATAGGTCCGGGGGTTGAGGGCCATCATGCGCATCGCCCTTGCTTCGTCGTCCACGTGTCCGACCTGGCTCAGGGTTGTGCCGCGGCCGGGGATGAGTATCTTGCGGCCCTGCAGCAGGCGAACGAACATCCTCTGCTCGCGGTCTTGTATCCCGTTGTCCGGCCCAAAAACCATCGAGAAGCGGGCCACCGACATTGGGAATCGGCGTTGACGGAACGCCCTCGTCAGGAAGTCCTCGCATATCAGCTTGTTGCGCCCGTAGTCGGACTGGCGGGGAGTGCTGTCCACGGGAAAGTCCTCGTTGATGGGCAGAATGTTGGTGGCGGCGTATACCACGGTGGAGCTGGCGAAGATGTAGTGCCCCGTGCGCCCCTCGAATATGTTCACCATGCTCTCGACGTCCTCCAGCACGTAGGCGCTGATGTCAAAGACCACGTCGAATTCCTCGGCTCCCAGGACCTCCTTGAGCTGCGGGTGGTTCTTCCGGTCGGCGTAGAGGCGGCGCACCTCCCTTGGCAGCTTGGCCTCAGTGATGCCCCTGTTGAGGGTGGTGACCTTGTGTCCGCACCGCACCAGATCATGTACAAGGTGCAGGCCGTTGAACCTTGTGCCACCCATTACCAGCGTGTTCATGTGCTACCTCCTGTAGGCGATCCGGCTGCGACGCTTCCGCGGGGACTAAATATGGACAGCTCCATTCTAGCCTGAGACGGGGCTGCAGTCGAGGGGAAACTGGTGAGTCTACCAGGAGGAGAGGAGAGCTACTACGGCGCCCGTCATCAGGGTGGCGGCGTTGCCGGCGAAGATGGACTTGAGGCCAAGCTGGGCAATTTCGAAGCGGCGGTCGGGGACCAGGGCGCCTATGCCTCCAAGCATGATGCCGAGGCTGGCGAAGTTGGCGAATCCGCAGAGGGCGTAGGTCATGATGAGAGCGCTGCGCTCTCCCAGTGCGCCCGCGGGGAGATCGGCGAGGCTGAGGTAAGCCAGGAACTCGTTGAGCACGACCTTGGTGCCCATCAGCTGGCCGGCGGTCGTCGCCTCGCTCCAGGGGATGCCCAGGGTCCAGACCAGGGGAGCGAGGCACCACCCAAGGGCGCGCTGGACGGTGAAGGCGCTTCCCTGGACGTCGGGCGCCAGCCCCAAGAGGATGTTTGCCAGCTCAACCAGGGCCACAAGGACAATGAGCATTCCTACTATGTGCGCCAGCAGCCGGAGGCCGTCCATTGTGCCCCGTGTGACGGCGTCCACCCCGTTTTCGTACACGGACTCCAGCTGGACGCTGGCGTCAATCTCAGACTCCGACTGGGGCGACATGACAACGGCGATGACCACGGCGGCGGGCGCACTGATTATGGAGGCGGTGAGCAGGTGTCCGGCGGCATCGGGAATCACGTCCTTGAGAAAGGTGGCGTAGACGGCGAAGACCGTCCCGGCAATGGTGGCCATTCCGCCAGTCATGAGGATGAAGAGATCGGACCGGGACATCCGCTCCAGGTAGGGGCGCACCAGCAGCGGGGCCTCGACCATTCCGATGAATACGTTGGCCGACAGGGCGAAGCTGGATGCGCCGCTTATGCCGAAGCTCTTGCCAAGCACCCAGGCAAATCCCCTGACGACCCAGGGCAGTACGCGATAGTGGTACAGGACGGCTGAGATGGCGCTGACCAGGACGACCAGGGGCAAAACGCGGAGGGCGAAGACAACCGAGCCGCCGGGGACGGTCTCCTCGTATGGGAGCGGTCCACCGCCCAGGAATCCAAAGACCATGGTGGTGCCGGCCTCGGTGGACTGCAGCAGGGCTTCCACGACCCAGGTGATCCATCTGAACGCCCACTGGGATCCGGGGAGCTTTAGCAGCAACAGGGCCAGGCCGAACTGGAGGGACAACCCCACTGCAACGGTCTGCCAGGGGAATCGGCGGCGTTGTTCGCTGAAAACCCAGGCCAGTCCTATGAGGACTGCGAGACCAAGGAGGGGTTGGAGCGCTGACAGTATAGCCAATGCGGGTTCTTCAGAGAGAGTCGGCTGGGGCAGATTCTATTCCAGGGTATATGGGAAGTCAAACAGGCCTTCAGCGAGCGCACTTACTCCAGAGGGAACCAAAGGTCAACTGCTTGAGGATGACCGCTAATGCCTCTGACCTCATCTTGGAGCTGGCGGGTCGAATCAATGGCCTTCAGGAGCGGCCCCGGAGCTCCCCAAGGGCAATGCCCGCCTCGCGGCGCAGCCTGTCCGCGTTGTCCCGCTCCCTTTCGGCAGCAATGAAGGCGTCCACGGTGAAGGGCTGCCACGAGTTTCGCAGGGCCCGCATCGCGCCCTCCTCCCTTTCTGCCGCCTCAACCAGCAGGTTGTACATTGACAGGAGGTAACCGGCCTGGGGCAGGTCCCTCACCTGGCGGCTGATCTCCGTCATACGAATGTTGAACTCGCCAAGAGCCTGGAGCGCCTCGGCCCGGCTGCATCCGCCCTCCGTCCTGCGCCACTCGTTGTATCGCTCGTGGAATGCGTCCCAGTCAGGCAGCAGCGCCAGGTACTTGGCCTCAAACTCCTGGAGGTCCTCCAGATCCTCCAGCGCGGTTGCATCCAGGGCCTCGTCTATTTCCAGATCGATTTCCCTCAGGGCATCCTGTGACCGCTCAACGGCCGACTCCAGGGCCCTGTGCAGCGGAGCAATCGCAAGGTCTGGCTCCGACGCTGCTGCAGCGCCAGGCTCATCTCCGTTCACGGGTTCTTCCGGCTTGTCCGGGACTACGGCGCTGTGTATACCAACCAGGGCCTCGCGCTCGTCCCTGGCCGCCTCTTCAAGGGCGTCAACCATGTCCTCCGTGACCCTGGTCTCCGGAAGCCCGTTTATGGACTCTGTTACTGAGTTGAGCCTCTGGATGAGGCCGTCAAGACGGGCCAGCAAAGTCAAGTCATCCAGGTCTGCGGACTCCCGAAGCAGCGCGGCGTATTCGTCGTGGAGGACGTCCCAGGCATCGCTGACGGCCTTGAGTTCCTCAGAAAACTCCTCGATGGCCTGCAGTCTTTCGGGGTCAGCCGCTTCCTCGAGTTTCTCTCGCGAGTCGGCTATCAGGTCAACCACCGTCCTCTGGGCGCGGGCAGCCTCGGTACGTCGTTGTTCAACTCCCTCAAAGAGCGAAGGCGCGTTCGGGTCCCACCGCTCCTGAAGCTGCCGGAATGCGGCCTCCTCGGATTCGGCGGCTTCTATCAGCGTTTCCGCCATCTCCCGGGTGACGGAGGCGCGGGGAAGGTCCCTGGCCTGCTCAGTCACCGCGTTGAAGTCAACAACGAACTCCCGGAGGGCGTCCTGAACGGCGCTTTCGTCGCAGGGGGCCAGCGTCCCCCGCCACCGGTCGAAGTCCGTGCGCAGCTGGTCCCACTCTACAGCGATAACCTTCTGCTGTGAATCGAATTCATCCACCGCCATCAGCTCAGCAGCGGTCAATGACCTCGGCTCCTGCGGAGGCGGGTCCGTTGGCAGAGCTACCGGGGCGCTTTGGGTGTCGGCGGTGGTTGTACACGCCGCCACGAGGGTCAGAGCCAGGAGAAGCGAGGATGCTGACAGGAGCAGGCCGGTTCGTTTATTCATCGAATTTACTCAACCCCAAGAATTCGTTTACTAGTCCGTTTCTGAACTCACCGCTGAACAGATTGCCAATGGCCCCGCGCAGCGCATCAGGAGAATCCGCCATGACCACAAGCACGTACCGGTCACGGTCCTTGTGGAGCAGGAGCGCCGACGTACCGTCGCGGTCGAGGTCCGGGGCAAAGGGCAGACTCAGGCTTTCACCGGCGCTCACCCCGGCGGCCTGGAGGTACTGGCTCACGGCGCGGGAGTCTTCGTACAGCCCCAGGAACGCCGTGTTCCGGCTCAGGTCTTCCTCATCTACGATCCCGGCGGACAGCCCAAAGCCGGCGAGGCCGTTCTTCATTTCAAGGCCAAGGTCCCAGAGGGAATCATCACCCAGCAGAATGTCTATGGTGTCATCAGGGCTGGACTCGTAGAAGTGAGGGAAGTCGGCAAGCTCGTAGTCCCGCTGGCTGTCCGTGAGAAAGTCCGCCACGTTGGACAGCAGCCGGCCGTTGCTCAGAAGGGAGTTGTAGGGAGGCGCCACAAAGGTGAAGTCCGATATGGCCAGGACGTTGCTTGTGCTGCCCCAGGCAATGGGATGATAGCTGTCGGCGGTCTCTCCAAGGGAGGACAGGGTGTTGGCGTCGGAGACGGCCAGGCCGGGGCCGGAGGAGCGAATTGACCCGGCGACGTAAAGCACCAGGGTGTCCAGGCCGCTGGTCAGGGGAGCGGGCTGGAAGTCCCTCACAAAGATGTGCCGGAAGTTGAGGTCGTACTCCACGGTGTTATACAGGTAGTCCGGCTGGAACTCAACCCCGAACGCCTTGGCCAGCTCGTTGATCCGACTGGGCCGGGTCGGGTCAGACACCAGGAGCAGTTTGCCGCCCTTTTCGACGAATCGCTCCACCAGGCGGACCTCCTCCGGAGAGAATGAAGTCCGGGGAAGCATCACTGCGAAGCTCGCCGCTCGCCGGAGCTTCTCTTCCAGCAACTCCAACTCGGTCTGCTTCTCCGCCGCGCTTGAACGATCGATGATCTCTACGTCGTAGCCGCGATTGGCCACCAGTAAGATGAGGGTCGCTATCTCGCTCTCTGCGAAGGAGTTTATGTGGAGGTCATCAATCACCACCAGCCCTCTCTCAGATCGGGCCACGGCCAGGTCCTCGACTGCAAGCGGGGCCACGGCCGGGGATGTTATCTGCTCAAATGGAATGTCCACAGAAGGCGGCGGCTCATAGTCGCCCTGGTCATAGTAGAGTAGCGCGACCGCGAAGGCGCCGGCGGCGAAGAGGGGCAGCAGGGCCAGAGCAAGTAGTTTAGGGGGCATATCCTGAATAGATGTAGTAGATGTTCGGGCTATGTATGTCCAGAGGGAATCCCGGGAGGGGGTCTTCATCATCAGTTCCAAGTCCCCAATCCAGCACCGAGCCTCGCAGTTCCTGCAGGGCTGTTATGCTGCCAGAGGACTCGCTCTCCGACAACAGGTCTTCCCCATCGCTTTGGCGTTTGGTACGCGTGGAAAGGGCCTCAATGAGGCTGGCGCCCTCACCTTCCCCTGGAAGAATGAAGTCTATGCTCTCCACAAACTCCTTTAACACCTCCAGGTTTACGTTGACCAGGCCGTAGTTGGAGATACCCGCCAGCTCCGCGGCCTTGCGAATGCCGTCGGTCTCGCCTCCCAGCTCGTCCGCCAGCCCCAGCCTGACTGCGACCATCCCCGAATAGATGCGGCCCTCCCTGATCTCGTCGGCTGTAGTTCGCAGCCTGTCGCCGCGCTCGCTGACCACCATCTGCACAAAGGCTGAGTTCAGCAAGTCCAGCTCCGCGTCCCACTCCCTTCTGCTGCCGCCGTCAAGCTTGTTGGGGCTGCTGAAGGCGATTGACTCTCCCGGCAATGTGGGAATCAGCGGGCCGGAGACGCTGACCACGCCCACGTTTCCCACCAGCGAGGACGTCTGGGCGAAGGTGTGCGAAGCCCCCATCGACATCATGTACCCGCCGCTTGCAACCAGTCCGCCCATTACCACCACCACAGGCTTCTCCTCCCGGAGCCTGCGGGTCTCGATGTACAGTCGCTCGCTGGCCGAGGCGCCTCCACCCGGGGTGCTCAGGTTTATGACTACGGCCTTGATGGAATCATCCCGTCGGGCGTAGTCCAGGAACTCGCCAATTGCATACGCCGTGTCATCGTTGAAGACGGTCAACGGCACGTCGATAATGCCTATTTGGGGCTTTCCCGGGGTCAGGTAGGCGAAAAGGAGGACGCCGGCTGCTATTCCCAGACCAGCCATGGTTGGGACCAGGACAAGCCAGCTGCTCAGAAAGCTTCTCAGGTTGGACAGCATAAAGGTTATTCATCTCCGGGGTCGCTGCGCAGCCCATAAGGGTATACTGCGGAAGTTGGGAATGAGGAATCTTCCGCGCCGGGCGTCTGGCTGCTGTGTTGTCTACAGCGAACACTCTGCTCGTACATCTTACTCTAGCCATTTCATTGATGTCCACGAATCGGATGTTGTTGCAGAAGCGACAGGCCTGTCTCTCAGAATTGACACCTCACGGGGTGACACAGGCCGCCTTCTCGCTGATATAGTATTGCCACATCCCGCTATTCGGGGAAGGGAAGTATGAAGGTAGTCATCGCTCCGCAGAGCTTCAAGGGGAGCATCTCAGCCCTCGACGCCGCCAGGGCAATGGAGGAAGGGGTGCTCAGGACTGTCCCGGACGCCGAGATTGTCCTCGTGCCGGTGGCGGACGGCGGAGACGGGACCCTTGAGACCTTGGTCCAAGCCACCGGCGGTCACATTCGGACCGCCACGGTTACCGGGCCGGTGGGTAGGCCGGTCAGGGCGGAGTGGGGCGCGCTGGGCGACAGGCAGACCGCCGTGATCGAGCTGGCGCGAACCTCCGGCCTCGCGCTGCTCTCGCCGGATGACCTCAACCCCATGCGGGCCACCACATACGGGTTTGGAGAGGTGATACGCGAGGCGCTGAACGCCGGTTTCCGGAGCTTCATCGTGGGTATAGGCGGAAGCGCGACCAACGACGGAGGGGCGGGCATGGCCCAGGCCCTGGGCATACGGCTGCTGGATGCGGCGGGGCATGACCTTCCGCCGGGAGGAGGGGCGCTCGCCGAGCTGCGGAGTATAGACATGTCGGGGCTGGACGAGCGGGCGGTGGAGTCCCGGTTCTCTGTTGCGTGCGACGTGTCGAACCCCCTCAGCGGCCCTGAGGGCGCGGCGGCGGTGTACGGCCCTCAGAAGGGGGCCACGCCGGACATGGTGGAGCGGCTGGACGCCGCGTTGAAGAACCTTGCAGAGGTGATTGAGCGAGACATCGGGATGAGGATTGACGCCGTTCCAGGATCAGGCGCGGCGGGGGGACTGGGCGGCGGGCTGATGGCGTTCCTCAACGGCTCACTGGCGGCTGGTGTAGACATCGTTCTGGATCAGGTTGGGTTGGACGAAAAGCTGGAGGGCGCGAACCTGGTTATCACGGGTGAAGGCCGTCTCGACTTTCAGACGGTCTACAACAAGGCCCCGATCGGGGTCGCCAGGCGCGCCAGGCGGAGAGGCATTCCGGTGATTGCCGTCTCCGGCTCCCTTGGCGAGGGTTTCGAGGACGTTCACGCGGGCGGCATTGATGCGGTTGTATCCATTGTGCGAGCGCCCATGACCCTGGATGAGGCGTCGGCACGCGCCGGAGAGCTGATTGCGGACGCAACCGCGGAGGCAATCCGGCTAATGAAGACGGGAGGCGTGGTGTTCGGGCAGGGCGGTTAGCCCGCAGCCGTCACACGGGGCCGCATGCGCCCGAGGAAATCCCTTCCAGTCCAAGCCAGTCCAAAGAGCGAGCTAGGGATACTCTGAACAAGTCAGAAACATGTCCATCTCGCCTAATGACACTTTCACCACCATTCCTGCGCAGGCAGGAATCCAGGGGTAGCGGGCGTGGACTCCCACCTTCGCGGGAGTGGATTGGACTTGTTCAGACCTTCCCTAGAACCACCTCCTCAACAGCCAGTCCTTTTCAAAAAGGACCTTGCCAGCGTGCCAGTACCGGCTGGGCATTCGCAAGTTGACCTGGGGAGTGGGCTCGGCGTAGAAGTTGCCCCGGCCGAAGCCCGCCTTTCCACCGCCAACCTCAATGAAGCACTCTCCCTGCCCATCGAAACTTCCAGGGTCTCCCTGGCCGGTAATCTCCCCGGCGATGGTCTGCGCCACGGCCTCGCCCTCGCGGTGGGCGAAGACGCCCGCCTTCGGGAGCGGCAGCCCCATCGCCAGAGGTATGTGCGTCACGTCACCGATGGCGTATACACCCGGAAAGCCCGTCTCCATTGAATGCCGGTCAACCTCAACCCAGCCGCTGTCTCCGGTGAGTCCGGCCTGCTGGACCACAGCCGGGGCCACGTGCGGCGGGATGTACACAAGCAGGTCGTAACCGGCCTCCGCGCCGTCGGCGAAGTGCAGCCTGCCGCCCGCCGCATCCACCTGCGCAATCTGATGCTGTGGGTAGTAGGGTATGTCGCGCTCCGCCAGCAGCTGCCTGACCCCGGCGGACACGTCCGGGCCGGTCACTCCCATAGGCGCTGCTTCCCATGCGTAAAGGGCCACCTCCACGCGGTCCCGCAGCTTGCGCTTCTGCAGGTCGTAGGCCAGGAGCATGGCCGCCTCATACGGCGCGGCGGGGCACTTGTAGGGCATCCCAGCCGTCAGGACGACAATCCTGCCGTCCCGTACCTTTCTCAACGACTCGCGAATGGCGGCCGCTCCCTCCAGGGAGTAGAGGTTGTGGCCTCCGTCAGCCAAGCCGGGGACCTTTTCCGGCGCCAGCCGAGCGCCCAGGGATATCACGACGTAGTCCGCGACCAGCTCCGCATCGTCTATGCGGACGGCCTTCCGCTCGGGGTCGATTGCCTGCACCTCGCCCTTCACCACCTCGATGCCTTTTCTCTGCAAACCCGCCAGTTCCCGGACGACTTTGCCCGGATCGCGCAGACCCACCTGTACCCACAAAAGCGACGGCCAGAATACGTGCTTGTCCTCCCTGTCCACAAGCACGACCCGGTGCTCCCTGCCAAGGTGTCTTCGCAGCATGCTGGCAGTCACCAGCCCACCGACACCTCCTCCAAGAATAAGTATCGTCTTTCCCGCCATTTCACAGCTTCCTTTCGTATTTCGGCTACCCCCGACCTGAGGCGTCGTGGGCTCACTTCCGGGAACAGCAGTGGAAAGTGGACTCCCTACATTCTACTGCGATGATGTCTCTCTTTGCATTACATTGCATTACAACGCGTCCCTATGCCCGTTGGTCCAACTGTCACAGGCGACGGCTCCGGCTCACCGGACTGAGGCTGCACTCGGCGCTTCCGGCGTGTTAAGCTTGTAGTATGAGGGCATCTAGCGGCACGGCTGCGACTCACCCCCGGTGTCCGTGCCATTGTCTCCGGGATTTATGCATCGTTGCCGCGAGAGGCCACAAGTCGATAGCGTTGAGAGAGGGGCCGCGTTGAGCAAGACTTTGCGTCGTGCCGGGCTGCTGGCGGTTGCGGTTGTAGCTGCTCTTCTCTTGGCGTGCACGGCTGCGGAAGAAGCGACTACGCCCGCCGCCGGCGACCCTGCGGATTCGCCTAGCGGGGCCACGATTGCCGCTCCTGACCAGACCCCCACCACCCAGACACCGGACTCCGGCTACAACTCCACGGAGAACATGTTCCTCCTGTACTCCCGTCGGAACCACAACCCGGTGGAGTCCCACGAGGCAATCGAGCTTGCCATAGCCAACAACGACAAGTCGATGGTCCCGGTGCTGATCGAAGTTCTCCGCTTTTTCATAAACACAGCGTTGGAGCTGGAGATCAACAAAGCCATTGCCACGCTAACGGGTCAGGAGGCGAAGAGTCCCTCAAACGCATGGCATGAGTGGATGGAGTGGCTGGGCAGAAACGCCGATGACTATCATCCCCCCGAAGGGTACGTGGACTGGAAGGTTGAGCTGATGAACCTGATCGACCCCAGGTTTGAGGAGTTCCTGGCACCGGCGGCGCAGGGATCGCGGATTAACGTGTTCGAGATTGCGTGGGGAGGCGTCCGGCCGGACGGCATTCCGGACCTGCAAAGCGCACCGGCCGTCCCGGCAGACGAACAGGACTACCTCCTGCCCACAGACCGGGTCTTTGGAGTGTCCATCAACGGCGAGCACAGGGCGTACCCCCTCCGCATTGTCAACGCCCATGAGATGGCCAACGACGTCCTGGGAGGTG
Organism: Dehalococcoidia bacterium; assembly: GCA_034421015.1. GTDB lineage: Bacteria > Chloroflexota > Dehalococcoidia > Lucifugimonadales > UBA2985 > DAOUJW01. Next base: position 133,590 of record DAOUKT010000022.1, read on the forward strand.
AGCCCATCGCCTTGGCCTATTGAACTCTCTGCGGCACCGGAATCGTGTATTCCGCCAGGATAAACGGACAGCCAACCACCTTCGGCACCTCCGGCATGCTGTACCGCAGCAACAAGGTCATGTATGACAGGCAGACCCACTCGCTCTGGAACCAGCTGACCGGCGAGCCGGTAATCGGGCCGCTTTGGGACTCCGGGCTGCGGCTCGATTACTTTCCGGTAGTCCTCACAACGTGGGAGGAATGGCTGGCGCTCCACCCGGACACCACGGTGCTGGACCAGGACACGGGCGTCTATCCCGCCTCATTCTACGTGCCGGAGGAGAATCCAAGGGCAATCTACTACAGCTACTTCAACTCGGCGGAGACGATGTTCCCTGTTCCCGACCGGGACGGGCGTCTTGATCTGAAGGACATTGTGCTGGGCGTGGGGCTGAACGATAGCTACAAGGCTTACGCCTCCGACGCGCTTAGAAGGAGCCGCATAGTCAACGACGTTGTTGGCGGAGAGGAGATCGTGGTTCTGGGATCAGCTGCAAGCGAGGGGGCGAGGGCGTACAACCGGGACGGCAGGTCGTTCAGGCTAGCGGGCGGTGTGCAGCCTGGAATCCCCCTGACCATTGAAGACAGCGACGGCGGTACGTGGCGGGTGACGGAGGGCTTTCTGGTCAACACCGCAGACGAAACGGATAGGCTGGAGCGAATTCCCACGCACATGTCCTTCTGGTTCGGGTGGTTCCAGTTCCACCCGGACACGGAGCTGTACACAGGGCCATAGACCCCGTCACTGCTGTCGCAGGATGAGCCGGATCTTCTCCCTGGCCTCCTCCATGTGGGCAACTATGCTCCCGGGCGGCACGCGGTCCAGGACCCGCAGAGAGTTCAAAGTATCTGCCACCTCTTCATTGAGCCCGGAGATAATCAGGGTCCTTGTGCGCGCGGCGAGGGCAATCCGAATGAGTTCCCCGATGGCTATGGCCGCCGTGTCGTCAATGTACAGCGTCCGGGACATGTCGAACACCACCACCTGGTGGCCGCGGATGTCCGTGCGGAGAATCCGGCTGGTCTCCCTGGCGGAGGCCACGGTGACGCGGTCCGGGAAGATCACCAGGCCGGTCCTGGCCTCATAAGGGTCAACGTCATCGGCGGAGTCGGAGTCGTCCAGAATTGCCCGGTCCAGCACGGGTGTCGAGATGAGGGAGCCAATTTCCAGGGATTCGATCCGGCGCGCGCCGGTCAAAGCGGCTAACACCAGGCCCACGACTATGGCGAGGTTGATGTCCACAAACAGCACCAGGAGACAGGTCGTAACCATCACGACGGCGAATCTCGGCGGTATGCGATGGATCCTGGTGATGAAACGCCAGTCGATGATGTTCCAGCCGTTTATGATGAGTATGCCTGCCAGGACGCCAAATGGGATGCGCTCCGCCACCGGGGCAAGGAACATGATGACCAGCAGAAAGAGTGTGGCAACGGTTACGCCCGCCACTGGCGTCCGTCCCCCGCTGAAGGCGTTGGCGAAACTTCCAGGCGCCACTCCTCCCGGAGATCCCCCGATCATGCCCGCCGCAATGTTCCCCACGCCCTGGGCCATCATCTCGCGGTTGGGGCGGTGCAGGGACCCGGTGATGGCGTCCAGCTGCAGGGCGACGATTAGCGTGGACACCGAGCTGAGCAGGGCCATTGCGAAGGCCGGTTGAATGACCCGGAGCAGGAATTCCAGGGAGACCTCCGGCAGTTGAGGCGTGGGCAGTCCGGTGGGAATCTCGCCGATGGCCGGCGCGCCCCGCAGCGCCGTCACCCCGACGGCAGTCCCTATCACCAGCACAACGAAGGGGGCGGGGGCTATCCGCAATAGCCGTCCCCGCCACAGCACCCCCAGCGCCACGCAGAACACGCTAAGGGCCAGGGCCTCCGGGTGCACGTCGGCTATGGCTGAGGGCAGGGCCTTGATGCTGTCCACCGCAGTGCCTGCCGGTGAAGCGCCAAGGGCCAGTAGCGCCTGCTTGATGATTAGCAGGAACCCGAAGGCCGTGAAGAACCCGGCCGTCAACGAGAAGGGTATGTATGTCACATACCGTCCCACTCCCAGAACGCCAAAGGCTATCTGGATCAGGCCGGCCAGTATCCCCACGGTCACCGCCTCCTCGATGCTGGTGGCGTACTCCGCGACCACCACGGCCATCGTGAGCGTGACCAGTATGTTGGGGCCGGACGTCATCCCCCTGGTCCCACCGAAGATACCTGCGAAGAAGCTCACGGCCAGCGCCCCGTACAGCCCGGCCACCGGCCCCAACCCGGATATGACCCCATAGCCCATCGCGGTCGGCAGGGATATGCTTCCCGCCGTGATGCCGCCGAGCACATCCCCGCGCAGGTCGGCAATCCCGTAGCTGAACTGCCCGGGTATGGCGGCCCTCAGACTGCGCATTACGTTCATGGGTGTACAAACATGCCGTTAGGGGGATTCGTCCGGCCTGCGATACAGCGCCTCCGCTGCCCGGGCCGGGTACAGCTTACCAGCTATCCCCAAAGGGGGAAAGTACGCGTCCGGCGGGCGCTGCGCTCACACCTCGTAGCAGGCTGCGAAATGGCCCGGGGCCTTCTCCTCCATCTGAGGATGGGGGTTGCGCTCGCAGAATGAGGTCGCCGCGGGGCATCTGTCGAAGAAGCGGCACCTGGGGAGCGGGTCTACCGGCGCGGCTATCTCACCGCTGATGTCGGGAGGCACGCGGCGGCGTCCGGGATCGGGGACCGGCACAGCAGAGATAAGGGCTTTGGTATAGGGATGAAGGGGATTGCCCAGCAGCGCCTCAGTCTCCCCAATCTCCACTATCTTCCCCATGTACATCACGGCAATCCTGTCGCACATGTACCGGGCGACCGCCAGGTCGTGGGTGATGTACAGGTAGGCGACTCCCAAGCCCCTGGCAAGGTCCTGCATCAACGACATGATCGCCGTGCGACTGGACACGTCCAGCATGGAGGTCGGTTCGTCCGCCACCACCAGCGACGGGTCTACGACCAGGGCTCGAGCGATGGCGACCCTCTGTCGCTGTCCCCCCGAAAGCTCGTGAGGATACCGGAACAGAAATGCCGACGCTGGAGTGAGTCCAACCATCGCCAGGATCTCGGTAACCCGGTCAACGCGATCCAGAGGGGTCCCGATTCTCTGCACCGAAAGGGGCTCCGATACCGTGTCGAAGATCGCCCGCCTGGGATTCATCGACTCGTAAGGGTCCTGGAATATCAGCTGCACCTGACGGCGGAAGTCTCTCATCTGCCGCCCCTGCAGGCTGGACGCATCAACGCTTCCAAGGGGCGCGGCGTCCCGTGCGGCTCTGGCGAAGTGAAAGGAGATGCTGCCGGCTGTCGGGTCAAGGAGCTTGACAAGCAGCTTGCCGACGGTGGTCTTGCCGCAGCCGGACTCGCCCACAAGACCCAGGCTTTCTCCCGGAGCAATCCGGAACGACACGTCGTCAACGGCGTGAACGAAGCCGGACGGCTGGCGGAACAACCCCCTCGCGATGGGGAACAGCTTGGACAGCCCCTCAACCTCAACCAGGGGCAGGGCAGAGGTCTCCATGTCGTCGCTGCTACGGTTCATTTCTCTTGTTCGAGGGGGACAGATTCGCTTCCAGAGTGTGCCAGCACGCGGCCCACCCGCTCCCGCGGCTGACCTGGGGCGGGCTTTGCTCCCGGCACACGTCGGTGGCGTAGGCGCAGCGTGGGTGGAAGGCGCAGCCGGACGGCGGGTTGACCAGGTTGGGCGGCTCGCCGGAGAGGTAGGCAAGGGGCCGCTTCTCGCCGCTGACGCTCGGGAAAGAGGACATCAGGGCCGCTGTGTAAGGGTGCATGGGTGATTGAAACACCTCAGCCGTGTCCCCGAACTCCACCAGATTGCCCGCGTACATCACACCGACCCGGTCGGTCACCTCGGCCACCACGGCCATGTCGTGGGTGATGAAGATGATGCTCATCTGGAGACTCTCCTGAATGCCCTTCAGCTCCCTCAGGATGCGGTCCTGCACAATCACGTCCAGAGCGGTAGTTGGCTCGTCGGCGATGATCACGTCCGGGTCGCAGGACAGGGCCATGGCGATCACCGCCCTCTGACGCATGCCGCCGCTCAGCTCGTGGGGGTACCGTTCCGCCAGCCGGGGGTCCAGGCCGACCATTTGGAACAGGCGGGCCACTCGCTCACGCGCGCCGGCGGCCGTTGCCTCGACCCCGTGTGCCTCGATGGCCTCGACTATCTGCTGCCCCACCCTGTACACCGGATCAAGGGAGTTCATGGCCGCCTGGAATATCATGGACATCCGACGCCACCGCACTCTGCGAAAATCCTCATCCGGCAGTGCGAGAATGTTCTCGCCGTTCAGGAAGACCTGCCCTCCAACCAGCCTGGCGTTGTCGGGCAGGAGCCTCATCAGGCAGTTGGCGAGGGAGGTCTTCCCGCAGCCGGACTCGCCCACAAGTCCAAGGGACTGGCCGCGAGCAAGCTCGAAGCTCACCCCGCGAACCGCCTTGACCTCGGCATGACGCGTCGAGTAGCTCAGGGCGAGGTCAACCACACTCAATACGGGGTCGCTCCGGGCAGCGTTCATTCAACCCACCTGGAAAAATCAGTCATTTCGACGGCCCAATCTTGGGTTCACCACTTCGTCCAGCGCCCGGCCGGCCAGGTAGAATGCGCTGCACAGGAGCGTGATGGAAGCTCCGGCGGGAATGACAAGCCACCAGTATTTTGTGCCCCCCAGCAGGTAGCCCCCGGCGTTTGCGGTGTGAATCATGATACCCCAGCTCATCCTCAGGTCCAGCAGGCCCAGGAAAGAAAGGACCGCCTCCGCGAAGATCGCGCTCGTAACGGTGAACATCATGTAGAGCAGGGAGAGGGGCAGCAGGTTGGGGACTATATGCACGAATATGATCCTGAACTGGCCGCAGCCGGCCACTCGCGCCGCCTCGATATAGGGTTTGACCTTGATGCTGAGCGCCTGGGACTTCAGGACTATCGCAGTGCCGCCAAAGCCTCCAAGCACGCCGATTATGAGGGCGAGATAGAAGAGATTCAGGTCGAAGAGGGCGCTCAAGACGATGAGCAGCGAGATCCCCGGAAGGGCGATGATCAGGTCTGCGAGCCTCATGAAGAACGCGTCCACAAATCCGCTGAAGTAGGCGGCAACTGCGCCCACCGTGGTGGCAATGGCAACCGTCACCAGGGCCGCGGTTATCCCAAGGATGAACTCCGACCCCGTGCTTGAAAGGAGCTGGCTGAGGACGTCCCGTCCCAGGGGGTCCGTTCCCAGTGGATGCCTCCAGCTTGGGGGCGCAGGCTGCTCCGTAGCATCCAGGGCGTACCCCGTTACCGGATCGTAGATGTCGGCGTCCCAAACGGTCGCCATTAGAATGGGGTGGGAGATTGCCATCAGAGCAAAGAGCAGAATGATCAACAGGGATATGACGCCAAGGCGGCTCTCCAGGAATACGGCCCCACCGCTCCTGAAGGAGCGGAGCGCCAGCCGCATCCTGACCTGCAGCAACCGCGGCCTTCCGTCGCCCGGATCGACCCGGGGCGACTCAGGCGGAGCGCCGGACATTGGCGGAGTCACAGGTCGGGGCTGCTTCATCGGTAGCGTATCCTCGGGTCCAGGTAGGCGTAGAGCACGTCCACCACGAGATGGGCGAGCAGGGACAGCAGGCCGATGAACACAATCGCCCCCATGACCAGGGGGAGGTCCTCGGTCCGCACAGCCTCAAGAAGGGTCATGCCGGTGCCGGGCCAGGAGAAGACGCTCTCCACGATAACGCTCCCGTCAATGGCGAAGATGAGGCTGTAGATCAGGCTCGTGACCACCGGCAGGAGCGCGTTGCGGGCGGCGTGCCGGTCCCGGACCTGCTTCTCCGGCAGCCCCTTGGCGCGGGCCGCCGTGACGTAGTCCTCGCGAATGGTTTCCAACATGCTGTTGCGCGTCAAAAGCATTGTGCCTGCGAAGGATATGAGGGTCAGGGTGGCAATTGGCAGGACCATGTGCTTGAGGATGTCCAACGCCAGGAGGCCTACGCCGGACAAGGACCAGGCCAGGGGTACGGCCAAGAGCCCAGTCAGGATTATCGGGGCTGCCAGTCGCCTCATACCCGGCCGCTCCGTCCTCCTGAGAATGAGCGCCACGCAGAACACGAATACTATGAAGACCATGGCGGTGATCAGCATCAGGCTGAATACGGTGTTGGCGGTCACATCGGTGTCTCGCCACACCAGCGGGTCCAGGAACTTGCCTACCGGAAACCACCCAAGTCTGAAGGCAAAGACCCAGATCATCATCAGGGCGAACGCGGGAGTGAACACCGTGAACAGGGTGGTCCCTGAGATTGTAGCGGCGTACTCCAGGAATCCCCCTCGCCGCCAGGCGATGGCCTTGCCAAGGATGAACCCGATGTAGAACGACGCCCCCGTGGCCGTCACGAAAAGGACGAGGGTCCGGGGCAGCCGCTCCATCAACACTTCCAGAACGGGACGCGGGAAGTGGCCAAAGGACACGCCGAAGTCTCCCGTGAACGTGTTCCTCATGTGAATCAGGTACTGCTGCCAGAGTGGGCGGTCCAGGCCGAAGGTCGCACGGAGCTGTTCCTTGACGTCGGGAGGAAGGTCCGGGTTGAGGGCATAGAAGGCGGCGTAGTCGCCGGGCTGGGCCTGGACCAGCAGGAAGGTCACTGTGAATATCAGAAACAGGGTGAGGGCCATCTGCCATATTCGACGAATCAGATAGCCGGTCATAGGGCCTATCTCCTGATTTCAGTACGGCCTGGCGACGCTCACTTGAAGGTCACAATGGTTGGCAGGCCGGAGGCCTCCTGGAGCCCCCCAAGGTTATCGGTGTAGGGGAACTCTATCCGGTCGCTCCGGTAAGTCTCTACCAGTGGAGTGGTAAACAAGACAACATAGGGCAGCTCATCTGCGAGGAACCCCTGCAACTGGAAAGCCTGCCGTCTGGCCTCTTCCAGGTCAGTCTCTGCGAGCAGTTCGTCGGCAAGCCGGTTGTACTCCGGGTTGTTGTAGCCGCCGGCGTTATAGCCCTCCAGAGCCGAATGGCGGCCGTGGAAGAAGGACTCCAGGTAGTCCGGGAAGAGGGTGAGGCCCCAACCCAGAATCCACATGTCAAAGTCCTGCTGGTTGAACACCTTATCCACAATCAGGTTGAACCCGGTCAGGTCGGCCCTCACCGGTATGCCCACCTCATTCATCCACCTCTCGATCCAGATGGCAAAGGTGGACCGCAGGGGATCGTACCCCGCGCTTGGAGCAATGAGGTTCATCGAGGGCACCGGCTCTCCGTCCGGCATCCTCAGCCCCTCTCCACGCTGCTCCACAAACCCGCCGTCCTCACTCATCTGCGGCTCAACGTCCCAGGTGAACCCCGCGCCTTTCAGAAGCTCCACGGCGCCGGCTACACGCTCGGCCCTGGTCATGCCGCGCCCGATCATGGGCACATCGCCGTTGTGCCATGCCTTGTTTCCTTCAGGCACCATTGTGTAAACGGGGATCGCCACGCCCTGGAGCACGGTCTCCGTGATGAACTCCTTGTCGATGAGGGTAGCAACCGCCTGCCGGAAGGCCTTGTTGTCCATCGGGGGCCTGCGGAAGTTGAAACCGAGATACCTGGCGCCCGAGTCCGGGTTCTCGATGGTCGTCAGCCCCTCCTCTCCCTGGAGCTGCTCCTGCAGCCCCTTGGACAGGCCCAGAGGATTGAGCATGAAGTGAATGTCCCCTTTCTTCAGGGCGAGCACGGTGGCGTCCTGGCTTCCATAGATCGAATAGATGACGCTTTCGGCGTTGGGGCCTACCGTGTACTCCAGGGTCTTGTCGCCGGAGGGCGCGCCGTAGGCGGAGAACTCGTAGACACCCGGCTTGCTTTCTGCATAGGAGCCGTTGGCGTACTGCGTAACCACGCTGCCAGTGAAATAGTAGCCGTCGTACCTGTCCTTCTCGGCGAAAGCCCCCTGCTCCCATCTGTCGAATATGAACCCTCCGGCCGAAGGCTCGCCGTCGGGGACGTGGGCGTACAGCGCCCTCTGCTGCTCGGTGATGTCTCCAACCTGCATCGCCTCGGCTACTACCGGCTCCCAGTACGCTTTCGAGAAGATTGGCATGAACGCCAGTCCGAACTGCCACCTGGCCAGTCCGGGTTTCTCCTTGAAGTATATCTTCAGGGTGTAGGGATCCATCGCTTCCGCGTGATCGAAGAACTCGGGGTCTACTATGGAAGGCCAGTTTCCGGTAAGCTCCAGGCCGGTCGCTGTGTGGGCGGTGAACACAAAGTCATCGGCCGTGACGTCGTTGCCGTCGCTCCACTTCACTCCCTGCTTCAGATTGACCTCCGTGCTCCAGAGAGTCCGGTCTCCCGCCATCTCCTCCACGAGAGGAGAGGGGAAGTCCGCAGCAAGCGATGGCACCCAGTCAAACCTCTGGTCCGAGTAGGCGAACAGCGTGGGCTTGGTGCCAGACAGGACGTACTGGTTCCAGATGGTCCCGTCAGGGCCGAGGTAGGCCCAGTAGTTGGTGGTGGTCAGATCAGAGGTTATTCCAAGCTGGTAGATCTGCTCCACCTGGGCCGTCTCTTGTGGCACAGGAGTTGCAGCCGCAACCGGTCCGGCGGTGTCGTCCGTCGGCCCCGGCGTGGGTGTCACGACAACCTCCCGGACACATCCCAGTTGAAGGGATAACAGCATTGCAGCAAAGAGGACGGCAAACAGCCTGATTGTATTCACTTTTTGCATCAGCTCCTTCTCCCGGAATCCTCCGGAAATCGACGGCCGGGCAACGCAGTGTGCAGTTGATTCGACTGCAACCGTGTTGCCGCCCTATGTCCGGTTGGCGGGCGTGGCTAATGTACGAGCCAGTGCCCTGATACAGAGTCTTAACCATGCATTTGGGGATTGTCAAGAGGTCGGCGAGTGGAGCGGGGGACAAGGCCGGGCAAGCTATGCGCGCCCTCGATGATGTCCTGGTCATCTGCTAGAATCCATCCATGCCCAGCTACGGTGTCACTCTTCTCTCCGGGGGACTCGATTCCACTACGGTAACGGCCTACGCGAAAGGCCGCGTCGACCATCTGTCTGCGATTACCTTCAACTACGGGCAGACCCATTCCAAAGAGGTAGATTGTGCTGTAAAGATCGCCGGCCTCATGGGCATCGAGCACACGGTTGTGGACATCTCCTTTCTCCCGGACGTTGCCTGGTATTCCGCCCTCACCAGCCCGGACCGTTTCCGGGTCCCGTCCGGGCGTACAGGGGAGCAAATAGGCCACGCGATCCCCATTACCTACGTGCCCATGCGCAACACGATTTTCCTGTCCCTGGCCGCCGCTTATCTGGAGAGTCGGGTCCTGAACGCAATTGAGGTGGAGGAAGTGGACGCTTCCCAGGTGTCGGCCCACATATACATGGCGCCCAATGCTATAGACTACAGCGGTTACCCGGACTGCCGACCGGAGTTCTACGAGAGCATGAAGCGGACCCTGGAGTTGGGCAGCAAGCTGTGGGCTGAGTACGGGGTGTCGATGGAAATCGAGACTCCCATCATCGACCTGACCAAGGCCGAAATAGTAGCCCTGGGAACCAAGCTCGGGGCTCCGCTGGAGCACACGTGGAGCTGCTACGAGGGCAGGGAAGTCCCCTGCGGCTCGTGTGAGAGCTGCGTCCTGCGGGCAAAGGGGTTTGCCGAGGCGGGCATTCCCGACCCGGCGCTCGCGGGCCTCGGCAGTGAATGAGAGGCCTGCGTGACGTTCGCCCCTATGGCAATGTGACTGAGGAGCAGCCGGCATTCCTGTCCGTTTGTTGGTGATGGCAACACCAGTCGCAATGCTCTTCTCGCCCGCTCATGGTGAGCCTGTCGAACCATTTGAGCGGGCAGACTGTGAGGGTAGTTACTCCCGCTCATTTCCTTCGACAAGCTCAGGATGAGCGGGAAAAGGGAGGCTTACCTGAAGGGAGTCAGCATAACCAACAAGCTCCGAGAACACCACGGATTCCAAGCTACCACCAAACGTGGCTGTGGTAGTATACTCTGCTTGAATGCGCTCCGGAAAAGGCCCGTCACCAACTGAGATGCTGGCATCCCTGAAGGACACATTGTGGACTCCGTTCAGGAAAGTGGACGATGCAGTCGTGCTCCACGTCGACCTGGATTCCAACGCCGCCAGGGAGGCTGAGGCAGTTGCGTGGCTCAGCCATGAGGAGCGGGCCCGGTGCGACAGATTCCTGTCGGACGGGCCGTGGCGTCGCTTCGCCCTCTGCCGGGCGGCCCTGCGATCCGTTCTGTGTGACCGGCTTGGATGCAGCAACGAGCGGCTCTCCTTGGGCGCGTTTGAGTTCGGGAAACCCTTTGCCATCCTGCACGGAGAGATTGCGCCCATCAGTTTCAACGTCAGCCACAGCGGCGACCACGGCCTGATTGCATACGCCCCGGACGGCTGGCTGGGCGTTGACGTGGAAGAGCGCGTAGCCCCAAGAGACCTGGATGGGCTGATTGAGTCCGCGCTCAGCCCCGTCGAACGGGCGGAGCTTGCCTCTGCAGGCGAGCAGAACAGGCTTCACGAGTTCTTCAGGCTCTGGACTATCAAAGAGGCGTTGATCAAGGCCGTGGGGCTTGGCATCTCCATCAGCATGTCGGAGCTGGAGGTCCCGGTGGAGATGCGTCAGGGCGCGAAAGGCGGTGTGTTCAAACTGCCGCAGACACCGGGCGTGAGCTGGCGGCTGGAGGACATGGGCACGGAGAGCTTTGCCGCGGCCGTCGCCCACGAGGTTGCAACCGGCCGGAGTTGACCCCGACGTGAGTCCGGCGGCCAAGCGCTGAAGGCCGGACTCCCCGAAGAGCATAGGAGAAAATGTCGACATCAGAAGCGCAGTGGGTGGTGCCAGATCCACTCTCCACCCACGAGGTACAGGTGGATGCAGACACCGTCGTAACGCTGCGGCGTCACGGAAACCCTGACGGCCCGCGTCTCGTAATGAGCCACGGCAACGGCCTCGCAATTGATCTCTACTACCCCTTCTGGTCCCTGCTGGCCGCAGACTTTGACCTCATCATGTACGACCTGAGAAATCACGGTTGGAACAACCTCAGCCCGATTGACAACCACAACGTGCCCACGCTGGTCCGCGACCACGACCGGATCATTGAGGAGATAGACCGGCGCTACGGGGCGAAGCCCAAGGTAGGCGTGTTCCACTCTCTGTCTGGCATGATCAGCCTTCTGTCGCCTGAGAAGGGCATTGGGTTCTCGGCCCTTGTCCTGTTTGATCCGCCACTCTGCAAGCGCGGCGCTAGCTACAACGAGTTCGACGCAGCGGCTGTACGCACTGCGGAGCTGACCCGGCGGCGCACTGAAAGATTCAAGGCCAGGAAGGAGTTCGCGGAATTCCTGCCATATATCCCGGTCTATCAGCGCGTTGTGGGCGGGGTCTGTGACCTTGTGGCCGAGACAACCCTCCGCGAGCAGGAGAACGGCGAGGGCTATGAGCTGCGGTGCCCTCGCGAGTATGAGGCACAGATTGTGGACTACGCCGCCATTTTTGCGGTTGCCGTGGACTTTGGAGAGTTCCTCTGCCCGGTGAAGGTGATCGGGGCCGACCCCACCTTGCCCTACTCGTACCTGCCGACCCTCGACCTCAGCGACATATACGGCGTGGACTACGACTTCCTGCCGGAAGCGACCCACCTGCTCCAGCTTGAGCAGCCGGAGCAGTGCGTAGCGGCAATGCGCGAGTTTCTTCAACGCGTCATTGCCGAATGACAAACACCTGAATCCCACGTTCCCGCAATGGCTTTCCGAAGCGAAATTGCTCAGTGCCGAGCAAGCATCCGGCTGTGCTATAATGGGCAATGCACATCGTTACGCGAGGGAGCCTGAACTCGGCCAAACGGTATCGATATAATTGGTGGTCTCAGCCCACTTTGCATCATTAACCTCAATAGCCCGAAATGATGGACGCTATGAACCGGGACATGCGCACCACCGAATTCAGAGGAGAGTGACCGAAGTGACGCGGGACAGTGGAGCTTATTTCTCAGAACCCATAGCTGTTGTCGGCATGGCGTGCCGGTTCCCCGGCTCCGACGGCCTTGAGGCGTACTGGAGCCTCCTGGAAGAGGGCAGAAGCGCCGTCACGGAGGGCGTTCCGGGTTCAGGCGCAGGCCGAATCGGGCAGATTTTCGCCGACGGCCCCGCCCAGAACAGGGCGAGCCGCTACGCCGCGTTCATAGAAGACGTCGACAGGTTCGACCCATCGTTCTTCCGCATATCCCCCCTGGAGGCGCAGTTTCTGGACCCCCAGCAGCGACTGATGCTGGAGGTGAGCTGGAGGGCGCTGGAGGACGCGGGCATTGACCCCGAAAGGCTGCGTGGCACTCGGACCGGGGTTTTCGGCGGAATCACCCACAGCGACTACCGGGAGATAATGGGCGGAATCGGGAATCTCGGCGGCCCGGCCTCCAATCTGTACGCCGCCACCGGCACATCTCAGAATACGGCTACTGGGAGAGTCTCCTACGTCCTTGGCCTGCAAGGCCCTGCGGTCTCCGTGGACACCGCCTGCTCCTCGTCCCTCGTGGCCACGCACCAGGCTATAACCGCGCTCCGACAGGATGAAGCCGACATAGCCCTCGCCGGAGGGGTCACCACGATCCTGTCCGCGAACGTCATGGAGGCGCGGGCGGGCGCAGGAATGCTGGCCCCCGACGGGCTCTGCAAGACATTCGACGCCTCAGCCGACGGATACGTCCGCGGCGAAGGGTGCGGCATACTGGTGCTGAAACGCCTGAGAGACGCCGAGGCCGACGGCGACCGCATATGGGGCGTAATTCGCAGCTCCGCACTGAACCAGGACGGTGCCAGCCAGGGCTTGACTGTCCCCAACGGCGAGGCTCAAGCCCTGGTGATAAGGGACGCGCTGCGGCGGGCCGGTGTCACGCCGTCCCAGGTGGGCTACGTGGAGACCCACGGAACAGGGACGCCGGTGGGAGACCCCCTTGAGCTGCAGGCCATCGCTGAAGTGTTCGGCGGAGAGCGAGAGGCGGAAAGCCCTCTCTACATTGGATCGGTGAAGACTAACTTCGGCCACCTGGAGTCGGCCGCAGGCATTGCCGCTCTGATAAAGGTCTTTCTCTCGCTGAACCAGGGGATGATCCCCAAGCACCTCAACTTCCAGAACCCTTCCCCGGCCATTGATTGGGAAAGCCTCCCGATACGCGTGCCGACTTCCACCCTCGCATGGCCTGCGTCGGACGACCGCCCTCGGCTGGCGGGCGTGAGCGGGTATGGGTGGTCCGGCACCAACGCCCATCTAGTTGTGGAGAGCTACGGCGCGGCGCGCCATGCGCCAACCGGACCCTACCGGCTGCGCCTGCCCTCGGGTTCCCCACGGCAAATAGCCGCTTCACTGCCCAACGCCGCCGGGGAACTGCCCTCTGCTGAAGAGACGGTCGAGCGTCCTTCACGCTTGCTTCCGCTGTCGGGCAAGACGGATCAGGCGCTGAAGGACCTGGCGAGAAGCTATCAGACTTGGCTGGACGAGCGCGGGGCAGACCTGGACTCCCTACTTTCGGATATGTCCTGGACTGCGAGCGTAGGTCGGAGCCACTTCCCTCACCGGGCGTGCGTTGTGTTCAGGGATGCCGAATCTCTGCGCGAGGGCCTCGCGGCAGTTGTCGAAGGTGGCAAGAACACTGAGCCGAAGAGAGAGGCCAGGGTCGCATTCGTCTACACCGGCCAAGGCAGCCAGTGGGCCGGCATGGGAGAAACGTTATACAAGACCGAGCCTGTGTTCCGGGCGGTCCTGGACATATGCGAACGAGTCGTACTGGAGGAGCGCGGCAAGTCGCTGCTGGACGTGATGTTCGGCAGACCGGGAGCGGATGGCGAACTCATCGATTCATGGTGGGCGCAGCCGGCGATTTACTCCCTGGAGTGCGCGCTCACGGCGCTTTGGGAGAGCGTCGGGGTCAGGCCGGACGTGGTGATCGGACACAGCACGGGGGAAATCGCGGCGGCCCATGCGGCAGGCGTATACGGCCTGGAGGACGGCCTGAGATTCATTATGAAGCGCGGAGAATGCCTCGGGGCGGTCCCGGAAGCGGGAGCCATGGCGGCGGTGTTCGCGCCACAAGCGCGAGTCGAGGAGACGATCGATGAATATAACTCCACATCCGACTGCGCGGACTTGAACATAGCCGTGGACAACGGCGTTCACCAGGTAATCAGCGGGCCGACTGTGGCGATTCAAGCCATGGTGGACCTTTTCGAGTCGGAAGAGATCATGGTAAGACCGCTTTACACTGCGCAGGCGTTCCACTGCGTTCTGCTGGAGCCCGCGCTGGACTCACTGGAGGAGGCCTACCAGAGCGTGGCGGTCTCCCAGCCGTCCGTGGCCCTGGTCAGCAACGTGACCGGCAGACTCCTTGAGGAAGGTGAGACGCTGGACTCGGGGTATTGGCGTCGACACGCGCGCCAGACGGTGCAGTTCCGCAAGGGCATAGGGGCGCTGGCGGAGTTGGGGGTGGACGTGGCGATTGAGATGGGGCCGCACTCAGTGCTCGGCCCTCTGCTGTCACTGGTGTGGCCGGGCCCGGCGGACCTGCCGGAGCCGCCCGAAGCGCCGGTGGTCCTTCAGAGTATGCTACGTCCTCGTAACGACGACCCGGCTCCGGAACTCAAAGACGCATTTCTGACCGCAGTCGCGAGCGGGTATGAGGCGGGACTCGATCTTTCCTTCGACGGCCTTTTCGCGAATGAGAGGCGACGCAAGATAGAGCTGCCGGGCTACCCGTTCCAGCGCGAGCGGTACTGGCTGGATGAGAACCTTCGCAGGCGCGTGGCCGACGGCCATCCGCTCCTGGGGACGAGACACGAGTCGCCCCGGGGCGAGGTCATGTTCGAGGCCGAGGTCTCCTCCGGAGACCCGTCCTGGCTGGCTGACCACAGGGTCTTCGAGCGCGTCATCATGCCGGGCGCAATGTACGGCGCAATTGCAGCAGCCGCGGCGGTGAGAGAGGGCGCAGGGTCGGTGGAAATGGAAGACCTGCAGCTGCACAGCGCAATGGTATTCGGACAGGAGGAGTCCGGCAGCGGGGGGGCTCACGCCGGGCGGAGAGTTCAAGCAGTGCTCAACAGCCCGGAATCGGGAAGGCCCCGCCACCTGGAGATATTCAGCAAGGGCGATGGTGAGGACGCCTGGACGCTTCACGCAGAGGCCAGGATTTCCCTTGGAAGCAGGGCCCGCGGCCCCGCAAATCAGGTTGACGTGGATGCCCTCAGGTCCGGCCTGTCGCCACTGGACGTGCCGGGCTTCTATCGCGCCAGGGCGGAGTCCAGCATCAATCTTGGCCCGTCTTTCCGGACGCTCCAGTCGCTCTGGGCCGCCGGCGGCGAGGCCATCGGCGAGATAGCACTGCCGGAAGGCGTTGAGCAGGGAAGCGTGGAGCTGCATCCGCTGCTGCTGGACGGATGCTTCCAGGTCATGTCGGCGGCGCGCCATTCGGCGGACGTCGACAGCGGAGAGGCGTACCTGCCCTTTGGATGGGAGCGGATGTGGACTGCCGGCGCTCTGCCTGAACGCGTGATCTGTCACGCGCGCTTCCGAGACGATGCCAGGGGCGGCAGCGACAGCGGCGTCGAAGCCAGGGAAGTGCTGGCCGGGGACTTCACCATCTATACGCCGGAGGGGGTTGAGATAGGCGGAGTGACCGGGTATGCGGTGAAGCGCGCCACCAGGGCCTCACTCCTGTCGGCAACTGAGGGTATACAGGACATGCTGTACGAAATCATCTGGCGTGACGCCCCGCTTGAAGAGGGAATGAAACCGGCGGACTTTCTGCCGGATCCCACAAGCGTCGCGTCCGGTTCGCCTCCGTTCACACAGTATCTTGCTGATGAAGGCGTTGCCGCCGATAAGCGAGCCGGACTGCTGGACGACCTGGAGAGGCTGTCCTGGTCGTATGCCCTTGCCGCTCTGGAACGCCTGGGATGGACGCGCAAGGCAGGCGATGTTGTAGAGCCGGAGGCCCTGCGGAAGAACTTGAACGTCCTGGATGAGCACAGCCGTCTGTTCCGAAGGATGCTTGAGTTGCTCGCAAGGGGCGGGATTGTGGAGGAGGCGGGCGAGGAGTTTGTGGTCAGAGTTGGATCGGACGACCCTCTGCCTGAGGATTTCCCCGCCAACCCAGGCGAGTTCGCAGACCGGATGAGTTCGCAATACGAGCACGGCTCCAATGAGATAGGGCTCTTCCGGCGAAGCGCCGGCGCTCTTGCTGATGCAATCACGGGCAGGGCGGACCCCCTGACCCTGCTGTTCAGCAGCGGAGAGCCAACCGCCGCCGACCTGTACCTGAAAGCGCCGGTGGCCCGGGCCGCCAACCGTATGCTGGGCGAGGCGATTGCCGCGCTCCTGGTCGATCTACCCGAAGGCCGCAAGCTCAGGGCGCTTGAGGTTGGAGCGGGGACAGGCTCGGCGACTGCTTCCGTGATACCTGAACTCCCGGCCGGGCGATTCGAATACGTGTATACGGACATATCCGCAGGCTTCTTCTCAGAGGCGGAGGCGCGCTTTGGAGGAAGCGAAAACTCAATCGAATACCGCGTCCTTGATATAGAGCGAGACCCAGTGGAGCAGGGTTTCGCCTCACACGGCTACGACCTGGTGATTGCATCCAACGTACTGCACGCCACGCGCTACCTGAGCGAGACGCTGGAGCACTGCCGGAAGCTCCTGGCTCCATCCGGTCAGCTCGTAATGCTTGAGAACCTTCGCGGCCAGGGCTGGCTGGATCTCACGTTCGGGCAGCTGGACGGCTGGTGGCGTTTTGCCGACGACTATCGCCCCCATCACGCCCTGGCGAGTCCGGCCGTATGGCGGCAGGCCCTCAGCGACGCGGGCTTTGGAGAGATTGAAGTCCTGGGACTGGACAAGGCCGACTCTGCGGGTACGCCGGACAGGGGCGTGATAATAGCCAAAGGCCCGGTGAAGGTCGAGGAGCCCGCCGGGGTGTGGGTCCTGGCCGACGATAACTCAGGGATGGCTGAGGAGCTGGCCGCAGAGCTATCGGCGCGCAACCAGACAGTGGTCCTCGCGAATCCAGGCGAGAAGCTGAGCGACCAGTCGGAGCGGGAAGGGAGCGCAGTAGTCAGGGCATCCGTCGAGATGGAAAGCCGGGACTCCTGGCGGTCTCTGATAGAGGCTCTGCCGCATGGCGCGCCGCTCAAAGGCGTCGTACACCTTGTCGCCCTGAACGGGCATGGAGAGGCCGCTTCTTCAGAGGAGTTGGGCGAGGACGCGAGACGGATGGGAGGGAGCGCGCTTGCGCTCGTTCAGGCCCTGGGAGACGCCGACGCGATACCGGAGAATGGCGTGTGGCTCTTCACGCGCGGTGGACAGGTGCTGGAACGAGAACGTCAAGGCGAGCTTGCCGGCGCTCTGCTCTGGGGGTTTGGCAGAGTAGTCGGGCGAGAGGCCCCGCACCTGCAGCCGAGGACTATAGACCTGGACCCGGAGCGGACGGTTGCTGGCTCCGCCCTGGTCAACGAGCTGATGTACCCGGATTCTGAGACCCAGATCGCCTATCGCCTGGGCTTCCGACAGGCGGCGCGCCTTGTGCGAGCAGACACGTCGACGGAGCGTCTGTCTCTGCCCGACGACTCAGGCTGGTCCATTCAGCCGGACGAAGGCGGCTCTCTCGATGAGTTGCAGGTATTGAGTCTGCCGGAGCGCGCCCTGGGGCCAAGGGAAGTCCGCGTGGCTGTGGAGACTGCCGGGCTGAACTTCTCGGACGTGCTGCTGGCAATCGGAGTTGCGGGAAGTGGGAACCTCGGACTTGAGTTGTGCGGCCACGTCCTGGAAACCGGAGCCGACGTATCCGGCGTATCCGTGGGCGACCGCGTAGTAGCCCTTGGATTCAACACCTTCAGCTCAGAGGCAATCATGAGAGAGGAGCTTGTGGCGCCGGCGCCCCAGGGTATCTCGACAACCGCCCTGGCCACAATTCCAACTGTATTTGCAACGGCCGCCCTGTCCTTTGAGCACACCGGTCTCAATGCTGGTGAACGGGTGCTCATCCACGCCGGATCGGGCGGCGTGGGTCTGGCGGCTATCCAGCTTGCGCAGGCCGCGGGAGCGGAGGTGTTCGCCACGGCCAGCTCGCCAAAACAGGACTTTCTTCGTTCAATCGGCGTCAAGCACATCTTCGATAGCCGTCAGACCAGGTTCGGCGAGGAGGTCCTTGAAGCCACCGGAGGCGAGGGCGTCCACGTTGTGCTGAACAGCCTGACGGGAGAGGGCTTTATCGAAGCAAGCCTGTCCTGCCTGGCCCACGGCGGACGTTTCGTGGAGATGGGCCGGCGCGACATCCTCAGCAAGGAGGAAATGGCCGCCACGCGCCCGGACGTCGACTACTACATCGTTGAGGTGGATGTTCTGAAAGAGCAGGACCCGGAGGAGCCCGGAGGGGTACTCAACGCCGTGATGGAGCGGGTGGCCGCAGGCGAGCTTGAGCCCATACTCCACAGCAGATGGTCGATGAGTGAGCTGGGCTCCGCGCTGAAGTTCATGCGGTCTGCGCGGCACATCGGGAAGATAGTCCTTGCAAAATCGCCTCTGGAGACGGGCCGTCTCAGGGCCGATGGGACCTATCTCGTAACGGGCGGACTTGGCGGTATCGGCTGCGCCCTGGCCGGGAGGCTCGCGGACCTGGGAGCGGGCGCAATCGTGCTGAACGGACGCCGGGACCCCGACCCGGAGGCCGTGGAGGCGATAGACGCTCTGCGACAGCGAGGCGTCAACGTCCAGGTGGAGCTGGCCGACGTCACCAATCCGTCAGCAGTAGACGCGATGCTGGAGCGGGTGGAGGCGACGTTGCCGCCCCTCGCCGGTGTCATCCACAGCGTGGGCGTGCTGTCGGACGCCGCCATCACAAATCAGACCTGGGACAGCTTCAGGCAGGTCCTCTGGCCCAAGATGCTTGGGGCATGGCACCTGCACAGGGCGACCATGCACAGAGACCTGGACATGTTCATTCTGTTCTCCAGCGCCGCGGGCGTAATGGGCAACCCTGGTCAGACGAATCACGCGGCGGCCAACACGTTCCTTGACCAGCTTGCGGCCCACCGCCGGGCGTTGGGCTTGCCCGGTCAGGCGATAGCCTGGGGCGCGTGGTCGGAGATCGGCGAGGCGGCGGAGCAGCGCGGTCGCATCGAGGAGCGGCTGGGCGCCGGCGGAACGGGGTGGATGACGCCACAGCAGGGTTTTCAGGCACTGGAGAGGCTCGTGAAGCAGGACGTGACGTCGGTCATGGTGGCCGCAATCGACTGGCAGAGATACGCCGAGAGTCAGGCTGGCGTTGCACCCTTCCTGGATGAAGTGTTCACCACGTCAGAAATCGACAGCGCCGAAGCTCTGCAGTCGTCGGACGACCTCCTCTCCCAGCTGGGAGTCTCGCGCCAGACCGACTCACAGGGCGTCCTGGCCTCATTCCTGCAGAAGGAGCTTCAGGCGGTGATGCGACTACCCACGGCCCCGTCCCCGTCCATCGGTTTCTTTGACCTGGGGATGGACTCGCTGATGGCCGTGGAGTTCAGGAACCGGCTCAACCGCGCCTTCGCAGGCGAGTACGTGGTCTCCAACACGGCCGTCTTCGACTTCCCCGACATCACGCAGCTTTCCCGGCACCTGTCGGAGGAGCTTGGACAGGTCGACACGAGGGTTGAGCCGGAGGCGACGCCAGTCGTCGCTCTTCCCTCGCCTCTCACTTCACGCGAAGTCGAGGAGGACGGCATAGCGATAGTGGGAATGGCATGCCGCCTGCCCCGGGCCGGCAACCTGTCCGAGTACTGGGAGATGCTGTCGTCTGGCGTTGACGCGATAACCGATGGCCGTCCCAACTCCGGTGACCTCAACGCTCCAAAGATGCGCGGCGCATTCATTGAAGATGTAGAGTGGTTCGATTCCCGGTTCTTCCGCATCGCGCCGGTGGAGGCGCGCACAATGGACCCCCAGCAGCGGTTGATGCTGGAGACGAGCTGGGAGGCTCTGGAAGACGCCGGGATTGACCCGGAGGCGTTGAGGGGCAGCCGCACAGGGGTGTTTGCCGGAGTCACGGGAAGTGAATACAGGGACCTGATGGAGGCCAGCGGAAAGTCCGGCAGCTACCTGGGCACCACACCAAGCATAACTGTGGGCCGGGTGGCCTATGCGCTGGGCCTGGAAGGCCCCGCAGTGCCCGTGGACATGGCGTGCGCATCGTCGCTTGCGGCAATACACCAGGCGGTGGGCAGCCTCAGACGGGGCGAAGTGAACCTGGCTCTAGCCGGTGGCGTGCACCTGGTCCTGTCCCAGGCGGTTACCGGGTTCATGACCGAGGCGGGTATGCTGTCGCGGTCGGGGCAGAGCAGGCCCTTTGACGCAACTGCAGACGGGTACGTCCGCGGCGAGGGCTGCGGTGTCATAGCGCTGAAGAGATTGAGCGATGCGAAGGCGGACGGCGATCGCATCTGGGGCGTCATCAGAGGTTCCGCCGTCAACCAGAGCGGAGCGAGCGCGGGCTTGACAGTCCCCAACGGCTCCACCCAGGAGCGCGTTATGGAGGACGCCCTGGCCCAGGCCAACCTCACGGGAGCGGACGTTGACTACCTGGAGGCCCACGCCGTCGGGTCGCAGATGGGCGACGCTATCGAGATTCGCGCTGTGGGCGCGGTGTACGGCAGGGGGCGCGAGGCTGAAAACCCGTTGCTCATCGGTACGGTCAAGTCCAACATCGGCCACCTGGAAGCCGCGGCCGGGATAGCCGGTGTGCTCAAGGCCGTGCTCGCCATGCAGCATGGCGTTATCCCAAAGCACCTGCACCTTGAGAACCCGAATCCTGAGATCAACTGGGGCCAACTCCCGGTGCGAGTTACCTCCGAAGCGACTGGATGGCCCTCCAACCCGGGCAGGCCGCCTCGCGCCGCGGTCAGCGCGTTCGGCATCTCGGGGGCCAACGCCCACGTAGTCCTGGAAGGCTACGGCGGCCCGCAGGCCGATTCGGACCAGGCCAATGGACACCGGCGTCCGGCAGGCCCGTCTATATCCATTCCCGCTAATGGCGCGTCCACGGGTGCAGGACAGACCGAACGCGGACTGCGATTCCTGCCCCTTTCCGGCAAGTCGGCGGGAGCGCTACGGGACCTGGCGAAGGGCTACTTGTCGTGGCTTGATGAGCTAACCGCAGAAGCCGCCGTGACGTCGATCCTTGCCGATATGGCGTGGACTGCAGGCGTAGGCCGCAGTCACTTTGCACATCGGGCGGGCGTGCCGTTCAGGGACATGGCGTCGCTTCGGGATGGGCTCAGGACCCTCGCGGAGGCAGACGCCCATGACGGTGCTTCTGAACCCCGGACCGCAAGCAGGGTCGCATTCCTGTACACAGGCGATGCAAGCCGGTTGACCGGCGTGGGCCGGGTGCTGTACGACACCGAGCCCACCGCGAGCGCCGTCCTCGACTTCTGCGACTCCGTGGTACGGCAGGAGCGTGGCGCATCGCTGCTGGACGTGATGTTCGGTCAGGATGGGGCAGGAGGGAGCCTGGATGATCCCTCGTGGGCGCAGCCGGCGCTCTACTCAATGCAGTGCGCGCTCACGGCCCTCTGGTCTGACGTTGGCATACGTCCGATTGCGGCGCTGGGCGACGGCGTGGGCGAGCTTTCGGCGGCGCAGGCGGCGGGCGTGTTCAGCCTGGAGGGAGGCCTGCGCTTCGTCCTGGTTCGGAGCGGGCTAGAGGCAAGTGACCCTGGCATGGACGGCCTGCAGGCGGCTCTAGCCGACGTCCGGCTCTCCCCGCCGACCGTGGCTCTGTTGAGCAGGGCGGCAGGCGCGGTCTCCGCCCCCTACGCGCCCAAGGACTTGGCGTTCTGGGTTCGGCAGGCGCGTGACTCTGCGCCTTTGGAGGAGCGAATCCCGGAGCTTGCGGACCTGGGGGTGGATGCAGTTATTCACGTTGGTCCCGGCTGGATCCCGGCAAGGGAAGCGATCTTGCGCCATCTCGACTCTGCCGTCGTACTGCCGGGTAGCTTGAATCAGTCAGACAACAGCGGTGAGGACGGATTCCAGGGATTCGCGGCGCTCGCTGCGGAGGCGTACGGAGCCGGCATTGCAGTCTCCTTCAAGGGACTCTTCACAGGCGAGGCGCGTCGCCGGATTTCGCTCCCGAGCTATCCGTTCCAACGCAGGAGACACTGGGTCTAACTCCCTATATGGCAGGAGGTTGAATGAACCAAAGGTAGTGCTGATAATCCGCCATTATGATATTCTGGTTTGAGCAAAATTTAGACAGGAGGGAATCCCCTATGGCATCAACCGAAGAGAGACTCAGAAAGCTGGTCAGCGAGAACCTGGAGGTGGACGGCAAGCCACTCAGCGCAGACCTGGACCTGGATGCGAAGCTCACGGACGCCGGTGTGTCCTCAATGGAGCTCGTAGCATTCGCGAAGGTGGTGCAGGACGAATTTGGGATCAAGTTTGAGCCTGAGCAGTGCACCGAAATCCAGAGCCTTTCGGCCTTGATCCAGTTCCTGGACGCAAAGGCCGCCTGAGCGTCAACCGCTTGATACCGCCCCCTCCCACAGCCTGTTCCAGCTAATGGGAGGGGGAGTGCAAACCGGTCCAGGCGCTACCTGCACGATGCCTGCCGGGCTATGTCTCATCGGAAGCATTCGCTTGCACCAACAGGTCACCCTTCAGCACGTTAGCTGACGCCGGGCGAGAAACAAGGAGGAGTCTATGAAGTTCGTGGTGTACAACGACAACCGGCCGGGCATTCTGACCGATGCGGGCGTGATAGACATTGCCGACATCTGTCCCGGGGGCGGCCAGGCCGCAATTGTCCACCTGATCACCAACTACGACAGCCTGAAGTCCGGGCTTGAGACCCGCGCCGCCGAAGGCGCGCCCGTCGCTGGAGCGCAGCTGCAAGCGCCTCTCGCCAGCCCCGGCAAGGTCCTGTGCATGGGAGGCAACTTCCGGGAGTTCGGCGCGCGGGAGCCCCAGCCAATGTGGGGTTTCATCAAGAGAAACGACAGCATTATTGGCCCGGGCGGCGTCGTGGCGTTGCCTGAGATAGACGCCAACATCTTTCACCATGAGGCTGAGCTTGTGTTGGTCTTCGGCAAGGGCGGCAAGGACATCCCGGCGTCGGAGGCCATGGACTACGTCTTTGGCTACACGGCGGGCGTGGACGTTTCGGCGCGAATGCCGACACCCGGCGCAGCCCGCGTGCCCTACACGCTTCCCATCGCGGAGCACAAGTCGCATCCTACCTTCTGCCCCCTGGGTCCCTGCATAGTGACCAGGGACGAGATAGCGGACCCGGAGAAGCTGCAGGTCACCCTGAGCGTCAGTGGCGAGCTGCGAGTCAACTACAACACCGACGACCTCGCCCACTCCATCGCCGAATCCATTGAGTACGTGACGGCCATTGAGGAGATCAGCCCCGGCGACGCGCTATTCATGGGCACCAACCACCAGGGCCTCGGCGCGATGCAGGACGGCGACACCATCGAGATCGGCGTCCAGGGCGTGGGCAGTTTCACCTTCACGGTCTCCGACCCGCTCAAGCGCCGCTGGCCCAGGGGCGTTGACGAGGCTACGGCAAAGGACATCCGAGAGGGCGCCGGCGGCCCCGGCCGCCAGGCCCGGCCTCTGCCCGCCGGATAGGAGAATCCCGTCCCACGTTGCCGGAGTGGCTGCGATGCTATTGCGGCCGACAGGGCATCGACTCAGTCGCCCCACTGAAGGCTGCCGACGCTTGAGCGGACTTGCCCTCTGCCTACTCCGGCGTAGTCAAATCCCAGCTTGAGCATTGCGTCCGGCTCCAGGGCATTCCTGCCGTCGCAGAGGAACCTGGGAAGCCGCATGCGCGCCGCAATCGCCTCCCAGTCCGTCTCGACGATATCCGGCCACTCCGTCAGGAGTATCACGGCCTGCGCGCCTTGGGCGGCCTCCGAAGGCTGGTCAACAAAGAGGACCTCTTCCGGCAGCAACATCCTCGCAGAATCGTTCGCCCGAGGGTCAAATGCTCTCGCGGTTGCGCCCTCGTTGAGCAAAGCCCCTATCAGGTCCAGGTCGCCGTCCACTGCAGCAGACCACGACAACGTTGACGCCCTCAGGGCAGGACGCCCGTGTCACGCAGAAGGTCCAGAGTGCCCTGCAGGTCACTGAGGCTGCCCAGATCGACATCGGGAGGGTCAAGGGAATCCAGCGAGGGCAACTCGCCTGAAGGCTCCACTCCCGCCGTCAGGGGGTACTAGTTGGTCTCGTCGGCAAAATACCTCTGCGCCGCCTCGGAAAGCAGGTAGTCGATGAACTCCTCTGCAGCCTCGGAGTTCTCCGAGGAGTCCAGGATGCCCGCTCCAGCCACCAGGACAAGAGCGCCGGGGTCGCCGCCGCCCAGATAGTGGTTGCGTGCGCCGAAGCCCTCGCCATGCTCGTCCAGGAATCGCTGGAGATAGTAGTGGTTGACGAAGCCACGTCTATATCTCCACGAGCGGCGACAGACACGGTGGTAAGGAGCGGGAACGCTTACGGCACGGGGCCTGTGATCCCCGCGTCCGCGCCGTCGCCTTCTCCCTGGAGGGCAGCGTAAGGATAGCAGAGAAGGGCGCCGTCGACTGGAGAGACGCTGATGTGCGCCTGGACGTTGAAGACCGAAGCAAGCACGTCCTCCCGGATAACCGCCGCGGGCGGCCCTTCCTCAACAATGCGGCCATCGTGCAGGACCACCAGGCGCTCTGCGTACCGGCACGCCTGATTCAGGTCGTGGAGCACCATGACCACCGTCAGGCCGTGCTCCCGGTTCAACGCCCGGATGAGGTTGAGCACCTGGATCTGATGGTTGATGTCCAGGAAGGTCGCAGGCTCGTCCAGAGAAGCCAAAGCTAAAGGGGAGGGACGTCAATAGTGGAGGTCTGAGACCCGACCGAGATAATCCCAGAGAGGCTGTGAAGCGAGGTCAAAGATACAAAGGAAGTGGTGAAGAGACGTGAAAGAGCGGGCGCTGAAGGGAATACACCATATAGCTCTTGACGTTCTGGCGCACAGGTCTTACGTTAACTGCAACCCGTGCATCGGCTTGAGGCTGGAGCCCCTGAATTGGGGATGTAGTTGCAGTGAGGAGGTATTCTATGGACTTTGAAATCCCATACACAGAGTAGCAGGAGCAATTCCGTCTGCAGGCGAACCGGTAGCTATCGAAAAGGAGTGGAACGAGATGGCGATCAAATCGTTGGAAGCAGTTAAACTATCTATTGATGGTCCAGTGGCGACCATAACCCTGAACCGACCAGAGCGTCTGAATGCCGTGAATACGGAGTTGAGAGAAGGCCTTCACTCTGCCCTGGATGAGGTGGCAGCCAGTGACCAGGTTCGCGCCGTCATCCTCACAGGCGAGGGTAGGGGGTTCTGCGCCGGGGCAGACGTTACCGGCATGCGCGCTCAGGCAGAAGGGGACCAGGAGGCCTTGCGTCAGCGTCGGGAGCAGGAAGCACAGGCTGGCATGCAGCGGTACCCGGCCCGGGCGTTGCCGGTCCACATTCGGGCGATTCCCCAGCCTGTCATCGCTGCGCTGAATGGCGTGGCTGCGGGCATGGGCCTCTCCATAGCGCTTAGCTGCGATATTCGCGTCGCTTCGGAGCAGGCTCGCTTCGCCAGCATCTTCATCAAGCGGTCCATAATGCCGGACACGGGAGCAACGTACTTCCTGCCCCACATAGCGCCAAGCGTGGCAGCGGAGATGGCCCTCACAGGCAACGTATACGATGCCAAGTGGGGCTTGGAGAAGGGTCTGGTCACCAAGGTCGTCCCCCACGACTCTCTTCTGGCAGAAGCCAGGGCATATGCCGAGACCATCGCGGGCAATCCGCCAATCGGGGTGCGTATGACCAAGTACCTGATCCAGCGCGGGATGGATTCCGACCTTCAGCAGGCCTTGACCAATGAGAGCTACTACAACTCCCAGGCTGCTCAGACAGACGACCGCAAGGAGGCCATACTGTCTTTCCTGGAGAAGCGAGTGCCTCAGTTCAAGGGTAGGTGATATCTTCCTCTCTGTGCCGTAACGCAGTGTACAGAGCTGACCGGGTCTTCATGCTGCGAATCTCATCCCCTCGCAGGCTGGTTGGTACCCTGACCTGCCTGCGAGGGTTGTACAGCTGCTTGTGAAGCAGAAGGGACGTCAAGGGAGCCTAAGAAGAGACACTGAAGGGTGGTCGATCACCAAAGGCTATGGAGGCATAGCCTCGCGGGCGTTGACGCGTTCGTTGGCAATAAGGTGACGCACTTGCAGAGCCAGGATGGTACTGTCTACGGCTACTGACCCGGAGTCCGGTTCAAGGGGCGGCAGACTTGTCGGCCATACCAGATTGCACTCAGGTGTCGTCCGACACCGCTCCCAGCGTCGTCTACGTGCTGCCCGCCTCTTGGGACGACCTAACGCCGTCTACTCCAACACTTAAAGACTAGGGGCCTGAAGGCAGTATGTCATCGTACTGCGCCAGGCACTGGGGAATGCCCGCCGGAGGCGAGGCGCTGGAACCGGAGAAGAAGGCGTCCAGCTCCTGCACAGAGGCGGTTCCCTGTAGGCAGTCAATGAGGTCCTGCAGGGCGGGGTCGTGCATGAGCCACAGCAGGCTAACCTGGTTGAACGCTCCCTCTCCGCCTTCGCCGGGAGAAGGGATCGGGAAGAACTCCAGGCCGCAGGATTGGAGGACTTGAACGGTCTCCCCTGGCGGCATCTGGGACGAGTCTCCCCAAATGGCCTCTACGAACCGCTCAATGCCGATCTGTTCATCGACGCACCTGAGCGAAGACAAACTGAATTCCGCAGTTTCGTAGTCCCGAAGCCTTAGCCATTCATCGTCGCTTATGCAGAGCAGGAAGCGAAAGACCAGACGGGTAGCTTCGGGCTCTTCGATTGATCCCGTTTGAAGTCTAGCCATGTCCGTGCCAGACATGTCCGTAGTGGCGTACAGGGTTCTCAGACAAGCCTCACTGTCCGTCGTCAAACCGCCGGCTGCGGCGGACATGGTGGCAATGGAAAGGTCAACGGGACCAGGTGTTGGTGTGTCCGTCGCGGTCGGGGTCGTTGTCGCAATCGGGTCTGGAAGTGGGTCGGCGTCATCGCACCCCACCGAGAGCATAAGGCCGCAAAGGGCAATCGCCATTAGCAGTACACGTATCCGGGAAGTGGTGAGCCGGACCGATAGCATACGTTTACTCGCCTGCATAGAGCACCTCCCAGCCTGGGCACTCTCAGTCCCCCTCGCTGAAGTTTTCCGAGGCCCTGACTATCGGAGTGACCTTGCCGGGTGGGAGTCATCTGATCACCCCCGGACAGTTTCGCCTCTGTGTAGACCCTACAGCACCAGGGTGAAGGTCAAGCTGAAGGTTCTTGATTTGTTTACGGATGTGGGCCTGGCGGTACCGCACTGCGAACTTTTCGCTGGGAGGTTTGGATTTGAGTTGGGTCTAGTTGACTGATGGAATACACCATCACCTGCATCACCGAGGAGGCGGCCTGTTGCCGGAAGTCAACGGGCACTGTTCTGTCCATCGCTAGCCGCTCACCTCAATGTCTACGCCCACCGGGCAGTGGTCGCTCCCCATGACCTCCGGCAGGATGAAGGCGTCCGTCACCTTGCCCGCCAGCGCGCTGCTCACATAGAAGTAGTCGATGCGCCAACCCACGTTGCGGTCCCGGGCGCGGGTAATCATGTCCCAGTATGTGTAGTTGCCCGGCTCATTGTTGAACATGCGGAAGGTGTCCAGGTGCCCGTGGGCCAGCAGCTTGTCGATCCACTCCCGCTCGATCTCCAGGAACCC
>DAOUKT010000023.1:0-9060 GCA_034421015.1 Dehalococcoidia bacterium
CTTTGAATAACCTCGGCTGAGGCGCGCGCCTCCCGACCATTCCTGCGGAAGCAGGAATCCAGGTGGCCCGATATAGAAGGAAATAGATTCCCGCTTTCGCGGGAATGACGATAAACGTATTTCCTCTGGCATGCCGCCGCAGTTACGCAAAGGTCTCCGTAAGCGGGAATCCAGGAGATGGGGGCAGCCCGACATCGCTCTTCATAGATGAGTTTGTCGAACCATCCGAGTGGCCTACAACGCCTACATTGTAACCTTGCGGCCATGCCCGGTACAGCAGGCGTCCGTCAGGCGTCGGGGATTGTGTGCATATCAGCCAATCCCGTAATATGTAGGTGATACCACAGTAGCCCCACCTTCCAAGAGAGGAGGCTTCATGGACTATCCGGTAATCACCAAACCCAAACTTGAAGACATCAAGGTGCGTCCCAACATCGGGGAGTACCACGACTCCTTGAGCGGCTTCAGCTGGCAGGAGTTCAGGAGCCGTCTCGACGGCCTGCCCGGCGGCGGCCTGAACCTGGCCTACGAGGCCATCGACAGGCACGCCAACGGCGACAAGCGGGACAAGGTGGCAATGTACTGGGAGGGCGCGTCCGGCGAGGAGGAGCAGTACACCTTCGGCCGGATGAAGGAGGAGACGGACAAGTTCGCCAACGTCCTCAGGAAACTCGGCGTTCAGAAGGGGGACAGGGTCTTCATCTTCATGGGCCGCGTCCCGGAGCTGTATATAGCCTTCTTCGGCATCCTGAAGGTGGGCGCAATCGCAGGCCCCCTGTTCTCCGCGTTCGGGCCGGACCCGGTGAAGGACCGCCTGCAGGACAGCGGGGCAGTTGCCCTGATCGTCACGCCGGAGCTGCGGAGCAAGGTAAGCGGCATTCTTGGCGACCTTCCGGACCTCCGGCACGTCTTGGTCGTCAACAAGAACAACCGCTCCTCCGAGCCTCTGGCTCCCGGCGACATCAGCTACGAGCAGGAGATGGCCTCGGCTTCGCCCGACTTCCAGATCGAGGCGACCACGGAAGAGGACTACTCCATAATGCACTACACGTCGGGCACGACGGGCAAGCCCAAGGGCGCAGTCCACGCCCACATGGCCGCGCTCCAACACCTGGCCACGGGGCGATGGGCGCTTGACCTCCACGACGACGACATCTACTGGTGCACCGCCGACCCCGGATGGGTCACCGGCACTTCCTACGGCATGTCCGCGCCCTGGACCAACGGCGTCAGCCAGGTCATCTACGAGGGCGGCTTCCGGGCCAGCGCGTGGTACCAGGTCATCCAGAAATACGGCGTCACGGTATGGTACACCGCGCCCACGGCCATTCGAATGCTGATGAAGGCGGGCGACGAGATCCCCGCCAGGTACGACCTCTCAACCCTGCGGCACACGTGCTCCGTCGGCGAACCTCTCAACCCGGAGGCCGTCATCTGGGGCGAGAACGTGCTGGGCCTGCCCTTCCACGACAACTGGTGGCAGACGGAGACCGGGGCTATTCTGGTCGCCAACTACCCATCGATGGACATCAGGCCCGGCTCTATGGGGCGTCCCATACCGGGCGTGGAGGTTGCCATTGTGGACGACTCCGGCAACAAGGTGGAGCCGGGGGAGGAGGGCGACCTGTGCGTGCGACCGGGCTGGCCCTCCATGTTCCGCGGCTACTGGCGCAACCAGGAGATGTACGACTCCAAGTTCAAGAACGGCTGGTACGTCACGGGCGACCGCGCCCGCATGGACGAGGACGGCTACTTCTGGTTCGTGGGGCGCGCCGACGACGTCATCAACACTGCCGGCCACCTTGTTGGGCCCTTTGAGGTTGAGAGCGCCCTCATCGAGCATCCGGCCGTGGCGGAGGCCGGGGTAATTGGCAAGCCGGACCCGGTGGCTATGGAGGTGGTCAAGGCATTCGTCTCGCTCCACGAGGGCAGCCAGCCCTCTGACGAGCTGCGCAACGAGATAATGCGCTTCGTGCGGGGGAAGCTGGCGGCGGCGGTCGCGCCTCGTGAGATAGAGTTCCTTGACTCGCTGCCCAAGACTCGCAGCGGCAAGATAATGCGTCGTCTCCTCAAGGCCAGGGAGCTTGGCCTGCCGGAGGGGGACACGTCAACGCTTGAGGATGACTAGCTAGCCGGCGCGCCGCGCGGGGCAGCTCACACGTACAACGGATGTAGTGTCGTGCGAGGGCACGACGGGAAGGGGATGTAATGGCGGAATATCACATAAACCCGGATACGGTCTACTACTACTACGACGGCCGTTTTCCTCCGGTGACCCTGGAGGACGACCCGGCCGAGGTCGTGCCCGAATCGGACAAGACCCACCCCAAGCTGATCACCGACACCACGCTGAGGGACGGGGCGCAGGACCCGCACTTCGCCCTGTTCCCGTCGGAGGCGCGGCTGAAGTACTTCGACCTCCTGCACGAGCTGGACAACGGCACGGGGCGCATCGAGCAGATTGAGGTGTTCATCTATCAGAACCGGGACCTGTGGGCGCTGGAGCGGTTGCTGGAGAGGGAGTACCAGTTCCCCCAGGTGACCACGTGGACCAGGGCCATCCCCAAGGACATCAAGGACCTGGTGAACGTGTCCCGGGGCGCAATCAAGGAGACGGGGATGCTGGCCTCCAGCTCCGACCACCACATCTTCGATAAGCTGAATCACCGGAGCAAGGCGGAGGCGGCGGACAGGTACCTCGCGCCCATAATTACGGCCTGCGAGAACGACATACGCCCTCGCATCCATCTTGAGGACACCACCAAGGCCGACATCTACGGCTTTGTGATCCCGTTCATCCAGCGGGTGCTGGACGAGACCAAGGGATGGGCCAAGTTCCGCATCTGCGACACAATCGGGTGGGGGTCTCCCGACCCGTACGCGCCCCTGCCGGTGGGCATACCAAAGCTGATTTCGACGATCATCAGGGAGACTGGGGCGGAGTTGGAGTTCCACGGCCACAACGACTTTGGGCTGGCGACGGCAAACAGCATGGCGGCCTTCCGCTACGGCTGCAAGCGCGTTAACGTGGCCTTTGCGGGCCTTGGTGAGCGGACCGGCAACACGGCCCTGGAGCAGGTGATGGCCAACTACATCCGCGTCTACGGCGACCCCGGCTTCAAGCTGGGCGCCCTCGGCGAGATAAGGGACCTCCTTGCCAACGAGGTGTGCACGATTCCGCCCAAACAGCCCATCATCGGAGATGTCTTTACGACCCAGGCAGGCATTCACCAGACCGGCATCAAGCGCCAGGACGAGGCCGGCGGCGGGCCTATCTACCTCCCCTTCGACGCGGGGCTTGTGGGAGACGAGTCCGTTGAGCTCAACCGCATTGGCGCGCTGTCCGGGATGGACGGCATTGTGTCCGTTCTCAACAAGCAGGTCAAGGCGGAAACTGGGGAGGAGGGCACGTTCTCGAATGTCAGCCAGGCGGTGAAGTACGTGTACGACAGGATACAGGAGGCCTACGACGGCTCCTACGACGGCGAGCAGGGCGCGCCGGTAGGGCAGAGGCGGAGCTTCTTCACGCCGGAGGAGATACTGGCGCTGGCCCGGGAGGCCCAGGCCGCCCGCCGCACGTCCGAGTGAGACTCAAGTTGGCGCAGGCATATCGAGGTTTCAGCAGGGGCGGTTCGCGAACCGCCCCTGCTCTTGTGTCATTTTTAGGGACGGAACCCCTTGCTACCCCAATCCTGCGCAGGCAGGAATCCAGGGGCAATTCTTCTGAATCTTTACAGCTTTGCGAACACAGGCTTCAGATTCCTGCTTTCGCAGGAATGACGGGCGCTTGGGGCGATATTTGGCAATACAAGTATCTCTGAATGTAGGAATCCAGGCGAGTGAAGTGTGACACTGGATGAGTAGTCAGAGCAATCCCGCTCGAATGGTTCGACAAGCTCACCACGAGCGGGAGCTCTCCACTTTGCCATTCCTGCGCAGGCAGGAATCCAGGGGCTGAGGAGGGGGCGTAGGCCAAGTGTCTGTGGATTCCAGATTGGGAGACCTTGGCGGAACTTGAGATGAAATCGCGTTTAACTGTCATTCTGAGTGGAGCGAAGAATCTAAGGAGTTCCCACTAAAGTATCGTAGCTTTGTGGATAGAGGCCTTGGATTCTTCACTCCGCTGCGCTCCGTTCAGAATGACATGAAGCTGACAATCTGAAACTTCGAGCGGGTATTTGCCCACAGTGAACCAAGACAGGCTGCCCGCATCATGCGGGTGGATTCCTATGAATAGAAGATTGGACAATGAATGCCGATAGCTGATCCTATTCTCTGGGGCTTCGGCAGCATGTTTGCCTGGGGCACCGGGGACATGCTGGCGCGGTACGCAGCCATCCGGCTTGGGAGCCCGGCCGTTGCCCTGACCATCCTCGGGCTGGGGATAGCTCCGCCCCTGGCGCTGGGGCTGTCGCGCTATCCCACCCTGGAGGCAGTCACCAGCGCGGAGTTCATAGCGCTGGCCTTGATTGCCGGGCTGCTGTTCTCCATGGGCTATCTGTTCTTCTACCTGGGGCTGGAGCGAGGCATGATCTCCATAGTCAGCCCCCTGTCGGCCAGCTGGCTGGCGGTGACCACCGTGCTGGCTGCAATCCTCTTCAACGAGAGCATTGGGCTGACGAAGGGAGGCCTCATCGCTCTGGTGCTGCTGGGCATAGCCCTGACCTCTGTGAGGGGCAGGGACGGGGCCTCCTTAAACGGGGTCTGGTACGGCATAGCAGCGATGCTGACATTTGGAGTGGCATTCACCCTGTGGAAACCCATTGTCGAGGAGGTTGGCCCCTACGTGGCCGTAGTCTCCGTCAGAACCGTGGCAACGATTGCCCTGGGATCGTATATCCTGCTCAGGCGGCCCATTCGAGCGAACGTCACCCGCAACGCCATCGTGCTGGTGATAGCCGCGGCGGTGCTGGACTCCCTGGGGTTCATAAGCTACAACCTGGGAATCGAGAGGGAGGACGTTTCACTGATTGCGCCCATATCGGCGGCGTATCCCGTCGTGACCCTCGTGCTGGCCTGGGTCCTCCTGCGAGAGCGGCTCAGCGCCGTGCGCATGTCGGGGATAGTCGTCCTGCTGAGCGCGGTCATAGCCCTTGGCGTCGTTGGCTAGCCCTTCGCCAAGGGGTTATAA
Organism: Dehalococcoidia bacterium; assembly: GCA_034421015.1. GTDB lineage: Bacteria > Chloroflexota > Dehalococcoidia > Lucifugimonadales > UBA2985 > DAOUJW01. Next base: position 5,132 of record DAOUKT010000023.1, read on the forward strand.
TTGCCCCAACCTATCCGGAGAGTGAGCCATGACCGGAGACAACGAAAATCGCCCATCCCTGATCCGAGAGACGCCGCCCCTGCTGATGCTCATGGACGGACACGCCATGGTGCACAGGGCGTGGCACGGCATTCAGTCGCCCCTGACCCTGAGCAAGACCAACGAGGACGTTCGGGGCGTCTACGCATTTGCTAACACCTTCATCAAGGCCATCCAGGAGTGGGAGCCGACCCACTGCGCCATTGCCTTTGACATGTCCGCGCCCACCTTCAGGCACGTCCAGTACCCCGAATACAAGGCGCACAGGCCTGAGACTCCCGACGGGCTGAGGGCCCAGTTTCCGTGGGTGAGGCGGTTGATGGAGGCCTTCAAGATTCCCATATTCGAGGTGGAGGAGTACGAGGCCGACGATGTCCTGGGCACTCTGTCCAGACAAGCTACCGAGCAGGGGATGGAGACCATCATCCTCACCGGCGACACCGACACCCTGCAGCTTGTATCGCCGTCGGTGCGGGTGGTGCTGAGCAGAGGCGTTCAGGACCGGGCAATCTTCGACGTGGCGGCCGTCCGAGAGCGGTACGGCGGGCTGGAGCCCGGGCAGCAGCCGGACGTCAAGGCGCTGGAGGGCGATACGTCGGACAACATCCCCGGGGTGCCCAAGGTCGGGCGCAAGACCGCCGTCAAGCTCATACAGGACTTCGGCAGCATTGAGGGCGTCTACGCGGGCATAGACAGCGTGATGCCGCCCAGGGTGCGCGAGGCGGTGGCGTCCCACGAGGCGGAGGTCAGGCAGGGCCTGGAGCTGACTACCATCGTGACCCAAGTGCCCATCACACTGGAGCCGGAGGGATGCCGCTTCTGGCAGTACAACCGCGATCAGGTTGTGGACCTGCTGCGAGACCTGGAGTTCAGGAGCATTGTGTCCAGGGTGCCGGAGGGCATTGCCCAAGACGGTTCCCAAGGAGGCAGCCCGTCCCAGGGCGTGCTGATGGAGGAGGCTCCGGCGGAGACGGGGGTGTACGAGACTGTGTGGGACATCGACCACTTGGAGGCCGTCATATCCGAGATGCGGGCCGCAGGCAGCTTCACCTTTGACGTGGAGACCACTGGCAAGGACGCCGTGGCGTCGGACCTCGTCGGCGTCTCCCTCTCGGCGGCTTCCGGCAGGGGCTGCTACATCCCCCTGGGCCACCAGGGGGGCGACCAGATTCCCATCGACAAGGCCCTGGACCTGCTCAAGCCGCTGTTCGAGGACCCGGCCATTGGCAAGACAGCCCACAACGGCAACTACGATATGACGGTTCTGGCGAAGTACGACATCTGGGTCGAGAACCTGGACTTCGATACGATGGTGGCGGCGCACCTGCTCGGCGAAAAGTCCCTTGGCCTGAAGAACCTGGCCTTCACCAAACTCAGCCACGAGATGACGCCCATCGAGACGCTCATCGGCACGGGGCGCAACCAGAAGACAATGGCCCAGGTTCCGGTCGAGCAGGCCTCCGACTACGCCTCCGCGGATGCCGACATGACCCAGCGGCTGAAGGACGTCTTCCAGCCGGAGCTTGAGCGGGAGGCGTCGCTGTCGGAGGTGTTCGCCGGTATGGAGATGCCCCTGGTGCCGGTGCTCGTGCGGATGCAGCGCAACGGCGTCTACCTGGAAGTCGACCGCCTGCGGGAGATGGCCGTTGACCTGGGCGAACGTCTCGGCAGCCTGGAGCAGGAGGTGTTCGACACCGTCGGGCACAGGTTCACCCTCAACTCCACCCAGCAGCTAGCCGACGTGCTGTTCAACGAGCTGCGGCTGCCCCACACAAGGCGCACCAAGACGGGCTACTCCACGGACGCCGCCGCGCTGGACAACCTCAAGATGATGGTCAACGAGGGCAGGGTTGAGAATGCAGACCCCCGCTCGCTGCAGGTGCTGGACGGCATCCTGGAGTACAGGGAGCTTTCCAAGCTGAAATCGACCTACGTGGACTCCCTGCCACTGCTGGTCAACCCGCAGACGGGGCGCGTGCATACCAGCTACAACCAAACGGGATCGGCGACGGGGCGCATGTCCAGCAACGATCCCAATCTGCAGAACATACCCGTTCGCACGGAGCTGGGCAGGCAGGTGCGCCGGGCCTTTGTGGCCCAGGACGCGCCGGAGTGGACGCTCCTGGCCGCGGACTACTCCCAGATCGAGCTCCGGGTGCTGGCGCACCTCTCCAGAGACCCCGGGCTGCTGGACGCCTTCCTGCGGGACGAGGACATCCACTCGGCGACGGCGGCGCAGGTGAACAACGTCCCCATCGACGCCGTGACCTCGGAGATGCGGCGCGTGGCCAAGGTTATGAACTTCGGCGTCATCTACGGGCTGAGCGCCTTCGGCATATCCCAGCAGACGGACCTGGCCCCGGACCAGGGCGCAAGGTTCATCGAGAGCTACTTCAGCAAGTACCCGGGCATCCAGATCTACCTTGAGGAAGCCAAGTCCCAGGCCAGGAAGCTGGGCTACCTGGAGACGGTCTGCGGGCGGCGCCGCTACTTCCCGGAGATGGGTTCGTCTAACTTCCACATACGGCAGGCGGCCGAGCGCATGGCGGTGAACATGCCCATCCAGGGCACAGCGGCGGACATCGTCAAGCTGGCGATGGTGTCCATCGACCGCGAAATGCAGGAGCGGGGCATGCGCAGCAGGATGATCCTCCAGGTACACGACGAGCTTATCTTTGAGACGCCCCGTGACGAGATAGATGACCTGAAGGCGATGGTGCTTGAACTCATGCCGGCGGCCCTGGAAATGGCAGTGCCTCTCAAGGTGGAGCTAAAGGCCGGCCACAACTGGGGGGATATGGGGTAGGGGAGCTTAGCTGAGGACCATTGGAAGAGGTGACTTAAATGAACGCTTCCGAGTTGTTTCAAGAACACCTGAAACGGGAGAATACCTTCAGGATGGATCTCTACGCGCTTTCTCAATTCGTCAAAGCGCGAGCTTCAAGTGGCGTTGCTGACGCGGTAAGCTCAACTGAACTGTTCTGGGAAACATTGCGACCAAGGGCCGACTATTTGGATGATAGAAGGCACAAATTCCCATTTGGCTATGACGAGGAACCTCAGGCTCTGCCGGATGATATGGAGAGTCGATTCTTGGAGATTTTAGCTGAACAGGAACGCGAGTGCAGAATACATCCCTCTCCCGATACCGATGATTGGCGAAATGGCACCACTATGGAGCAGTTCAATGCAGGCAGCCAGTACATACACGTGGGTGCTGCTTCAGCGTTGAGACAATGGAGGAGGTATGGCTTATTCTCCGAATATGTGAGACAGACCCTGCAAGAAGTGGTCAGAGTCCTATACCTACTAGGGATAGATTACATGGAAACAGAGAAGATATATCGCTCCATTTATCGAATGTCCGGCATTGTTAGTAGCCTATTTGATCTTAACAATGTGGAGGGTGCTGGGGGCGATGTTGTATCGCTCTGGGGCGTCAGGGCGTTGGTTCTCAACAAACTTCTAGCCATTAAGACTATTGATCGTGATTATGATGAAGCTTTCAGGTTAGGAACTGAGGCGGTAGCATTGTTTGAGTATGTGTCTGAAGCGGCCAATATAGATGAAGAAAGTCTTATAAAAGATGGGATAGTTGAGGATTACTCTCTGGAAGAAGATCAGAAAATTCGCTCAGCGATTCGTGCACACTTGAAGCCCGAGGTTCTTGAGCCACAGTGGATTGTGGACGCATTTGAAGGCCTAAAGGGTCTGGAAGATAGCGATAATTGGCTAATGGTGGCCCGAAATTGTAGGCTTTTAGCCTATTCTGCGGTAGATGTCAACGCCGGATTAGATTTGACCCACTATCGCCGGTTTAGTATTGACCCACCCCTGGCTGTGATTTCGTATTCTGGGATTCCTCCGATGATGGATTGAGCATCTGTTGT
>DAOUKT010000024.1:0-110090 GCA_034421015.1 Dehalococcoidia bacterium
TCCCCTATCTACACCCAACACCTTATACTCCTACCACCACGGGGCTGTAGCTCAGTCGGGAGAGCGCCTCCTTTGCACGGAGGAGGTCAGGGGTTCGACTCCCCTCAGCTCCATTCATTAAATCCAGGTTTGTCCGCTAAGGCCAATTCGAGTTAGGGTTTCGGTACAATTGGCTGGATATGTCTACAGCATTGAAGGAGTTCACAGAGACGTGACCGGCCAACCTGAGCTGAGAGACATGGACGCCCTTGTCCTTGCGGGAGGCCAGAGCTCCCGGATGGGTATGCCGAAAGCGCATCTGCCCTTCGGCGATGCTACGCTCATTGAGACAGTGATCTCTGCCCTTCGGCCTCTGTTCAGGACGGTGTACGTGGTGGGCCGGGACCGGGATCGACTGGCCGGCCTGGGCGCCGAGCTGCTCATCGACGATAGAGACGACCAGGGCCCCCTGGTGGGACTTGCCCGGGGACTCGCAGCCTCAGATGGACCGTGGCGCTTTGCAGTGGGCTGCGATATGCCCTTCCTTTCGCCGCCGGTAATCCGGCGCATGGCAAGCTTCCTGGACGATTGCGACGCGATGGCAGCCATAGTTGAGGGGCGCACTCAGCCCCTGCACGCCTTCTACTCCACCGGATGTCTTCCGGCGGCGTTAGGGCTGCTGGAAATGGGCAATACCTCACTGAGAGCCCTGCTCGAAGCCTGCAAAGTCCGCTCCATAAGCGGCAGCGATCTCCTGGATCTTGACCCGGGATTGACCTCCTTCATGGATATTGACACCCACGAGGAGTACATGGCAGCCCGGCAGAGGGCTGAGCGCGGATGAAACGCTATATCGGCGAGATACGTTACTCCCCTGGCTCCCTCCGCGGCCGTGCGCACCATGCGCCGGGACGCCAGCGCGGTCTGTATCGCCTCCCGCTCCTCAGACTCCCGCTGAGGGGAGAACCTGACCAGGAACACAAGCGCAGATGCCGCGAGCACGACCAGGCCCACTATCATCAGCGCTCCCTGGGTCTCCAGGGACTCCATCCTGAACAGGAATCCGAAGGCGACCGCCCCTGCGTTTCCACCGGCGCCCACGATTCCGGCTACGGACCCAAGAGCCCTGCGGTTGATGAACGGCACAACCGAAAAGGTTGCTCCCTCAGACATCTGCACGAACAGGCTGAACACTATCATCGCGCCCACCGCGAGCACCAGTGAGGCCATCTGGGAGAATACCAGCAGCGCACAGCCTTCCAGCAGCAGCACAACGCCCAGGAAGAACACCCGGCCCTTCAGCCCGGCTCTGATACCAGCCTTGTCCCCAAGCACTCCTCCCACGGTGCGGGCAAATATGTTCATCAGCCCGAACAGACCCGCAATGAGGCCCGCCGTCGCCACGCTCAACTCGAACCTGTCGTGGAAGTAGAGGGCCGCAATGTTGTTGATGGTAAGCTCCACGCCAAAGCAGGCGCCGTAGATCAGGAACAGCGCCCAGACCCGGTAGTCGGCAACGGCTTCAAAGAACGTGCCCCCGGCGGCAGAGGCGGGGGGCATCCTGCCATCGGCCCTCAGCCTGGAGTAGTTGCCATCCGGGGAGTCCTGGGTGAGGAAGAAGTAGGCTATGCCGACCAGCATCAGGGCCGCGCCCGGGATCACCATCGCCACGCGCCATCCAACGGTCTCCCCTACCCCGATCATCAGGACACCGGCCAGCACCAAGGGCATCACCATCTGGGTCACGCCGCCTCCCAGGTTGCCCCACCCCGCCGTTGTGGCGTTGGCGGTCCCGACGACGTTGGGCGCGAACATAACCGAGGTGTGATACTGGGTAATGACGAAGGACGCGCCAATTACGCCAATGGCCAGACGAAAGAGCAGGAAAGTCTCGTAGCTCTGGGCCAGGCCAATGCTCATAACCGGGATGGAGCCGAAGACCAGGAGGCCGCTGTACGCAAGCCTGGGCCCGATCCGGTCGCACAGCCACCCGATTGCCAGCCTCGCCACTATGGTGATGGCAACGGAGGCGATGATGGTGTTGCCAACCTGAGTCTTCGTGAGCCCAAGGTCGTCTCGCACAATCGCCATCAGGGGCGCAATGCCGAACCAGCCGAAGAAAGCCAGGAAAAACGCGAACCAGGTGAGATGGAACGTCCGCATCTGGATCGTCTTCAGACTGAATAAAGAGATGCTGGTTGCCTTGGACTCAACGGGAGTCATTCTCACCCTCCTTCAAAGCGGTCTGGTCCTTGGGTCTTTCCAACGCTATCCGAATATGCTCCTGCTCCGTAATCTCGACCGGGTACGTCTTCAAAGCCTTGCAGTCGTTGCCCAGTGGCTTGCCGGTGCCCAACTCGAACTTGTAGCCGTGCAACGGGCACTGGAGCTGGCCCCCGCCGATTATCCCGTCGGCCAGCGGGCCGCCCCTGTGCGGGCACAGGGCCTGGGTCGCGTACACGCCGCCGTCCCGCGCCCTGAACACCGCCACCGGCACGTGTCCAACGCGAAGAAGGCGTCCCTCGCCCACGGGTATCTGATCAACCGGGCCCAGGTCGTAGGTCTGCGACGGCTTCGCGGCCGCTTTCGTTCCCATCACTCCCTCACGCCTCGGCCGCCGCCGACACTGGGGCCGTGACAAACTGGTTCTCGTGGACGGGCTTCTCGCCCTCCTTCCACGGGTCAAAGTAGGCTTCGACTGCGGCCTGAATCTCCTCGTCCAGGCGGTCGCCCAGGCCCTCGGCATCCTCCATCAGGACCTCCCTGAGCCGCTCCACGCCAATACGCTCGACGAATCCGTAGGTGCGCTCCAGGTACTTGGCGTTCTCCCTGTAGTACTGGAGGAACCTGCCCATGTACTTGAGCACGTCCGCCGGAGAGTCCGCAACGCACAGCACGTCGCCCTTGCGAACGCTTGCGCCGGCCGCTCCTCCCACGTATATCTCCCACTTGCCTCCCTCTATAGCCACGACCCCTACGTCCTTGACCGTGGCTTCGGCGCAGTTGCGCGGGCAACCCGAGACGGCCATCTTCACCTTGTGGGGCATCTCAACGCCCTGGAATCGCTTCTCGATGTCGATCCCCAGCGAGGTGCTGTCTCCCAGTCCGAAGCGGCAGAAGTCGGTGCCGACGCACGTCTTGCACGTCCTGAACGCCTTTGTATAGGCGTGGCCGGAGGGCATGTCCAGCTCTCGCCATACGTCCGGCAGGTGCTCCTTGGGAATGCCCAGTAGGTCGATGCGCTGCCCGCCCGTAATCTTCACCATTCCGGCCTGGTACTTCTCCGCAACGTCGGCGATGCGGCGCAGCTCGTCCGGCGTGGTGATGCCTCCGTAGATGCGGGGGACAACGCTGAACGTGCCGTCCCGCTGGATGTTCGCGTGAACCCTGTCGTTGATGAAGCGGGCGTCCCGCTCGTCCTCGTACTCGCTGCCCCAGATCGTCTTCAGCAGCGACGCAAGTCCCACCTTGCTGCCAACGTCCTCTATCCCGCCTGCCAGCGCATTGAATACGGACGAAACGCTCTTCAGTCCCATCGACTTCACAGTCTCCACAAGCTCCGGCTTGGTGAGCGGGATGCCCTTCACGTAGTAGTGGGCCGACGGGTCCTCCGCGACCAGGCCGTCTGTGGCGAACTCCAGGATTTCCTGGACTTGTAACCTGCACGACCCGCAGCCGGTGCCCGCCCTGGTGGACTCGTAGATAGCGCCCATGCTCCTGCTTCCCGCCTTCACCGCGGCGACGATATGACCCTTGGTCACACCAAGGAACAATCAGCCGGGGCCAGTTTTGGTCGCGAGCGCTACTTGCAAATGCTGTGTGCTTCCTGGCCTATCTGGTCGTATGGCTGGCTATCGCCTACATTGCATCGAACGTAGTGATTACGTTGGCCGTTTACCTTACTTTTGCTCTTTTGACCTTTGCACTTTGTGCGCTAGCCATTAGCGTTCGCCGTCTTCTGAAGGATGCAGGCATAAGCCTGTGGCTTTGTCTTCTGTTTGTGGTTCCACTGGTGAGCTTATTGGTATTCCTTTTTGTTGGATATAAGCCGACAGCGTTACAGAGGCTGGATGCCACAACGTCGAATTGATTGAATCGCGTGGTGGTCATTGTTGGACACTACCTACCTGCTTGCTTTCGCGGATTACTTTCGCCCGCGGTGGATGTCCATGTGACACGTCCGGCAGACCACGAGAGGTCCAGTTAATCGAGGGAAAGCATGAAATGGCCGGAAGTACGCGCCGTCCCAGTCAAGCTCGGGCGGGTATCGAGACTGACGCCGCGCTCACGGCGTCGTCGCATCGCCCGCGGGAGATGCAAGGCCGCCGATCGGATCGCTCTCATACAGCGCATACCCGGCCTCGCGCAGTCGCTCCCGCACTTCCTCCGTGTGCTCAAAGTTCCGGGTTTCCAGTGTAAGCTGTATCTCCACCTGGCCCAGGTGCACCGATGCGGCGTGCCTGAGATGCCCTATGTCCAGGACGTTCACGTCCGTGCCGGACACGATGTTCAGGAGACGGCTGAGCTGGCCGGGGCGGTCTTCAAGCATCACCCGGAACACCAGGTAGCGGCCCGCGTGGGCCAGGCCGCGCTCAAGGACTCTCGCTATCAAATGAGTGTCCACGTTGCCGCCGCTCAGGACTACAACCACCGTCTTGCCCGCAACCTCTACCTTGCCTCCCAGCACAGCCGCAAGCCCGACCGCGCCTGCCCCCTCCACAAGCAGCTTGCCCCTCTCCAGAAGCAGCATCATCGCCTGGGTGATCTCCTCCTCCCTCACCACAACCATATCGTCCACGTAGCGCGAGACCAGGGGCAGAGTGATCCTGCCTGGAGACCCGACCGAGATTCCGTCGGCCACCGTGGCCTGTCCTTTGACCGTTACGCGCCGGTTGGACTTGTACGAGTCGACCACCGCCGAGGCCGCTTCGGCCTGGACTCCCACCACTCTGACCCCAGGCATGGTCTCCTTTATGGCCAGGGCAACGCCGGAAATCAGGCCTCCCCCTCCAACCGGCACCACAACCGTATCCAGGTCCTGCGCCTGCTCCAGTATCTCCAGGCCGATGGTCCCCTGCCCCGCCACTATCGCGGGATCGTCGAAGGCGTGGATAAGGGTCAAGTCGTTCTCGCGCATGACGCGCCGGGCGTATCTCTGGGCCTGGTCGAAGTCGTCGCCGTGGAGGAGCACATTTGCGCCGTAGCCCCTGGTGGCCTCCACCTTGGGGATGGATGCGCCCGCGGGCATAACGATGGTACACGGTATGCCGAGATTGGCTGCCGCCAGAGCAACCCCTTGGGCGTGGTTCCCGGCGCTGGCTGCAATCACGCCCCTAGCCTTCTGGCCAGGGTCCAGGGCGGCGATCCTGTTGGCTGCGCCCCGCACCTTGAACGAGCCCGCCCTCTGCAGGTTCTCGGCCTTGAGTAGAAGCTCACACCCCGCCAGTTCGCCCAGGGAGCGGGCGGGAAGCATGGGCGTCCTGATAGCCAGGCGCTCTACGACCTCCCTGGCCCGGCGGACGTCATCCAGCGTTACGGAGGGCCTCATCACCAACCTCCTGTGTACTTCATCCACGCCCGCAAACCGGGGTAGCCGTCGACCCTCAATCCCTCTCACGGCATCGATGCACCCGCGAACGCCGGGTCAAGAAAACCGGTCGACGGTCACCGAGGGGTGGTTGGCCTGGATGTCCGCAGAGAACCAGGAGCACTGGGCAAAATGAGGGAACATGAACTCCAGGCTATGCCGGTCGCCACTTGTGTTCGACCCTGAGACCTTGCCGGCGTACTTGCCAGCCAGCTCCTTCAGGGCCTCGTCCAGCTCCCCGGACCCTTGCTCCCCGCTATAGGAGATTTCCAGGTAGTGCGGCAAGGTCTCCCCTACCCTTCAGAGAATGTATGTGATTCCAGGCCGAAACTAGCACAGGCCTTGACGGGTAGTCAACAGGCCGGCTGCCGGAGACTCTCCCAGCGGCCAATTGGCCGCCCTTATTGGGCTGCCGTTGTTGTATGATAAGCGCCAGCCATAATGGCACAGGGGGCGGTCCAATGAGCAGCGCGCACGCCTTTTCAAGCAACCCATTCGACAGGGGCGAACGGGAACGCCGGGACGAGGGCTGGATTACGGCCATGACCACCGATCCCGCCAGCAGGTTCCTCCCAATGCACGACCTGAACGTCCCGGTGTCCGATGGCGCTGACGACGCTCTGCTCTGGCTGAGCGCGGATGAGCTGCAGCGGTTGGGCGTCGTCAGGAACGTCTACCTCCTTGGACTGCTGGAAGGCGTGGCCCATCACGTGGCTGAAATCTCCGACGGCGGACAGGCTGAGCTTGACTTGGGACTCGGCGTGCAATACAGGTACGTCGACGCCAGGACTGCCGCCGAGACTCTGAGCATCTCGGACTCGGGGATAGTGGCCCAGGCCCGGGCCCAGGTAGACTGGCACAACCGGCACGGGTACTGCTCCACCTGCGGACATGAGACGGCCGTCAGGCGCGGCGGCCAGCTGCGGGAGTGCGACAGGTGCAAGGCCCTGCATTATCCGCGCACGGACCCGGTAATCATCACCGTAGTCGCCGACAACGATAGATGCCTGCTGGGTCAGACCCGCGGGCGCGCCGCCCAGACCAACAGGTACTCGGCGCTAGCCGGCTTCGTTGACCAGGGTGAGTCCATCGAAGAGGCCGTGGCAAGAGAGGTGATGGAGGAGTCGGGGATTGCCGTAAAGAACGTACGTTACCACTCCTCCCAGCCCTGGCCGTTCCCGTCCTCCCTGATGATCGGCTGTCATGCGGACGCAGCCACAACCACCATAGCCAGCGATGAAGAGGAGATGTCGGACGTCCGCTGGTTTCACCGGGACGAGGTCCTGAAGGCCCTGGAAGGCAGCAGCGAAGAGCTGGTGGTCCCCGGGCCGATAGCCATCGCCCATCACATCATCAAGGCGTGGGCCATCGGGGAGGTTCTCTAGAGCGTATTGCCAACTGGTATTGGCGGTCCGGTACGTGACAAATGCGTGTGCTGATACACTCAATTCCCGCTCACCCTGAGCTTGTCGAAGGGCATGAGCGGGTATCTCATCCCTGTCTTACGCCCGCTCAAATGGTTCGACAGGCTCACCATGAGCGGACGAGAGTCAGTAACCGCGGAGGCCGTTGCCATCTGCATTGACGGCACGTAGCCTGTACTTCAGAGTCGGCAGCTTGCAACGAAACTCCTCGGCCTACTGCAGCTCTATCGTCACTTCCCCGGACGTTCCATCCACCGTCACGATGGAGCCGTCCCTGATGAAGCTGGTGCCGTTGCCAGTCCCAACCACGGCGGGAATCCCGAACTCCCTGGCAACAACCGCGCCGTGGGAGATCGCACCACCTGAGTTGGTGACTATAGCGCCCACAATGCCGAAGAAGGGCGTCCAGGGCGGCGTCAGGGCACGGGCCACGAGTATATCCCCGTTCTCCAGCGAGCTCGCCTCGTCCAGGGACAGCACAACCCTTGCCCTGCCCCGGTACACCCCGGGCGAAGCCGCTATCCCCTTGACCGACTGGCGGATGTCGCCCTCCGCCGGGATACCGGCCTGTGCCGACTGCTCCTCCGGCGCAAGGCCAAGGTAGAGGGGCGGCAGCTTGGCGCGGTACTGCTCCTGCAGGTCCCGGCGGAGGGCTATCTCCTCTTGCGGCAGGCCGCTGCCCCCTTCCAGGGTCTCCACCAGCTCGGCTCTCTTGTAGAAGAAGACGTCGTCCGGGAGAGCCGCTATGCCCCTGCCCTGGAGATGATTCCCAATCGCCAGCCAGCGCGCCCTGGAGGCGGACACCAGCCTCTGGTCGCACACCAGATTGTGGTCCTCAAGGTTTGGAATGAGCTGCTGGGCCATCTCCATAAGGTAAGCCAGGTCCACTTCACCTTCAGCGCCGTCATGGCTGCTGCGTACCTCCGCCTCCAGCTCCGCGCGGCGTTGCGCCTGTCGGTCGGATATTGCCACCGGGCTCTTGGAGTCGTCCTGGGTTGCATAGGCCCGTATCATTGCCAGGGGCACAGGTGACCCCTCACGCCAGTTCGCCAGGTCCTGCAGCCCGTTGTTGGTCGTATACCCAAAGCTCTCCAGCATGGCTGCGAATCCGTCGCGAAACGCCCTGACAGACGGCGTGTCCGGTTGACTGGCCCGGCCTTCCAGAATTGCCTGAAGGGACTCATCGGCGCGCGCCATGCGGCTCAGGTCCCACAAGGCCGCAGCCCGCTCCAGAGAGCGATGCCGGAATCCCAGCAGGAGGGCCGTGGCGTCGTGCCGGCGCTCCTCCCCGAAGCGTTTTGCGTACTCGTCGGTGAAGCGCATCGCGGCAGTCCTGGCCGGTCCCACAGCGTAACGGTGCACTCCCCCAAATACGCGCCTGTACTCCCGGTCCTGGGAGTCCAGGGTTTCGGCCCACTGGCCCGCCGGAACCGTCGCCGGGTCAAAGCTCTCCAGCATCTCGGCCGCCTCGTCGATCTCCGGTGGCCATTCCTGCCGCCAACTGGTGAGGTCTTCCACCGTCTGAGGATCAATCGGCGTCCCGAAACTTGCCGGAGCCGCTCCCGGTACCTGTCGGGCGTAGTTGTATCCGTTGATTGTGATGGCCGTGGGAAGTCCGTCCGTATGGACTGCCGCCCCGGTCGGCCCCGCGCTGGCTATGAGCGGCGGATGCGAGGCCGGGTTGTGCTCGTCCTGAAGTATCCACGAGAAAGACTCGTAGCCGGAGTCTGGCAGCGCGAATTCCGTTCCTTGGGTCATGGAGCCTCCCCTGCCCGGCCTTGAGAATGGCTGCTCCCCACTGGTTTCCCGAGGCCGGTCTGGTCGTGAAAGTAAGACCTCATACTAACACGACATCAGAATCGAGTGGAATGCCCCCTGCGTCGCCGGAGTGATATACTATTGCACCACCGAGCGAAGCTGGCGTTTGTCCACTTCGCCGGGGCGCCCGAAAGGAGGCTGGAGACCAATCCAGGACTCAACAGGACAGGCCCGGATGCAGGAGCCTTTGACCGTCTTCTGGCTGGGAGATGCCCGGTGCAGCGACCCCTCGCTGGTGGGTGGGAAGGCCGCCAACCTGAGCGTCCTGGCCGGGAGCTACACCGTTCCGCCCGGATTCGCCCTCACCTCGGAGGCGATGGACCGGGCCATCAGGAGCGGGTTCAACGTCGAGACAACCACCGTCGACGGCCACCTGATCCCGGAGGACCTGTACAAGCTCATCTGCGAGGCCTACCGCGCCCTCTGCGACCTCTGCGGCCAGGACCAGGTAAGCGTGGCGGTCCGCTCGTCGGCTTTGGATGAGGACGGCGCATCGACTTCATTCGCGGGCCAGCACGCCACGTTTTTGAACGTATCCGGCGAGCAGGAAGTGGCCGGCGCCATAGCCCGGTGCTGGCGCTCGGCCTTCAGCGCGCCCGCTCTGTACTACAGGAGCCGGCAGGGCCTCGACTCTGACATCATTGGCATGGCGGTGCTGGTGCAGCAGCTTCTTCCTGCGGAGGTGTCCGCGGTGGCGTTCGGCGCCAACCCCGTCACGGGGAACCGGGATGAGGTCATGATCAACGCCAGTTGGGGCCTTGGTGAGAGCATAGTCGCGGGCACGGTGACCCCGGACACCTTCGTCGTTCGCAAGTCAGACCTTGCCGTCACAGCCTCGGACATAGGCGACAAGTCCGTCATGACTGCGCCTGTCTCGGGCGGCGTTGGCGAAATCGACGTGCCGGAGCATCTGTGGGGCCGTCCGTCGCTCAATGATGAGCAGATAACCGAAGTGGCCCGCCTGGCCGTTGAACTGGAAGCCCGGATGGGCTGGCCCGTCGACATCGAGTGCGCCTACTACGAGGGGTCTCTCTACCTGCTCCAGTGCAGGCCCATCACAACCCTCTGACAACCCAACCGGCGCGCACCTCGCCTTGATTGCGGCCTCGTATGCCCTGTATAGCCTCATGCTGTAGAATACTGTGGTACAGAAACGCCAGGCGTCGGGCCGACTGCCTGCTGCCCGTGGCCCGGAGAGATCGCCATCCAACTCGAACAGACCAGTCGCTATCGCTGGGTCATCCAGGGCTCCATAATGCCCTTGCACTTCGCCATGGGCCTCAACCTCTTCGCTCCCGCGCCCATGTTCCCCATCATCATAGATGACTACGGCCTGAGCAGGGGCGCCGTCAGCCTCCTGATGGTGGTAGCCTTCACCACATTCACGGTTTCCCTGATCCCGGGCGGCATCATAACCACCAGGCTCGGCACGAGGAGGGCCATCCTGCTGAGCGGCCTGCTCATGTCTTTCGGCTTGCTCGCGCCCGCAACATCTAATCTCCTTGCCATGCTGCCACTGCGGGTGGCGTTTGGCGTGGGCAACGCGATCCTGCTGCCCGCCACCGCCGCCCTCATCGTGCAGTGGTTCAAGCCGGGCGAGCGTCCCGTGATGAACGCCGTCATGCTCGCGTTCCAGGGTGCAGGCGTTGCGACGGCGATGTTCCTCAGCGTTCCCCTGGCGGAGGCCCTTGAGTGGCAGAACGTGCTCATGGCGTACGGAGCGATGGCGTCCGCGGGAACCGTATTGTGGCTGGCCCTCGGACGCTCCGCTCAGTCCGACTCGACCCCCGGCGAGCCCGCGTCTGTACGGGCGATATTCGGCGTGCTGCGGGAGAGGAACACGTTGCTGCTGGCCCTTGCCTTTGTAGGACCCTTTGCAATGTTCATCGGCTACAGCTCATGGCTGCCCACCTACTACAACGAAGTGTTCGAGATGCCCCTGCAGCAGGCGACTTCCCTTCTGGCGCTGCTCCCCCTGATGGGGATCGTCGTGAACCTGCTCTCGGGGTTTCTCCTGGCGCGCCTGGGGCTGCACAGGCCGCTGCTCATAGCGCCCGGCCTGCTGTTTCCCATAGGCGCATTCGGGGCATTCTACTTCAACAACGTTCCGATAATCGTGGCTGCGATTGTGGCGCTTGGGTTCTCATTCTGGCTGTTCCTGCCCACCGCCCTGACCATTGCAATGGAGCTGCCCGGCGTGACCTTGGAAAAGGTCGCCCTGGTGACCGCCGCCGCCCTGACCATAGGCAACGCATCCACCGTGGTCTCGCCCCTTCTGGTGGGCATAGTGACAGACATGCTTGGGACCTACGTGCCGATGCTGTCGGCGCTGGCGATATTCTCCTGCACCGCGGCCATAGCAGCAATCAAGCTGCCGGAGACCGGCCACAGGGCCAGGCGGCCTCTTCAGACGAGATGAAAGGAGAAAACACGATGCACCACAGACGCTTCTGGATTCCAGTCCTGGCAGCCCTCGCGCTCCTGCTTACCATTTCCTGCGGAGACTCCGACTCTTCAGAATCCCAGGAGATTGCGGAGCTTCAAAGCTCCGTCGACACCCTGCAGCAGGAGGTCGAGTCCCTGAGAGCGGACGTGGCCGGTCTGGCGCAGGAATCAGCAGGCCAGCCCCCGGACGACGCGTCGGGCCAGGTAATGGCGCTTTCGGAGTCCGTGGACGCCATCGCCCAGGCCACCGCCGACCTGGAGGAGCGAGTGGCCGCCTTGAGCTCCGCAGATGACGGGGACTACGAGCAGATCGCTGAACTCCTGACGGGTCGAATTGACGAGCTGACGGCCCGCATCGACGCTATAGCCGCGGGTATACGCAGCCTGGATGAGGAGACCTTCACACTGCAGCTGCTGCACACCTCTGACATGGACGGCTACGCCGGCGCGCTGTCAAATGTTGAGAGCTTCTCCGCCATCCTGGACGGCTTCCGGCGGCAGTTCCCCCACAACACCCTGGTCCTGAGCTCAGGAGACAACTACATCCCCGGCCCCAGCTACTACGCCGCCAATGACGAGTCAACCGTTCCGGTGCTGGGCGTGCCCGGGGACGGACGCGGCGATATCGCACTGCTGAACGCAATGGGCTTCCAGGCCTCCGCCCTGGGCAACCACGAGCTTGACCGGGGCCCGGGCGCGTTCGCTGCGTCCATTGCCACGGAGACCGAAGGCGGCTTCACCTACCCCGGCGCCATGTTCCCGTACCTGTCCAGCAACCTGGTGTTTGCCGCCGAAGACGAACTGGCAGGCCTCGTTGTGAGGGATGGGCAGGAGGCTTTTCTTGCAGCCGGCGGGCTTGCGGGGAGCGCCGTCATCACCATCGGCGGCGAGCGCGTCGGAGTCCTGGGAGCCACCACTCCGGCGCTGAAGAGCATCACCGGCGCAAGCGGCATCGACGTGCTGCCCGCAGACCCGGATGACATTGACGCGCTGGCGGCAGCCATCCAGCGCGGCGTGGACGCGCTGGTGGGCCAGGGCATCAACAAGATAATCCTGCTGGCGCACATGCAGAGTTTGGATATCGAGACTGATCTGGCAACCAGGCTGGTGGACGTTGACATCATAGTCTCAGGCGGCTCCAACACCATCCTCGCGGACTCCACGGACCGCCTGCGCACCGGAGACGTGGCCGACGGGACTTATCCCCTGCACTTCGAGTCCCCAAACGGCGAGCCGGTGCTCCTGGTGAATACCGACGCCGATTACCGGTACCTGGGGCGGCTGGTGGTGGAGTTCGACGCGCAGGGTGTGGCTATGCCCGACTCCATAGACCCCTACGTGAGCGGCGCGTACGCGACGGACAGGCAGGGTGGCCAGGCGCTCCCCGGCAAGCCCATTGCTGAGGTGACGCGCATCGCCGAGACCCTGAGGGACGTTCTGCGCGTCCGGGACGGCAACATAGTGGGCAGGACAAGCGTCTACCTGGCCGGAGACAGGCAGTTCGTGCGCACCCAGGAGACCAACCTGGGCAACCTCACCGCCGACGCGAACCTGTGGTACGCCCGCCTGTTTGACCCTGAGGTGGCCGTCTCCCTGAAGAACGGCGGAGGCATTCGCAGCAGCATTGGCATCCGGGTACAGTCCCACGGAACAACCAGCCCGGAGGACGTGGAGCGCCTGCCGCCTCCGGCCAACCCGGACACCGGCAGGGAAGAGGGTGACATCTCCCAGTTCGAGATTCAGAGCACGGTGCGCTTCGACAACGGCCTGGTGATCATTCCGGTCACCGCCGGGGAACTGGCGCGACTGGTGGAGCACGGCGTGGGATTCGAGGGTGTGGGTGAGGCGACCGTCGGCCGGTTCCCCCAGGTCGGCGGAATGCGCTTCAGCTTCGACCCCAACGCGCCGGCCGGCCATCGGGTCATGTCCCTGGCTATCGTGGATGATGACGGCCGCGTCGTCGATCGCGTTGTCGAGAATGGAGCGCTGGCCGGAGACCCTGAACGACTTATCAAGGTCGTTACCTTGGACTTCCTGGCCAACGGCGGCGATGGCTACCCGTACCCGCTCCCCGGCGCCGGGCGCGTCAACCTGGCGGGGGAAACCGGACAGCCCAACGCCCCTGATCCTGACTTCCCCGACACCAACGGGAACGGCGTCCTGGATGACGCCGTTGAGATAGACCCCGGCCTCGTTGACTTCGGAAGGCCGGGCGCGGAGCAGGACGCCCTTGCCGAGTACCTGGCCCACTTCCACAGCGATACCCCCTTCGATGCCGCCGAGACTCCGCCGACGGAGGACCGTCGCATCCAGGACCTCAGCGTTCCCGGGAACCGGGACACCGTCTTTGAAGAGGAGGGCCCTTAGACATGGCAGACGAACCGATTCCCCCGGTAGGGCGTCGGGCCGACAACCCGGACACACTCGCCCCGGACGGCTCCGAGATACGCCTGCTGCTGGGAGCGACCGAGGCCGCAACCAGGGCGTCCCTGGTAGAGGTCGGGCTGGAGGCAGGCCAGGTGTCCCGTCCCGTGTGGCACCGCAGCGTTGAGGAGCTTTGGTACGTGCTGCGCGGCGGCGGGAAGGTGTGGCGCTGCCCTCCCGACCGGGACCCTTCTGGCGTGACGCCCGTGGACGTCGGCCCGGGAGTCGCGCTGGTGATCCCTACGGGTTGGAGCTTCCAGTTCGCGGCGGGAGCCTCTGGGCTGACGTTCCTGTGCTATACGTCGCCCCCGTGGCCCGGCGAGGACGAGGCGCAGCCCGCGTCCTTCGGAGGGCTGGGAGCGCCTACGGTCTAGGCCTGGCCTTTCCCTGCTATTCAGCCTCGCACCAGAGGCGGCAGCCTGTGACGCCCAGGGTGATGGGCACAAGGGTGTCCACTATCGCCCAGATATTCCACGCCGGGTCGTTGCCGTCCAGGCTGTCACCGCCGAGGGCCAGCAGCGAGAGCCAGTTGTGCATGAACAGAATCGCCGTGGCGACCGTCGCGTAGAAGAGGATGGAGGCGTCCAGGTACCGGCGGGTAACCGATCCGTCCAGGTCGCGCTCGCTCTCCTCCCGCTTGTTGGCGTAGTTGAAGACAAGCGCAAGAGCCAGTCCCAGGAACATCAATGCGTCCAGGACGTACCACACCGACATCACGTCGATGGAATCTACCAGGAAATTGTTGATGATGAAGTAAACCGCTACCGCCGCGCCCACCAGTACAAGATACGCCCCAACCAGTCTCTTCAGCCCTGCCATCACACCTCCTTTGCCTTCCGCGTTTGGCCGTTCATTGGTCAGGAGCGGCCCCTTGCCCAGTCAGGATTCCATATCTCAATAATGAAATGGGCTTGGGCGCTGACCCGTCAATCCGGGTGTGCCCAAGCCCATCACGCTTGGCTAATCGTAGGGCGCCGGCAGGCGACCTAGTACAGCTGTGGGTGCAGAGACGTGGCTATGGACATCTCAATGTCGCGGATAGCCTTGGTCATGGCCTGGCCAATGAGGTCCAGCTTGCGCACCTGGTCAATCCGGGGCGCCGCCGTCTCCAACTCCTTGCTGGAAAGCAGCTCGCTGAAGATGCCGCAGGCGTGGGCAAGGGAGATGATGACTATGTCCCGGGGGTCCGGGACCTCGTCGCTGAACAGCACCTCCATGATGCGCAGCTTCACCTCGCGCTCCACCTTGCCGTCGATGGCCGGGTAGCGCCTGGAGCGGAACACCCACATGAAGCGGTCGTCCCTGGACTCCAGCACGCCCACATTGACGAGCCTGGACAGGGACTCCTGGAGAAATGCCTCGCCGCGAGCGGCCGTGCGCTCAATCCAGTACCGGGCGTTCTGCTGTTCGCCGCTGGCTGCAATGTCGGCCAGCACCGAGTCGAGCATGCTGTCCCCAAGGGGCGTGGAGTCGACCAGCACCAGGTTCTCCAAGTCCGTATCTATACGGTACTCCAGCGCCAGGTCCATCAGCACGCCGCCCGCCAGGGCGTAGTTGAGAGACCAATTGGGCACACGTGCGAATCTGCCGTCGTCGTCAAGCAGAAGCAGGGTTATTTCCTCGGCGAATCTGAGCATATCGTCACCTCATTCCTAATACGCTTTCTTGTCTCTCTACCTATCATTATAGAGTATAAACGTACCTCCTTCAACATCACGGCCCGTCGCGGCAAGACCCGGCTCAACCCACTGGAGTAATCTCCTCCGCGGTCGTAGAATATCATTGAAGCGAGGTAATCAATGCATAGACCAATATCAAGCTCCGCTGCCCATCGCCCCCGGTCGAAAGCCGCCGCTACCGGGAAATACGCCGTGCGTCTGGCGGCTTTGCTCGTCGCGCTGGCGGCGGTCGTCGCCTGCTCGCCATCACCCGCCGGGAGCGAGACCACACCCGTCGGCGCTGCCTCCCCTACCCCGGAGCAGAGGACCGGCCAGCAGATATTCGCCTCCACCTGCTCCGCCTGCCACGGGGTCGGAGGAGAGGGCCAGCCCAACTGGCACATCCCCAAGGCGGACGGCATCCTTCCCGCGCCTCCCCTGAACGGCGACGGCCACACCTGGCACCACCCGGACGGCTGGCTGTACCAGGTTGTCAGCCAGGGCGGCCGGATACAGGAAGGGCCGAGCGTGCCCAACTTCAGGAGCGGGATGCCCGCCTTTGGGGACACCCTCACCCACCAGGAGATCATCGACGTGCTGACCTACGTCAAGAGCCTCTGGGAGGACAAGATGAGCCGCAGCGGCCTGATCATCAAGGAGGCCCAGGCCTTTGTCAGCGAGGCCGACCCGTTCCCGGTGAGCGGTAACTGACCGTCGCCTCCCTTCCTGACAGCCCTCCCCGTCCGCTCCCAAACAGACCTCGCGGTCATGCCCTGGCAGTCTTTGTACTACCTCGTCTAGCAAGGCTCTATGAGATAGTGTAACATGGGAGCCATCCTAGCAGGTTTTCCGCCCGTGCCGGCGGATTTCGCAGGAGGCCCAGATGAACGCACTTGCTAATCGCAGACGAACGGTGATGGCGGCAGGCATTGCGCTTCCGGCGATTGGATTCTTCCTGGCGCGGCCTTACGTCGCCCAAGCCCAGGGCGTCGACCAGGAGACGCAATTCATCCTCAACACCTTTATGTTCCTGGTCTGGGGCGCGCTCATCATGTGGATGTGCGCCGGGTTCACCATGCTGGAGTCCGGGGCCGTGCGCACCAAGAACGCCTCCATGATATGCCTCAAGAACATCGGCATATACTCAATTGCTGGCCTGGCCTACTTCTTCGTTGGCTACAACCTCATGTACGTCGACGTTGTGGAAGTAATCGGCTCCTTCAAATTCCTTTACGGGCCTACGGCCGACGAAATCGCCCTTGTAGGCGGAGACGCCGGCGCCGCGGCCAGCGTGATTGAGAGCGGCTACTCCACAATGTCCGACTGGTTCTTCCAGATGGTCTTTGTGGCGACTGCCGCGTCGGTCGTGTCCGGCGCCATCGCAGAGCGCATCAAGATATGGTCGTTCCTGCTGTTCACCCTTCTCCTTACGGCCATCATCTACCCCGTCGTGGGAGCGTGGACGTGGGGCGGCGGATGGCTCAGCGAGTTGGGTTTCCAGGACTTTGCCGGTTCCACCATAGTGCACAGCACCGGCGGCTGGGCAGCCCTGGCGGGAGTGTGGCTGGTGGGCCCGCGGCTGGGCAAGTACCGCGGCGACGGCAGCGTCAGGCCAACCCCTCCCTCCAATGTGCTGGTGGTGACCTTGGGCGTCTTCATCCTCTGGCTTGGCTGGTTCGGCTTCAACGGCGGCTCGCAGCTGGCCCTTGGTAGCGCAATGGACGTGGTGGCGATGAGCCACGTGCTGGTCAACACCAACCTTGCAGCGGCGGCCGGGGTGGTGGCTGCACTGGTGGTGTCGCGGCCCATTCTGGGTCGCATGGACCTGTTCGCAGGCCTGAACGGTGCGATTGCCGGGCTGGTCTCCATCACGGCAGGGCCTGCCATCACCGACCACTACTGGGCCGTCATCGTGGGGGCAATTGGCGGGATAATCTGCACGGCCGGTCTGAAGCTGCTGGAAAGAGTCAAACTGGACGACGTAGTCGGAGCGATACCCGCCCACCTGATGGCTGGTATTTGGGGCACCCTCGCCGTTTCCTTCACGTCCGGCGGCCAGTTCCACGTACAGCTGCTGGGCGTGGTTTCCGTTGGAGCATTCGTGTTCGCGACGGCCTGGCTGGTGTGGAAGGCTATGGCCCTGACGATTGGCCTCCGGGTGTCACAACAGGTGGAGCGGCTGGGCCAGGACGTGGGAGAGCTGGGCATAGAGGCGTACCCTGAGTTTGTGCTCATGCCGGATGACCTGGAGGACGACGACTAGCGATCGGGCGCTGCCCGCCTCCGATCTCAGGAACCTTTGCAGTTATGCGAAGGAGCTTATCGTTACACCCGCGAAAACAGACCTTCGCGTAACTCCAATTGGCGCGCGCCCTCTTCGTCACTCCTGCGGAAGGAGACCTTTGCGCAACTATGGCAGCATATTGGAGGCAATACGTTTATCGTCATTCCCGCGAAAGCGGGAATCTATTTCCTTCTATATCAGACACCCTGGATTCCGGCTTCCGCCGGAATGACGCGGCAGATGTCCCAGTCTCTTACGGAAGGATTATGGAGTCGTACATGACCTTCCCAAGCTCCGGGTACTCCAGCCCCCTCTTCCCTGCCCTCTTCTGTATCGTGTTCCTGATAATCTGGCTGATCTCTCCAAGCTCGCCGTCAGGGGTGACCGATTCAATGTAGGCGAATATCTCGTCACCAGGCGTGTTGACGAACTTCAGGAACACCTCGTACAGCGAGCTTCCCGACAGGCGGCCGTTGGCCTCAAACTCCTCCCTGAGATGGGAGAAGTCCGGGTCCATGAAGACTGCCGTCCACACCAGCAGCCTTCCTCTGGAGTAGGCTTCCGGCCCGTACAGTTCGGAACCCTGCAGCGTCACAACGGAGTTGAGGATAGAGTCTATCTGGGAGTCCGGTACATGCCAACCTTCCGGCAGGGCTGAGGTCTCAACGCCGGTATGCTCCGCCAGGACCCTGAAGTTGGCGGCCTCAAACGCCATCGCAGTTGCTTCCGCAAAGGCCCTCCACGTCAGAATCTCATCGGGGTATTCGTTGACCTCAAGCCACTCTCTCCACTGGTCAGGGTTGAGGACGTCATTCAGGCCGTGCCCCACCTCGTGAAACATTGTACCCAGTGCGCTCGGAAGGAGTTTATCGGCATTGACGAACATGTGTATTCCGTCTTCCTTATGCCGGCAGCACCAACCCAGGGCTGCTTTGCCTCCCGGAAATCCCTCTTCGTCAGAAACCCGCCAGTAGTCCTCCGTTGAGAGAATTCGTATCACATATCCATCCTGGGACGGAGACCGCCCGGTCAGGTGGTAGTAGGTGTTGTCAAAGAGCTCGAGCAGAAGGCCGGAGTTGTCGGCCCTTACCACCGTCCCATCGGAGCTGTAGGTTGTTGAGAACGTCTGGCGCACAGGTCTCACCGTCATGTCCAGCAGGTCCTTAAGCTCAGCCGACGATAGGGGTTCAAATGGTATGGGCGTCGGCGTTGGTGTTGGCGTAGGGGTCGGCACAGGAGTAGGCGTTGCCGTAGCGGTGGCAGTGGGAACGGGGGTAGGCGTATGGGTCGGCAGCGGAGTTGGGACTTGGGTGGCCGTAGGCACAGGTGAAGGTGTCGGCGTGGGCGTAGGAACCGACGTTGGGACAGGCGTAGAGGTAGGAAGAGGAGTCCACGTGGGTTCAGGCGTCCAGGTGGGTTCAGGTGTCCAAGTTGGCTCAAGAGTGGACGTGGGCATGGGCGCCGGGACGAGCGTTGGAACAACAGTCGCAGTTGGCAACGCGGCTCTGGTCGGTGGGGATGTGGGCGTTTCGGCGGTACACCCGGCAACAACCAGGCAGGCAATGACTCCGGCAAGCGCCAAGAGTGTCTTCACCGGTTGCTCCCGATTTGACTGCGCCAATACCTCACCCCAAGAGAACTCCGACAGGTCATACGCCACCATATTAGTCCAGGCCGCGCAGTGGAGTCCAGAACTCAGGCATACGGCGACATCGCGCTCTCCCAGGCCTTGACACTCTCTCAATCGCTACTTAGTATTACGACACAGTGTATGGAACGTTCGGAAATACGGCGCGTCTGCCGGCCCTAGGGCGCGGCCTCTTCGCTATAGCGGTCCTTTCCATGCTCCTGCTGGCGGCCTGCACCGAAGAGGCAGAACCCACGCCAACCGAGCGGCCCACTGCAACTGCCGCCCCCACCGCCACTACACCACCCGCGCCGGTGGAGCAACCCACATCTGCTCCACAGCCCACGCCTACCGAGCGGCCCACTGCGACGCCTCAACCGTCTCCCACGTCCACCCCTCCACCCGAGCCGGGCATGGTGGAAAGACTCAGGCAGAACGCTGAGAGCTTCCAGTACACCGTGGGCAAGAGGGGCGGAAGCCTGACCTTCGCCACTATCTCGGAGCCCCTTACCCTCAATCTCGCCATCTCAAACGACGCCGGGTCGTCCGGTGTTCTGGGATACCTCTTTGAAGGGCTGACCGAGACCTCGTGGTTGAATGACCAGGTTGAGCCGGCCCTGGCGGAATCCTGGGAAACCTCGGACGACGGCCTGACGTGGACTTTTCGCATCCGCCCGGACGTGACCTGGCACGACGGGGAGCCCTTCACGGCCCAAGACGTGGACTTCACCTTCAACCGCATCATCTACAACCAGGACATTCCGGCCAGCAGCCGTGCGGCGTTCACCTTCCGCTACCTGAACGAGGAGACAGGCACGTGGCAGGAGTCGCCCATGACGGTAACGGCACTGGACGACTACACCGTCCAGTGTGTGCTGCCCGTGCCCTTTGCCCCGTTTCTCCGCTCAATGGGCACCTCTATCTACCCGAAGCATATCCTGGAAGCCAGCGTTGACGACGGCACATTCACCTCCACCTGGGACATAGACACGGACCCGTCGGAGGTGATTGGCACCGGGCCGTTCACCATCGGGAGCTACGTGCCGGGCGAGCGCGTGGTGCTGCAGCGCAACCCCAACTACTGGCTCCAGGACGCCCTTGGCAACTCCCTGCCCTACCTGGAGCAGATAGTCCGCATCATTGTCCCCGACTTCGAAGCCGATCTCGCCAGTTTCCTGGACGGCGAGTCGGACACCTACGGCGTGCTGGGAGAGGACCTCCCTCAGCTGGAGCCGCTTCAGGAGGACGGGAACTTTACCATATACAGGCGGGGGCCCGCTTTCGGGACGACGTTCCTGGGCTTCAACATGAACCCCGGCGAGATCGGCCCTACGGCGCCCTTCGTCGCCCCTGAGAAGCTGGAGTGGTTCCGCAACACCCGGTTCCGCCAGGCTGTCGCCCACAGCATCGACAAGGACGCCATCATCAACGATGTCCACTTCGGTGAGGCTTATCCCCAGTGGTCCTCCGTAAGCCCGGCGGCCGGCGACTTCCACAACCCGAACGTTCGGAGGTATGAGTACGACTTGGACAAAGCCAACGAAATCCTGGATGGCCTGGGCTGGGTGGACACCAACGGGGACGGGGTGCGGGAGGACGCCGACGGCAACGAGATCAGGTTTACTTTGATTACAAACACGGGCAACAGCGTGCGGGAGAGGGTGGGTGAAATTGTCAGCCGGAGGATGGCGGACATAGGCCTGGGTGTGGACTACCAGCTGGTTGAGTTTGGAGACCTGGTCTTCAGTCTGACCGTCTCCTACGACTGGGAGGCCATGATAGTGGGCTTCACCGGAGGGCCGGACCCGTACAGCGGCATCAGCTTCTGGCACAGCAGTGAAGGTCTGCACCTGTGGTACCCGTACCAGACGGAGCCCGCGACGGAGTGGGAAGCCGAAATAGACGATCTGTACGTCAAGGCCAGCCAGGAGCTTGACCACGAAAAGCGCGTGAGCTACTACCACCGCGCCCAGGAGATCGCCGCGGAGAACGTGCCGGTCATTTACACAACCCTATCCGAGAGACTTTCCGCAACGCGCAACGTCTTCGGCAATTTGACGCCCACCCTCTACGGACTGTGGGACATCCGCTACCTGTTCCGCACTGACATCTAGTCCTGAGACAAGCTCAGGCGTCAGTGATTTCAGTCACTATTGACACGCACTATCGGTTTAGCTAGTCTTTGAACAGTTAGCGTTGTCGCAGTTCCGCACGGCGTTCGCGCTCGAACGGCAGAAACCGCCAACAAGCGAATTGGCGACCACATACGGCGGCTTGCCACAGAGCGGACCAGGTTAGGAGCGTGTCACTTGAGCAGTTCCAATCAATCGCGGCCGGAAGAAGAGGAAGAGCAGGAGAAGAAACCCAACATCCTCGCCCGCTTCGACCGCCACATGCAGGGTAGGACTATGGCGGGATTGCTCGGACTCCTGCCCCTCCTTGCAACAGTCGTCGTCATCCTCTTCTTCGTAGGTCACGCAGACAGCCTGGTCAGACCCCTGCCCTTTGTATCCGGGCAACCCTGGGACTTCCCGGGCATCGGAATCATCGCCCTGTTCTTCCTGTTCTATTTTGTGGGGCTCATTGTACTCATCCCGCCGGGACGCAAGCTGATCGACGCACTGGACTTTGTCCTTGCCCGGATGCCAATAGTGAAGACCATTTTTGGCGTCTCCAAGCAGGCGACCACAGCCCTGACGTCTCAGTACAACTTCAGCAGGGTTGTTTTTGTGGAGTGGCCCAGAGAGGGCATGGTGGCGATGGGCTTTGTTACCGGCCGCGTCTTCTCCCACGACGGGGAATCCTCCGTAGCAGTGGTGTACATTCCCACCGTGCCCAACCCCACGTCCGGCAACATGGCCTTTGTGCCGGAGGACGACGTCATAGAAACGGATCTGGGAGTTGAAGCGGCAATGAAGCTGATATTCTCCGGCGGAATAGTCCTGCCGGACTCCATAAGCATGGCCAGGGTGCCCAGAGAACCGGAGGACGCACAGCAGGGTCTGACCGGCCGGTTCCACGTGGAACGCTAGAACAGCCAGCGATTTCCGGGCTGGTCAGCGTATAGGAAATTGGACTACCAGTCGGAGCGTACCAGGGGACTAGTCCTGAACTGCCTCCGGTTCCGGTTCCGGTTCCGCCTGATTCTCGGACTCCTGCTCCTGCCCGTCACCAACGCCGCCATCCTCCATTGGGCCTCCAGTCAGCACCAGCGGCAGTCGGATTATCATCTCCGTAAACTCGCCCTTCGATGAAGTGGCGCTGATTGCCCCGCCGTGCTGCCGGATAATGTCGCTGGAGATGGCAAGTCCAAGCCCGGTGCCCTGGTCTGTGGGTTTGGTGGTGAAGAACGGGTTGAATATCTTGTCGATAACGTCGTCGGGTATCCCGTCACCATTGTCACGTATCGTGACCTCAACCTGGTCCCCCTTGAGCCGCGTAGTCAGCCAGACTGTTGGGTAGTACACCTCTGCGCCATTCCCGGCCTCCACCCTTGCCATCCGCTTCTCATGGGTGGCATAGCATGAGTTGCTGACCATGTTCAGGAAGACGCGTCCAAGGTCCTGAGGGACCACCTCCAAATCGCCCACGTCAGAGTCAAGGTCCATCTGAAGGTCAAGCTGGAACTCAGGGTTCGTGGCTCTTGCGCTGTGATAGGCCAGCTTTGAGTATTCATCCACCAACCCGTTGATGTTGGCTGCCCGGCGCTCTCCCGAGCCTCTGCCCATCATCAGCATATCGTTTACGATGCGGTTGGCTCTGCCCCCGTGGCTTCTGATGCGCTCCAGGTTGCTGCTGAGGTCCTGGGAAATATCCTGGATGAGGCCCCTTTGCTCTGAGTCTATGCTCTCACCGCTCTCATCCAGGATCTCGTTCAGCTCCGTGAGTAGCTCCTCAGAGACCTCCGAGAAGTTGTTGACGAAGTTCAGAGGATTCCTGATCTCGTGGGCCACGCCGGCTGTCAGCTCACCAAGGGCGGCCAGCTTCTCTCGCATTACAATCTGGTCCTGGGCCCTTTGCAGGTCGGCCAGGACGCTCTCCAGTTCGTCGTTCTTGGACTGCAGCTCCTGGGCCAGCTGCTCCACCAGGTTCAATCGCTGCACCTCCAGGGCGTGCTGGCGGAATATCTCCAGTGCGGCGGCCATGTCCGCCACCTCGTCCCTCCCTCCAATCTGGACCTGGGACTCCAGGTCTCCCCTGGCCATACGCCGCATCCATTCGGACAGCAATCCCAGCCGGCGAAGGAGGACTCGCCCAACGAACTGCCAGGCAATCAGCAGAGCGCCGGCCACGCTGCTTGCGCTGATGGCGAGCAGCAGGGTACGGCCCGTCAGAATGGCCTGGGTAGACGCCTCCGTGGCTCCCTGGACGCTGATGTTGGCCGCGCTGACCAGGCCGTCCACCTCGTTCACCAGGTCCACGGCTATTCTGTTGTTCGCATCAAGCAGGGTCCGCTGTCTATCAAGAATCGCCAGTTCCTGGGCGCGCAGGTCAAACCCGTTCCCCTCGCCCATGCCAAGATTGAACAGCCACGTGAAGATGGGAGCAAACACTGCGCGCACCTGGTTGTCCTGGAGTACCGCCACCCTGCGGTCGATCTGCCCCGCAATGGCCTCAAAGCGCTCGCGAAGCGGCTCTATGAGAGGGGCCTCAGTAACGCTGAAGGCGCTGACAAGCAGCTGGGTGGCAACGTTGGCATCCGCCTGGATCTCAGCAAGGTTGCGATAGAGGCTCACCTCGTCCGCCGAGAAATAGAAATCCGGATTGGCAGGTGGCTCGTCCTGACTTCTGTAGCCGGTCATAGTGTAGAAATACTGGTTGTCCACCGCCGGGACCACCGTGGCGTCAAGCCTGGTGTTGACGGTGTTGAGCTGCTCTCTTACGTCCTCTCTACTTTCCGCTACCACGAACAGCTCGTTCATGGACTCAGTCAGGAGGTCTATGTTGAGGACAACCGAGTTTGCGTAGTCACGGATCATCTGGACTCGCTCTTCCTCAGTGCCCCTGGACGCCAGGGATTCAATCTCGGCCTCAAGGGCCGTATGAGACTCCGTAATGAGCTCAGCGGCCTCCTCAAGATCTTCGGAGTTGGTTGCCGTTGTAAGCCGCGGGGCGGCCGTCACAAGCGTGTTGCTGAGCTGTGCAATGCTGAACGCCTGCACAAGGTCCGGCACGCTCCCCTCGTTCACCCTGCTCTGCACTTCGCCAACTCGGTTGAAGGAGAACCAGCCAACGAGACTGGCTGCCACCGTCAGGGCAACCGCGGCTCCAATTACCACGTACAGCTGGGTGGAAATGCGGAACCGTAGAGCAAAGAACCGGCCAATCATGCCCCGGTATCCTCCAATTCGTCATCCTCTTCGTTGGCCTCCCTGAGGGAGGTTACCGGATTGAAGCTGGCGTCCGGCCCGATAACCGTCATAAATACGCTGTCTGATCCCTGGTTATCGCCCCTCCCGTAGCGTAGCTGGAAACCGTCGATGTCAATAACGGAGGCGCCCCGCAGACTCTCCAGAAAACACTCTCGAGTGAGGTCGGCGCCGCACTCCTGCAGGCCCGCTATGGCGAGGCGACCTGCAATATAGCCCTCCAGAGAGCCATAAGAAGGAACGCCCGCCGGCGCAAAGTCGACGAGAGCGCGCATATAGGAAGCCACGACGGGTATGGAGTCGTCATTGGGAGACGGCACAACCTGGGCCACAAACACCCCGATGCCATCGGAGCCCAGTTCCTCGGCCAGTGCGCTGCTTCCAACGAAGGAGAGAGTCATAAAGACGGGGTCCATTCCAAGCTGCAACGCCCATGATATCACACTGGCAACGGGTTCGTACGCCCCTATCAGGACGACGGCCTCCGGCTCGCCGTCTCTCAGGTCGAGCACCGCGGTCTTCACCGCTGTAGTGTTTCGAGGGTACACGCCTATTGCCACGGGCTCCATGCCCCTCCTGTCCAGGGCAAGCTGCACGCCAAGATAGCCCGCCTGCCCAAAGGAGTCGTCCTGGTGCAGCACAGCAACCCGGGTGAAGCCAAGGTCGTCCACCAGCTGCCTGACCATCTCCTCCGTTTCCTGGAAGTAAGAGGCCCGCAGGTTCACCACGTTGGTCAGCTCCGGGACCCGGAGGAATGCCGCTCCCGTAAACGGCGCTATGTAGGGTACGCCATCCTCCACCGTAAGGGGGGTGGCCGACCGCGAAGTCGGGGTGCCCACAGCGCCGATGAGGGCAAAGACCTTCCGCTCATTTATGAGCTCCAGGGTGTTTGCTATCGCCATTTCCGGCTCATAGGCGTCGTCAAGGGACACCAGCTCCAGCTCGCGCCCATAGACGCCGCCGTTCTTGTTGGCCTCGTGGAAGGCGACCCTGATACCCAGCCGCATCTCGGTTCCCAGCTCCTGGGCCGGGCCGCTGAACGCGGCGGACTGCCCGAAGAGGACGTGATTGTCAGATACCCCGGGCTCGGTCGGGTCTACGGTGGGGGTTGGAGATGGTATCGCGGTTGGGGGAGTCTCTGTGACATCCACTTCCTCGAAGAGAGTGCAACCAGCCAGAAGCGCCGGCGCGGCCAGCGCAAGCGCAACCCAGGCCAATCCTCGACGCAGCGAGGCTGCCACCGGGCCCATTTAACCCCTGCGGGCGACCAGCGTCAGATGATTCTTCCCCTGCTCTCGCCTGTAGCTCATTTCGTCCATAGTGGTGCGCACTATATGGAGACCCAGACCACCAACGCGCCTGTCTTCAACAGACGACTCAATGTCAGCCTTGGGAGCATCGTTCACGGGATCAAAGGGCCTGCCGTCATCCACCACTTCAATGGTGACGGCATCTTCCTCCGAGGTTACGACTATATCGATCTCGTGGACGCCTTCATCGTGACCGTAGTCAATGATGTTGAGTCCCAGTTCCTCAAGGACCAGGTTCACTTTGAAGACAAGGTCGAAGGGCCAATCCTCTCTAGCCCCCATATCTTCAACAAAGGTAGCGATATTCTTCAGCTCGTCGCGGCTGGTTGTTACGGTCAGGGATGCCTTCTCGCTCACTTTTCACCCCTGAGAATTATGAGGCAGGTGGCGTCATCGAATTGGGGAGTGTCGCCTGCAAAGTCATACATATCATCGAAGATCTTCTCAACGGCCTCCTTGGCGCTGCGAGCGGGCGCGCCCTCGAACACCTTCTGAAGCCGCTCCACGCCGAACTGCTCGCCTTCGGCATTCAGGGCCTCGACCACGCCGTCCGTGTACATCACAACGCACTCCCCGGGGTTGAGGGCTATTCTGTCCTCTGCGTAGTCCAGATCGGGCCACAGCGCAAGGGCAACTCCCCCTGTCAGCGGCATAAGGCTGGAGCTCCCGTCCGCCAGAACATGAAGCGGAGGGTTGTGGCCTCCGTTGGAGTAGATGAAGATGCCCGTCTCAGGATCGTACTCCGCATAGAACACGGTGACGAACATGGCGGTCTCATTGTCGTCAGACAGGAGGTTGTTCACCTCGTGAAGGACTTCGCCGGGGCCGGCGCTGCCGATGGCCGCGCCCTTCATCAGCGTACGGCTGGACATCATGAACAGGGCCGCAGGGACTCCCTTGTCGGAGACGTCCGCAACGGAGACCCCTATCTTCCCGTTCTCCAAGCGGATAACGTCGAAGAAGTCCCCTCCCACGTTGCGCGCCGGGTCCATGCTGCCATAGACCTGGTACCCTTCGCCGGACGGGAACTGGTTGGGAAGAATCGACTGCTGCATCTTGCTGGCAACGTCCAGCTCGTTCTGCAGAGCCACCAGCTTGTCCCGGGACGAAAGAGCCTCGCGCCAGTCCGCAACGTGCTGCAGGGTGCGCTCTATCGTTACCTGAAGGTCCTCAAAGTCAAGGGGCTTGGTAACGAAATCGAATGCTCCCCTGTTCATGGCGGTCCGAATGTTCTTCATATCCCCGTATGCGGATATGATGACTGCCCGCAGGTTGGGGTCAACCGCCGGTATCTGCTCAAGGAGGGTGAGACCGTCCATCTGGGGCATATTGATGTCAGAGAGCACCATGTCTATGCCCTCTATCCGATTCAGTTGCTCCAGGGCCTCTATGCCGTTATGCGCAAAGAGGAACTCATAGCGTCCGGCGCGAATGCTGCGCCTCATGCGCTGCAACATCAGCGGTTCAAGGTCAGTTTCGTCGTCGACAACCAGAATCTTGTAGGGTCTATCGGATGTGGTCAATTTAGCCCCTCAATTCCCTCAGCCACGAATTAGCATCAGTCAAGACAAACCTCCCGGTCTGCCAGTGGCCGGCCACTCGCTGAGTGCGCTGCGATTCAGCCGCCGATTGCAGAGATGGCGTCGGCCTGGGAGGCGTGAATGGGGATGATCTTGTCAAACCCGCTGACCTCAAATATCTCCCGGACGGGCTCCGAGAGGGAGCAGAGCGCAAACCTTGCGTCTCTCCTCTGGAGCGATTTGGCGGTCATCAGGACAACGCGAATGCCGGCGCTGCTGATGTACATGAGGTCTTCAAAGTTGAGGATAACCGCTCGGTCCGCGTCGTCGATTGCCGCATCCAGGTCATCCTGGAACTCCCGGGCATTGGTCCCGTCTATCCGTCCATCGGCCCTGCAGACCAGGGTCTCTCCTGCACGCTCTGATGAGATAGCCATTACTCTTATCTCCCAACACGCATAGATATTTTACTAGAGCAGCCAACTAAACCAAGACTACAACAATACGTGTTGGTTAGGCAATACCCTATCTCTACCGGCAAAGCTGTACCGGAACTGCTGCAGGCGCAGGAGTCCAGACGCAACGGGTGACTTTGGGCGAAAAACTAGTACGCGTCCGGGCTTCGGAACCAGTCCACCGTATTCCTCAGTCCATCCTCAAGAGAGAATCCCGGCTCCCACCCCAGGCCGCTGCGCGCCGCGGATATGTCCAGGAATATCTTGAAGACCTCCCCGGTCCTGGCAGGCCCGTAAATCGCGTCGCCGCCGTAGTCCGTCAGTCTCTTCAGCAGCCTGAAGATGTCGTTTATCGACGACCCCAGGCCTGCGCCTATGTTGAACGACTTCCCGCTTCCCTTCTCCATCGCCATGACGGCGGCCTCTGCAACGTCGTAAACGTGGACAAAGTCCCGCTCCTGCTCCCCGGCGCCGAAAATGGTAACGGGCCTGCCTTCGAGCATCGCCTGGGAGAATATCGCCACAACCCCCGCCTCGCCCTGGGGGTCCTGCCTGGGGCCGTAGACGTTGCCCAGCCGCAGAACGGTGTAGTCCAGGCCGGCGGACTCCCCGTAGACGTACAGGTACTTCTCCACGGCGTACTTGGACACTCCGTAGTGGGACAGGGGCCGGACGGGGTGGGCCTCGTCGCAGGGCAGATACACTGGGTCGCCGTAGATTGCGCCTCCGCTTGAGGTGTAGACCACCTTCCCAACGCCGTACTTGACGCAGTTCTGCAGCAGGTTGAGGGAGCCGCGAACGTTGGTCTCCGCATCGAGAACAGGGTCCTGCATGGACCTTTGGACGCTGATCTGCCCGGCGAAGTGGAAGACGTACTCAGGCCTCTCGTGGGCAATCACGTCATCCAAATCCGGCGATGCAATGTCGATGTCATACAACGTTGCGCCAGCGGGAAGGTTGGCCAGCCGGCCGGAGCGAAGGTCGTCCACCACGGCAACGTGATGACCCAGCCCCGTCAGCCTGTCGACCGCGTGTGAGCCGATAAAGCCTCCGCCGCCCGTTACAAGCGCTCTCGCGGCCGCCATCAGGACTGCTCCCTATCGAGGTGATTCCCGTTCATGGGTGTGGAGTATATCAGAGGCGCACCGGGATAGAAAGGACGAGCGTCCCGGGCCTTTCTCCATACGGGTTGGTAACGCCAACGTCGGTTGGAGTCTAACTCCCTTCCCGCTCATGTGGTTCGACTGGCTCACCATGAGCAGTAAGACTGCGGACATAGCCGACACCGCTCATTTACTTCGACAAGCTCAGTATGAGCGGCGTCGCTCGCCATTACCAACGCCTGTTGAGAACAAACCCAGGACCTGCAACGCCTCCCCGCGTCAAGGCGGAGTCACGCCCCGGCTAGTCGCTGCTTTGAGGCGGCTTGTTCTTCATCAGGTACATCGCCCTCTCCGTCTCGACTACGTCCTCGGCCAGCGGATTCGCTCCGCCGAGCATCGAAGACCAGACGAATATCTGGGCCGCCCTCTCGACAAGCTCGCAGACGCCAAGGGCCTGTTCGGCGGTCCCGCCCACACCCAGGAGGCCGTGGTTCCTGAGCATCACGGCGGCGCGGTCCTCCAGGGCGATGCACGCGCTCTCCGCAAGCTCGTCGCTGCCGGGAAAGCCGTAGTCCGCCACCTTCACCGCTCCCCCAACGGCGACTACCAACTCGTCGATGATGGGGGGAAGGTCAAGCCCTGACACGGCCAGCACGGAGGCGTATACGGAATGGGTGTGGACAACTGCGCCAACGTCTGCCCTAGCCCTGTAGACTGCCGCGTGGGTCAGGGTCTCAACGGAGGGCGCAAGATCGCCCTCAACGGGGTCGCCGGAGTAGTCCACAACGACCAGGTCTTCGCTGCTCATTCTATCGTATGGCAGCTGAGAGGGCGTTATCAGCAGAAGGCCCCTATCGCCGCTGCGCTCCAGGCACATGCTGACGTTGCCGCTGGCCCCAGACACCAGGCCCCCGGAGGCCATTCGCTGCACCACGCGCAGCAGCTCTTCCCGCTCCCCTTGCCAACTGCTCATGATCAACCCCTCTATAAGGGCATGCCCTCCATGACGGCGCGAAGCTCGTCCAGGCCAGTTGTAGCATGGGACGGCAGCGCCTTCACGCCTCCCCCTCGCTGTCGGCCAGCGCATGGGCGGCCATCCGTCCGCTGCGCACCGCCCCCTCCATAGTGCCCGGCCAGCCGGTGTCCACCCACTCTCCCGCCAGAAAGAGGTTAGGTATGGGCGTCGCGCTGGGAAGGCGAAGGGCCTCCGCGCCGGGGATGCAGCGGAACGTGGCGCGGGGCTGCTTCACAACCAGCAGGCGCTCCACTGAAGCCTCTCCGGCCCTTGGGAAGGCTCGCTCCATCTCGCGGATAAACATCTCGCGAATCTCCTGCTTGGGCATATCGGCGTACCGCCACGCGCCGCTCAGCGAGATGCACAGGTACTGCCCGGCATCCTCGCCGTTGCCGCTCATCCGGGTCTTGTTGAAAACCCACTGCAGGGGGCTGTCCACAAAACCGCAGAAGGTCTCCTCCATAACCGGCCTGTCGTACCAGATGTGCACGTCAACGATGGGCGAGTATGACAAGCCCTGGGCCCGGGAGAAGAAGTCACCCTCCGCCAGCGGACGGGGAAGCATCGACACAAGGTCGTAGGAGGGCAGGGCTGATATGTACCAGTCGCCTTTGACGGTCCCGCTGGACGTCTGAACGCCGCACACCCTGCCGCCTTCCACCGCGATCTCTCTGGCGGCCGCGGCCGCCATCACCTCCCCTCCCCTGTCCGACAGGTATGACCTGGCAGCCTCGGACACAAGCTCCGTCAGCCCCACTCTGGCGTACCCGATGGCCGCGCTGGCCCCGGACTTCAGCACCCCCTCCTGGAACACCATCAGCCCCATGTCGGCGCTGACCTCCGATATGTCGTCGTTGAGGGTGGGAAGTATGATGAGGTTCCAGAACCTGTCTATGACCGAATCCGTCTGGCGATGTCGCTTCAGCCACGCTGCAAAGGTCTCTTCGCCGGCGCCCCCCTTCCCGTTTCTTCGATTGGCAAGATGGATGCGGAGACCGCCGTAGAGGACGCGGAGCTTCTCGCTCCAGGACAGGTGAGGATAGCTCAGCAGGGATGGCGCAAGATGCAGGGGCGCGGGCAGACCGGCGCTTCGCAGGAAACCGCGCTTGCCGCCATCGGCCAGCACTGGGACGTCCAGCCTTGGAGGGATGTGGGTGTTCTCCAGGACTCCCAGCTTCTTGAGGAAGTCCATGTAGGCGGTGCAGCAGCCAAGGAACACGTGCTGGCCGTTGTCCACCTCCTGGCCCGTATCCGGCTCCGGGAAGGAGAAGGCCCGGCCTCCCAGGAAGGGCCTCTTCTCCATGAGGACCACCGGGTGACCGCGGTCGGCCAGGTCGCAGGCGGCGGCCATTCCCGCGAGCCCGCCCCCGATAACTACGACCTTTCCGTGACCCTTGCCGCCAGTCCGTTCGCCCATAACCTCGCCATTAGCAGGAGCTTCTCCCGGGTGCTGAGGCCAACCCTCCTGCCGAACACGTTGTAGCCGGACGCCTCAATCCGGTCCAGAATGCGGCTGTATGTGCCGTGAAGCACAGCCGGACACGCCCGGGACCTGGGGGACAGCAGGGGTAGAAGCTGCCTGCCCTTCTTGAAGTACTCCCTTGCCCGCTCCACCTGGAACCTCATAAGCTCCCTGAAGTTGTCGTTCACCACCCCGCGGAACAGCTCATCCTCCGTGCAGCCGAACCGGGACAGCTCGTCCTGGGGCAGGTAAATCCTGTCGCGCTCCAGGTCCTCCTCCACGTCCCGCAGGATGTTCGTCAGCTGCATAGCCAGCCCCAGGTCGACGGCGTACTCCACCGCCCTGGTGTCATTGTATCCGAATATCTCGATGCAGATCAGGCCCACCGACGAGGCCACCCGATAGCAGTATTCCCTCAGCTCCTCGAAGGTGGCGTACCGCGTCTTGGATATGTCCATCTCGACGCCGAGGATCACGTCTTCCAGATGCTCAGCCGGAATCTTGTACGTCTGGACGGCGTCCTCCAGGGCAACGTACACCTGGCCGCGAGGGTCGCCTGAGCGGGCGCTGGCAAGCAGGTCTCTCTGCTCCGCCACCAGCCGCAGCTTCTCGTCGTCCTCAATGAAGTCGTCCGTCGCGTCGTCGCACAGGCGGCAGAAGGCGTAGACGGCGTAGATCGCCCTGCGCTTGGCAGGAGGCAGGGTGATGAAGGCGTAGTAGAAGTTCCTGGCGCGCTCTTTGGTGAGGCTCCGGCAAAACTCGTACGCCCGGTCCAGGTCACTGGCCATGAACGCCTCCCGGCCCTCCGGCGAGATTATCGGTTGCTTCTCTTCAGCTTTAGCCTGGCCGCCGTGCTCGCGACAAGCCAGGCCCTTGAGAGCTTGGAAAGGGTTGGACGGCTACCCAGAACGTCGTAGTTGCGGCGTTCGATGGCGTTGAGAATGTGCAGACCGCCTTTGGTGAACAGGGCGATGTCCAGCCGCGCCGGCCCGTCAACCAGGTCCACCAGCCCGGCGCCCTGCCGGAAGAGGTCCCTGGCGCGGTCGACCTCAAAGCGCATCAGGGCCCTGAAGGAGTCGTCCGCCAGTCCCTTTTGCAGCTTGTCCTCGGAGTACCCGAAACGCTCCATATCCTCCTGGGGGATGTAGACGCGGCCCATGTCCCAGTCCCGGCGCACGTCCTGCCAGAAGTTGGTCAGCTGGAGCGCAGTGCAGGTGGCGTCCGCCAGCCGCTGCCTCTCAGCGTCCCTGTACCCGAACAGGTACAGGAATAGATGCCCGACGGGATTGGCGGAGTGGTCGCAGTAGAACAGCAGGTCGTCGTAGGTGGGATGGCGGCCGGCTCCCTGGTCCATGCGGTTGGCCTCCACCAGCTTGAGAAACGGCTCCCTGGGGATCTCAAAGCGATGGATAGTCTCTCGGAGGGCAATCGAGACGGGATGTGTGGGCGTGCCGTCGTAGCAGCTGCGAAGCTCCTCCTCCCACCAGTCCAGCAGGCTCAGGCGGTCTCCCGGCGACTCATCGCCAAGGTCGTCTACAAAGCGGCAGTAGGCGTAGACGGCGTAGACGTGAGGCCGCTTCTCACGGGGAAGAAACCACGAGGCTACTGTGAAGTTCTCGTAGTGAGACCTGGCGAGCTTCCGGCAGTACTCATACGACTGCTCCACGCTCCAACGGCTGCGAGCGCCCGCAATGAGGGAGTCCATGTCCCCCTTTCGTCATACGCCCAGGATCTGTACCACGACCTCCCTGGGCCGAGGCATATCCAGCTCAATGAGAAACACCCTCTGCCACCGTCCCAGCTGGAGCTGGCCGTTCACTATCGGTATGTTCTCGCTGGTGCCGAGCAGAAGATGCTGGCAATGGGCATGGCCGTTGGGACACTCGTCCTCGGTCATGTTCACCGTGCGGATGGAGAAGTCGTTGTGCTGGTAGTCGCCGTTGCGGGACGCCACCTTCTCCAGGAAGGCGGTCATGTCGTTCAGAAGCAGGGGCTCGTTTTCGTTTATCCGGATGGCGGCCGTCGTGTGCTTTGAGTAGACCACGGCAAAGCCGTTTTGCACCTCCGAATCTCTGACGTACCCGCAAACCCCGTCCGTGATATCTATGAACTCGGGCGCAGTGGTGGTGTCCATCTTGATGCAGTAGGTGCTCGCTTTCATTGACCTCTCTAGTCTCCTTACCATGGCTGGTCTCCCCTTACTCCAAGTTTTCAACCTATCATAGCGATGTAATTTTTGCAACATCTCCAGGCGGATTATGCACGATTCCGCCCATACGCGCCGCCTCCGGGCACCCCGACGACGAAACTTGCCTACCGCTGCCGGGTCAGCAGGAAGTCCACAAGCTCCTGCATCTCCCCGCGGGCGGCCTCCGTAGTCTCAGCGCTCCGCATGGCCTGCTGCGCCAGCCCCGCCTGACGCTCTGCGAGCCTCTGGACGTAGGCCCTGACGCCCAGTTCCTCCATTACCTCCATCAAGGCGGCGACGTCCCCGTCGTCCACCTCATCTTTGGAATATGCCGACTGAATCAGCTCTCTCTGCACGCCGTCCGCCCTCTCAAGGGCGTAGACCAGGGGCAGGGAGTTCTTCCTCCGGCGCAGGTCGCTGCCTATTGGCTTGCCGGTCTCCTCCTCGGATCCCCACACGCCCAGGTAGTCGTCCCTTATCTGGAAGGCCAGCCCCAAGTAGCTTCCGCAGTTGGACAGGGCCTGCACAGTCTCCGAGTCCCCTCCCCCGGCCAGGGAACCCATCTGCATGGAGCAGCGAATCAACGCCCCCGTCTTCTTCGCTATCATCTCCAGGTATCCGGCCGTGTCCACATCCGTCCGACCCTCGAAGTCCATGTCCATGTACTGGCCCTCTATCATCTCAAGGTAGGCCTCGCTGAGCGCACGGCTGCAGGCCGACGCCACTTCCGGCGCGAGCTTGTCGCCGGAGAGTCCCTGCACTCCCAGGTCCGCCGTGATACGCATCACGTTACCGGCGTGCAGCGCCTTGGGCTTGCCCCAGACTGCCCACACCGTTGGCCGGTGGTGGCGCAGCAGGTCGCCGTCCTGGATGTCGTCGTGGATGAGGGAGAAGTTGTGCACAAGCTCCAGCGCAGCGGCCGCCGGCAGAGCCTGCTCCAGCCTACCGCCCACGGCCTCGCATGCGAACATGCAGAGGGAGGGACGGAGTCGCTTCCCCTGGCCCAGGGCCGTTGCGGCCCCCCTCTCATCGACCCAGCCCATGTGGTACCTGAGCATAGTGGAGATGTCCGGGTCGTTGGGAGAAAGGAGAGCGCCAAGGGCCTCTTCGATTCCAGCCAGGTATCTCTGGAGGATATCGGGAACGCCCCCGTTCAGGCGTCGCGAGCCTTGCGCGGACGGCTCTCCGCCGGCGCCCGAGGCTGTAAAGTCGATGGCCGTCTGTTGGTCTGGCACTCTGCTACTTGCTCCACCGGGATACTTCGCATTGCGATGTACGCAGAATAGCATGGGTGATACCGGGTGTCAAGGATTATCACTATTGCGAATGCGGCCACAGGGCTGGAGCGAAATGGGCTCCGGGGGGCCCACGCCCCGCCCCTGGACTCCTGCCTGCGCAGGAGTGGTTGGCGCTCTCCTCACCGTCATTCCGGCGGAAGCCGGAATCCAGAGCGTCCGATATAGATGGCAATAGATTCCCGTTGTCGCGAGAATGACTAGGAGCGTATTGCCTCCGAGATGCCGCCGTAGTTACGGAAGAGTATCCCTACCCAGGAGTGGACGCGCGCCTACCCGCCCTCCGCCTCTTCCCTGATGAGGCTCTCTGCGAAGCCCATGAGAGTCTCCACCCTCTCCGCCGGGACCTTGGCCGTATCCAGGTACAGGCGCAGCGCCTCCTGGGGCGACAGCCCCTCCACCGTCGCTGCCCCCAGCCGCGTGCGACGCTCCCTGGTCACTTCCCGGACTATGGGCGCAACGTAGTGGGCCTCCGACAGCGCGGCGCGCACGTCGTTCTCCCGCAGCTGCGCCTCCACCTCCTGGGGCATTGTGATCCGCACCCTGACTATGGCGTCCGCGACGCGCCTGCGGCCGATGGCCCTTATCGCCTCCTGCGTCGGGTCCTCGTCCGCGTCGACCTTGACCTCGATTGTGAGGAAGCGCCTGGCCCCGACCGGCAGAAAGCGAAAGTCGGCCATGCGCTCACCCCTGGGCGCGTCCGGGTCAAGGTCGATGACGCAGAACCCCTTTTCATCGTTCTCCTCGCCAAAATCTATGCGCTCCAGGCTGCCTGTGTAGACCACGTGGGGATTGACGGAGAGCACCTGGTGCTTGTGGATGTGGCCCAGGGCAACGTAGTCCAGCTCCGGCCGGGCAAGGGCGCTCAGCATGAGGACGGGGTCATGGCCCAGGAGCATGGACTGCTCCGAGCTTGTCCTGGCGGTGTTCAGCGAGACGTGGGCGGTCAGGAGCGCGGGCACGGCGGGGTCAAGGCTCTCGATCTGCCACGCCACGAGGCTGGTAACCCGCTCCTGTAGCTGCCGGTTGATCTGGTCGATGGTGAGGCTGCGGGTCTCCTCCCTGGCCAGGAACGCGCTGCGCCGGATCCAGGGCAGTGCGACTATCTGCACCGGGCCGGCGGCGGTCTGCACTACGTAGGTGTCCAGGCGGTCGCCGATGGTGACGTTGGGGACGGAAAGCGTAGGGAAGATGTCCAGGGCCGTTGCCCGGCTGGCGATGTGGGGAATGTCGTGGTTGCCCAGCAGCAGGAAGACGGGCAAGCCGCCCTCGGCCATGCGTGCGATGCGCCTGGCAAACTCCCGCTGGTGAGTCTGCGACGGGTCGCGGCTCTTGTAGGCGTCGCCGGCGAATAGCACGAGGTCCACGGCGTTGTCCAGGGCGTAGTCCACCACCTCATCGAAGGTGGCGAGGAAGTCCATCAGCCGGGCGCTCAGCCCCGTCGACGGGTCGGTTGTGCCGTAGCTCTCGACGCCTATGTGCACGTCCGAGAAGTGCAGAATGCGCATGGCTACAGGGCCTCCCACTCCTCCCGGCTGATTCCGGCCTCTCGGAGTATTAGTGCTAAGAATTCCCTACTTATGTCACCGCGGTGGGGATTGGGAAGCCACACACGCCTTTGACCTCGCTCCATAAACTGGTGGCGTCCGCCCGGAAATGGGCCTTCAAATCCTGCGCGGCGGAGGACGGCGATGAGGTCTCGCCTGGATATTGGGCCAAAGCGCGGCAACTAGGCAGTTACCTTAACATTGATATCAAAGCCGTCTACTACAGGAACGTCGAAGCCGCGGGAGATGGAGAAGAGCAGCCACTCGTCCAGAACATCTTCCAACTCAGCGCGGCACTCTTCAAGGGTATCTGCGTTGTAATAGACACCATCAAAGCCCGGTATCCTCCCGAAAAATGTGCCGTCGTCACACAGGATTTCGTATTCAGCCTTGGCCATTGCCGCGGCTATGTACTGTCGTATCATGGCTTTCCTCCTCAGGGCAATTCTATCTGGCGTGCGGCGGCTTTGTACAGCGAGGTTGGAGCGGCGGTCAGTCCTCTATGTCTTCTATGGCTTCCCCGAACTTGAGATCCATGCCGTCCAGAACCGGCACGTCAATGCCGCTGGCTACGCGGAAAAGCGTCCAATGCTCCAGAACCTCCTCCAGCGTATTGCGGCACTCCGCAAGCGTCTTGGCGCTGGCCTGTACACCCTCAAAGCCGGGAATCTCGCCGTAGTAGGAGTTGTCTTCAGGGAGGGTGTTGTACTTGGCCCTCTTCATCGCCGCGTCAAGGTATTCTCTTATCACGGTATCCCTCCGGGGTTCATTGTACCGCGTGCGGCTATGAGCTACCAGTTGAAGTGCAGTTCTATCTCATCACCGTCCCAGGGCAGAGACTCAACCCAAGCCCAGATCTCCGAGGTTTGCTGAGGGTTGAGGTTCTCGTTTTCAGTGTACTCTTCCAGCAGCCGGCCGACTTGGGGCTTGGTGAAGTACCCCAGGCTGTTCCCCTCCCCGCTCATAGTGCCGTAGACGCTGGCCTCGTGGGCCAACTCCCACGCAAACCGATAGGTGATGCCGCGCGGGCGCTCAAAGTAGTTTATGCTCATGGTTCCGATGTCCAGTCCCATATTCAGCCTCCGTGAAGAAATGGACTGGACCTTATCGGACCCGGCGCGGGATGTCAAGATGGTAGCGAATCAAGCGGGTCTCCCCGTCCCGGCCTACGACGGATGCGTTGCAAAACATGGTCAAGGTGAGAACTTACCTTATTGCTATTCGCCGTATCTGATCTGCTTCTGTAAAAGTTTCGCTGGCTGAACGTACTTCCTTGCTTGGCAGAATCTTCTTTAACGTCCTCAACCACATCCGCGAGAGTCTCAGTTGCTACCTCAAACAAGTCTTCGAACCAATCTTCAATGCACTGTCTTAATGCTAGTGAAGTCTCTGTAGACAAGTATTCGGCAACCTGGGCACCATAGTGAGAACGCAAGACGCTACCTACCAACCACACTATGTACAATTCCCCATAATTGAACGGATCTCTTTGGGCTGAATCGAATGCCTTCAGATTCGTCAATACTTTTTGTCGAATGAGACTTGGCAATAACAGCTGCTCAGCGGAAATGCTGGATGGGTAAACATCCTCATAGTGCCTTTTGCTGTCTTGTTCGCTATCTTTGTTTTCAAATATTGTTCTAGTGTCCTCTACCGCTTCACCAGGCTTGCCAATGAAGGCTAACGCAGCCTGAGCCACATCTTTCATTGCCAAATACCTGCGTTTCCCTGACTCATCAACATAGTCGCGTTTATCTGGGGTGTCATAATCCCACTCACCGGTCTTGACCTCGTAGAACCAAGATAATCGCTTAAACCCTTCCTTGAGTTGCCTTTGCTGGTCATCATTGGACTTAAACTGCTGGGCCTTTAAGCCCGTTTGAGTATTTGTGGCCTCTGCGATTTCTTGACCGATCTCCTCTTGGTCAGTCTGTGTTACCTTCAAGCTAACGAATACTTGGTCGTCAATCTTGTCGTAATTCCTAGATAAGAACACGGTCGTTTGACAGCCGTTTACGATCTGGAAATTCCAGAATCCATATACGGGCCTCTCCGGATCGTTTTGTTCTGCGAGTGGTTCGTATCTGTTACACAGAGCAGATAGACCGTTGTTTAGGAGGTGAAATCTTGCTTTCCGAGATCTATCTGCAAAGGTGTCGGCCATGCGGAGATACGGCCTAGCTCGACTGCCTAACCAAAGTCTTGGATTCTGATCAAACAAGGAGAACTCATGTTGCCGAAATGCAGCAACTAAATCCCTGGCAGGTATCAATGCGTTGATAGTACTAATATCGCCGCTATTGAATTCATAATGTTTGATCAGTTGAAGCTCCACATATGGTTGCTGGGATCTGCGCTCTGACTTATGTCGATTATACAAGTCAGCAAATCCCGTCCTGTCAAAGACTTGAAGGCTAGCAGGCACGGGGAAGTCTCTGCCTTCAATCGGAAGATGGAGTCTCCTTTGGTTCTTGAAATCATCAACTAGGGCGTTGGCTCTAGCATCCAGATTTCCTGATGTCACGAATACCATGTTCAACCCATATGAGTCTTTGGGTAATACTTCCTTTAGTTTCCCGTGGAGGAACTTCACCTCAGTGTTGTTGCAGGTACCTACTAGATCTGCGTTGAGTAGACGGAATGGGGCACTCAAGAATATGTCAAGCTGTTTCCTAGTAATGCGCCTTTGGTCTTTAGCTTGAAACAGCGAAACCAATCTCTCTTCCTCGTCAATAAGGAAACCATCGATTTCCAAATCATCCGGGCCATCTATGCGAGTATATTGTGAAGCCAAATCGGTGTCAGAGATGTTTTCCGACAGGGCCTCACCTCTAAAAACCTCAGCGAATGCCCAGTCTCTAAATGCCTCCCACTTCTCAACCCCACGTCGTTCCGCCGCTTCCGATATTAGCGTAGAGATCTCAAGCCAAGT
This sequence comes from Dehalococcoidia bacterium, assembly GCA_034421015.1. GTDB lineage: Bacteria > Chloroflexota > Dehalococcoidia > Lucifugimonadales > UBA2985 > DAOUJW01. Next base: position 39,443 of record DAOUKT010000024.1, read on the forward strand.
GTTTTCCAGCACCCTTGTAGCCATGGCTCAACCTCCTGCCACTATGATTCTCCGCTATCGGCCCAAGATGAATTCAGCTTGTCCTAACCTGCACCTATTGTACCATTTGCTGCTGGAAGAGCGGGAGCGCCAAGTAAAACCGTAGGGGCGATTCGCGAATCGCCCCTACGTGCACACTCCAGGCGTGTGAATCAGGAGAAGCGTCAGGAAGGCTGCTTGACGCCCAGTTCCTCAAAGGTCGGCTTCCGGATGACGTCCAGATCATCGAAGTGCATGCTGGCGTACAGGATCTCTATACCTACCAAGCGGCCTTCCACGTCATAATCCAAGGCTACGCCCGTCGATTCGTCGAACTCAGTTCTGAAGGTATCCTCACGCAGTCGTATGTATACGGCATCTGCTTTAGGGTCATAAGTTACGTGCATAACGCCTCCTACGCTCCCAGCCGCGCCCTCAGCGTGTCCAGCAGCTCAGGGATGGGCACCCGGGTCTGCTGCATGGTGTCCCGGTCCCGGATGGTGACGGCGTTGTCCTCCTCAATGGTCTGGAAGTCCACCGTCACGGCCAGGGGCGTGCCGATCTCGTCCTGGCGGCGGTAGCGCCGGCCAATCGACTGGGCGTCGTCGTACTGGGTGACAAAGCTCTTGCGAACCAAGTCGTACACCTCACGGGCCTTGGGCACAAGCCTCTCGTTGCGGCTCAGGGGCAGCACGGCAACCTTCACCGGGGCGATGGCCGGATGCAGGTGGAGCACCACCCGGGTGTCGCCCTCAACCGTCTCCTCGTCGTAGGCGTCGAACAGGAACAGGAGCAGGGCGCGGTCGACGCCCAGGGCCGGCTCCACAACGTAGGGCACAATGTGCTCGCCGGTCTCGTCGTCAAAGTAGTCCAGCCGCTCGCCGCTGTGCATGGAGTGGGCCTTCAGGTCGTAGTCCGTGCGGTTGGCGATGCCCATCAGCTCCCCCCAGCCCCAGGCAAACCTGTACTCGATGTCGTAGGTGGCCTTGGAGTAGTGGGAAAGCTCCTCGTCCGTATGCTGTCGCAGCCGGAGCCTGTCCGGTCGGATGCCCAGGTCCGTGAACCAGGCCATGAAGTCGTCCATCCAATGCTGGTGCCACTCCTGGTCTGTGCCGGGCTTGACGAAGTACTCTATCTCCATCTGCTCGAACTCGCGAGTGCGAAAGGTGAAGTTGCCCGTAGTGATCTCGTTGCGGAAGGACTTGCCAATCTGCCCGATGCCGAAGGGAAGCCGCTTGCGAGTGGCGGTCAGGACGTTCTGGAAGTTGACGAAGATGCCCTGGGCGGTCTCCGGGCGCAGGTAGGCCTGGGAAGCCGAGTCCTCCACCGGCCCGATAAACGTCTTGAACATGAGGTTGAAGTTGCGAGGCTCCGTGAGGTCGCCGTCGCAGTCAGGGCATGCGTCCGCCGACTCCAGGTGGTCGGCGCGGTAGCGCTGGTTGCACTTCCGGCACTCCACCAGGGGGTCGGTGAACGTGGCCGCGTGGCCGGAGGCTACCCACACCTGGGGGTGCATCAGGATGGCGGCGTCCAGGCCAACCATATCGTCCCTGTCCTGGATGAACCGCTTCCACCAGGAGTCCCGGATGTTGCGCTTCAGCTCGACTCCCAGGGGGCCGTAGTCGTACGTGGAAGCGAGTCCTCCGTATATCTCGCTGGACTGGAAGATGAAGCCCCTGCGTTTGCACAGCGACACAATTTTGTCCATTTCAACCTGGTCCAGACTCCGTTCCACGGCGCGCCTCCAATGGGTTGTATAGTGCGAATGAAGTTACCAAGTTAGCCGTCGGTTGTAAAGGGAGAGACGCGCTTGGCGACTGGTCCCTTCTAGCATATCGACGTATCTGATAGAATGGGTGAAAGTAGCAGTCTTGCAGTATCAAGACTCAAGAATGGATTGGCGTCACATGCTAGAAACGAATAACTCCGAAACCAAGAGGCACACTCCAGTTCACAACTTGGCGCCCGGGACCATGCTGGCGGATGTGGAGAGCGAGATGCGCGTGTACGAGAAGCGCTACGAGATGTCCAGTGAAAGAATGGCTGTACTCCTGGAAGCGGACGCCATCCGCCCTACCGCCGAGGTGCTCAAATGGTACGCCGCCTTTCAAGGAGCCAAATTGCTCCGCGCAAAGACCCCCACGACTGGAACACCTGGGACCACTACCTGACCATCCACGAAAGCCGCCTGAGTCAACATCCCCTCGTAGTCAACGACACCCTAATAGTCTGAGTCCCACGCCTACCTTTGCCCTTGTATACTCATATAAGCGGGCATAACGGCTGTGATAAAATACAGCAAGCAAAATTGCAAGGGGGCAAAATGGCCGTTACTCTCAAACGACAATTGACTGACGTTGAAAAGGAGCGTGTTTTGGAGCAGCACGGCCGCGTCTGTTTTGCCACAGGCCATAAGATCCCAGAAGGCGAGGCCGTACAATTCGACCACATACGCGCCTTTGCAACAGGTGGGCAAACTGAAATCAATAACATCGCTCCGATGTGCCCTCAGCACAATAGAGAAAAGGGTACGCTCCCTCTCTTTGATTTTCGAGCCAAATTGAATCTTGGAGAGTTCTTCAGTACAGGCGACAGGCTGACTCTTGGACACTTGCTGGAATACCTTCGATCAAAGGGTAGTATCCCCCATTATGGACTCCCCGTAGCCGTAGGAGAGGATGGAGAAAATATCCGACTCGAGTCTTCTCGTGGTATACAAGAATCTCGGGCTTATCGATGTCCAATAACGGGTTGGAAATACTTCTACGCAACGCTTTCCATAGACCTAATCGACAGCGATGATGACCAAGACGAAGCAATCGGACTACAACCGCGCTACCTCATATTCGATAAGGTCTTTGAACTCTTCCGGCACTTTCAACGTTTTCCGGTCCTCCAACCATCTCTGGGAAGAATCGTTGGCGACAGGATCAAATTGTTCGACGGACAACATAAGGCGGCAGCCATTATCTGGAACAACTACAAAGAACTGGAATGCAAAATCTATATGGAGCCAGATATTCGATTGCTTAACCAGACCAATATCTCGGCACATGATAGATTTGCCCAAACACGCTTCTTCTCATCAATAATGATCCTGAAACTAGGGACACAATTCGGAGCAGATTTTGAGACATACAAGAACCTTGAAGACGGTCAAGTTAAGAGTGAATCCGGGTTTGTAGACTACATTCGCAGCAAAGATAATCTGACTAAAGGCGAAGTGAACCAGCGTTTCAGGAGCTTTTTGTACAATTCCGTTCTTGGAGAAGAGAATAACCAGTTGGCGCGTCTCGTAGCTGATGGCAACTATCCCACTGATGAGAAACCTCTCACCACAAACGCATTGTCTAATTCTTTGCTTGCTTCCTTCCTTTATCGTGAGCCAGTAGATGACAACATGGCGACTGATTCCTATAAGCGTAGCATTGAAGTACAGAACGTTATCAGGCTGATGAATCTACTTGATGACCTAGCCCTGTATCAGTGGAATCCAAACGCGTCCGCAAATGACGAGGGGCAACGTAGACTGGTGCGTTTGATCAGAGCCAGATTTATGAAAGCTTGGTCCGAATTGCTCAAAGATGCAATCTGCGCAAATGCTAGAATCTTTGACAGTGACGATAAAGCCCGTCCATTCTACAGGGAGTTCAACGATCAGAACTGGGCAGATATCGGAGAAATTGTGACCCGTCTAATCAACTGGAAAATTTGGAGTTCACCAACCTCCAGCGACGTAGACCAGATTCGGGTCGATAACGATAAACAGTTGAGAGACTGGGTAAAAAATAAGGGACTTACGGCTGGCTATCTGTTGGGCGCGCCTGAGTAACAAGCTCGTGGACAACAACGCATCAGCACGCCTGTTGACACGCGCCCGGGATTGTGATAGCGTGAACACATCTCTAAAGCTATGTGCTTGGAGAGACCAAAGGCTAGGACGGAGAGGAGTAAGGGGCAACCGTCCATCCAGCGAGTCTGGTACGGTGGAAGCAGACGTGGATTGGCCCCCTGAAGGTAGCTCCCGAGCCGCCAGAAGAAAGTCCCGGTGAGCCGGGCCGAGTAGAACTGACCGGGGTCGTCTCCCGTTATCAAGGACGAGGGCGTGTTGGCGCCCTGCAGAGCGCCCCGGCGTGCCGGGGAAAAAGGGTGGTACCGCGGGAAACGTTCCCGTCCCTTTGGGGCGGGATTTTATTTTGGTTGCAATTCGCCGGACGGAGGTGAAGTGAGATGAAGCTAACGGGAGGACAGATAGTCTGCGAGAGCCTGATAAAAGAGGGTGTTGACATCGTGTTCGGGATTCCGGGGGGAGCCATCCTGCCTCTGTACCAGACCATGTACTACTACCCCCAGATCAGGCACATCCTGACGCGCCACGAAGAGGGCGCATCGATGGCGGCCGACGGCTACGCCCGGGTCACCGGCAAGGTGGGCGTGTGCATGGCCACCTCCGGCCCGGGAGCGACCAACCTGGTCACCGGCATAACGACGGCACAGATGGACTCCGTGCCAATGGTTGCCATCACCGGACAGGTGTCCAGGGCGGCCATCGGCAGGGACGCCTTCCAGGAGACCGACGTGACCGGCATCACTCTCCCAGTCACCAAGCACAACTACCTGGTGATGAACGCGAGCGAGATTGCGGAGGCTATCAAAGAGGCCTTCTACATCGCCAACACCGGCCGGCCCGGCCCCGTCCTGGTCGACATCCCCAAGGACGTGTTCACGGAGACGGCGGAGTTCCACTACCCAGACAGCGTCGACCTGCCGGGCTACAAGCCCGTGATGGACGGCCATCCGGCCCAGATCAAGAAGGCGGCGCAGCTTATCGCAGAGGCCAAGCGCCCCGTGATCCTGGCAGGCCACGGCGTCATCATCTCCCGGGGCTACGACGAGTTGAAGGAACTTGCCGAGAAGGCCCAGATTCCGGTCATCACCACCCTGCTGGGCCGCAGCGCCTTCCCCGACGACCACATGCTCTGCGTGGGTATGCCCGGGATGCACGGCGTCGCTTATGCCAGCCTGGCCATCGACGAAGCTGACCTGGTGATCGGCCTTGGCATGCGCTTTGACGACCGCATTACGGGCAAGATCAGCGCCTTCGCTCCCAACGCCAAGGTGATCCACGTGGACATAGACCCGGCGGAGATCGACAAGAACGTTCACGCCCACGTGCCCATAGTGGGAGACCTGGCGAGGGTGCTGAGGCAGTTGAACCAGAACGTCCAGCCTGCGACCCATCCTGAGTGGCTCAAGCGCATCGACGATCTCAAACAGGACCACCCGTCCCTTCGCATCCGGGAGACTGACAAGCTGCTGCCGCAGTACGTCGTCCGTGACCTGTGCGAGGCCACCGACGGCAACGCCATCGTGGTGACCGGCGTCGGCCAGCACCAGATGTGGGCGGCCCAGCACTACGCCCACAAAGAGGCCAACTCATTCATCACGTCCGGCGGCCTGGGGTCCATGGGATTCGAGGTGCCCGCGGCAATGGGCGCTCAGCTGGCCCGGCCAGACAAGGTGGTCTGGTCCATCTGCGGCGACGGCGGATTCCAGATGACAATGTCTGAGCTGGCGACCATCGTGGAGAACAACATTCCGGTCAAGTTCGCCATATTCAACAACGGATACCTGGGCATGGTGCGCCAGTGGCAGGAGATCTTCTACCAGAAGGACTACTTCTCCACCCACTACACCGGAAACCCGGACTTTGTGAAGCTGGCGGACGCCTTCGGGATGCCCGGCATAAGGGTGAGCCGACGTGAGGAGTCCATTGAGGCCATACGAGAGGCGATGGCCCACCCCGGGCCCGTCCTGGTGGACTTCATGGTTGAGGACGAGGAGAACGTCTACCCCATGATTCCCCCCGGAGAGACCGTGGCAGAGCTGATGGAGGAACCCTTCGCAACGGAGTTGAGATGACAACACGCATGAGTGAGCACACGATTGTAGCCCTGGTCCACGACAAGCCGGGCGTCCTAAACAGGGTCGCCAGCATGTTCCGCCGGCGCGGGTTCAACATCTCAAGCCTGGCCGTGGGCAATAGCGAGACCAACGGCTTCTCCCGCATGACCTTCGTAGTTGACGGGGACGAGGCGACTGTCGACCAGATAACCAAGCAGCTCTACAAGCTGATAGACGTGGTCAAGGTCTCGGACATCTCCGAGGAGGACGTGGTGGTGCGCGAGCTTGCGCTGATCAAGGTACGCACCACGGCCTCGACGCGGCCTGAGATCCTGCAGCTGGCGGATATATTCCGCTCCAGCGTGGTTGACGTTTCGCCGGACTCGGTGATACTTGAGGTGACTGGGGACGAAGAGAAGGTGGACTCGCTGATTCGGATACTCAAGCCCTTCGGCATCCGGGAGGTCATGCGGACCGGCCGCGTGGGCCTGATGCGGGGCATGACCAAGTCCCTGGCTATGGACAATGGCAACCGGCCCGCCCGGGGCGGCAACGGCAGGACCAACGGCAGAGGTTAGAGAGCTGTAAGGAGGCGCCAAGATATGGCCAATGTTTACTACGAAAATGATGCAGACCTTTCTCTGCTGGACGGCAGAACCGTTGGGGTCATCGGCTACGGGAGCCAGGGGCACGCCCACGCCCTGAGCCTCAAGGACAGCGGCGTCGACGTTGTGGTGGGACTGTACGAGGGCAGCTCAAGCTGGCCCAGGGCCGAGGAGGCCGGCCTCAGAGTCGCCGCCGTGTCGGACGTCGCTCAGCAGGCGGACATGATGATGATGCTGGTGCCGGACCACCTCCAGTCGAGGATCTACCGGGAGTCCATCCAGCCGCATCTCGCGGAGGGCAAGACCCTCATGTTCGCCCACGGCTTCAACATACACTACCAGCAGATAGTCCCGCCCACGCAGGTGGACGTGTCAATGGTGGCGCCCAAGGCCCCCGGACACCGAATGCGTGAGATTTTCACACGAGGCTCAGGCGTGCCGGGCCTGCTGGCCATTCACCAGGACGCCTCCGGCAAGGCCAAGGACAACGCCCTGGCCTACGCCAAGGGGGTCGGGTGCACCCGCGCCGGAGTGCTGGACACAACCTTCAAAGAAGAGACGGAGACCGACCTCTTCGGGGAGCAGACCATCCTCTGCGGCGGCGTTGCGGCCCTGATCAAGGCCGGTTTCGAGACCCTGGTGGAGGCCGGCTACCAGCCGGAGTCCGCCTACTTCGAGTGCCTCCACGAGCTCAAGCTCATTGTAGACCTCATCTACCAGGGCGGCCTGGGCTACATGCGATACTCCGTCAGCGATACGGCGGAGTACGGCGACTACAGCCGCGGGCCTCGTGTCATTGACGAGCACGTCAAGGAGAATATGAAGCTCATCCTTGAGGACATCCAGAACGGCTCCTTCGCCCGCGAGTGGATCGCTGAGAACGACGAGGGCCGGCCGCGCTTCAACCGCATGCGGCAGGAGGACGCCAACCATTCCATTGAGAAGGTGGGCAAGGAACTACGCGGCCTGATGGGTTTCTTGAAGGACGCGGATTAAAGTTCCATGTCATGAGGTAATTGTAAATGGCGCGCGGAGAAATAGCAGACCGAATCCGTGACTACCTAAAAAATGAGGTTGAAGTTGCCCGCGGAGATGGGGGACAGTACATAAAGTTTCGCGCCGGAGACATAAGCAAGGCTCTTAAGGCTCTTGGTGTAGGGAATGCCCAAGTCTGCAATGTGCTCAAGGGCAAGCAGTTTCATTCTCAGGCAAGGGTGAAACTCCTAAAGGACAAGACAACGGGGCCCCCAAGTGGTATGGGTGGAAACGTCGTGTGCCATTACGAAATATTGGGACAGGTGGCAACGGCAGAGGATTTGGAACGGGATGCGCCTGAGCCGCTGCGCCAGCAAATTCTTGGCCTGACGCCTGCCGAGTTCCAGGAGTTGACTCGCTATTATTGGATGAACAAGGGATTCTCCAAAGCGGAAATAAATGTTACCCTGAGTATGACAGTGTAAATCAGCGCCTGACCATTCGCTCAGGCCATTAGGAGCATATTCAGAAATGACTACAACTCAGGAAGCGCCAGAGGGTGAGCGCCTGGCGAGGCTGGAAGCAACCACAGAGGCAGTTGTTCGTGAGGTCGGCCTCATCAGGCAAGACATTCGTGATCTCGACAACAAGGTGCGTACCTACTTTCTCTGGACATTGGGAACCCTTGTTGGTATATTGGCCCCGTCCATTATAGGGCTGATAGTCACTCTAATCCTGAAGGCGTAGCAGAGAGATAGAGAAATGAACGGCTCGGAGGTATCTCACGTAGTCCGCCAGAAGGGACGGCTTATGGCAATGGTCGTCTCGGCGGACTGCGTTGTCCTTTAGTCTCTCCCAGATTCCCTGGCGCATCTTTGCTCGATAGACGCGCGCGTCCCACTCAGGAACCAATCCTCAGACGCACGCGCAACCCAAATCAAGCTCCCACCCATGCTGGGAGGAGACAAAGGAGAGACCGGAAATGCCCGACGATAAGGTGATCATCTTCGATACCACGCTGCGAGACGGCGAGCAGGCCGCCGGCGCAGCCATGACCCTCGATGAGAAGGTAGCAATAGCGAGAAGGCTGGAGCGCCTGCGAGTCGACGTCATAGAGGCCGGGTTCGCCGCCAGCTCACCCGGAGACTTCCTGGCAGTCCAGACCATCGCCAGAGAGGTCAGAACGCCAACCATCTGCTCCCTCTCCAGGTGCATCCCTGAAGACGTGGACAGAGCTATGGAGGCCCTGAAGGGCGCCGCCCACCCGCGCATCCACGTCTTCCTGTCCAGCTCGGACATCCAGATACTGCACCAGCTGCGGAAGAACCGGGAGGAGGTCATGGAGATGGCGGTAGCGGCGGTGGAGAGGGCCAAGACCTTCTGCGACGACGTTGAGTTCTCCCCGATGGACGCCACTCGCACACAGCCGGAGTACCTGTACCAGCTTCTGGAGGCGGCCATCGCCGCGGGGGCCACGACTGTCAACATCCCCGACACCGTGGGCTACGCCATACCGGAGGAGTTCGCCCGTCTGCTGGTCGACATCCAGAAGAACGTCCCCAACATCGGCAAGGCGGTGCTTTCGGTGCACTGCCACAACGACCTTGGCCTCTCCGTATCCAACAGCCTGGCCGCGGTCAAGGTGGGCGCGCGGCAGGTGGAGGGCTGCATCAACGGCATCGGAGAGCGGGCTGGGAACGCCTCCCTGGAAGAGGTGATAATGAGCCTGGCCACCCGCAAGGACTACTTCGGGGTGGAGATCGGGATAGACACCACGGAGCTGTACCCCACAAGCCGCCTGGTCAGCGACGTCACGGGCTTCGCCGTGCAGGCCAACAAGGCCATTGTGGGGCAGAACGCCTTCCGCCACGCCTCCGGCATTCACCAGGACGGCGTGCTCAAGGAGCGCACCACCTTTGAGATAATGGACCCCCAGGCCGTCGGCATTCCCAGCAACTCCCTGGTGCTTGGCAAGCTGAGCGGCCGCGCCGGGCTCAGGGCAAGGCTTGAGGAGCTGGGCTACCACCTGGACCAGGACGACCTGAACTCGGTCTTTGAGGAGTTCAAGAACCTGGCCGACAAGAAGCGAGAGGTGGACGACCGTGACCTGGAGGCGCTGATGGGCGACCACCGCCGTTCGGAGGTCGAGATCTGCAAGCTGGACCACGTCCAGGTCTCCTGCGGAGACCACGAGATCGCGACGGCCACCGTCCGCATCATCGATCCCGAAGGCCGCGTCCTCACCGACGCCGGCACGGGCACCGGCCCCGTGGACGCAGTCTGCGTCGCCATCAACCGCATCCTCCAGGTGCCCAACTCACTCCAGGAGTTCTCCATTGATTCCATCACGGAGGGCACGGACGCCATGGGCGTGGTGACCATACGAATTGCCCGGGACGGCAAGGTGTACACAGGCCGGGGGTCCTCCACGGACATCATAGTCGCCAGCGCAAAGGCCTACGTCAACGCCCTGAACAAGCTCATGGCGATAGAGGGCATACCGGACACCATCGCGGCCATCAGGTAGCGACGGGGGTATTGAGGCTGTGGGCACGTTCAAGAAGACGATAACCATCGCAGGCGCCAACGGCGGACAGTCCCGGGACATAGAGGCCACGGTGGACACCGGCGCCTTCTTCACCACCGCGCCCGCTTCAATGCTCCGGGAGTTGGGCATTGAGCCCGTGGACACCCGGACGTTCATCGTTGCAGACGGACGGCGCGTTCGCGTGGACATTGGGGAAGCGCGGGTCACCCTGGACGGCAGAAGCGCATACACTATGGTGGCCTTTGGAGAGGAGGACGCGCCGCCGCTCCTGGGAGCGCTCACGCTGGAGACGTTCATTCTGGCCGTTGACCCGGTGGGAGAGCGCCTGGTCCCTATTGAGTTCCTTACGCTCTAAGGACGCAGGGCCCTCCCCTGCCCCGCTATAGTGAGCTTCCCAAGCGGGGGCGATTCGCGAATCGCCCCCGCTCACTTTCGCTGGACGTGCCCGCAGCGCATTCCTTACGACTTCATTACAATTTCATTACAGCTACGGATGATTGCTTCTCACGCCCGAAATATCGAGTGGAGAGCGGCGCAAAACCCCCGAAATGCTGACGGCTCTCGTTGACGCGCCTCGCCGAAGGCCACTATCATCCTGCTCCAAAGTAAAGCGCTCTTCCGGCAAGGAGGAACGTCATGCCCAAGTACATTGCGCAACGGCTTCTGACGGGGCTGCTCACAGTCCTCATCGCCTCTGTCTTGATCTTCGCCATACTCCGCCCTGTTTATGCTTTTGCACCCGAGAGATTCGTAGCGTGTCTGGGAGCTTGTGATTTCACCGATGAGGACCGGAGGAGGCTCAAAGAGAGCCTTGGACTGGTCGACCCCCTGCACATGCAGTACGTCAGTTGGATTTGGGGCTTCGCTTCAGGGGACTGGGGAGAGTCCATGTTCTCCAGTGAAGGGATAAGGGAGGACTGCATCGAAAAGCTGCCAGTGACCCTCCAGCTGGTCGCAATGGCCCAAGCCGTAGCCGTGCTGGTCGGCATACCAGCCGGAGCGCTCATGGCCCTGAAGAGGCGCTCATGGATAGACCTCATGGGAGGAGTAGTCTCCAGGATGTGGCTCGGATTACCTATTTTCTGGACATCCACCCTGCTCCTGGTGGGCGGACTCTACTTCCTAGAGTGGAGCCCTGAAGTCGGATACATCCCCCTCCTAGATGACCCAACAGGCAATCTGATCATGTTTGCCTGGCCCGCGTTGGTCTTGGGCGTTCCCGCTTCCGCCACAGTTGCCGTTATGGTCCGCTCAGCCATGCTCGAGGCTTTGCGCCAGGATGACGTGCAGACTATGACTGAAGCAGAGGAGAGTTACTCTGTTGCCGTCTTCATCGATACTCTGAGATATACTCTGGCGCCGGCGGTGGTTGCCTCAGGACTCATTTTCCCCGCTGTCGTTGGCGGCGCGCTGCTGATGGAACTGATCTTCGTACTGGACGGTGTGGGCGACATGTTCACAGAAGCCGCAAACCAGAGGGACCTCCCCGTCATGGAGTATCTCGCCCTCTTCTTCGCCGTATGGGTGATTGCGGTCAACACACTGGTCGACATCCTGTGCGGCTGGCTGGACCAGGAAGCCCGCTCCACAAGGAAGCCGCCCAGAGAAGAGTGGAACCATCTGGCAAACCCCGTGCGTCTGGTGTAAACTAGCTCCCAAGTCTCAAAAGAAGGACGCCATGCACAGATATATCGCACAAAGGCTATTGCAGGGGCTGCTCAGCGCGGTGCTCGTGTCACTGCTGATCTTCGTCATCCTCCGGATAGCGCCCGGAGACGTGGCAATGATGGTGTACACCCAGGGAGACGAGGGCATTGAGGACATTGACCAGGAGGCTCTGCAGCGGATCAGGGAAAACCTTGGACTGCACAGGCCCCTTCACATGCAGTACCTGGTCTGGGTGCAGGACATGGTAACCTTCGACTGGGGCACCTCGTACTTCCACGGAGGAAACGTATTCGAGGACTTCATGCGAAAACTCCCCGTCACGGTGGAGCTGGGGGTCCTGAGCTTGGCGCTGTCCGTCGCCATCGCGTTCCCAATTGGACTGATAATGGCGTTAAAGCAGGACACATGGAGCGACTACGTCGGCAGGGTTTTCTCCCTTGGCGGCCTCTCCATACCCAATTTCTGGATTGCGACCATGCTACTGGTCGCAGGGCTATACCTCTTCGGATGGAGCCCGCGCCTGGAATACAGGCACATCTGGGATGACCCCTTCGGAAACATCAGCCTGATGTTCTGGCCGGCCGTCATCGTGGGCTACAGCTCTACGGCGGTTAAGGCCAGGATGCTCCGCTCCTCCATGCTGGAGGTGCTGCGGCAGGACTACATCAGGACTGCCCGGGCAAAGGGGTTGAGCGGAATGGTTGTCACCTACCGCCACGCGTTGAGGAACGCAATGCTGCCCGTTGTGACCATAGTTGGTTTCTCGGTGGCAGCCATCATCGGCGGCTCAGTGATTATGGAGACCATATTCCAGATGCCCGGACTGGGCGCGTACCTGGTGGCCGGGATGAACAGCCGGGACTACAATATCGTTCAGTCCCTGGTGACATTCTTTGCTATGTGGATCATCCTGATCAACATAGCCGTGGACATCTCCTACGCATGGCTGGACCCGCGCATCAGGTTCGATTAGCGATAGCTGCCAGGCCTGCAATCAAGCGCCGCTCGCTCCCTTCGACACGCTCAGGGCGAGCGGCGTTGAGTTTGGCGCTAACAGAATTGCAGCCCACCAGCAGGATTCCTGCCTACGGAGACCTTTGAATAACCACGGCTGAGGCGCGCTCCTCCCGACCATTCCTGCGGAAGCAGGAATCCATGTGGCCCAATATAGAAGGAAATAGATTCCCGCCCCCGTATCGGGGTACGGGGCAAGCTTCGCGGGAATGACGATAAACGTATTTCCTCCGGCATGCCGCCTTAGTTGCGCAAAGGTCTCCCTACGCAGGAATGGTTGTGTGGAGAGCAGCCGGCTAAGACTCTTCCTTGCTTTGCTGCCTCAGAAACTCCTCGACGCTTCGGACGGTCTCATCGTCGGACCTGAGGATCAGGTAAGCCCCTCGCCCGCCGCCGGTGGTGGCCTGGGCTATCTCCCACCCCTGGTACTGATGCCCAATCAGGCAGTCCGCAGGAACTCGCACGTCCTCCAACTCAATGTGGCTGTCGCTGCCCATCAGCATGTCCTGTCTGCTGACGGAAATGCCCGGCGAGTTCGCGTCTATCATGAACACGCCCAGGTTCAGCCTGGAGGGGCGGGTGACATCGGTTACGGCCAGGGTCCAGAGATAGTCGGGGTCAAACCGTGCCATGACAAAGGCCTTGCTGCCGTTGACGACCCACTCCCCGCCATCGCGGACGGCGTGGGTCTTGATGGAGGCCAGGTCGCTGCCGGTCTCCCACTCGGCAAAGAGCTGCCAGACTACGGTCTCCCCGCGGAGGGCCGGAGGGACGTACAGCTCCTTCTGCTCCGGCGTTCCCCATATAAGCAGAGGGGGAATCCAGCGCTGGCTGTTGCCAATTGACGGCAGGTTCAGGCGCCCAATCTCCTCCTGGAAAACCGTCTCAAGCCCCGGGTGCAGCCCGCCTCCACCCCACTCGATGGGCCACGACGGGGCCAGCCAGCCCTTGGCCCCCAGCTTGCACCGGAAGTCCCTGAGGGCCTGCTGGGTCTCCTTGTCCAGTGAGGTGTTTCCGGGAGGGATTGCCAGGTCCCTGGGCGCATTGCCGTCCAGCCAGGCGCGGAGGGCCTCTCGAAACTGCTGCTGCTCGTCGGTGTAGTGGATTTCGAAGTCCACAACGCCCTCCTTTCCAAGTCGCCGCCTTCCGACTGGGCAAGCCCTTGTACGCTCCGTTTCGAAGGAGCTATCTGACCATGATGCAGCGAGTTGGGGAAACTAACCAATATTACCACCAAACCCAGTGGTGCGACTACACCGCGCCCCTGCTGCGGGAAACCGGCTACGACGGCCATAACCAGCGTGATTACGGCGATTCTCGCGGGCGACATCAGGATTGGGCTTCCGGAGGAGGCGCGGACAACTTCCGGAGGTCGCAAGCGGCCATTTGAAGAGACAGCGGTGGCGGGACACGTGGAATCGAGACAGCTCCAGCCCGGTCTAGATTCCCTGCGCTTCCTCCATGCAGTTGTAGCAGACGACGTAGAACTCGATGCGGTGTCCTACAACGGCTCCCGGAATCTCGCCGCCAATGGCCCTCACAAGCCGCTCCACGACAGCTGCACGGAACTCGCCCACCGCTCCGCACTTTACGCATACGGTGTGGTGATGGTGTTCGTTGCGGGACAGGCTGTACTTCGGAGCGCCGTCCATCAGCGCCAGCTTGCAGATGACCCCCTCTTCCAGGAGCAGCTTTATGGTCCTGTAGACCGTGGCCCTGCCCACGGAGGGAAGCTCGTCGCTGATTTCCTCTACAGTGAAACCGGACTCTTTTCCCTCCAGGTGACTTATGATTGCCTGCCTTGGAGCCGTGCACCTGTAGCCCCGGTCCTCAAGCACGGCCATCAGGTTGGGGCGGGTCGAATGCATTTCAGTTATCTTGCCGGCAACTGACTTCACGTCTTGCATAGTACCTATAGTCTACTACGAGGGAGATTGGGTATCAACCTTCACACATTCTTAAAAGTGCTGCCCTTATGCTAAAATGTCGGGGTACGGCGCAAGGACAACGCGTCCCTCATCACACCAAGTCATGTACAATCTGCGATACAGGCGAAAATGGCGGGAGCTCCCCACTAGCAGGCCGCACGTGCGCGCCGGCGTCACCGCGGGGTCGATTGCGGCTATAATTGCGGCGCTGGTCAACCTGCCGCTGGAGGCCCCCGCCGACACCTTTTTCAACAGCGCCTCCGTAGTCCTGGGGTCACTGGCCTTGGGCGTTGGCGCCGGCTTCCTCCAGAAGGCGCTGGAAGACCGAGAGGACACAGACACCCCATTCCTGTCCATCCTGGCCCTGGCCTTCCTGCTGGTGTGCGTCTTCGCCATTGCCACCCAGACGCAGCTGGAGCGCTCCGTTGCGTACATTGTGCCCATTGCAGCCATCGTCTTCGTTTTGACGGGCGTGCTGACCGTTCTGCTGAACCGGGAAGACGTCGAGCTTCCCCGGTGGGCGACAGTCGCCGCGGTGGCGCTGGCCCTTGGCATAGGGATTGCGCTGGCCGGCCAGGGCGACCAGGAGAGCGGCCGGCTGGAGCTGCCCCCCAGGTCAACAACCCAGATCACTAACGACTCTGCGCCACCGGCGCAGTAGGCATTCGAATAGAAAGGCACGGCCCCCAATATGCTGACTAAATCCGGGATTCTGCTCTCCGCCGTCGCTCTATCCCTTGTGCTGGCGCTGCTGGCGGGATGCGGCGAGTCCGCCGACCCGACCGCAACCCCCGCGCCGACCTCTACGCCCGCGCCCACCAGCGCTCCGACCCAGGATACGCCCACCGCATCGCCGACGGAGACGCCCGAGACGATGGTTGAGACGCCCCAGCCGACCACCCAGCCGACGCCCACGCAGCAGGCCGAGACATCCATGAGAGCGGCCGGCGAGTATGAGGGCGTCACCTTCGTTGTCTCCGGCGGCTCGGAGGCCACGTTTACCGTGGAGGAGCAGCTGTCGAGACTGCCTCTGCCCAACGACGCAGTTATGCGCACCACCAGCCTGTCCGGGGACGTCCGCCTGGACGGCGGTGAGTCCGTGATTCAGATAGACCTGCACACCCTCGTCAGCGACCAGGAGTACAGGGACAGGTACGTCAGGAGCCGGATGTTCGGCGAGCACCAGTTCGCCACGTTCACCGTGCCGGACGTGGGCCCGCTCCCCGAAGGCCTGGCCTCCGGCGAGGAGGTGACGACAACGGTGAGCGGCACCCTGGAAATCCGGGGCATCACGGTCCCGATGGAGTTCGAGATTGAGGCAAGAGACGACGGCAGCGAGATGTTCATCCTCGGTCGCACGGTCTTCACCTGGCAGGAGCTGGACATACCTCCGCCCACTGCCCCCGTGGTCGTGAGCATAGAGAACGACGTGCGGGTTGAGGTGCTGCTTACCGCGGTCCCACAGTAGCCTCAGGCCGACCGGCAGTCGCTACTGCTGTACAAACCTCCGGTACATCTCCTCCTCGGACAGGGACTCCTTGTGGTACCAGTTGGCCTCGATTACGGCGTAGACCCTCTGAAGGCCCTCCAGAATACCGGAGGTGGCCCTCAGCACGTCCTCCGTGGTCTCCAGGGGAAGCTTCACCTCGTCCATCTCCACGAGCACTGCCGAGATTGCCCTGATCAGCTCCACTGTACCCACCTGGGTTGCGTTGTTCCGGGCGGTTGTCATGCTGTGGTAGATGGATGACGGCTCGTGGTACTTCAGCAGCATGGACAGGGAGTGGTCCGGCTCGTCAATGTGAATGCCCCTGACACGGGCCGCGTTGACCAGGGACGCGGAGAGCGCGTGGACATCGTCCCCGTTGTCCATTGCAGCGGTTGCGAAGGTGCTTATAACCCGCGCCACGTTCTCGGCGCGCTCCAGCCACCGTCCCAGCCATATAAGGTTGTACACCCTGGAATCGGTGAGCCACCTGTCCGTGTTGAATGACCGGGCCCTTGGTTCCATCATCTCTTCCTGCTCCCCTTTCACCGGTTATCGGTATCCATCAGACCCAGCGCGTCTTCGAAGGAAATCACATCTCTATCGAAGAATACTTGGGCCTTCGTAAAGTCCAGGTGTCCCGACCCTCTCGAGACAAAGGAACCTGAGACGGGCGGCACGTCCGTATAGTCCCGGCCCACTCCAAACTTCAGGTAGTCCACCCCGACGTCAACCACCACTCCCCTTGTGGGGTCGGCGGGCAGCCAGCCGGCCTCGGGATGCAGGAACTCCAGCCAGGCGTGGGTCTCTCCCGACTGGCGCGTCAGAAGCCCGCTGACGTAGCGCACGGGAACGCCCAGGGCGCGCAGCATCCCCAGCGCCAGGTGCGTCTTGTCCTGGCACACGCCCTCCCTGGACGCCAGCACGTCCTCGGCCGTAGTGTTCACGGACGTATTGCCCCTCTGGTACTTGATCTCGTCCCTCACCCACTCCACCACTCCGTGCACAACGCCCAGGAGCGTAGAGATGCTGCCGGCGACGTATCTGGCCGCTTCGGCAACGGTCTCAGGATCTACAAGGGGGGACGACACCAGAAACTCGAAGGCGTCCAGGCCGTACTCTATGGACGACAGTGGAATGTCGATGAAGAGGGGTGACTCCGGCTCCAGGTGCACCTCCCCTATGGAGGCGATAACCAGCTCCTGGTGCGGGGACATGATGCGCACGCGATCGACCGCGTTGCCGAACCGGTCCGAATAGGCCACTCCCCTGCCGTCCGGTATCGTCTGGATTTCCCGGCTCTCCACCCACTGACGGCGGTCGGCGTAGGCCGAGAGCCTGAGGAAGTTGTCGTTCTGGACCACCACGTCCGAATATGCGTACCTGGCTACGTAGGCGTAGTGGATGGGTATGGCGTTGTCGCTTACATGACGACCCAGCTCGGCTTGCATGATCCACCTGAAGAGTTGTTGGTGACCCTGCTGGAGGCCTGGGATACCCTGGTAAGTCCTCCTGGAAATACGCTCACCTCTCCGTTGCCATTTTGAATGGCAAACACCCTCAGGTCAACATGCCGCTCCTGCAGCCGGCCGCTCTGTTCATCGAAGACCAGGTGCTTGGAGAAGTCCAGGGTCTCCTGGGCAATGAAGCTCTGGGGCTGCTCTATCACCTGCCTGGCCAGACGGCTCTTGTACATGACTCCAAGGTCAGGCATGATGTAGACACCCAGCCCGCCGTAGCCCTGGCGAATCTTCAGAACCAGATTGTCCAGGTTATTGAGCACGTAATAGCGCTCTTCGGGAGAGCGAAGATCGTAGGAGACCGCCTGGTCAAGTATGGGTTCCTCCCCAAGGTAGCTCCTGATCATCTCGGGCGCCCACAGAAAGACCAGCTTGTCGTCACAGGCCCCGGTCCCCATTGCGTTAACCAGGACTACTTTATGGTCAAGGTAGGCCTCGGTCAATCCCGGCACGAACATGTCCAGGTCCTCAACGCGCCTGTAGACGAGATCGACCTCAAAGTCGCCGTCCATAGACCTGCACCACACCCGGCCATTGCCCCCGATGTACAGGTCAGACCCCTCAACAAGGGCTACGCCCAGAAGCTCGGACAGGTACCTGTGCTCAAAGAAGGCCGCCCCGTACTTGCTGTCCGTGAGCAGGACGCAGGAAGGAGAGTCGTTGTCGCAGAGGGACAGGAACATGTCCTGGTACGCGGCCTTGATGTCGTAGGGGATGATGTTGTAGCCCTCCGACAGATCCGGCATGACCTGCAGTCCAATCTCCGTGGCCTTCATCTGGTAGGTAATCCCCGACGGAATGCGGAGGTTGTCCTCCAGAATAACGTAGTTGCCGTCTCCCATGTGCACCAGGTCCACGCCGTAGATGTGCACGAAAACGTCCCTGGAAGGCCGGAAGTCCTGGAGCTCCGGGTTGTAGTAGTGGCATGAGAAGAGGACGTCTTCCGGGACTATGCTCTGCTGGCCGCAGTACAGGTCGAATAAGAACCGGTTGATGGCCTTCAGACGCTGGGCAACGCCCTGGGAGATCCTGTCCCAGTGCTCCTTGGGGATAATCCTGGGTATCCAGTCGACCGGCACCGTGCGGAACTCCCTGGGGTCCAGGCGAAAGGTGAACGCGTCCTTGATTGAGTACTCCCTTGCCTGCTGCCAGCGTTGCTGCATCCCCTCAACGCCCAGCCTGTCCAGGTTTTCCATCAGGCCCCGGTACACCGGCCGGACGCCGCCGTCCGTATCCAGGACCTCGTTCAATGGGTAGGCTGTTGAGAATGAATCGGTCAACATAGTAGGCTGGCTCTGCACAATGGGATCAGGAGTCTCCTCGCGTTCTCTCCGCTCATTCCCCGGAATCCCTCCTGCGAATTCCGGCAAAGGAACGAGGATACCATATCATCGCTTCATTTCAAGGACGTTTCGGGAGGGTTACGGGCCGGTTACATTCCCGCGTGAGGGACGCCCAGGAGGAACGCAAATTGCCCAATGGACGCCTGGAGTTGGGGATGTCCTTAGAGAAACGTCCCCTACCACTGGACAAACATGGGCATCACAACGTGAACGTAGTCCTCGTTGTTGCCCACGGGCTTGACCACGCCCGGGCTGGAGGGCGTTGTGGTCTCAAGGGCCACTTCTCCCCTCTCCATTGCGCCGAGCACCTCGGTAAGGTAGCGGCTGCTGAAGGCGATCTTGGCCTCGTCGCCCTCTATCTTGGCGTCGATCTCCCCCTCGTGGTCTCCCGTCTCCTCAGCCCTGGACGAGATGACCATCTTGCCCACCGCGTCTCCGCCGGGGACCATCTGCAGGCGCACAATCCCGCCGCCGTCCCGCGCGAAAATCGACGCGGCCCGGGCGGCCCGGTTGAAGTCCTGAAGGTCCACCACAGCCCTGGTCCCAAAGCCCTGGGGCACCAGCTGCCCATAGTTGGGGAACGTGCCCTGGATGAGCTGGGAGACTATCTCCACGCCCTTCAGGTGAACCAGCAGCTGGCTCTTGGAGGGCGTAACAACCAGGTCCACGGGCTCGTCCTGGTCCGCCAGAAGACGCTGAAGCTCCGCCAGGGTCCTGGAGGGGACAATAGCGTGAGTCTCCTCCGGCACAGGCTCCAGGAGAGGCGCCTTGTACACCGCCAGCCGGAAGCCGTCGGCCCCGGCCAGGGTGAGGGTCTGCTCTGAGGCCTCCAGCTTGACTCCCGTGAGAACGGGCCTGGTGTCCTCAGTGGCCGCGGCGAAGACCACGCGGCCAATGGCCGTCCGCAGTACCTGGGGGTCGATGCGGGCCGTCATGCCGTCATCAACGGTAGGTATGGGCGGAAACTCCTCCGCGTCTGCGCCGTTGATGTGGGCCTGGGAGCGAGCGCACCTGAAGTGGACGCCCTTGGGACGCGGCGTCGACTCCATGTCTATCTTCTCGTTGGGAAGGGATGCCACGAAGTCCGACAGGAGCCTTGCGGGAACCGTGATGGCTCCCTCCTCCTCAACCATTGCCCCCACCCAGGTGGTGATGGCAAGCTCCAGGTTCGTTGCCGACAGCTTCAGCCGGGACTGGTCGGTCTCCATCAGGACGTTCTGGGTGATTGGCAGAGTGGTGCGAGTGGCCACCGCCCGGCTGATCAGCGTCAGCCCCCGACTAAGGTTTTCCTGCAAGCACGATACCCTCATTGTCCACCTTTAGAGTAGATTGAGTAAACTGCAAGTAGTATAAGTCCGACCCGTGGCATCGTCAATGAACTTTCGGGAGACTTGACGCCGGTGATAGACTTTCTACCGAAAGCCTTCAACTCCGGTCAAGTGGAGCCGCAAATACCACGCTAGGAGGGTGGCTATGACCTCGACAGACTCCAGTGTGCTTCCTTCAACAAGGTCCGCAGGGATAGCCCTGATTGCCGGTCTGTTGTTGGGCTTCCTCTCATCCGCGCTCTACCCCGGGGGAGCCATAATTGATCCGGTGGAGCAGTCCGACTTTCTTGCCGTAATTGGCGTCTGGACTGACAACGCCAACCTCATCCACATTCTCACCCTGACATTCATTATCGCCATGCTGCTTGAGGCGTATGGATTCCTGGGGCTGTTTCGTCTGCTCGGCCGGCAGAGCGGATTCGCCAATGGCGCGCTTCTATTCGGGCTGCTAACGAGCCTGTTCACCTGGGGAATATTCGTCGTCGGGATGGGAATGAGACACATAGTTGTCCACATCATGAAGCACGGATTGGGCGCGGGCCCCGCGACCCAGGCGGATATCGAAATCCTGGCTGTCACGGTATACACAGCAATGGCAGGAGTCCATTTCGCATTCCTTGCAGTCTCCCCCATTGCCACCTTGCTCACAGGAGTCGGCCTGGCCCCCCGGTTTGAGGAGATGAGCATTTACAAGCTGGCCCCCTTCGGCCTGATCCTGTCCGGAATAGCGGGCATTGTCAACTTCCTCGTCGGCCAGATCGTCCCGAACCCCGACCTTACCCAGTTTGCGTGGACATCCGCCATACTGCTGCTGGTCAGCTCAGTGTGTCTGTTGATCATAGGTCTGGGTATGGCACAGAACCGCTACGAGTTCACCGGAGAGGACCGGTACGCCTGGTAAAGCAGGCGCACTGCCCGGAGATTATCGCAGGCCGGGCCATTCCCTGAAGGCTGTCCGGTCTCGCGTCATCCCAGGTGACCGCAGCACCCGCTATCGAGACCTTCGATAACCTCGGTTGGGACACTTGCCTCCCCACCATTCCTGCGGAAGCAGGAATCCAGAGCGTCCGATATAGCAGGAAATAGATTCCCGCTTTCGCGGGAATGACGATAAGCGTATATTCCTGAAGGCTGTCCGGCCTCGCGTCATCCCATGTGACTGCTGCACCCGCTACCCCGCCAGCCTGCGGATGTCTCCGAGTACCAGGTCCATATCCCACTCCGCCGCGCCGTCGTAGTAGGCCCTCACCTGCCCTGCGCCGTCTACCAGGGCCAGCCTGTTGGTGTGGACGACGTTGTACTCATGGACGTGGACTGAGCCGTCCGCGTGAACGTGATCCAGCTTCTGCGGCACCTCCGTGTACGCCAGCTTGAAGCCGTCGGTTACGATTCCCTCCATCTCCTCCGGCGTTCCCGTCAGGAAGAGCCAGGCGTCGTGGTCGGCTCCGTAGCGCTCAGCGTACTCCAAGAGGATATCCTGAGTATCGTACTCGGGGTCTACGGAGAAGGAGAGCAGGACGACGTCCTCACCCAGGAGGCCGTCCTCCTTCAGCCTCTCCTGCACCTGGGCCATGCGAGGGGTCAGCGTGAGGCAGAACTCGGTGCAGTTGGTGAAAATGAAGTTGGCGAGGACTACCCTGCCCTCCAGGTCGTCTGAGGCCACGGTGCGGCCCATCTGGTCGGTCAGGGAGAACGGTGGAATTTCGTAGTATACGGGCAGTTCCTCGGCGGAGCAGGCCATGACCACGGGAGCCAGAAGCAGGAGTGCGCCGACGAGCCATCCCCTCGCCCCGACGATACGGGGATCAGGCCACAAGCGCTCTATCCAGCACCAGGCCCAGGAACAGGGCCGCAAGGTAGAATGTGGAGTACCGAAATAGCCTGATGGCCCACACCTTCTCAAGCGTCCGATAGAGCTGTACGGAAAGGGCCACGAAGAGAACGCCCAGAACAACGGCTGTCACCAGGTACAGCGTCCCAAACAGGCCCAGGAAGGCGGGCAGCGCCGTCAGGGCCAGCAGAAAGACTGAGTACAGAAAGGTCTGTCTTGCCGTCTCCCTGTCGCCCAGCACCACCGGCAGCATGGGTATGTTCACCTTGCTGTAGTCGTCCTTGAAGACCATCATCAGCGCATAGGCGTGGGGCGGCGTCCAGAAGAACACGATGAGAAACAGGAATATCGACGACAGGTCGATGCTGCCCGTCACCGCTACCCATCCAATCAGCGGCGGAAACGCGCCGGCCGCGCCCCCCACAACCACGTTCTGGTGGGTCCTCCGCTTCAGGTATACGCTGTAGATCAGCACGTAGTACACCCAGGCCGCCGCGCCCAGCCCTGCGACCAGTGGGCTGATCATGAGAAACAGGGGCACCGACGCCAGGCTGATGGCTATGCTGAAGACCAGTGCGTTCCTGGGCGCGACCTGGCCCAGGGGAAGCGGTCGGCGACTGGTGCGGGCCATTGCCACGTCCAGCTCCCGGTCCAGGTAGCAGTTGAACGCGCCCGCGCCGCCGGAGCACAGGTAGCCGCCCAGCAGCAGGATACCGGCCTTGCTCCAGTCCACCGCGCCCCCGTTGGCCGCCAGCATCCCGGCGGCTGTGCTGATGAGAAGCAGAACGGCAATCCTGGGCTTGGTCAGCCGGAAATACACCCTGGCCGTTCCCAGCAGACGGGGGTAGAGGGCGGCGGCAGGCCCGGTCGACGGGAAGTAGGTCTTCACGGCGCAACTCCCAGCTTGGCCCTGCCGGCGACGTAGTACGGCTCCTCCAACTCCGATTCGCCGTTCCACAATCTCCCGATGAACAGCATTGTGACTGCGAAAAACAGGATCGCCGCGACCAGGTGCGCTGCCCTGATTTCGTTGGGGAGCTGCAGAAGGACGTTTCCCATGCCAAGGGCTATCTGCACGGTCAGCAGGGCCGCAGCCAGCGATGTCGCCTGCTTCACGCCGATATGACCCAGCCTGCGCGCCCTGACAAACGCCACCAGCATTACCACGCCAACGGTGAACGCGGCCACCCTGTGGGCCATGTGGACCCACTGCACAGGCGCATTGCCCGCCAGTGAGGTCCCACAGAACGGTATCGATGTGCAGGCCAGGGACGCCCCCTCGGTCCGGGTGACGTAGGCGCCCGAGAGAATCACAATAAAGGCGGCGGCCGCCAGAAGTACGATGAGCCGCCGGAGGCCGTCCCACGTGCCGTCAAGTTCCATATCTATAGTCTGAGGTCTCACCGGAGACATCGTCCTGGCAACCACGACCGCAAGCACTCCAACCAGGCTTGTGGCGATTGCTGTGTGTATGAGGGCCACCAGCGGGCTTATCTCGGACAGCACGGTGTAGGCCCCGAATCCGGCCTGGACTACAATCAGCACAGCCGAGACCACAACCAGGTGCATTGTGACGCCGCGCGTCCCGAAGCGGGCGAAGGCCGACGCCACCATGAGGACGGTGAAAAGCCCGGCTACGGCCGCCGAAAGCCTGTGGATGTACTCCAACCAGGACTCCAGCACCCACGGAGGAATCACCTGGCCGTAGCACAGGGGCCAGTCCGGGCAGCCCAGACCGGAGCCTGTCACCCGGACAACGCCTCCCATGGTCACCGCCAGCAGCGAACTGACCAGGGTGGCCAGCGCCATCGCCGGAAACATACGCTTCAGTACCATCCCCATTTCCAGTTTCTAGCTTCTCCCCTATCTTGCCCCGACCTCACCGGAGGCCGGTGTCCATGTTTCGCAACGGAGGGCCTCGGCAGGCCCCAGCGAAGTATCGCTCAACACCCCATTAGGAGGTCGGTTGAAATTCCGGGATTTGTTCCCGCTCCTCTCTGTAGAACCACCTCAGGAAAAGGATGCAGATGGCCGGCAGGAACACCGACAGCCAGGACACCTTCATGATGATCCCGCCCATCTGCTGGTCGGCCAGCGGGGGGATGTCCCAAATCCTGGGCGTAGTCTCATAGAACGGGTAGAGCACGTCGTTGGAAAAGGTCAGAGCGGCGAATAGCGGCGTCTGTGAAATGGACAAGGCCACCAGATAGAGAATCTGGGCCGGATACGATATGCGCGGCGCCTCCGGCAAGGGGCTCAGCACAGGCCACCAGGCGATCACCGCTGCGGACATGAACAGCAGATGTTCGATTATGTGTACCGGATGTTCTTTCAGCGCGCCCTCGTAGAAGATGGGGAAATGCCACAGGTTCAGGACAACGTTGAAGATCAGAAACGCCGCCAGGGGCTTGGTGACGAACCTGCCCGCGCGAAGCACAAGGTTGTTCCTCACCAGCGGACGCAGCAACCAGGGCGGCGTTCCCATTAGAAGCAACGGCGGGACCACGAGGGTGATGAGGGAGTGCTGCACCATGTGGGCACTGAACAGGTAGTTGTCGCTCAGCTCGTGGATGGGACCGGCAAGGGAGAACAGCATTACGGCAACGGCCGTTATGAACGAAGCCATCTGCCACCCGCTGGGCCCGGCCTCGTCCGGTCCGGCCAGCCGGTACCGAAGGGGGCCTGTGTACAGCAGGTACAGGCCCAGGAACAGCAACAGGCCGGAGTACAGGTCCGGGTGCCAGTGCCACTCCCACCAGGAAAAATTCTCCTGGCGTTGAACGGCCTGTGCGACCACAAGTGATGTTGTTTCGGGAACTGCTTGCCACATCTCAGGAACTCCGAGGTCTCCCCATATTATACGACAGCCAGCCCGCGATTGTGGGCCCGGATGGAGTCATGGAGACTAGCGCCTGCTAGGGTGAAACCTCGAATGTCCCGAACATGGTCAGGTTGTGACCGGGGAACGTGCAGACGAACTCGTAGTTGCCCGCGTCCGGCGCCGTAAACGTCACCTCTCCAACCTCGCCCGCATTGAGCAGGCGGACGCTGGCAATCACGTTGGGATCGTCCGGGTCCAGCCAGTTCTCCGGATGAGTCACGCCGGCTGCGGCAACGTCGTCCTTGGTCCCGCTCTGGACCAGGACCCAGTTGTGTTGCTGGGTCACGGCGTTGTTGTTGAACCGGAGGATGACCTCCTGACCCGCCGTAGCCGTCAGGGAGTCCATGTCAAACTGCAGGTCGTCGCTGGCGGCAGAGCCAATCTCGTGGGTGAAGTTTGCCGACAGCGCGTCGGTCATCTGCGTGTCCGTTCCGGCATCGGTTGTTGTGTCCGTTCCCGTCGCGTCAGTCCCGTGATCACCCACCGCAGTATCATCCGGCACCGCAACCACAATCCTCTCGCCGGAGACTATGGCGAACAGGGCCATCAGCGCCAGAATCACGGAGGTTGCAAGCGCCAGCCCTCCAACGAAGAACCATGAGAAGAGCCTGCTGTCAAACTTGAGGTGCATGTAGAACATCGCCACCATCGCGAACTTGACGGCGGAGAGTATCAGGAACATGGGCACCACGACGCCCTCCAGCGCCTCAATGTAGAAGATGACGAACTCAATGGCAGTGATTATTGCCAGGAGCGACGCCACCTTGGCGTAGGTCATCGGGGTGGGATGGCCGGTCGCGTGGGCGCTACTCTCCATTAGCTCATCTCCTCAACAAGACGCCTTCCATTGGCAGATGTCATCCGTTGGCCGCTCCTGGCGCGTTGGCTACTCCAATCAGGTATATGGCGGTGAATATCACAATCCACACAACGTCCACAAAGTGCCAGTACAGGGCGGCTATGTCTACGCTCAAACCCTCCTGGGGTGTCAGGTCGCCCTTGAAGGAGTATCCGAACAGCGAGAGTAGCCAGACCACTCCAACCGTCACGTGCGCTCCGTGGAACCCCGTCAGCGTGAAAAACGTGCTCCCGAACAGGTTGGTCCGGGGCGTAAGGCCGTGGAAAGCGAACTCACGGAACTCAAAGAACTGGAAGCCCAGGAAGGTGGCTCCAAGGATAGCCGTGCATAGAATCCAGATCCGGAAGTTCCGTACGTTGCCCCTGCGTATGTTGGAGTAGGCCATCACCATTGAGAAGCTGCTCATCAGCAGCACGAAGGTGCTCACGGTGGTGGTGGGGATGTCCAGGATCTGGTCGACCGTGGGGCCGGATACGCTCTGGCCGTAGTAGATCAGATAGGTAGCGATGAGGGAGCCAAAGAACATGCACTCGGAGCCAAGGAAGACCCAAATGAGCATCTTCCGGTGGTCGATGCCGGTGGTCGTTGCGTGTTCCGGGCTATGCTCCATGGATTGAGCGTGTTCCAACTTGCTTGTCTCCCTCCAGGTTTATCTCAGTGCCCGTCCGATTTTGAAGCCGGCTCCATTGCCCAGGCATATATGCCGAACATCGTGATGACGACTCCCACAATGGCAATGGCGGCTCCCAGGACCTGGCCGGGCTCGTGGAAGACCATGCCGTAGCCCGCCACGGCCAGGCCAATGGCGGCCACCAGAGGCAGGTACGAAGGGCTGGGCATGTGGATGTCGTGACCCTCCTCTGAGTCGTGCTCCTGGTCATCGCTGGCGCCCTGGGGCACCGCGTGGCCGTTCGCGTATTTCTGCTCCCAGAAAGCGTCCCTGCTGTGCACCGTGGGTATGGTAGCGAAGTTGTACTCGGGAGGAGGCGACGGTATCGACCACTCCAGAGTCCTGCCGTCCCAGGGATCGTTTCCGGCCTTCTCACCCCTGCGGAGGCTCCAGAAGAAGTTGTGCAGGAAGATGAGCACTCCGAACACTATGATGATGGTTCCAACCGTGGCCACCATGTTCCACAGGTCCCAGCCCATGCTGGACTCGTATGTGGGCTGCCTGCGGGGCATCCCGTCCATGCCCAGGAAGTGCATCGGGAAGAAGGCCACGTTGAAGCCGATGAACGTCACCCAGAAGTTTAGCTGGCCCAGCTTCTCGTCCAGAAGCCGGCCGGTGGCCTTGGGGAACCAGTAGTAGATCCCCGCGAAGATGGCGAATATGCTGCCGCCGAACAGGACGTAGTGAATGTGAGCCACAATGAAGTACGTGTCCTGTTGCTGGGCGTCGGAAGGCGCGATGGAGTGCATAACGCCGCTCAGGCCCCCGACGATGAACACGAAGATGAATCCGATCGCGTACATCATAGATGTGTTGAGCTTGACTGAGCCGCCCCACATCGTGCCAATCCAGTTGAATATCTTGATGCCTGTGGGAATGGCAATCGCCATTGTCGTCAGGGCGAACACGGAGTTGGCGACCGGCCCCAGTCCCACGGTGAACATGTGGTGGCTCCAGACCGCCCATCCCATGAAGCCGATGGTGATGCCGGAGAGGACCACAATCGGATACCCGAAAAGGGGCTTGCGGGAGAAGGTGGGCAGGACCTCGGAGATAATGCCCATTGCCGGGAGAATCAGGATGTAGACCTCCGGGTGACCAAAGACCCAGAAGAGGTGCTGCCACAGCACCACGTCTGCGCCAGCCTCCGTGTTGAAGAAGTTCATACCGAACTCGCGGTCGAAGTAGAGCTCAACCAGGCCGACCGTGATGACCGGAAACGCAGTTATCAGAAGGAACGACGTGACAAGGGTCATCCAGATGAAGACGGGCATTCGCATCAGGGTCATGCCGGGCGCCCTCATGTTGATGATGGTGACGATGAAGTTGAGGGCCGCGGCCACCGAGGACACTCCCAACACGCCCAAGCCCAGCAGGTAGAAGTCCATCCCAGGGCCGGTGTTGACGCCGGGCCCGGTCAGCGGGGCGTAGGCGAACCATCCCGCGTTGGGCGAGCCGCCTACTATCCATCCGGACTGCAGCAGGATGGCCCCGAACAGGAACACCCAGTAGCTGAAGGCGTTGAGCCGCGGGAACGCCACGTCCCTTGCGCCGATCATCAGGGGAACCACAAGGTTGAAGAAGGCCGCGCTCAGAGGCATGACGGCCAGGAAAATCATCGTGAGGGCGTGCATGGTGAACAGCTGGGTGAAGACCTCGGGGCTGACCAGCCCGTGCTCCGGCCTTGCCAGCTGCAGACGCATGATGGTGGCTTCGATGCCGCCTATCAGGAAGAATATGAAGGCGGTCACCCCGTACAGGGCGCCAATCCTCTTGTGATCGACAGTTGTGATCCAACTCCACAGCCCGGTGCTGCTGGCTGGTTTCTGTTGAACTCCTAGCGTCGCTGCCATCTCAGGCCTCCGCCGTGATTGATTACGGGCGTCGCCCGTACTTTCAGAGCATTATACATCAAGTGCGCCTTCCGCTTCACTCCAGGCTCAGGAGATACGCCACCAGTTCCGTGATCTCGGAGTCTGTAAGGGCCAGGTCCGGGTCGTTGTAGGCGGCCGCGTGCCTGGACATCAGGTTGCCCGGCTTCACCTGCTCGGGGTCCTCAAGCCACTCGCGCAGGCTCTCCGCATTGAGGTCTCGGATACCGGCGGCCATGGTCGAGCGGCTGGCAAGGTGCGCCAGGTTGGGGCCCTCAACGTAGAGCACTTCGCCCGGCTCATAGTCCTTGCTGTACGCCCTGTCCGTGATGTTCGCATACGTCGCAGGAATTATGCCGGAGTGGCAAAGGGTGCAGCCCTTCTGGGCAAATACGTTGAAGCCCGCCCTGGGCAGGATATCGGCGGCCGTGTCGCCGGGAGCGGCCGCGGCGGCCAGCTGCGACTCGGTCCACGCATCGAATTCCTCCTGGGTTTGCACGAAGACGCGGAACCTCATCCAGGCGTGGGATTCGCCGCAGTGCTCGGCGCACTGCCCGAAATACTCGCCCGGGGTTTCCCCTTCAAACCACATTGTAAGGTTCTTTCCGGGTATGATGTCCAGCTTGCCGGCCAGCTTGGGGATCCAGAAGCTGTGGAGAACGTCGCTTGAAGTCAGGTTGACCTCAATCACCGTATCCTCCGGCACGTGAATCTCATTGGCCGTGTGGACGCCGGAGTCGGGGTACTCAATCTCCCACCACCACTGGTGGGCCGTCACGTTGACCTCCATGACATCCCCGGACGGGGTGTCGGAGATATAGAATTGCGTTGCCACGGTGGGAACCGCCACAATGGCCAGAACAACCGCCGGGGCGATGGTCCAGGCCACCTCCAGCTTGGTGTTGCCGTGGGTCTGCTCCGGGATCCGGTCGTCCTTGCGCCGGAAGCGGAACACCGTGTACAGGAGGGCGCCGCCGACCACAACCATAACGAACAGCGCGGCGTAGAAGATAATCCAGAAGAGCTGCATCTGCCGCTCGGCGACGGGGCCTTGAGGGTCGAAGGTGGACTGGGGATGGCCGGGGGAAGTGAACTGGCATCCCGCCAGAAGGACGATACCAAGAAGTGCGACTAAGGAAGCGAATAATACAGCCGATCTACGTTGAGAAGTCACTCTTTCGTTCCCCTAAAGTTATCGGCCATTTCAAATCTGCTCACCCGTACCTGCGCCGTAGGGACAAGCCGCTTGTGTCAAGGTTCACATACTCTAGCACAGCGTATTCGCGTTTTCAAGGGGTTTCAGAGGGGAGTCTACCGCTCATTTTCCAAGTGACGTTCAAGTAACGCTCAAGGCGGCGCTCATCAAACGACTCCGCCCCTGCTTAGCGGAGGCGGAGTCGTTCTTCATCTCGACTGTGGCTTGCTGCTAGTCACCTACTCCAAGAAAGCCGCGAGTCACCTGGATGAACTCCTCCGGCCTGTCCACGGGCACAACGTGGCCGGCGTCCTCCACATCCACGTTGACAAAGAGGGGGTTGGCCTTGCACATGCGGTCAATGATATCGTCGGAGAGCAGCGGGCTGCCCAGGCCGCGCACCTCCATGATGGGGCAGCGAATGGCCTCAAGGCTCCGCCAGTAGCGGTCGATGGATTCCTGGCTCTCCATGTCGTTCAGGGGCACGGTCAGGAGCAATGGGTCGGCCTTCCACGTCCACTTGCCGTCGTCCCGCTGCTTCAACCGGTCATCCAGGTCCCTCCGCAGCCTGGCGTCCGTGGCCCAGGGGTTGCCGGCCCGGGAGAATTCCACAGCCGCGTCGAAGCTGTCGAACTCCAGGGGCGTCGGCGGGCGGGTGCCTCGCAACCGGCGTGACTCCTCGCTGGACTCGGGGCCGATATCGACAATGACGACCCTCTCCACCTTGTCCGGGTGCTGGGGAGTGTACAGCAGGCTATTCCAGCCGCCCATTGACAGGCCGACCAGGGTCACCTTCTCAAAGCCGAACGCGTCAACGAATGCGGCCAGGTCGGCAACAAAATTGTCCCTCTCGTAGCCCTCGGTTGTCCACTGGCTTCCGCCGTGGCCCCGCTGGTCCAGAGCGTAGACGTGATAGTGGTCCGACATGAACTCTGCGAACTCGTCCCAGATGTGGGCCTGGCCTGTGTGGCCGTGCATGCAGATCATGGTCGGCTTGCCCTCTGTCCCCCAGTCCAGATACCGGAGCTGGACGTTGTTGACTGTTATGAATTTCTCCTGCGCCTTAACGGTTGTCATGTGTACCCCCTACTGCTCGTATGTCTGTGGCGTCGCCCCGATCCTGCCTGAACACCGGGGCAAGGCCATTGTATCAGCCCGCAGGTTCCGCCGCCAGACCTGGATTCGTTAACGGGCGAATGCGCCTTTGTGATAGAATTCCATAAGTTCCAGTTCACGCGCATTTTATCGCCACGCAGACACCGGGCACAGACGGAGGTCAAATGCAGCGCACAGAACCCAAGGTCTCAACACGCACCCTGATCGGACAGCTCGGCTCCGACGTATCGGACTACACCCGGGGCTGCGCCGCCCTGTCCCTGGGCCAGGCAAAGGAGAAGCGGGCCGTCGACCCGCTGATGACTGCGCTGTCAGACGAGTCGCCCTGGGTGCGCGGATGGGCGGCCTACGCTCTGGGCGAGATCCAGGAGCCTCGCACGCTGACCGCCCTGTGCGGCCTGCTGGGCGACGACGACTACTGGGTGCGGCAGCAGGCCGCCGACGCCGTGGTGCGCTTCGACGGCAAGCTGACCAACAGCGCGCTGCGCAACATCCTGAAGAGCGACAACCCTATGGCAAAGGCGTGGTCGCTTCACGTAATGGCCCAGAAGGGCGACCCGGAGTCGGCCCTGGACGTTATCCCCGTGCTGGAGGACGGGAGCCGTGCGGTGCGGCTCAGCGCAGTGCGGACGCTCTATCGCCTGGGGCAGGTCACTGCAGTCGCGCCTGTGCGAATGTTCATGCGCGACCCGGACGAGCACCTGCGAGGCGCCGCCGCCTTTGCCCTTGGCGCGCTGGGAGACCACGAGAGCGCCTCCGCCCTGTGCCTTGCCCTCACCGACCCTACGCCCTGGGTCAGGCGGAACGCCGCCTGGTCACTGCTGGAGCTTGGGGAGTCGCTGCGTCTGGTCGCGTCCATGACGGAGGACCCGGACGCCGGCGTCCGCTGCTTTGCGAACAACGCCCTGGACAGGCTGCGACAGGCGGAGAGAGACGGCGGCTCGGCAGACTGAGAATTTACCCACCCCTCTAACTCTCCCCTTCCAGGAGACCTTTGAATTTGGAGGCGGGATGAAATGGAACATAATTTTGAGGCTTTTAGGGTAGCTGCAAGGAACCAGGCTACAGAGACGTTGGTCCGTATGTTGGAAGTGAATGACGACGTAAACGGCCTCATAGCCAGACAAGGAATAAACTGGGAGTATGTCAATGAGTACGACCATCTTTATATCGGACTGGGACAGCCGAGAGAGGGGATGGCGCTCTTTGTAGGAAATCTGATTGCGATTTGCGACCCCGAAACCTTAGAGCTGTTGGGTGTTGAAGTGCCCAATTTTCGGAAGGGAATTGCAGCCGGTACACTACAGGCGTTCACACAGGTAGCACAGATCCTGGAATCTCATCCAATCATACGCGTCCTTCCAACGGAGTATGAATTGTCGCCCGCTATACCAGATGTATTCGCAGAGGCTATTGGGCGAGAGCTGGTTCCCGCTTAGTATCATCTTTGCAACAAAGTCAGCAAGGAGAAGAGAGGAATCCCCTTGGTCGGATTGGCTGAGGGGATTTTTCATTTCGGAGTATAAGGGTTACTCAAATGTCGACGGAAATGGCGCTTGGATTCCCGCTTCTGCAAAGGCGACCTCTTCCATCTGCTCCCTGCATCGTGACGCCATTACAAACATTACGAATCTCTTAATTCTCACTGCGGTTTGCTTCATTGACTGGCGCAGGCAGAGTGATAGAATAGAGGCGTAATCCGGCAACCATCTCAGAGTAGAGGCAATCTCTTCAAGTATGACACAAGCAGAGCGGGACGCCGCCGAGATACCAAGGGCATACGACCCGTCAACCGTGGAGCAGCGCCTCTACAAGTTCTGGAAGGACGGCGGCTATTTCACGCCCGAGATAGACCCCTCCAAAGAGCCTTTCGTCATCATCATGCCTCCGCCCAACGTCACTGGGGAGCTGCACCTGGGGCACGCCCTGGTGGGCACCCTGGAGGACATCATGACCAGGTGGCACAGGATGAAGGGGGAACCAACCCTTTGGCTGCCCGGAGCCGACCACGCAGGCATAGCAACGCAGATGGTCGTGGAGCGATCCCTGGAGCAGGAGGGCCTCACCAGGCAGTCGCTTGGAAGGGAGAAGTTCCTGGAGCGGGTGTGGCAGTGGGTCGATCTGTACGGGCACACCATAGACCGTCAGCAGGAGCGGCTGGGCGCGTCATGCGACTGGAGCCGCCGCCGTTTCACCCTGGACGAAGGCCCCAGCAAGGCGGTGCGCACCACCTTCGCCAACCTCTTCGACAAGGGACTGATTTACCGGGGCGAGCGGATTACAAACTGGTGCCCACGCTGCTCAACGGCCCTGTCCGACCTGGAGGTGCAGCACGTGGAGGAGCAGTCCTTCCTGTACCACATCCGCTACCTCCTGGAGGAGGGAATGGGCCACGTGACGGTCGCCACCACCCGCCCGGAGACGCTGCTTGGCGACACAGGCGTCGCCGTGAACCCGGATGACGAGAGGTACAGCCACGTCAAGGGGAAGCGAGTCATGCTCCCGGTGCTGGAGCGCTACCTGCCCGTTGTCGGGGACGAGGCCGTCGACCCCTCCTTTGGCACGGGCGCGCTCAAGATTACCCCCGGTCACGATCCTGTGGACTTCGAGGTGGGCCAGCGGCACAACCTGCCCATCATCACTGCAATCAACCTGGATGGCACAATGAACCGGGAGGCCGGGCCCTACGAGGGCATGGACCGCTTCGAGTGCCGTGAAGCCATCCTCCGTGACCTGGAGAGCGACGGGCTGCTGGAGGCCATTGAGCCGTACACCCACTCCGTCGGCCGCTGCGACCGCTGCTCCGTTGTGGTGGAGCCTCTGGTGAGCAAGCAGTGGTTCGTGAGTATGGAGAGCCTGGCAAAGCCTGCTATGGACGTGGTGCTGGACGGTCGCATCAGGATCATCCCAGACAGGTTTGCCAGGGTGTACCTCAACTGGATGGAGAACATCCGCGACTGGTGCATCAGCCGCCAGCTGTGGTGGGGGCATCGCATCCCGGCCTGGTACTGCCTCGACTGCGCAGGCGACAGCATCCAGGTGATTATGCCTGAGGCCGGAGGGGCAATCACCGGCTCCTACAACGATCTCAAGGAGCGCGGCCTCTCCTGGCAGGAGATGGAGGCCAGGGCCAGCAGCATATTCGTCGAGCTGGACGCCAGTCCCATCGTAGGCGTGGAAGCGCCGGAGTCCTGCTCGTCCTGCGACAGCGGCGTCTTTGTGCAGGACCCGGACGTGCTGGACACCTGGTTTTCGTCGGCGCTGTGGCCCCACTCCACCCTGGGCTGGCCGGATGACACCGAGGACATGCGCTACTTCCACCCCACAGCCGTGATGGAGACGGGCTACGACATCCTCTTCTTCTGGGTGGCCCGGATGATAATGATGGGGCTGGAGAACACCGGGGACGTGCCCTTCCGGTACGTGTACCTTAATGGCATTGTCAGGGACGAGCACGGGGCCAAGATGAGCAAGACCCGGGGCAACGTCTCGGACCCCATTGACGCCCTGGAGGAGTACGGGACCGACGCCCTCCGTCTCACCCTGACCACCGGCAGCACTCCCGGCAACGACATGCGAATCAGCGCCGGCAAGCTGGGGGCCAGCAGGAACTTTGTGAACAAGGTGTGGAACGCCGCAAGGTACGTTCTCACGATAGTAGACGAGTCGCCTGCGACCCACGGCTGGCAGTCTCCCGCCCCAGAACACAGGCATGACAGGTGGATCGTCAGCCGTCTGAACCGGGTTACTTCCAGAGTGGAGCGGCACATGGAGGAGTTCCAGTTCGGCGAGGCCCAGCGAGAGGTCCACGACTTCTTCTGGAGCGAGTTCTGCGACTGGTACATCGAGATGGCGAAGCTGCGCCTGCGGGCCGGCGAGGAGCCCTCTCCCCTGCCCGTCCTGGTCCACGTCCTGGAGAAGAGCCTGCGCCTGATGCACCCCTTCATCCCCTTTGTGACGGAGGAGCTATGGCAGACCCTGAAGGAGCGGCTGCCGGAGAAGGACTCGCTGCCGGAGGCCGTCATCATCGCTCCTTACCCCGAGCCGGACGCCGCCGCGCTGGACCAGGAGTCGGAGGACGAGATCGACCTGCTGACCGGCATCGTCAGGGCGATTCGCAACGTCAGGGCTGAGTTCAAGATACAGCCCAGCCAGCCGCTGCAGACCGTGGTCGAGCTTTCAGCGTCCAGCGCCGGCCTGGCCGAGGAGGCCCCGGCCATCAGAAGCCTTGCCAGGGCGGAGCCCCTTCTCTTCCAGGAGGAGGGCTCGCCAAGGCCGCCTGCGGACAAGACCGTATCGGCAATCCTCCAGGGAGCGACTGTCCTGGTGCCCCTGGAGGGCCTGGTGGACACCGCCGCGGAGCGGAGCCGCCTGGAGCAGGAGCTTGAGGAGTGCCTGGAGCACCTCCAGCGGCTGTCCCAGAGGTTGAACAACCCCGAGTTCACCGGCAAGGCGCCCGCGGACGTGGTGGAACGGGAGCGGGGCCGGATGGAGGGGCTGGAGGAGCGCAGGGACCGGATCCGGGAGTTCCTGGCGCAGCTGGGATAGCCCCTACCGGGCCATGCCCTCCTGCCGCTTCTTCTCCAGGAAGAGAATCCCCTTGCGCGTATCGCTGGCCACCCTGGCCCCCTCGCTGTGCTCCAGGCGGTATTTGAACAGCCAGTAGGTGAACTCCTTGAACTCCGTCGTGTCTATGGTCTCGCTCGGCGGATAGCCCTTCTCCTTGCGAAACATGCCCAGCAGCTCCAGCCGGCCCTGGCCGTAGACTCGACGGTATGCTATGTCGGCTACGCCTATGGGCGATTGAACGCCGCCGCTGTTCTGCCGCTTCCACTCCTCCTCCTCGACGCACTGCACAACAGCCCCTTCCACAACGACGCCGTACCAGTAGTTCAGATACGCGCTGTATTTGCTTGGCCCCAGCAGGTCCTTGAACTCGTCGCCGGTGACGGAGCCGGACACGTCGCCCGTGGCCAGCAGCCGCCTCCTGTCGTCCTCCGGCACCAGGCCGTCCACCTCCGTCAGCAGCCGATCCGCCAGCAGCAGCCAGTCGAAGGCCTCCCCCTCTAGCAGGTACTTGTTGCGCCGCTCCCTGAAGGTCTCCTCCGGTGAAGTCCAGTACGAAATCGACTCCACCAGCGCCCGGACCCAGTCCTTGCCCTCCGTAATTGACCTCTTCAGGTGGTGTATGGCCTGGGGGTCGCCCAGGATTTCCTGCCCCCTGGCGTGGCCGTCCATTGCGCCGCTCATCGGGTCTTCCCCCCCAGAAACCGGAGGAACTCGGACAGGGGCCTGGTGTTCACAACGTCCCCGGCCCGGCACCACCCCCTGCGTGCCACCGCCACGCCGAACCGCATGTTGTCCATGTGCTCAAGGGCGTGGGAGTCGGTGCTGATGGCGAGGGACGCGCCAAGCTCCCTGGCCCTCAGGACGTGGGTGTCCTTCAGATCGAGCCTCTCTGGAGAGGCGTTGATCTCCAGGGCCGTGCCCGTCTCCGCGGCGGCCCGAAAGACCGCCTCCACGTCTATGTCTATAGGCTCCCTTTCTCCTATGAGGCGGGTTGTCAGGTGGCCGATGACGTTGACGTGGGGGCTGCGCATTGCCTTGATGACCCTCTCGGTCATCCTCTCGCGCTCCTGGCCCATAGCCGAGTGCACCGAGGCCACCACCACGTCCAACTCCGCCAGAATATCGTCCGGGTAGTCCAGGGAGCCGTCCGCCCGGATGTCCACCTCCGAGCCGGTCAGGACGCGGATGTCCGGCAGGCGGGCGTCCAGCGCCCGGATGCTTGCGATGTGGTTCCGCAGACGCTCCTCGCTGAGGCCGTTGGCTATGCCCCGGCCCGCAGAGTGGTCCGTAATGGCGACGTACTCGTAGCCGCGCCTTCTGGCGTCTTCGACCATCACCTCCAGGGGCTCCCGGCCATCGCTTTCGTTGGTGTGGCAGTGGAGGTCGCCCCTTATGTCCTGCACTGTGACCAGCGCGGGCAGCGTCCCCTGAGCCGCCAAGTCCACCTCCCAGAGCCCCTCGCGGAGCTCCGGCGGCACGGGCTGCAGGCCCAGGCGGGCGTAGAAGGAGTCCTCGTCCGGGAACTGCTCCATCTCCCCGGTCTCAATGCTGGTTATTCCGTATTCGTTCAGCGACAGTCCCATCTTCCGGGCGTAGTCCCGGAGGCGTATGTTGTGCTGCTGGCTGCCGGTGAAGTACTGGATAAGGGCGCCATAGCTCGCGTTGTCCACCATGCGAAGGTCCACCTGGAGGCCGCCGTGGACCACCACGCTGGCCTTGGTGGAGCCGTGGACCAGGACGTCCTGAACCATTGGAAGCTCAACAAACGCGTTCAGGACCTCCTCCGGCCTCTCCGATGTGCCCATGATGTCTATGTCGCCGATGGTCTCCTGCCACCGCCTGAGGCTGCCCGCGACGCCAATCTGCTGGATGCCCGGGCACCGCTCCTTCAGGGCGCTGATCACGGCCTCGGACACCGGCAGGGCGCGGCCCAGGGGC
Organism: Dehalococcoidia bacterium; assembly: GCA_034421015.1. GTDB lineage: Bacteria > Chloroflexota > Dehalococcoidia > Lucifugimonadales > UBA2985 > DAOUJW01. Next base: position 76,710 of record DAOUKT010000024.1, read on the forward strand.
ACGCGGCTGTCCTTGGTGCGGAGGGAGCTGATGTGCCGGGCGATGTTGTCGGCAGTCTTCTTGCCAAGCCGGGGCAGGGCCGCCAGGCTGCCGTCCTCGATGGTCTGCTCCAGGGCATCGACGGTGGACACGCCAAGCTCAAGGCTTATGCGGAGCGCCGTCTTGGGGCCAATGCCGGGCACGTCCATGAGGGTCAGAATGCCCTCCGGGAACTCACCCTTCAGCCCCTCGTAGTACTCCAGGTTGCCGGTCTTGACCAGCTCCCGGATCTTCTGTGAAATCGCCTCGCCGATCCCCGGTATCTCCCGCAGGTTCTCCCCGTCCTGCACCATGCGGCTCAGCTCCACCGGCAGGTGGTCGATGGTGCGGGCGGCCCTCTGGTAAGCGCGGACGGTGAACACCGACTCCTCCTTCAGCTGGAGGAGGGCGGCTATCTTCTCGAAGACCTGGGCTATTTCGGCGTTGTTCATCCGGGCTGTTCCTTAAGGAGCTCCAAACGTCGTCCCTGCGTGACCTGACGTCTTCATAATTCCGGTGTTGTCCCAAAAAGAAACGCCCCATCTGTCATTCTGAGCCGAAGGCGAAGAATCCAAAGGGCTAATTGAAGACTTCGCAGCTTTGCGGGCAAAGGCTTTGGATTCTTCACTCCGCTGCGCTCCGTTCAGAATGACAGTTGTAACGCTTATTTCGGGCACAATTCCCCGGTTATTCAAAGGTCTCCTTTAGGGCAAGTGGCTATTCCACCCTGAGCCGAACCGGCGTCAGGCCTCCCCTGCTGTAGAACCTGTCCATAATGTCCTGTCCAAACTTGGCGAGGAACAGCTCCCTGATAGCAGCCCTCTCGAATTCAGAATCTTCGACCGGCTCCATAGCGACGGAGAGGGTCAGGTCGCCTATCTCCACGCTAGCTGAAGGGTTGGACTGGAGATTCCTGTACCAGTTGTTGGGCCGTCCGTCCTCAGTCGAACCGGCCAGAAGGCAGATGCAGCCGTCGCTGTACGCAAACCAAAGCTCCACCCGGCGCGGCAGCCCGGAGGTGCGGCCCGTGGTAGTGAGGTGCAGGTTGTTGGAGGTAAACAGAGGAGATTGGGTGTCGATGTGGGATGCCATGAGAGACCCGCCCCTGCTACGCCGCGACCCCGTGGCACCGCTTGTACTTCTTCCCGCTGCCGCAGGGGCATGGGTCGTTTCGGCCGACCTTCCTCGCCCCGGCCGCCGCCGACTGCCGGGCCACGGCAGGAACCTGGGGCCTCTGCACCCGCCGCACCGCCGGCCTCGACTCAAGGCCGGTGTGAAAGATGGTGTGTACAATGTCGTGCTGGATACGGTCCAGCAGAGTCTGGAACATCTGGTGTCCCTCGTGCTTGTACATCACCAGCGGGTCCCGCTGCCCAAAGGCCTGAAGCCCAATGCTCTGGCGCAGGTTCTCTATGGAGGTCAGGTGCTGCACCCAGTGGGTATCGATGATGCGCAGCATCACCAGCCGCTCAATCGTCCGCATCTCCTCGGAGCCAAGCTGCTCCTCGCGCTCCCGATAGAGGGCGTCGGCGTGCTCCAATAGCCGCTCCTGCACTTCCTCCCGGTGCATCCCCGCAATGTCCTCCCTGTCCAGGCCGGGAGGAAGGGGGAAGATGGTCTGTATCTCTGCGCTCAAGGTGGCCAGGTCCCACTCCTCGCTGTTCTCGCTGGAGAGGTGGGTGGACACCAGGGACGAAAGCTCCTTCTGGATCATCTCCTGGATGTTGGCCCGCAGGTCGGAGCCCTCCAGAATCTTGCGGCGCTCCGAGTAGATGACGTACCTGTGCTCGTTGGCCACTTCGTCGTACTCAACCAGGTGCTTGCGCGCCTCGAAGTGGGAGCTCTCCACCTTGGTCTGGGACGCTTCGACGGACTTGTTGACCAGCTTGTTCTCGATGGGCACGTCGTCCCCCAGGCCTGCCCACTCCATGAAACCCTTGATGCGCTCCCCGCCGAAACGACGGATGACGTCGTCCTCCAGTGAGACGTAGAACCGGGAGCTGCCCGGGTCCCCCTGCCTGCCGGCGCGTCCCCGGAGCTGGTTGTCAATGCGGCGGGACTCGTGCCGCTCGGTGCCGATGATGTGCAGCCCGCCCAGATTGACGACTTTGTCGTGGGCCTCCTGCCACTGGTCGCTGGACAGGTCGAGGCTGGCCGGGTTGCCGCCCAGGATGATGTCCGTGCCGCGGCCCGCCATGTTGGTCGCCACGGTCACGGCCCCGGGCCGCCCGGCCTGGGCCACAATGGACGCCTCTCTCTCGTGCTGCTTGGCGTTGAGCACCTCGCAGGAGATGCCCCGGCGCTTCAGGATGTCGCTGAGCAGTTCGGACTTTTCAATGGAGACGGTTCCCACCAGCACCGGGCGTCCAGTCTTGTGCACCTCCTCCAGGTCGCTGGCTATGGCCTGGAACTTGGCCTTCTCCGTGGCGTAGACAACGTCCGGGTTGTCCTGGCGGACCATTGGCTCGTGGGTGGGAATCGACACCACCTCCAGGCTGTATATCTTGGAAAGCTCCTCCGCCTCCGTCGCAGCCGTTCCGGTCATGCCCGCCAGCTTGCCGTACATGCGGAAGTAGTTCTGGAGTGTGATGGTTGCGTAGGTGATGCTCTCCCGCTGCACCCTGACCCCCTCCTTGGCCTCAATGGCCTGGTGAAGGCCGTCCGAGTAGCGGCGACCCTCCATGAGACGCCCCGTGAACTCGTCCACGATGATCACCTGCCCGTTGCGCACCACGTACTCCCTGTCCCGGTTGTAAAGCTCCCTGGCCCTCAGGGCGTTCTCAATGTAGTGAATGTAGGAGGTGTTGTTCGGGTCGTACAGGTTGCCGACGTTCAACCCCTTCTCCATCTTGGCTATGCCCGCGTCCGACAGGCTGATTGAGCGGTGCCTTTCGTCAACTGCGAAATCCTCCTCCCGGTTTAGTCGGGAGGCCAGGTTGGCGATGGTGGAGTAGATCTGGGTCGGCTCCTGGGCCGGGCCGCTGATTATCAGGGGTGTCCGGGCCTCGTCGATGAGGATGTTGTCAACCTCGTCGACAATGGCGTAGCTAAGCTCGCGCTGCACCTTGTCCGAGAGGTTGACCATCATGTTGTCACGAAGGTAGTCAAACCCGAACTCGTTGTTGGTGCCGTAGGTGATGTCGGCGGCGTAGGCCTCGTGCCTTTCGGCGGGCCTCATCCTGGCAAGGCTGGGGTCGTCGTCCTTGACGGACGGATCGAAGAGAAGGGCGGCCTGGTGCTGGAGGCACCCGATGGTAAGGCCCAGCATGTCGTAGATGGGGCCCATCCACTGTGCGTCCCTCTTGGCAAGGTAGTCGTTCACAGTCACGACGTGGACGCCGCGACCGGCCAGGGCGTTCAGGTAGACGGGCAGGGTCGCCACCAGGGTCTTGCCCTCTCCCGTCCTCATCTCCGCGATCTTGCCCTGGTGCAGGACCACGCCGCCCATGAGCTGCTCATCGAAGTGGCGCTGGCCCAGGGTGCGCTTGGCCGCCTCCCGGACGCCGGCGAAGGCCTCCGGCAGGATGTCGTCCAGGTCGCCGCCTCGCTGAACGGCCGCGCGGAGCTCCTGGGTCTTGGCTCTGAGTCCCTCCTCAGAAAGCCTCTCCCACTCGCGCTCCAGGGAGTTTATCTCCTTCACCAGGGGCTGAAGTTTCTTGACGACCTTCTCGTTGGACTCACCGAGAAAGCCAAATATCTTTGTTACCATCGTCCTGGGTTATCTCCTATTCGAACATGGCTCCCACGGAGAGGCCTTCGTGTATCCGGCGGATGGCCTCCCCAAGGAGGGGCGCAACGGAGAGCGTCGTTATCTTGCCGTCCTTCTTGTCCTCAGACAGAGGAAGGGTGTCCATTGCCACAAGCTCCTTGATGGGGCTGGCGGCGATCCTGTCGGCGCCGGGGCCGGAGAGGACCAGGTGCGTGCAGCAGGAGTAGATGTCCTGCGCTCCGGCTTTCTGCAGAGCGTCCACGGCTGACATGAGCGATCCCGCGGTGTCGATCTCGTCATCGAAGGTGAGGGCGTTCATACCGTCAACGTCGCCGATGATGTTCAGGCTCTCGGTGTTGTCGTTGTTGCCGACGCGCCGCTTTTCAATGATGGCCAGGGGCACGCCCAGGCGGGCCGCCATGTCCCTGGCCCGCTTGCTGATGCCTATGTCCACGGACACGACCACCAGGTTCTCGATTGCCTTGTCCTGGAAGTACCGGGCCAGAATGGGCAGGGCCGTAAGCTCGTCCACGGGGATGTTGAAGAAGCCCTGGATCTGTCCGGCGTGCAGGTCAATGGTGAGGACGCGGTCGGCCCCGGCGACGCTCAGCAGGTCGGCCACAAGCCTGGCCGTTATGGGGACCCGTGGCTGGTCCTTCTTGTCCGTGCGGCCGTAGGCGTAGTACGGGGTGACGGCGGTGATGCGGCCGGCCGAGGCCCGCTTCGCCGCGTCGATCATGATCAGAAGCTCCATTATGTGGTCGTTGACCGGGTAGGCGAAGGGCTGGACGAGGAATACGTCCCGCTGGCGGATGTTCTCCTGGAACTGCACGAAGGTGTTGTCGTTGCTGAACTTGAAGACGTTGGACTCCCCCTTGGGAATGCCGAGGTAGTCGCTCACATCAGTTGCCAGGGTGGGATGCGACCTTCCCGAAAACACCATCGGCGGTTCATCACGACGCAGCATTTCATCCCCTCAATACAGGTTTTTGAGCAGCCGGACCCGCGGTCTCGCGGGCATAATGGAGGGGCGCTACCCCTCCCCGCTAGAGTCGATTATAACATAGTGGCGACACGCCCCAAACCCGCGGACAACGCCCTTTACGGCGAGTTCCGTTGAGCCGCGAGGGCCGCGGCGGTCTATAATGAAACAGGACGCCGACCAGGATGGAGCCGCAAACAAACCTGCAATGCGCTGACAGGAGAATATGGCAGCCCAATACCGGATAACCGCCCCAAGGCGGATGCTGAACCGACTTGTGACAATCTACGTCAAGCTGGGCCTGCCGCCGCGCAAGTACCACCTGCTCACGGTCAGGGGACGCAGGAGCGGCAGGATGCACACCACGCCCGTCTCCGTGATGGAGGCGCAGGGAGAGCGGTGGCTGGTGTGCCCCTACGGAGAGCGCCAGTGGGTGAAGAACGCCCGGGCCGCCGGCGAGGTGTCCCTGACCCGGGGCCGCCGGACGGAGACGTTCCGCGTGGAGGAGGAGCGCGACCCCGTGAAGTGCGCCGAGGCCCTCAGGCGGTACATCCGGCAGGAGCCCATCACCCGCCGGTTCTTCAACGTCACCCCGGACTCTCCCATCGAGGACTTCGTGCGCGAAGCCCCGAATCACGCTGTGTTCCGCATAGCCGGGCCTGCAGGGTGATCGCCTGCATACCGCTCCCACACTCCCCGCAAAATCGACCCCTTCGGGACTCCGCAGGCGAGACGCTCTGTGCCATAATGCCTTCAGTTCAACAGAGCGAAGGGAAAGGAGAGAGGATATGCCAAACCCCGTCATACACTGGGAGATCATTGGAAAAGACGCCCCCAGGCTCCAGCAGTTCTACTCAGACCTGTTCGGGTGGAACGTCAACGCGGACAACCCCATGAATTACGGCCTGGTGGACACACAGACGGAGGATGGAATAAACGGAGGCATTGCCCAGGACCAGGAGGCGACCACCCGCGTCACCATATACGTACAGGTGGACGACCTTCAGGCCTACCTGGACAAGGCGGAGAGCCTGGGCGGCAAGACCATCCTGCCACCCACCGTCATCCCGGACACCGTCACCCTGGCCATGTTCACGGACCCGGACGGCAATATCATGGGGATGGTAACAGGATAGGTCCGCCACACCCTGGCCCAGCGGCCTCCGCGCCTCCCCCGCGCAACTGAAAACCGAAGTAGTGCGACTATCGCCGCCTGCGCGGAGGCCGCTGGGAGTAGACTGCCTGCTCAGCGCAACCCTCTCCCGGGATGAACGTCAACATCGAGAACGGCGGCTAGCTGTACACCGTCTGCTTGAGGGGCGCGTTGTACAGGTCCGCGGCCCTGGCCGAGGCCCAGGAGCCCTGGATCCGGCGAAGCCTGTCGCTTATCAGGGCGGACAACGCCGTCATCACGGAGTAGCCCAGGACGGGGTCCCTGTCCATCTCGGCCCTAAGGGCGGATGCGTCAATGGCCACCAGGGTGCACTCCCTTGTTGTCTCCGCGTTGAGGGTGGCCCTGTAGGGGTCTATCAGGGAGGACCAGCCGAAGGTGCCCCTGGACTCGATTACGGAGACGATGGAGCGAAGGGTGGCGTCGCCACTCCACAGCTTGACGCCCATTGTGAGGTTCAGGGAGCCGCGCTGCAACAGGTACAGGTCCCTGAGGGCATCCCCCTCCCTGAAGACGGCGACCCCGGCCGGCAAGAACTGCACCCTGGCCATGTCGGCAACCCTCCTCAGCCTGGTGTCGTCCAGCGATGCAAAGAGACCTGTCTCTCCAATCAGCATTGAGATAGACATAACCTTCCCTCCCATCCAGAGTTTTCGCCAGGCCCGGCGCCGTTCAAGTTTTCCTCCGACTTCCGCCCGATCCCTGCGGTATTAGCAACCTCCTCGGTGTCCGTTCAGACCGCTCGTTCACCCTGGTCCGGCGGCCTTTTGACCTCCACCGTATCCGGATGCCGTATCCGGATGCAACGATCTGAATTTGAGAATATACCCAAAACGATACTTTGTCAATTTTGTGCACAATATCACATGATTCCATACTTAACGCCCAATTGTGATACGCATCACGTATCATGTGAGGCATTGCACAATTGAAATGGGCAAGGGAAGCCGCATGCCGTGGGGCGCATAGAGAGGCCTTTGCGCAGCTTCAGTCGAGGCGCGCCTCCAGACCATTCCTGCGAAAGGAGGAATCCAGTGGGCTGATATAGAGGGAAATAGATTCCCGCTTTCGCGGGAATGACGATAAACGTATTCGCCTTCAAGATACCGCCGCAGTTACCCAAAGGTCTCCGCAAGCGAGGGAAGGGGCTGTGGAATACGGAAGGTCTCGCGCTTTCGGATGCCGCTCCGTCAGGCCCCTATCTTGATACCGCCCTGACAGGCCCTGCGCAGGGTCTCGATGGCCGAGAGGAGGGCCAGATAGCTGGTCATGGGGTTGTCGGGATGGGGCACGTTCTCCATTGTGAAGCGGAGGGCGCCGCTCCTGCCCCTGGCGTAGATCTCGTGGTTGTTGCCGGTGGCGTCCGGGTCGGCGATTATGCGCACCCTGGTGCGCTCCGGCCCTATGCCGGCCAGGCTGAGCACGGATGCGACGTTGATGTTGAAGGGAAAGCGCCTGACGGCCTCAAGAGCGTTGCCCTCGAAGACCACTGTCGCGGACGTAATGGCCTCCGCAGGAGCGTCCCTGGGAGCCGTCACGTCAACCAGGGTATCGGGGTGCTTGCGGGTGGTGAGGGTCACCTCCTCCAGCTCCTCCCGGGAGGCCCTTATGGCGTCGATGCCGCCCACGGCTCCGGAAGGGGCGTAAACCCGGCGGCCCGTCTCGGCCGACAGATCGGACAGCCTGGATAGAAAGCCGCCGTCAAGGAGGGCGCCGGTGCTCATGGCCAGCAGGTCCTTGCCGCGGGACAGGACGGCCTCCCCGTAGGTCCGCAGGGCGTTCTGCGAGGCGGCCTCCACCACGATGTCTACGCGCTCGTCGGCCAGCATCTCGTCGAAGGACGCCGGAGTTGAGGGCGCGCAGGCCAGGCTGCCGGCCAGGGCCCTGGCCGCGTCCCCGTCCTGGTCGAAGACCGCCACCAGCGCCGCGCCGGGAACCTTCCCCCGATCGACGGCGGCGGCAAGCCCCCGGCCGATGGCGCCGCATCCAAGAAGACCTATCCCCTGCTCTGTTGTAGCCATAAAGCTCCTCAGGCACCATATTATCAGGTCAGGCGAAATAGTAGTATACACCCCTGAATCGGCGGATATATTGCCTTTTACACGCATTCGTGTAAAATACGGGAATGGCACAGAGCAGAAGGCGGAGGCAGGGCCAGCAGTGGGACGCCGACAGGGTGAAGGCCCTCAGGGACCACCTGGGCCTCACCCAGCAGCAGATGTCGGAGGAGCTGGGCACACGGCAGCAGACCATTAGCGAATGGGAGCGGGGCCTCTACCGCCCCCGGGGTGTATCCCGCACAATGCTCAACATCATTGCGGAGGGCGCGGGGTTCAGATACACCGCGGAGTCGCCGGAGAATTCCGGCAACGAGGAGCCAGGCAACGGCGCGGAGGATGAGGCGGAGGGATGACTCAGCCAGAGAGGTCAATTGACTGGCACGCCGCGCCATCGTTGGGAGGCGTGCCGGCGCCGTGGCCGGAGGGCTCGCGCACGAGTTGACAGACCTGAAAGTTGACAGACCTGAAACAGGAGGAGACCACGGATAAGGCCGGGACAAGGGACATCAGAGAGGTCCAGGTGTCGGAGTGGTGGCGCAGCGGCGCCATCACCAGCGTCGTGACCACGGAGGGACGCTCCCTGAGGGTGCTGTACCCCGGACGTCCTACGCCCCACGCCGGGCCGGACTTCCGGGACACGCTCCTCATCACGGAGGACGGGGAGCTGGTGCGCGGGGACACGGAGGTGCACCTCAGGCGCGGGGACTGGGACGGGCACGGGCACCGCGGCGACCCGCGCTACAACGGGGTTGTCCTCCACCTCTACACCAGGGGCGGTGGCAGACCCCCGGAGCCCGGTTCCCGGATCCAGGAGGCGCTTCTGGAAGAGCGGCCCGGCAAAGGCAAGGGGCGGCGGGCGTCGAAGCAGGGGGCCGCCCCCCTGGAGCGCATGAGGTCGCTGCCAGTTGCTGACCTGGAGCGGGCCCTTGACGACGCGGGGGAGCGTCGCTTTCTGGGTATGACCTGCGCATTCACAGAGGTTCTCAGGCAGGGGGACGCTGAACAGGAGCTGTACGCGGGCGTTATGGAGGCGCTGGGGTACAGCCAGAACATCCTGCCAATGGGGATGCTGGCCAGGGGCCTTCCCCTGCGCCGGCTTCAGGACGTGGCCGGGCCGGACGGAGACGCCGCAGCCGTGGAGGCTGTCCTCCTGGGCGCGGCGGGGCTTCTGGAGCGGCAGCTGAGCCTTGACCCTGATCTCAATGCGGGACGCAGCCGGACACCGGAGATGGCGGATGTGTGGAGGTCGTCCGGCGCGCCAGCCGTGGTGCCGGTGGGTATGTGGAGCAACGCGGGGCTGAGGCCGCAGAACAGGCCCGCGCGAAGGCTCAGGGGAGCCGCGGCCCTTGTAGCCAGGTACAGGCGCACAGGTCTTCTTGAAGGAATTGGGGATGCGCTTCAGAAGGGCGTAACGGAGCTGGAGAGGGCCCTGGTCGTGGAGGACTGGGGGCCGGAGTCGCCCAATGCGGTGGGAGAGCAAACAGAGTCAAGGCCGCCTGCGCTCATAGGCAAAAGCCGGGCCAGGGAGATCATCGTCAACGTGGTACTGCCGCTGTTCTTCGCCAGGGGGCGCCTGCTGGGAGACGCGGCCCTTGCCAGCCACTGCCGTGAGATGTATGACGACATGCCGCCGGGCCAGGAGAACGAGGTCACGCGGGAGATGAAGTCGCTGCTGGGCACGTCCGGCAAGGGGCGCGTCACCGTGCGCTCCGCCAGGAGGCAGCAGGGGCTCATCCACCTCTACCGCGTGCTGAACGGGCAGGCAAAGTGATGAACGCGCCCAGCCGGATGCCGGGGGCTGCCGGATGAAGGCAGCCGTTCAGGACCTCCCGATGATGGACGGCGAGAGGCCGGACGCGGCCTTCGGGGAGAGGTCCGGCCTGGACGATGGGTCGGCGAGGGAGAGGAACGCCCTGCTGCTGACCGACCGGAGAGTGGTCCGCCTGTCCAGGGCCAACAGGGGGGTTACGACGACCTTTCTCTCCCTGGATGACGTGCTGACCGCAGAGGTGTTCCACAGGCCCAGGAGCCTGCGACGGCTGTTCCGCATGGCGCTGCTCCTGGCCGGGGCCGGGGCCGCCCTCCTGGCCGTCGACTCTGCGATTGTGGGGCGGGCCCTCGCGGCCGTCCTGGGCCTTGGAGCGCTGCACCACCTGTACCAGTACGTCGCCGTCTCGCGCGAGGGGGCCATCCACTTCCGGGCGGCCCAGCAGGAGCTGGTCATGCCCTACCGGGGGCCGGGAGCCGAGCAGGCCTACGCCCTGGTCAACAGGTTCTTCCACCTCAAGGCGATGCTCTCATCCGCCCAGGCCGCTGAAGGTGGCGAACGGGGCGAGGCGAAACGCGCCGAGAGGCCGGGCAAGCCCTTCAGCCGCCTGCGGCCGTGGGACAGGTCGCTCTGGTACGAGGCTTGGTTCCTGGACAGGTCGGCGCCGGTTTCCAGTCTAAGTTCCGCGGACGGGCGCGATCCGAACGGCTACGAGACCTGGTTCATGGAGAGGGACGGCATCGGCCCGGAGCCGCGTGCAGAGGGCGAGGTCACACAGCGGAAACCTCAGGAAGCCGGCCCGGTGTACGATACAGTCGAAACCGCCGTCGATCACGGGAATGAGACAGTGGATGATTCGGATCGGCCTCCAGCCTGAGATCAGGTCGGGGCCGGATCAGCCCAGCTTCAGGCCCGGCTCCACGTCCAGGTCCAGCCCGCTTCCACCGACCCGTTCCTGCTGGAAGTAGCCGCAGGCCGCGATCATTGCGCCGTTGTCGGTGCAGAGCAACGGCGACGGAATGAACAGGGGCAGATGGGACCTCTCCCTCAGCAGTGAGCGCAGCATCGAGTTGGCGGCCACGCCACCGCCCAGCATAACGCCCCGGACGTCGTGCTTCCTCGCCGCGTTCAGCGTCTTCGTCGTCATGACGTCTGCCACCGAAAGCTGGAACGCGGCGGCCATCTCCCGCACCAGGTGGGGGTCGAGGCCGGAGTCCTCGGGCGGAGGGTACATGCCCTTCTCCCTGGCCTTGTGCAGGAGGGCCGTCTTCAGGCCGCTGAAGCTGAAGTCGTGGGAGCCCCTGAGCCAGGCCCTGGGCAGCGTCTCCTCGCCGGCCGCGCCCTGGGATGCCCGCTGGACTTCGGGGCCGCCCGGAAAGCCCAGCCCCAGTATGCGCGCCGCCTTGTCGAATGCCTCTCCCGCGGCGTCGTCCCTGGTGCGGCCCAGCAGCGTGTACCGCCCGTGGTCCTCCATGAGTATCAGGTCCGTGTGCCCGCCCGAAGCGATGAGACACAGGAGAGGAAAACCGGGCTCGTTCTCAGGGTCGTCACCCTCCAGCCAGTTGGCGTAGATGTGGCCCTCCAGGTGATTGACGCCTATGAGCGGGAGGCCCGCGCCAAGGGCCAGGGCCTTGGCCGCGTTCACGCCGACCAGAAGGGCCCCCGCCAGACCCGGGCCGTGGGTGACGGCTATGGCGTCGATGTCGCTCCAGGAGAGGTCAGCCCTGCCCAGCGCGGCCTCCACCGTGGGCACAAGCTCCAGGACGTGCTGACGGGAAGCCACCTCCGGCACCACGCCGCCGTAGCGTGCGTGCAGCTCCACCTGGGAGGCGATGACGTTGGAAACCACCCGGCGGCCGTCCTCAACAACGGAGATGGCCGTCTCGTCGCAGGAGGTCTCAATGCCCATTATCCGCATAGCAGGCAGATGATACATCCGGCGTAGTGCGGAGTCAATTTAATGCGGCGCGAGACGGGGTGACCCCGGAAGCGGTGTGCTATAATCTGTGGCAAGCCGGCGCCGGACGGCCGCTCCACGTGAGGCCCCGGTCCGCGCCGGAGAAAGGGGGCCCAGTGAACGCGATCGAGTTTATACAGTCCACCCTGTTCGAGCTGAACCGGAGCTTTGTAAACGAGGTGGAGCCTCTGACCGACCAGCAGATGCTCTACAGGCCCACTCCAGAGGCCAACTCCATCGCCTTTCTGTTGTGGCACTTCACCAGGACGGAGGACAACTCCTTCCACCGCGTGAGCACAGCCGAAGGGACGCCGTCCGTCTGGGCCAGGGACAACTGGCACGAGCGCCTGGGGCTGCCGGAGACGGGTTCCGGGACGGGCTTCACCCCGGACCAGGTGGAGGCGCACAAGCCCAGCAAGGAGGGACTGGTGGAGTACATGGAGGCCGTGAGGCAGTCGGTGCAGGACGGCCTGTCCAGTATGACTGACGCCGACCTGGACCGCCCCCTTGACCCGGACAACCCCAGGCAGACCGTGGGGCGAAACATCCAGAGCATCATCATCGGGCACGGCTTCTTCCACCTGGGCGAGGTCAGGTTCCTGAAGGGCCTGCAGGGTATGCCCTTCCCCCGGTAGGCGATGCCTTTGCGCAGCCCGCGTACCATGGCAGTGAGCGGCAGTCCCTGTTTGTAATTCGTGACTAAGGAACTGGACGGGCGCGCAACCCACAACCCCTGAAGTGAGACCTTCCACATGAGCCACGCTCACATGTACGTCTACACCGGCATCCAGTCGGACGATAGCAGGTGGCTCACGGACGAGATGGCCTTCAACGCCCTGGTCGACTCCATTGCGGCCCAGGAGATAGTCCTGGGAAGGTCAGTGGAGTGGACGGGCAGCATTGGAGACCCCAGGGAGGAGCCCGGCGGGGTGTGGATTGTCTACGCCAGGGCCCTCGCGCTCACCGGCAACGGCAACGACGGATCGCCCTGCTCGGACGGCATGGACACCATTGCCTGCGAGGAGTTGAACAGCTACTTCAACGCCTGAGCGGAAAGCTCTGCCCCGGATGCCGCTCACGCCCAATTCTCGCCGCGGGCTTCAGGGAATTCGTTTGAAAATAATCCACCTACATTGTATGTTATGCTAGGGACTTGAACTCCGGAAGGACCTTTGACAGGAGGACATCTATGGCTGAGCAACAGGTATCGCAGCCTCTCTCGGGCCTTCGGGTCCTGGATCTGACCCACGGCATCGCCGGACCTTACTGCACCAAGCTCCTTGCCGACCACGGCGCAGACGTCATCAAGGTGGAGCGTCCGGGCGCGGGAGACTTCGCTCGTGAGATGGGCCCCTTTCCCAACGATGCGTCACATCCTGAGAAGAGCGGCTTATTCCTCTTCCTAAACACCAACAAGCGGGGCATCACCCTTGACCTGAAGAGCCCGGAGGGCGTCGAGGCCGTGAAGGAAATGGCCAGGGGCGCGGACGTCCTGGTTGAGAGCTTCAAGCCCGGGACGATGGAGAGCCTGGGTCTCGGCTACGATACCCTCTCCAAGATCAACCCGAACCTTCTGATGACGGCCGTCAGCAACTTCGGGCAGACCGGCCCCTACCGGGACTACCTCTCCTCCGAGATCACCCTGTACGCCATGGGCGGCAGGATGAACGGCTCCGGGCTGCCTGACCGCTATCCCCTCAAGCTGGGTGGAAACCACTGCCTGTACCAGGCGGGAAACGTGGCTGCAATGGCCACGCTCATGGCCTGGCACGCCAGGGAGAACAAGGGAACGGGCGGCCAGTACATCGACGTTTCCATGTATGAGACCCAGATGGGTTCCATCAACGGGCGTCTTCTGGGGCTGGTGCAGTACCAGTACACCGGCGAAAAGGGGAAGCGCCTGGGGCCCATAAGGGCGGGATATCCGGGCGGCATCTACCCCTGCCTTGACGGCTACATTTCGGTATCGGTGGGCGGCGCGCGGTGGCCCTCCCTCTGCAATGCCCTGGGCAGGCCGGACCTCATCGAAAGCTACTACGGGACGGCTTTGGGACAGGTTGACCTGGACGCCCGGGACGAGTTTGAAGGCACCATCTGGCTCCCCTGGCTGTTTGAGAGGACCATGAAGGAGATTGTGGAGACCGGCCAGGCCAACGAGATGCTCATCTCCCCCATCGTGACCATCGACTTTGCCATGGACGACCACCCGCAACTGGCGTTCCGCAACTACTTCCAGGAGATAGACCATCCGGTGGCGGGCAAGTTCCGATACCCGGGCGCGCCCATATTCAACCAGCACGGCTGGTGGAAGATCGACAGGCCCGCCCCCACCCTGGGCCAGCACAACAAGGAAGTGCTCGATGGAGGACCGGGAGTCGCAGGCGCGTGGGATGGCTCCGAGTCGAAGGACGCCGTCGGCGATTCTGCGCCGGAAGCCGGTTCCGGGAAGAAGCTGCCCCTGGAGGGCGTGCGAGTGGTGGACATGACCGTGATATGGGCCGGGCCATACGGCACCATGCACCTGGGTGACATGGGCGCGGAGGTCATCAGGGTGGAGACCCTGCAGCGCATGCCTCCGGGCCGGGGACAGTTCGCGCGACCCGACCCTGATGCTGAGAAGAAGCGGGCCGCCTCGTCCTACCCCAACCGGGAGCCCGGCGAGCGCCCCTGGAACCGGGCCGCCAACTTCAACATGCACGCCCGGAACAAGCACAGCATGACCCTGGACCTCAACTCTCCCATGGGCCTGGAGACCTTCCGCCGCCTGATTGAAGAGAGCGACCTGTTCATCGAGAACAACGCCTTCGGGTCAATGGCAAAGCTGGGAATCGACTACGCCACGGTCAGCCAGTGGAACCCGCGGCTGATCATGATCTCCACCTGCGGCTTCGGGCAGACCGGCCCCTGGAACTACTACCGGGGCATTGGGACACAGTTCGAGTTCGCAATAGGCCACGCATCGGTCATGGGCTACCCGGACATGGACTTCGAGGGCTCGCCGGGTTCGGTTGCAACTGACGCCTCCTCCGGCGTGACCATCGCCATCGCCGCCATAATGGCGCTGAAGCAGAGGGAGAAGACCGGCAAAGGCATGTTCGTGGACGTTGCGCTGGCGGAGAATTTCCTACCTCAACTGGGCGAGCTTTTCATGGAGTACAGCATGACCGGCCGGGTGCCGGGCAATCCGGGCAACAGGGACCACCTGCGCCGGGCCGTGCAGGGCTGCTATCAGGTGGCCGGAGACGATGAGTGGATTACCATCTCCATAGGCAAGATCGAGCAGTGGCGCTCCCTGTGCGAGCTGATGGAAAAGCCGGAGCTGGCCTCGGACGAGCGATTCCAGGACATGGCCGGGCTGTGGGCCAATCACAACGATTTTGATCGCATCGTCTCCGAGTGGACGGCAGACAAGGACAACTTTGAGCTGTTCAACCGGCTACAGAAGGCGGGCGTGACCGCAGGCCCAGTGGTGCACGAGGCCCACGCCTACGCCGATCCTCACATGAAGGAGCGCGGTTTCTTTGTGGAAATCAACCCGCCTGAGGTGGGCCCGCACAGGTACCCCGGCTGCACCTACAAGATATCCGGGATACCCTTCGAGGTGCGCAAGCCTCCCGTGAGGCTGGGCGAGGACAACGACTACGTTTATCGAGACGTGCTGGGCCTGACGGAGGAGGAGTACGACCACCTGAAGGAGCTTGGGCACATCGGGATGGACTTCGCTCCCCACGTGAGGTAGCCCCGCATCTATCACCATACCGCAGGCCACGGCGGCATCCACATTGAGTTGTGGACGCCGCCGTTTTCTTGTCTGCACGCCCCTGCCATTCCCGGTCGCCTTGCCAGCGTTCTCAGAGCTTGTGCTATCGGATTATACCGCTCATCCTGAGCTTGTCGAACCCAATTCCTCAATCGACACGAAAAGCTCCGGTACTCTTGGGCCGTCGATTTGGAGGCGGATAGCTGAGGCAGTCGAAAATCCAAAATGCTGCTGTGCTCTGGTTCATCCAGCTGGCCGACACCTACTATTTGTCTGGTTCAAATCCGCTCTGGTGGAGTGAGATGTCGAATCAGCTTCGAAAGAGTAGTCTCTTAGCCTTTATTCCTGCATCCATTAACCACACAATTGGATTAGAATCCGATTGTGTGGCGAAGATTACTTTCTTACCAGCCGAAACGCTAGGAGCAGGTATGAAGTATTCCGCCCCAAATTCACTTCAATCTCTGCCGTATGGATTTTCCAATATCGCGACTCTCCACAAGGGTTCTCGTAAGTCTGTCCATTTTGACCCCCCAAAGAGGTTTAGTGAACTCTGACACCCAAACGAAACTTGAGTAACTGTCAAGTAATGTATACACTAATCGTGACGACAAGTTAGGAGGCCGTTCAGGGTTGCAGCAAAAAGAAGGAGTCACTCACTAATGCTTTACTTGGCACATGCCTCTCAAGATAAGCAGATTGTGGATCGAGTTGCCCTCCAGCTAGGTAGACATGCCGTCGTCTACGACAAGTGGACGTTTAAGGCCGGCGACTCATTACTCAAGGCCATGCAACAGGGTTTAGACGACTCCGATACCTTCGTGCTGTTCGCGAGCCGCAGTTCTCTACAATCTGTTTGGACAAACTACGAGATTGGCGAGGCGGAGTGGCGGTTAGCAGTTGGCAGACTTGGAAACGCGGTGACTGTGATACTAAGGGACGAGCTAGATATCGAGGAATTGCCGCCGTGGCTTACACACACATTGGTAATGACTTCGTCAAATCCCAAACACACTGCAAGGGCCCTCGTAGGCGAAGTTGGGCGCGAGTTAGACCCTTCTCCGGCTAGGTTTTTCATGGGCAGGGAGAAAGAGCTTTACGAAATGTCCTCCAAGCTTGCGCCTATCGACAACCCTCCTCCACGGATCGTGATAGTGCACGGACTTCAGGGCGTCGGGCGCCGTACTCTGCTAAGGCGTGCGGCCAGCGACTACTTGTCGCTAGATGTTTTGGTCGAGGTCGACTTGCTCGAAAACGAAGGATTGACAGAGCTTTATATAAAACTCTGCGATGAGTCAAGAGGCTTTGAAACGCGTTCGGCCTTGGCTCAAGAGATTGAGGCATTTTCTGCATTGAATTCGAATAGACAGGCAGAGGAAGTTGCGAAGATTCTTAGTCTAATGTGGGCGAACGGTGAGTCGGTTCTAGTGCACGATCGTGGCTCTCTCCTTAACGAGTCTGGGCAATACAATGAAGATTCGATACTACTAATGTCAGCCTTGGAGAATCATGAAGGTGTCTACCTCTTTATCGCTCAGCGGCGACGGCCGGACCTAATAGGATTTCCACCGCCGGTGCCTCTGGCACTGCATCAAGCAGCACCTCTCGCATTGAATTCTATAGAACAACTCCTCCAAAGCTATCTCAAAGTGGCTGAAGTTAAGTCGCAGCCCAATGAGATCCGAGAACTAGCTGAGTATATGGGAGGGTATCCTCCTGCAGTCAACCTTGCCGTAACTCTGATTAAGCAATATGGTCTTGCGGTCATCCTGGCCGATAAGACGATACTAGTAGGTTTCCTCTCTCGAACTTTCGCTGATGCTCTCAAGCGAATTGTTCTTCCCCAGCATGGCGGAGCAATATTGAGAATCCTCGCTGGTTTCTCTTACTTGCCCCTAGGGGCAATTTCTGCTTCTGTCGGCGAACCGCAGGAGATCATTGCAGCCACTTTGCGCGCTTTGATGGATGAAAATCTAGTAGTAGTCTCCGATGCTGGACTCTACGCAGTATCTCCACCTGTAGTTCGTGGAGTAGAGACAGTCTTTGGTAGACCAACTACTGCTGATTACGAAATCCTGGGAAGCTACCTACGGAAAGTACACTGGGGTCCAGATGCACCGCTTCCCGACCTTGATGTCATTGATGCTACGCTTGTATCAATCGCCCGCAGCGACTCTACGGCGTTAGACGAATTCGGTGACGTCATTCTACCTTCAATGATTGAGCGGTATGCAGAACAGAGCTACCACAACAAAGATTGGGCGACCGCAAAATCCCTTGCGCAGCGAGCACTCGCTGCAGATTCGAATCGCCACCGCGCAAGAAGGATTCTGTTTCAAGCCTTCGTACGAGAGAATGAATGGCCTCAGGCTGAAGCGGTTCTTCGGGTTATCCAGGCCAACAACCGGAGAGACCGCTTCTATTTGGAGGGCTTTATGCTCTGGAAGAGGGGCGATTTGGATGGTGCGGTAACCGCGTTCGAAGACGCCAGCAAGAGCGGCGATCACTCGCCATCGGTTCAGAGGGACAGAGCTCACTGTCTATTTCGTCTAGGGCGCACCACTGAAGCATGGGACGCCGTCAGGAAAGCTGACCAGTATTTCTCTGAGAATCGATTCGTTATCGACCTTGCTGCTCAAATTGCTATCGCGAAACGGGAATATGCGGCGGCGGCGGGCTACATAAGCAGGCTTGAGCGGCTCGATGACCCGGAGAATGTCGCTCATAGGAGGGCAACCCTCCTCATCGGCCAGGGTCGATTGCAGGAGGCCAGAGCCGAAGCAGAGCGCGCCATCAACTCTGCTAATCCACGGTTCGAGGCACTCTCTCAGCTTTGTGATGTGTACGTACGATTAGGAGATCAGCGAGCAGAGGATGCCATCAAAGAACTCAAGCCTGGAAATAACATGCACTACAGAGACGTTCAGTTGGGCCTAGAAGTGAAGCGTCTCCTGAGGGATGGCCATCACGGACGAGCAGCCAACCTGTGGATGGGAATAGGAAACAAGGGACTTCCAGTCCATAATGCACTCTGGGCAGAGATTCTTCGTCAACGAATAGATGATCCTGCGACTTTACTTGTAGAGCGAAACGAAGCGGAGGCAGAACTTGTCTCGTTGGGGGCTGTATTCGACTTGCCATTGTCCGTGGACGAAGCATCCGATGATTTCGACATGGGCGCGTGATTCCCACTCAGGTTCTTTCCATCATGTAGGAGAGGGACTTGAGTTAGAGAATTATGAATGCGGAGGGATAGGGAAAGAGCCTGCTGAGAGCATTGCGGCAGGCGCCTGATCCAGGTCCCGGCAAGGGCATGGCCATGAGTCAAGCGCCATATTGGTGCTGTGGGTGTGTGCGATGGTCGGTGGCACTCATAGTCTAGTACGCCATCTCCCAATGGGGCAGGATGCAGGCCCCGGTGTCGCTCAAGGCGAAGGTTTGCGTCATCCCTAGAAGAACCGCTGTATTCCTACCGCCATCAACCGCATGCCTGCGGCGCTAGCTCTAAGCCCGCCATACCAGCCCAAGGCAGCTATGAATATCATTCCAAATAGCATGACGTAAGCGAGAATTATCAAGGCGGCATATGTCCAGACTGCAAGCAAGATCACAAGGCCGTCCTCAAAAAGGCTAGCCGTGGTCAATGAAGTAGTGGCGATGACTACCCAGCACACAACCACTGGTCGCCATCGGCCCTTGAATAGGCGACCTCTAACTGATTTGTCAGCGACCGCCATCGCAAGACCCACAGACAGCAGTGCAAGCAACCCCGGGTAAAAGTTCGGCATCTGGTACAGGCGATATTGAATAGTCATAAAGACCAAGAAGCCAATCAGTGCGAAAGCCGCGAAGCCGCACCAGAAATAAAAGATGCGTCGTACCCAACTAAGGTGCTGCTTCCACAGGTATCCCAACGCGACGACCATGCCCACGTTGAGGGCAAGCACTGTCGGCCAGCCGTCATCGGACGCAATGACCCCCCCATTCAGCACTGTAAGTACGGCCAGCCACGGAGCCAACAGCTTCAATGTATCGGGGCGTTTGATTGCCTCGCTTGCACCTGTCAGATTCTGGGCAAGTGTTGCAGGTAAAAAACCGACAGCCCACACAATATCGCTTGGGACGCCCCACAAGAATCGAAGGAAGACACGTATCGCTATGGCGACGGTACCAAGACCTTCCTCCTGGCAATCGTTAATCTGCTCATGGAGGTCCGAGAGAATCTCAGCGCGGCGGGCCTCGCGCTCTTCCTCCGGGGCAGCAAGCGTGTAAAGCCAGGACCATCCAATCACCATAGACCGTGTGGCTGGCAAGGCAAACGCGTTGAGGAGGGTCAAGTAGATGTATTCCAGCATGTCCATTAGCTTGATGGATTCCAAGCCCCCCAAACTGAAGGCATAGACTCAGTAGGCGTAGTCAACAATCTTGTCCCTACTGCGCTTCCATGTGCAGTGAGCTCATAAAACTTCCGACGGGGGCGATTATGCTCTGCGGCTACCACAGGGTCCTCCCAGCGACTAAGCAGAAACCCTTGTTTCTCGAGACGTCCTAGAGCCCGATAGAGAGTCCCATGCCCAATGAGAAGACGCGCCTCCTTCTGTTCCTTTATCTCCTTGGCCATTCCAAAACCGTGAAACTCGTATATGTGCCGCCTCTGGAGGTAAATGGCGGCCTCAAGGATTGACCGTTCGATTGGGAGTAGACTGCCTACTTTTCTTCGCATGGAAGAACTATAAGCAGGTATATGCGTAATTGTCAAGCCTCTTGCGTGACCGGTCTCTGAAAATTGAACTTGACCTCCCTGAGTGGAATTAAACCGTTCATCAGGAGCGACGTGTCCCACCCTTCTAGCGAACCGCTTTACCTACGCGACCGTACCCAAGTCGACTGTCCAAGAGTACCGAAGTATTGCGTGTCGATTGTATCCAAAGAGTGAGGGTGCTGGCAGTTGTACAGCACCTTCTTGGGCGCTGAATGGGGTATAATCTACTTGAGGGACCAGAGTAATGACCGAGAAGCAGGACAAGAAAATGCGACCTCGAGGTCGTCCGCCGCGGCGGGACAACCAGCCCATCCCCGACACCTTCGCGAACGTGTTGGAGGCGATGGTGAGGCCATCCAAGCCGACACCTGACGTGACAGCCAACCTCGAGGATGAGCAAGTGGACGAGAAGGCAGATGACGACAGGTAGGCGGGGCTGAGAACGGCCCATGTTGGAGGAGGACGCGGAGCAGCGGGTGGCGGCGCGAGAGCTGCAGGAGTGCCTAGAGGCCATCCAGCAGGACATGGAGAAGGTAAAGCGGAATGCTAGGCAGGCGTCCAGAGTTTATAGACGGGAGGCAGCATGCCGAGGACCATTGTGCGCTACTACGACAGGAATAAGCCGGGGACACCGAGGTCATCGGCTATTCTCCATACGGTTAACTGCCCATCGGTTGCTTGGCATGTCGCAATCCAGATTGGTGAAGTAGTCGAGCGCCTTGATGGCCGTTGGGAGCGATTCGCGACGGAGGGTGAGACAGAACTGGCGGCGGAGACACATCACGTTTGGCGCAATGACGCCACGACATCGGTAAACTACACGCCTTATTGTTGTGAGCGACGGAATTAGTGTGGACTCAAGGGCAGACTATCGGCCTTGGGCTAATAGGCGGCGAGTTTGGTAAAGGTCAGTAGGAGAGTTGATGGCTCGGATCATACTGCACCGCAAGGAAAACGGCCAATGGTTGAAGATCGCCACGGGTGTGGTCTATATTATGCGTGACGGGGATTGGCGAGAGACGACGAAGGCCGAGATGGACATCTTGGAACTCCAAATCACGCAGTCGGATAATAGAGTGGCTCACGAAGACCTTGACATCGGTATGGATCTGCCTTCACGGCGGTCAGGGGAGGAGGGCAGCTACTACGTCCTGCTTTACCCCTTGGCAGCGAATGGCGAATTTTGGGACGGGGATGTGTGGTCAGTGGGATAGCATCGCTTATGTTCTCCAAGTCAGCTATACTAACGTGGTGCATGTTAGTCCTTTTCCTTGCTCCTTATGCGGGGAGAACATCCCATGCCTTACGTGATCAATCCCGGCTTCCTGTGTGAGAGATGCAGCCACCGCTGGATACTCAAGCAGCCCGGCATGCGGGATCCAAAGAACTGCCCCAAGCGCAAATCCCTTTACTGGAATTCGGAGCGCAAGCATCCAGTTTGTCTCAACGTCAATCCTTTGAATAACGATTGGACGGTCGACCACGAGAGTCGGTAACGAACTAAAGCTGCGGCAAATGGGAGAGAACCCTTAGGGGGAAGCGATGCAAGACACCGATCTTCTTACAGCCATTGAAGATGCCATCAACCTTGTCCAAGAGGCCAACCCCGAGAAGACGGGCGGGAAATGGCTGGAAAACGTCACAGTTGACGCGGGCCCCTTTATCCGGGAATGGGACGTCGCCATGTGCTGGCATTGGTCTGACTGGCCAGAAAGGCAGAATCGCTACCCGGACTCGACTAGCCAGGACGTGGGAATCGACGTGGTTGCCATACGCCGAAGTGATGGCGAGCATATCGCCATCCAATGCAAAGCACGACAACTTGATGACGCCGGACAAGGCGAGTCAATTCACAAGAATGAGCTGGACAAGTTCATCAGCACGTCGTCGACTCAATTTTGGGCGGAACGCTGGGTAGTCACGAACGGAGATAATCCTCTGAGCGGCAATATGCGGGCGGCCATTCCCGCGGGTCAAAACCCTATCAAACTCGTGGACATTACAAACGACCTGCTGCAACAGCGAGCAGCGTTCAGCCACGAGGTGTGCCCACACTGCCAACCAGACGCGGGACCGGACGCTAAACAGAACAAGACCTGTATGCAAGCGGAAGCTATCGCCGAAAGTGTGCGAATCCTCAGGGAACACGAAAAGTCAGACAGTGGCGGTTCGCCCCTAGGTCAGGCTCGGGGGAAAATCATCCTGCCCTGCGGAACCGGCAAGACCCGGATCTCCCTGCGTATTGTCGAGGAACTGACACCCCTGGGCCAGTTGTCGATCGTGCTCTGCCCGTCCATCGCTCTGGTCGCCCAAATCAGGCGTGAGTACCTCCAACACGCCGAGACGGACATCCGCGCGCTGGCCGTATGCTCGGACGAGACGGCCGGGTACGACCCCAGGAAGGAAAGCACGCGGAACACCGCCGCAGACCCTACGCTGGACAACAGCAACGTCAGCGCTTCCGAGGTGAAAGGTAAGGTCACAACCAACCCCGCAGAGATCGCGCGTTGGATCCGCGTTGGGCAGGGCGTCGCCCAGGTCAGCGTCATTTTCGGCACCTACCAGAGCGGTAGCCGCATTTCTGAAGCCCTCAAAGAGACCGGCGTCACGGCCAAAGTGCTCGTAAGTGACGAGGCACACCGTACCGCTGGCCTGCGCCGAAAGCGCCATGCAAGAAACAACGAGTTGTCCGACGAAGAGCGGCGTATCCGCGACTTTACGCTGTGCCACGACAACGATGCCTTCCCGGCCACCTATCGCGTCTATCAGACCGCCACGCCCCGTATCTACGACACCAGCAGGGTGAATCAGGACCTGGCCAGCGACTGGATCGTCCGTACAATGGACGACGAATCCATATTCGGCGTGGAACTGTACCGCAAGAGCTACAGGGAAGCGGTCAGGAACGAATGGCTGGCCGACTATCGCATCATCGCCGTGGGCGTGAGCGGGCCGGACGCTTACAGCATTGCCAACACGCTGGCCGGTGAGACCAAGAGCAAAGGGCGCAATCCTCTGACCTCCACGCACTTCCTGCGTGGGCTGGCCTTTACCCTCGCCATGGGCGGCGCCACGCAGAACCGAGGCGAGGGAACGGTTCCCATCAAGTCCTGCATCGCCTTTATGAACACCGTGGACAAATCCAAGAACATGAAAGACGCCCTGCAAACTCCTGCGGTAAGGAAATGGCTCCAAGACTGGCTCGACGATTACCAGGACGGGCAAACTGCCGCTCAGTACACTCTGGAACACTTGGACGCTACCAGCAATGTAACGGCCCGAGAAAACGCCAAGCGTCGGCTCGCAGAAGCCACCGAAACCGACCCTCACGGGATTATCAATGTGGGAATCTTCGGCGAAGGCACCGACTCTCCTTCACTGAACGCCGTGGCCTTTCTGGAATCCCGGAAAAGCCCCATCGACGTGATCCAAGCGGTAGGCCGGGCCATGCGCACTGCGGAGGGCAAAGAGATGGGCTACATCATCTGCCCCATCGTGATTCCGCCCAACGCGGACCCGGAGCAGTGGCTCAGCACCAGCGACAAAGAAGAGGGATGGCAGGAACTAGGCCAGATACTTCTGGCCCTGCGCGCCCACGACCAGCGTATTGAAGACAATCTGGCTGACCTATTGCAACTATACATCCCGCAGCCACCGCCCGCGCTGCGAACAATCGTCGCTGTCGTCAGCGGCGAGGACAAGCGCATCCACTATAGGGAGCATGAAGGTCCGCCGGGGGAAGCGCAGGAGGCTGTGGAACGGGTGCTGGAGGGCAAAAGCACCCTGACCAGAGAGTTCCGTCCAATCTCAGAGACGCTGGCCAAGACTGATCCGGTTTCGGACGAACATGCCTCTGGCAGCACCGATGGCCATACCCCGTTTCAATATGGCGATACTCAAAGTTCCGCAATCAACGAACCTCGCCGCCTAGGTGAACCAAAGCCGATGGCCTTGCAGCCTGCGGAGCATCCTACGGAACCCACCCAAATCGTCACCGGCAAGAAGAACCACGACGGCAGCATCGAACTGCGCATGGGTACCGTTGCCCGATACAAGCATGCTTCCGACGGAACCCGCGGAATGGTGGACATCAGGAATTCCAAGGCCAAGGCCAGGGAAATGATCAACAAGGGCGAGGGGGTGCGCATCCCCACCACTAAGGAAAGGAAGCCTCGCCCCACCCGCGAAGAGCGTATGGATCAGGCCTTCATTCAGCAGCTCAAGCTCAGCGGACTAGAAGACCAGGGCAACGCCATCAGGATGAACCTGCTGTCCAAGTCCGGCCTGGTGGACAATCGCGTCGTCCGTGACCTGAACATACTGGAATCAAGTGTTAAGGAAGCTGCCCGGCACCTGAGAGACGACAACCTCCAGCCTGCCTTGGACAGGCACTTTATGTTGGACAACTTGGACGAGAAGGCCAGAGAGGCAATAAAGGGAGGAAAGGCCGCCGACGGATGCGTGACCGCCGCGCTGCTGATGATGAACGCCGCCATGCTCCACCAGCGCATCGCCAACGGTGGCTGGCTCGCCGGCGTCAGCGACCTGGAGTCAGTCAAGAATGACGTGAACGTGGTGCGCCGCGTACGCCGCGAGTGGGACCGCATCATGCGCCACGACTTCCGCCCCGTGCTTGAGCCGGCGGTCAACGCCATCGAAGCCGTCGAGGACACCGGCAAGCTGGCCGGACTGGAGCGCGCCCTACACCACCTCACGGCGGAGGCCGAGCGCATCGCCGAAACCTACGCCGATATGGGCGCCGACCATGCCGGGCCGCTGTTCAACCGCGTAATGGGTAACCAGGCGTCCGACGGGGCCTATTTTACCCGCCCAGTGGCGGCCTCCATCGCTGCCCGCCTCACGCTGGATGCCTGCGGTGATGTGGACTGGACCAACCCCGCCATCTGGCGCGAACACAAGACCGTTGACTTAGCCTGTGGCAGCGGCACCCTCCTGGCGGCAGTGCTTACCGACATGAAACGCCGGGCCCGGGGGCAAGGCGCCAGCGGGACGCAAATTGCCGAACTGCAAAAACTGGCCGTTGAGGAAACCATCAAAGGCCTGGACATCAATCCGGTGTCCCTGCAGCTGGCGGCAGCGCAACTGACGGCCGGCAATCAGGAAATTCGTTACCGCCAAATGGGTTTGCACTTGATGCCTTATGGCCCATATCCTCACGACCCAACCAGAGTGTCGGTTGGCACGCTGGAACTGCTTGGTCAGAAGGCAGTTGTTCCTCGAGACAACGAGCTAGGTATCGCCGACGATCACATTGCGTCGCAAAGCGTTTGGCCGGCCGACGACGCCGTTCTAGAGGGCGCGGTTGACGCCGCGAAAGAGTCCCACATCGTCATCATGAACCCTCCATTCACAACTCGGTCCAAAATGGGCGAAAAATTTCCGACCGAGATCAAGCGCGCACTAAGTCAACGTGCTGACCAAATGGAGAACAGGCTCGTCTTAGCAGACCCACTGCTAGAGGGAATCACCGACAAGAAATCAACCCGTCCATTGTTCGCTGGCCTAGCAGACCATTGTCTGCAAGATTCCGGTGGAATACTAACAATGATCAGCCCTACTATTGCGCTTACGGCGGTTGGCGGACAGCTAGAACGTCGAGCGTTGGCTCAGCGTTTCCACGTCCATACAGTTCTGACGTCTCACCAACCGGGCAACATCAACATGAGCCAGAACACCGCCATCAATGAGAGTATCTTGGTGATGGTAAGGCACGATGGACCAAGGCCACCTACTCGGTTCGTCAATCTAGACAAGATGCCGGTCGACGACGAAGCAGTAGCTGATCTCCATGAATCATTGTTGAATTGCCAAGAGGGACTGATGGAGCACGGCTGGGGAGAAGTATCTTTGTGGCCCGCTGATTGGGTCGGGGATGGGGACTGGACACCTGCAATTTGGAGGTCACCTGAGCTCGCAATAGCTACCGTTCAATACGCTAGTCATCCCAACTTAACCGCGATCAAAGAAATTCCGGGATGTTTCGCCCGCGCTTCCGGCCCTCGGTTACACGAGAATTTCAGCAAATCGACACAGGAAGACCCGCAAAGCATTCCCGTCCTTGAGTCCAAAGGTGCCGATGCTCAGAAAACCATCAGAGGAACACCGGACAGCTATTGGATCACCAAGCCTGGGCGAGAATCACAAGCAGATCATTACAGCAAATGGGCTTCACACCTTCTGGTAACCGCTGGCCAACGCAATAACACCGCCCGCCTTAATGCGGTAGCAAGTGAAAGCAAATATATGGGGAGCGGCTGGACCCCTGTCCTTGGTCTATCCCAAGATGAATCAAAAGCCATATCCATTTTCATCAACTCAACACCAGGGCGCCTTCAACTCATGCGAAGCCCAGCTAAGACGCTGGAGTTTCCAAATTACACACCCCAGACCATAGATGGCCTCAGTGTCCCCAACGTGAAAGATGTTCGCATCCGTGGCATCTTGGTAGATTGTTGGGAACGAACCAAGGACATGGAAGTGCCGCAGTTCCGTGACGGCGAGTGCGAAGTGCGCCGCCTGTGGGATGAAGCCGTGGCCGAGGCTATGGGTTGGGACCCAGAGAAATTGGCCCGCCTGCGCGAACTGTTGAACGACGAACCTCATGTCCGCGGCCGGGGTTACGGCCAGTACGCCGACGCGGTAGAGATTGATCCCGCCGACCGCGAACGCTTCCAGGAACTGGCCGACCAGTGGGAAGCAGAAACCGTACTACTGTCTAACTCAAACCAGGCGGCCAAACACCCAGCCCACCAGGAAATCATCAGCATGGGCGAATCTGTAGTGCCTCTGATTCTAGAACGGATGCAGTCCCAGCGTGGGCACTGGTTCCATGCCTTGATGGAAATCACCAACGCCAACCCCGTGCAACCGGACGACCGCGGCAAAGTCGGAGCAATGAATGCCGCTTGGCTGCAATGGGGCGAAGACAATGGATACGTCTAGATGGGCGCAACTGCTCGTCTCGGCATTCCCAATGCTATCCAGCGAAGAACTCGAAATCGTAGATCAACCCTCGGAGCTTTACAACTGCATTGCGTACGCCGCCGGAGACACCAACAAATGGTGGTGGCCTGACGGGATCAACTACTGGCCCCCGTGGGCGACACCGGATAACCGGGTGGAGAGCCTGAAGGAAGCCTTCGCAGGGCTGGGGTATGAAGAATGCCACAATAGTGACGCCGAGGACGGCTACCAAAAGGTCGCTTTCTACGAGGTGGAAGGTGAGTTTCAACACGCGGCGGTGCAGACTCCAGACGGGCGCTGGCGCAGCAAGGTGGGCCTTGGGCCATTGATTGAACACAGCAGCCCGGAGTCACTTTCCGGTGGAATGTACGGCAACGCGACGGTCTACATGCGAATGACCCGAATGCAACACGCTGACAGTGAGATTGAGGTTGCACCCAGGCTCCCAGCGACTGCCTAGCGAGGACAAGTAGTATGCGGCACATAAGCATAGAACATCTTACCGCCATAGTCAGACAAGCTGAAATCGACCCTGTAATTCTGTTCGGGGCCGGTGCATCGGCAACTTCAGGCGTGCCTATGGCACACGACATGGCCAATCTAGCAGCCCGCTGGGCAACCGCTATGAGCAAAGGGTGGAACACCGGGGACCCCAGGATACGGGAGAGCGATGTCCAGAATTACTTGCAATCCCACACGTGGTACTCAACGGATATGACGGTAGAGGACTACTACCAGCACTCAATGCGCTTACTGAACTCACCAAGGGAACTGAGGCGTAGGTTCCTGCTTCACGTCCTGAACAACGTTTCAGAGCCGAGCAGTGGCTACCGCAAGTTGGCCCGACTTGTCAAACAGCGCACCATCCGAACCTTACTCACTACTAACTTTGACGACCGCTTTCGAACTGCCTTCGGTCCTGGGACTCTGATTACCATCTCGGAACCCGGCGAACACCACAGAATAAATACGGTACCTCTGCATCCGCAATTAATTCACCTACATGGCACAGCCGATCACTACATGGACCGCATTATGGAGGAGGAAGTCCAGGTACTAGACACAAACCTGTCATCACAGGTATTCCCTCTTCTTCGTGACCATCCGCTAATAGTCGTCGGCTACCGCGGTGCCGAGCCTTCCATAATGGAGAGCTTGCTCTTAGGAAAAACGGCAGATGCCCGGCAATTTCCCCAAGGTATATTTTGGTGCATCTTGGGAAGCCCTGCCAAGGAATCCCCTTCTCCTATGGTGGAGAAACTAGCCCAGGAAATAGGCGACAACTTTGCACTGGTCCCCATATCGGGCTTCGACCCATTCATGGACGAATTCTCAGCTTCAATCGCACAAGGCGCTCCTGTTATCACGCCCGAAACGGGCACTATGAAGACGATTGCACCAGATGAACTTGCATTCGATATGCGACCGGCGGATTTTGCAACGCCAACCAGCATCAACAAGGCAGCGCTGCAACGTGTGGCGACCGAGCATTCCCGAAGAATAGGAATACATGTCCCAAACTCGCCCGACGAAGATTGGTACACCAGTCGGCTGGTATCTATCGGGCTTCTAACCAAAGACTCCGATGGAGTCATTAGACCCACAAACGCCGCTGTATTGCTGTGTGGACAGAATAGCCGGGAAATCTCTCCCGGTCATTGGGTGGAAGTCGGTACGCCAGATCGCCCACCGTCAGCGATAGACGGGTCGCTGATTCAAATATACGAAACCGTTTTCGAACGCTTCGAGGAAGCCAACCGACCCATCCGAGTCAAAGGAGCTCAGTCCAGGTCTGTCCAGCCATACGGTCTGATTGCCCTCAAGGAGTTGCTGGCAAATGCGCTCATTCACCGAGATTACGAGACAAGGGGCCCCGTCAAGATCTGGATAGATAAGGATTTCGTCAAGATTGAAAGCCCCGGAGGTCTTGACGAGGCTTTGATGAAACAGCTGACAGCCTCTTCTGGAGTGTCGGCTGGTGAAGAATTTCTGAACCGGATACGACGCGGGGAAATGGGTGCCAGTTTTACTGCTTACAGAAATCCGAACTTGGCCGAGGCATTCTGGGGCCTTGGCTACGTAGACAAGGCTGGGTCAGGATTGGTGGACGCCTTCAGGTCGCTGGCGGAAGCTGGTGCGAAGGCTGCATTCGAGATTCCCCCAGGTAATGATCGTTTCATTGCCACGGCCAGCATTTCACACCTGGAAATTGATACGTCTACGCGAACAGCTTTGCCTCGCAGGCCGACTTTGTACTGGGGCAACGTTACAGAATTCTTGTCAATTCCCCCCACCTTTCACAGTGCCAATGCGAAGATTACCCATCCACGGGAAAGCGCAACGCTTACCGGAGCGCTACCGCTTCCACCATTTGCCTTACGGAATGGTAAGCTATTCACCTTCGCAGACCTTACGGATCCCAAATCCCCATTCATAGCTCTTGTCGAACTCGGCTCGGTTGAATGCCAGAACTTTCAGGAGGTCTTCCAGAACGTTTCTACGGAGAACATCCCATCTGAGTTGCTGAAGAAGGCCATTGAGTCCCGAATGCGTGAACGTGGAATGAGAGTGGACCGGCGTAGAAACCGTGCCTATTACCGCTGTGACCGACAAGACGTCCGCTACATAGACTATACCACTATGTCGGGACTGCCGATGCGGCGACGAGTCGCTCGATGGCCGCAAAGACTAAATCAGGGATATTGCGAACACGACGCCGTCAATTATGAGATTGCCAATTATGGCGAATCGTGGGTGCTAACTGTGCAACCCACCTACGTGGTAACGCTTGACGGAGTGTCTGAGCAACCTCCACACATCGAACACTCCAGTGTCGTTACCAGTCTGTTAAGCGATCACTACAACGCCAAGGTTCTATCGGACGTTAGATTCTGGCTTAAGCAACTCGAGACATCCGACGGTGTCATTAGCATCGACGTGGGCGGAGTCTTGGTGGAAATCAGCACCAGATTACAAGTGTTTGAAGGCTACTCCGACAGTCTGGAGGAACAACAAGATGACCATCTCGCTGAAGGTTAGCGTCCTTCAAGAACCGTACCTGGAATTCGGCGACGGCAACCGATTTCACGAACCCAAGACTGGGCTTATCGAATCAGGGCCCTTCAGTCTCCGCTACGGCAACGACATCCCAGGGTCCGTTAGGTTGGGTTTCATCGGACCATCCCAAATGGTTGAGGCCGGACACAAATGGTTTCAACGGTGCCAGAATGGGATCTTAACTGAGAAAAGCAACCGCCGACGTCACCCTGATTTTCCGCCATTCGAGGACGTTTTCCGCACTAAGCTGGACATCCAAGACCGGTGGACTACGGAGCTGAGCCAACGGGAAATCATCAAGGTGCTCCAGAGTCCGCCCAATCAACGGTTCCAAGGACTTGTCGATCTTTACGATGATGCGGTGAAGCGGCTATCCGAGAGGGAACTTGGTCCCAACATCATAATCTGCTCGCTCCCTGACGACTTACTGATGCAGTTTCAAACGTGGCAGCCCACTCGCGGATCCAACCGACCCAGATGGAGGCGAAGGACTAAGCAGAATCGGCAACAACCTATGTTGTTCACTGACGGAAACGAGGACGAAGATATAGACAACTTAGCCCTCGTCCGTAACTTCCGGCGAAGTCTCAAAGCCCGGGCCATGGAGCACGATATCCCGATTCAGTTAGCACACAACAGGCTCTTCCTTGACAAAGATGGTGGCGACGACCCCGCAACCAAGGCCTGGGATGTGTGCACAGGCTGTTTCTACAAGGCTGGTGGCATCCCCTGGCGCCTCGCCGACGGAAGCCCGTACACCTGCTTCGTCGGAATCAGTTTTCATCACCTTAGAACAGAGAAATACCATATCGTCTATTCCAGTTGCGCTCAGGCATTTCCTACGGAAGACGAGGGGTTCGTGTTGCGAGGTGATGACGTGGATTGGTCTGATCAAACCGACAGAAGCCCGCATCTGAATGAATCTCAAGCGTACAACATGGGGGCAGTGATAGCGTCCAAATACAGAGACCGAATTGGCCGTAACCCCATCAGAATCGTGCTTCACAAGACTAGCAAGTTTGGAGCGCAAGAGCGAGCAGGGTTTGCCGCTGCATGGCATGACATCCCTGAGGTTGAATTCATCACTCTCGACCATTCACCGTTGAGACTCATGCCCAAGGGAGATTACCCACCAAGACGGGGAACGTTGGCTGATCTCAACGGCTCTAAACATCTATATACCACTGGCTTCTATGAACCTTGGGGAAGCTATCCAGGGCCTCACGTACCGCACCCCATCGAGCTGCGACGCGAGCCCGGTGAGCAGCAAGTTGATAGGTCTTGCCGAGAAATACTCGGCCTCACCAAAATGAGTTTCAACTCTGCAGCGCCGTTTGAGGCAAGGCCAGTCACCACGAAAATGGCCAAAGAAGTTGGCCTCATTATGGCGGAAGTGGAGGAAGGGAAATCCCCTGAACCATCGTACAGATACTATATGTGACCTTTGCCGTCACTCGCGATACCATTGACCCTCAGTCGGCATTTGCCTTCATGGTTGGGTTCCGGGGTCAGACGCTCCCCCCCTCTCCCCGAAACCCAACGAGACCGCAGACCGGCAGGCTTTCCCGCATATTGCCACATTGGACTAGGTACCACCCGACTCCGGTTGGGCTAGCATAGAGCCATATCCCCGTTCCTCCACTAGGTGAGTCACCGACACCCTGCCCCTGCTGTCGTATCCCGCACGGTACGCATACTCCACCTCGGCGCCCCAGGGCACACGACCGCCGACCCGAATGGCATCCTCGTTCCCATGAGATGAAGGTCCACCTGCGCCGCGCACAACCACGCCGTGACGTTCGCCCTTCCTCCATGCCAGCACCTTCACCTCGGCTGGCACGACTCGTTCCTCCCTCGTCGGCCTGAACAGGACCTTGTGCAGCCTCTTCAGAACGCTGCCTGATGGAGTGGTCTTCTGCGACATGATGTTGGAGAGATGAGCGGTGCTAATCCCAGCCTGTCTGGCCGCCTCGCTCTGGCTTATCCCGTGGGCGTCCATCCGGTTCCAGAGGGCTTGTTGATCAACGCATGCCCGATTGGCCGGCTCTACCTTTACCTGCGCCTCCAGGACCGACTCGACCCTCGCCTGGACCTTGACACCCATTGTCCTGCGGCCTCGTGACACGGCGGTCATGTAGCCTGGAGTGACACCAACGCGTTCTGCCAGCTCCACCATGCTCATACCCAGCTCACGGGCTCGCTCCCGGACAAAACTGCTCTCCCCGGCCACTACTTCCCTCTGCCGGTAGACAACCCCCTCGCCGGGAGCCTCTCCCAGTACCGCCGTTGCCTTCTCCCGCATTCTGGCGGTCCACGTCCTTTGTCCAGACCCAAGCATCGAAAGGTAGCCAGGCGTGACGCCCAGTTCGGCTGCAAGCTCCCTCATCGTCAGCCCGCAGCGCCTTGCCGCCGCCCTGAGCGCTGACTCAGTTCCGGTCCTGTCCTTGGTCCCGTTATCCTTGGTTGCCGCTGTCATCTCGACCTCCTTCTTCTGTGTCGCTTCTGTGTCGTGCTGTTTGCGTTGCCCTGGATGGGCCCGATTCCGGGCAAAGAGAAAGGGCCGGCCCCGTATGGGACCGGCCCTTGCGTGTTGGATGTGGGTCGCTGGAAGCCCTTCAGAGACTCGCCATCTCTTGAAGCACTGACTTGCCTGCCGGGTCACAGCCCGGCTTGAAGCCAATGCACCTACGCTTGCTTAGCAACCCATCGCATGTACTCTGGAATCCGTGAAGTGAATGGGCACCTCCTTTCTTGTGATATGGCCTATTTGTCCCCGGAATCAGACACTTCCAAAGGGACTTGGCGAAAACTGAGCACACCCCTCCCAAGGATGTGTGGCCGAACCAGAAACGGAATCGTGTGGATGGGAAAGAAGACACAGGTCTCCCAGGGCGAAGCGCTGAGGAAAACATGTTGGGGAACGTAATACGGTGAAGCGGCCCATCTGCGAGAGGATCACAGGTGGACGCTTGTGAGAAGGGCGTAGAGCTGCCCAGGGTGAGTGGATGTAGAGAATAGCTTGGTGGGGGTTTCTATATCTGATGTCAACGCCGGATTAGATTTGACCCACTATCGCCGGTTTAGTATTGACCCACCCCTGGCTGTGATTTCGTATTCTGGGATTCCTCCGATGATGGATTGAGCATCTGTTGT
>DAOUKT010000025.1:0-39955 GCA_034421015.1 Dehalococcoidia bacterium
CCTTAGAAACGAAAGTAATGAACAAGACAGACTCACCCTCAACGTCGACAAGCCAATCCCTACCTCCAGAGACCGCCCGCTGAGGGCCTCATCAAAGTTATTCAAAGGTCTCCTTACGCAGGAATGGTCGGGAGACGCGCGTTTCATCCGAGGTTATTCAAGAATCTCCGGAGGCAGGAATCCACTTGGGGCGTGGGGTGAAGACACTCCATGAGAAGACGCAACCCCGGCCCCGGCACTTTTCACCCAATATCGTCATTCCCGCGAAAGCGGGAATCCAGGCGGGGAAAGGGCGGCCCCCTGCCATGAGAAGACGCAACCCCGGCCCCGACGGGGACTACGAGGACTGGGAGTTCCCCGACCCGGACGAAATAGAGGAGCTCTCCAACCTTCCGGAGCCCCGTGGCCCCGCGACCGTCGCCGGCATACCCCTCTCCTTCCTCCTGAAGGTGATAGCCTTCTTGATCATCGCCGGGCTGGTAGGGTCCCTGGTGGTGCCGGTCATAGAGCCGCTCAACGCCATCCGGTCGCCGGACTCATCGACCACCGCCACAGACCGGGAGTTGGCGGAATACTACGACTGGCTCAACGCCAACGTGGGCCGCGCCATCGACGACTCCAGCAACGCGGCAAGGGCCCGGTTCCTGGGCATCCAGTTCGGCGATTCCGACAAAGACCCCATCATCGGCGTCCTGGCCCAGGGCTACGATCCCCTCAGCTCATACCCCAGCGCCATCCTGAACGCACCCAGCATCGAGGTGCTGAGGCGCGTCTTTGAGGACGAGCGCGCCGAGCGCGTGACCCTGGCCTGGCTGTGGAACGCCCCCGGCGAAAACGCCGGTGAGTCGACGCAGCAGCTGGCCCTGCTGGTGACCATGCTCAGGGACACGGCGGACAACATCGACTGGTCCTACATGCGCGCGGCGGACCTGCCTCGCCTGGCCGACGTGTACCAGGAGGCGCACCCGGCCCGCAGCTCCATCCCCATACCGGCGTAGGTGGTAGATTCCGTTAGTTAAGAGCCGAGAAGTCCCAGCCTCACCGCGTCATCCCGGGTCCATTGAGTAGCCTGTAAGAAATTCCGCAGAGTATCGCGTGGAAGGGTGTCGCCGCCCCTGTGAACGGCTATTATCACCAGTCTGCCTTTATCATCCGTGTATATCCTGTGTGAGCCCTTAGACCTTTCAAGAGTGAATCCATCCCGCTCTAACGCTGAGATCAACCTGCGGACGGGAACATTGCGCAGAGCGGAGACGAGTGCGGAAAGAGTAGTCAAGCAAACACCTTGATGGTTTCCACGTCTTCTACGGGAATCTCCTCCCCGTGTGCAACCATGTGCTCTACAAGCAATTCCGCAGCTTCCTGCAACGCCGCCAAGGCCTCTTCTCTGGTGTATCCCCACGTGCTGCAAGCGGGTATGGAATCAAGCCAAGCGCTCCACCGACCATCATCCTGCTCCCTCACCGTGCCTCTAAAGGTGTATGCCCTTTTGGCGCCCTCTGCCATTGGAACCTCCTTGCCCTATGCCCCAGTATATCACA
Organism: Dehalococcoidia bacterium; assembly: GCA_034421015.1. Classification (GTDB taxonomy): domain Bacteria; phylum Chloroflexota; class Dehalococcoidia; order Lucifugimonadales; family UBA2985; genus DAOUJW01. The sequence goes on from DAOUKT010000025.1 coordinate 1,542, forward strand.
GGCCAAGCCCCGCCCGGCCCACGAGCGTTATGAGACTTACCCGGCCCGGCTTAGGAGGCGTGTGGGGTTACTGTTCCTTGATGTATGTCAAGCCATCAGGCAGCAACCACCAAGGCGCTTCCTTGACGCTGTGAAGCTGACCTGATGGGTCAATATCATGCACTCCACCTATGACCATATGAATCTTGTACAAGTCATGCAAGATGTCGAGAAGGTCTGAAGCGAGTTTGCCAGTCTGTTGGCTGATCTGCTCAGCACTGCGTCCATCAGCTTTGCCGAGAGCATTAGCTTCAAAAAGCGTCTTCAAAACCTCTATCTGCTCTGCCTTCAATTCATGCATACTATCAGTCTTTCATTCTCTCCAGCGTGGCACCACATTGTAGACACGTGCCGCCATCGACATACATTCGCCAGTAGGGTATTGAAGTCCGGCAGTTAAGGCATGTATAGCCAGGGATAGGTGTCCATTGTCCAGTTTGCTCAGCCCTTTGAATTGCTTGAAGATATGTTTGGTATAGAGCTACTAAAGATGGTTCGAGATTCGGTGGCGCATATGCCAATGAGTCTAATACTCGTGTTATCTCGAAAGTAGGACCTAATAGATGCGCAAACCGATGCTCCCAAGTGCGGGCGTCAAAATCCCTAATCTCCCACGACGGAACGACTTCAGAAGAATAAGGGAGGATGTCGTAGTCTAAGGACGAAAAGTCTCCCCAAGCATCAAAATAATGGCGGAGCTTACCCCCTGCCTGCAGCCTGCATAGCCCGCCAGCATCGCGAAGTTGGACGTACAATCCTAACACATTGGCATATCCTCGAAGGTGGGAGGGTAACTCGCGCTTTTTGTACCCAATTAGGTAGGCCAATTTCAGAATAGCATCTGTATCGGTGATCTTCTCTAACATCGCAACTCATTTGAAGTCAGACCGCTTGAGCGAGACTCAGTTGCGATTGCCGCCTTGGCCTTCTGTCAATGGCAATCTGTGTCATGCCACTCGCGCGAAATGTCAGCGTAAGGGCCGCCTTGTCCGCCATTTCGGTGGACAGGGCAACCAAATACTCACCCTGAATCGGCGCGCTCGGCATGGGTATGGGCTCTCTGTGGTTGATGCAACCGGCTATGGCCTCCTCCAGAGCGTCCGCTGCCTCTGCTAACGCCTCACTCACATTCTCGCTGGAGGTGTGGCACCAAGGCACATCCCGGAACGAGACCACAACCTCGTTCTCGCCGTAGTTGTCTAGCCGCGCGGGATACACAAAGCGCATGGTGAAATTCCTTGCTTACGCTCTTGGTGCCGAAGGCCGGATTCGAACCGGCACGGGGATTGCGCCCCAACGGTTTTTGAGACCGCCGCGTCTACCATTCCGCCACTTCGGCTCAAAAGAAAATGGAGCGGAAGATGGGATTCGAACCCACGACCCTCTCCTTGGCAAGGAGATGCTCTACCACTGAGCCACTTCCGCTCTTGAGCGGGGCAGTTGAAACGCCCCAGAGTATCCTCAATTATAGATTAGACCCGCACAGGATGACAACACCACCTGGAACTATAAGGGAGTCATAAGGCCCCCTCCACGGACAGGCCTACGCCTGCAGCCAGGGGTTGATCACATCAATGCCGCATCCCTGAAAGCCATCCGCGTCTCTGGTCACGACCGGGGCGCCCACCGACCTTGCTATGGCCGCTATCTGGCAGTCGGCGTGGCTGATTGGACGCCCGGCGGCGCGGCGGGCGGCGGTTATCGACGCGTAGGCCTGGGCGGCCGCCCTGTCAAAGGGCAGGACGCGCCCGGCAAAATCCTCGTTCAGCATACCCTCTATCTCGGCAAGCAGCCTGTCGCGTCTACGGCCCAAGGGAAGCAGCTCAACTCCATATCGAAGCTCGGCTTCAGTTACGGTTGAGACGTACATTTCATGGGCCGGATGTCGAGACACCCACTCCACGACCCTGGCCGACTGTTGGGGTCGCATCAGTTCGGAGACTACGTTGGTATCGAAGACAAACATAGCTCAAACTCAGTCAAACTTTGGAGGGTCGCGCATCGGGTCCCTTGGGGGTATCTCTAGCTCCACGTCTCCAAAGGGAGCGAAGCGGGCGCGGATGGCGCTCGCGAGGTTCCTCTCGGGCGCCGTTTCCTCCTCAAGCGCCGCCCTGAGTATCTCCCTGGCTTCCTGCTCCATGGACCGGCCGTTCTCAGCAGCCCGTATGCGCAGCCGCCGCTTCAGCCCGTCGTCCAGATTGCGCACTGTGATGCTGGCCATGTCTTCGCCTCCGATTGCATTGTCGCGGCATTATACCACGATTGCATTGCAATCAGTCCAGCGGAAAAGGCTACCCCGAAGATTAGCTTCTCAGTCTGAGGTATCTGAACAGCAGTGGGTGCTTCTCGACGGCCAGGTCCATCGCCTGCTGCATCACCCTGCGGATGGTGAAGTGCGCCTGGGGGCCGGTGCGCAGCTTGAACAAGTGGTAGCACTCCCGCAGGTTCATCCTGGACAGCACGCGTCGCAGGTGGGCGTGGGTCACCAGATACTCGGCCACAAGCGGGAACTCACCGCCGACGCGCCGGAAGCCCTCCTCGGCGGTCTGCATGGCGTCGCGGAAGAGGCCCTCCGCGCCCGCCTCAACGACAAGCTCCGGGACAATGTAGCCCAGGTCTACAGTCGCGGGCTGCGGGATGTAGGTCTGCATCCGGTGCCGCTTGAACTCCCGGTAGGCGCCGTAGTCCATCACCAGGTCAAAGGTGTAGTCCACCATCTCAAGCTCCCGCACCGGGATATCGTGAGGCCCCAGGCGGTCAAGGGCGTTGTGGACGACTGCCTCCCGCTCCTCCGCCGTCATCGACTCCACCCTGTGCCATATCTCGCGGTACGACCCGCCCGAGAATCGATACAGCAGCGCCGCCACCAGCCTCGACTCCGCCTGCGTATCGTAGTGCACAAGCTCTGCGCGGCAGTCGTCGAGGGGCTCCGGCGCGTCGACCACGGCCGGCTGCTCCATCCGGGCCTCCCGGGTGAGGGCAAGGTACTCGTTGCGATCGGCGTAGCGGATGAGAGTGGGCGTGATCCGCCTGCCCTCGGCCTTCAGCTCCTCGCCAAGCTCCCTCTCCTCCGACAGGTCCGATGACAGCAGCTTGCGGATGGCGTGCTCCATGGAGCGTGCGTTCATTGTCACACCGACATTGGTCAGAGTGGCGGCGGGCAGCAGGAAGCGGCAAACGTCGGTCGCCTCCCTGCGCAGGCGGAGGCTGTAGGCGGCGTCCCGCTCCCCCTCGTTCCGGGGCGTGGCCTCCTCCAAGCGCTGTCGCACAAGCTCAACCGCCTCCTCATAGGATCGGAAGAGGGCATCGCACGTGCCGACGTAGACCTCACTCAGCGGATGGCCGTCAAGCTCACTGGGCACGTGGTAGCTGCCCTGGTCTAGCACCTGGTAGCGGGACGACTTCTCCGTGTACGACGCCAGGCGGTTGTCCTCAAGGGTGTCGCAGGCCAGGCGGGAGACGTTCTCCACGGCCATGTGCACGATGGCGTGCTCAGCGACGGACGCGTGGCCGTAGTTGAGGACCCACCTCTCGTGGAAGTCCGCCGCCCGCTCCTCCGTCACCGCCTTGGCTATCTCGTCAAAGGGCTGGGGGTTGCGCGACGTCATTGCGAAGACGACGGCAAGCTGCTCCTCTGTAAGCTCGCGTGGGTCCAGGGGATAGACTCGCCGGGACAGGTCCATGAGCGCCGCCTCCGCTATGGGCTGAGGGATAGCATATCACACAGGGTAGAGGAGGGAATCAAGAGCATGTCTGTATGATTCCAAGTATGTATTGGTAACGCCAACTTCTGTTGGGAAGACCTCCCGTTTCCGCTCATAGCCTGCCCCGTACTTGATACGGGGGTGAGCTTGTCGAACCATTTGAGCGGAAATACATCGGCATGGGATTCCCAGCTCGCTCCCTTCGACAGGCTCAGGGCGAGCGGCGCTATTCACTACTACCAACACACCGGGGAAAGGCTAGCGGCGAACCCTGGCCCTGATCTCAGTCAGACGGTAGCTTGGCTCCTCGAACGCGTCGGCCAGGCGCGGCTCCGCCACCAGGCCGCTTTCCACGACATCGAAGACGCCGTTGCTCAGACTCACTGGCGCAAAGAACGTCTCGTAAGACTTGACGCCCGGCGCGTTCTCCCTGGTCTGCATCTTGAGAAACAGCAGCACCTGCTGACCGCTCACCAGCGCCGTGGCCCCGTCCAGGGAGGAGTCGTCCGGGTCCGGCGAGCCTACAATGATGATGCTCCTGGTATCGCCCCGCAGGGTCTCCGTCACCGCCACCCCGTAGAATATGGTGGGTACGCCAATGGCGGTCTGGGCGTCTGACCTCGCAATGCCGTAGTCGACCTCCCGCGCCATGACGCCCTGCACCGTGCCAACTACCACCGCATCCGAGACGGCGGCAAGCTCCTCAACAGACGTGAAAGTTTGCAATTCTTTCGTCTCATTCATTGAACCGCCCTTTCCATATCGATTTACGGGTTGCGGCCTTCTGCCTAATGTTCGCCGTCCCGCTAATGCAGAGAGGGGCTAGTAGCCTTCCTCTTCTTCGTCCTCCTCAATATGCTCCTTGACAAAGGATACCCCGTCCTCCTCGTCGGAGGGCAGGGCTGCTATGCTGGCCTCTCCCTCCTCGTCCCAATCGATAATCCGGGGCCTGTCGCGGTCCTCCTCCTCATCCTCCAGTTCCAGATCCGTGGGCAGAGGAGGCGCCCCCGGATAGGAGAGTACGCCCTCTCCGGGCCGCTTGGCCGGGAAGGACACCGTGCCGTACTGGCTGGGATGCTGGTAGGTCTCCTTGATCATGATCGCAAGGCTCTGCTCATCGACCGCGGTCACCGCCGCGGCGTACCTGTTGCCGCCCTGGATCAGCCTGGCGAGGCGCAGCCCCAGCTTCGGCTCTATCTCTCCGAGGTACTCACCCTTGACGTTCTCCACCGAGATTCGACTGCCGGATGACTTCAGCTCAACGGCGTCCCCCGGCGCCATGGGCAGATGGGCAGTGCCCGGAGGGAGGTTCCTGAGGGAAACGGTCGCAGTCCTTCCTCGCTCCTCTATGAAGAGCTGGGGCGCCACCTTGGAGCCCAGCTTGGGCTGAGCGTCCCTGTCGCTAAGATGCGCCAGGCGGCTGAGGTTCTTCTTGGCGATCATGTTGGCCGGGGATATCTCAAGGGTGCGCCGGAATGCGTCCTCCGCCTGCTTGTACTGTCCCAGTTCAGTCAGGGCCTTGCCAAGCCTGTTCAACGCCTCCACGTCCTTGGGATGTGCCTCGACGATCTCCCGGTTCAGGGCCACCGCCTCTTCCCAGCGACTCTCAAGCGCCAGGCCTATGGCCTCCTTGGCCCTTTCCCTTCTCGAACGCGCCGTGTCTGCAGTGTGGATATTCATTGCTCGTACTCCAAGGGTGATGATTTTATACCTGATTTCAAGCTGTGCGCAATACCCTTGGGGGATTTTTCTGACTCAGGCGTGTCCAGGCACAGGTCACGCAGGGAGTCCGAGCGGGAGAGGATGAACCGGGTCGACTGCGGCCGGCGCCGTAAAGAGTCGGTTAAGGGGAGTCTCTTATGGCTCTGATGGAGAACCGCAGCCGTGCGTCCACGGTCGAGTCCCTCAGTCCGTCAGATTGTTGGACGCCTTGTCCGCCTCGCCTGCGACGCCCTGGGCCACGCGCCTCTTCGAGCTGAGCTTGCCGTACCGGCCCCTGAAGTGGCTCCACCGCACGGAGAAGATGTCCTTGAGCATCAGGACGCTGTCCCTGACCGGCTTCACCTTGCTCCCCTCCTCGTAGTACCAGTCAATTGGGACCTCCTTGATGCGCATGCCGAGTCTCTGGGCAAGGTACAGCACCTCCACGTCGAAGCCGAAGCCGTTGGCGCGCTGGAGGCCGAAGAGTACCTCCGCCGCCTCTGAGTCAAAGCACTTGAAGCCGCACTGGGTGTCGCCGAAGCCCCTAACCGCCAGAAGCCTGACCACCCAGTTGTAGACGCGGCCCATGAGGTGACGGCGCAGGGGCTCGTGGAACCGGCGAGACCCGGGTATCTCCCGTGACCCCATCGCAATGTCGTAGTCGGAAAGGGCCGGGGGCAGGAACCACTCCAGGTGCTCGATGGGCATGGACAGGTCGGCGTCGGCGATGAACCGGTACCGGCCCACGGCGTTGAGCACGCCCTCCCTCACGGCCGATCCTTTCCCCTTGTGGCTGAGGCTGACCAGGCGAATGCCGGGATCGTGGTCGGCGGCGGCCTGCACCAGGCTCGCGGTGCCGTCCTCGCTGCCGTCATCGGCGACAACCACCTCCCAGGAGTAGCTCTGACGGCGGAGGTAGTCCACCACAGTCGACAGGGTCTGGGCAATCCGCACCTCTTCGTTGTATGCGGGTATGACAATGGAAAGGAAAGGTTGCGCCAAGGGAGAGACCGCCTTCCCCGGACTTCAGTCCGCCTCGTCCAGCCGGAAGGACGCGTGCAGAGCGCGCACCGCGTCCTCCACCACGTCCTCGCCCACAATGCAGGTGATGCGTATCTCCGACGTGGTGATCATCTCAATGTTCACGTTCGCCTCGAAAAGGGCGCGGAACATCTGGGCCGCGTAGCCGGGATGGTTCTGCATCCCCGTTCCCACAATGCTCACCTTGGCCAGACGATTGTCGCTGACGCACTCACGAGCGCCTATGCCTTCCGCAACGGGCCTGACTATGTCCATCGCGGCCGGCAGGTCCGCCCGCGTGACGGTGAACGTGAGGTCTGTGATGCGCTCCACGCTGGAGTTCTGGACGATGGTGTCCACGCTTATCCCCTGCTGCGCCAGCGGGTCGAAGAGCGTGGCGGCGATGCCGGGCCTGTCCGGCACTCCCAGCACAGTTATCTTGGCGACGTTCCTGTCGTGGGCTATCCCTCTTACTCGGTTTCTTACTTCCATATCGCTTCTCAGTGTATCAGAGTTCCGGGCGCGTCGACAAAGCTGGAAGCGACCATTATGGGCACATTGTAGATGGCTCCAAGCTCTATGGAGCGCGGGTTCATCTTTGCGCCGTGCCCGGCGAGCTCCAGCATCTCCTCATAGCCTATCTCGTCCAGCTTTCTGGCGTTGGGCACTACCCTGGGGTCGGCTGTGTAGATGCCCTCCACATCGGTGTAAATCTCGCACATTTTGGCTTCCAGGCCTGCGGCCAGGGCTATCGCCGTGGTGTCCGACGCCCCGCGGCCCAGGGTGGTTATCTCCATCTCCTCAGTGATCCCCTGGAAGCCGGCCACGACGACTATCTTGCCGCTGTCAAGCTCCCTGATAATGCGCTGCGTGTCGATAGACACTATCCTGGCGCGGGTGTAGTCCGTGCCCGTGGTCTGGATGCCGGCCTGCCCGCCGCTGAGGCCGATGGCGTCGTACCCCATTGAGCGCAGGGCCATGGTGACCAGAGTGCAGGATACAATCTCACCCGTGGACATCAGCAGCGCCAGCTCCCGGCCGTCCGGCCTCTCGTTTACGGAGTAGGCCAGGTTGATGAGGTCGTCCGTGGTGTCGCCCATAGCCGACACGACCACCACCACCCGGTTGCCGCCGTCCTTTGCGCGGGCTATGCGACCGGCCACGGCCTTGATTCTCTCGGCGTTGGCAACCGAACTCCCGCCGTACTTCTGCACTATAAGATCGCTCATGTCCGCTCCGTCACTCCATTGAAACTACGTGGGCCCCCAGGGTTGTGGGACTTGTGACCCTGATGTCCCCGGATACGCCCACTTTGTCTGCGGCGTTTATCATCTCATATCCTACGGTCATTGGCCTGGCGGTCGTCAGGGCCATGACGCTGGAGCCTCCCCCGGAGAGGAAAGCCCCCGCCGCGCCCGCGTCAAGGGCGGCGCGTATGACGTACTTCATGGCCGGGAATATGGCCTGCCGCGCCGGCTGGTGAAGCGCGTCCTGGGTAGCCACCCTGAGCTTGTCCGCCCGGCCCGTGGACAGGCCGTTCACCAGCAGCGCCGTTCTTCCCAGATTGTACACCGCTTCCTGTCGGCTGACCATCTCCGGCAGGACGGACCGCGCCTGGCTGGTGGCCATTGGGACGTCCGGCACAAATACGACGGCCATGAGGTGGGGCGGAAAGGGCACCGAGTCCGACACGACCCTGCCCTCGTCGTGGACCACCACCTGGCAGCCTCCAAGCAGCGCCGGCGCGACGTTGTCGCCGTGGCCCTCCATCTCAACCGCGATGTCAAGCAGGCCGTCCTGGTCCAGCGGCCGGCGGCAGAGGGCGTTGGCCGCCACAAGGCCCCCGACTATGGCGGCGGCGCTGCTTCCAAGGCCCCGCGCCAGGGGGATGCGATTGCGGCAAGCGATGGACATCGGCGCAGGCTCCTCGCCGGCCGCGTCGAAGGCGGCGCGCGCGGCCCGGTAGACAAGGTTGTCCTCCGCCGCGCTCAAAGAGCCCTCTCCCTCTCCCCGGACGTTGACGGCAGGGCGCGATGACGGGCTGATGCAAACGTCGTTCCACCAGTCCAGGGCCATGCCCAGACAATCGAAGCCGGGGCCAAGGTTGGCGGTTGTGGCGGGAACTCGTACGGCGACTGATCGGTTTTCCATGATGACAAGCGCGGCTAAGTATACAGGGCGCCTATTCGCGATTCAAGAAATGCGGTTTCTCAAGGGCTTCAGCGCGAAGTCATTACAAATCTTACAATTTGCCGCGGGTACTATGCTAATTCGTTGACGTGGGGTAGACTGGGCGTCACTAACTGCACTTTGAGGGCTAGAGAGCGCAAGGCTTCAGGAGGTGGTCATGGCAACGTTCAGTCAGATTGGTCGAGGAGCGGTCTACACGCCACGCGCAACGCGCAAGGCGATTGAGCAGGAGCTAGTCGAGAGTTTCCTCAACAGGGCCGCCGCCCTGGGCATTCATCCTACGCCCCTGTCGCTGCGACAGCTGAAGAAGGGACTCTTCAGCTTCATGTACACCTCGGACGTCTACCACGTGTCGTGGCGCAAGGAGATCAGCGTCAGCATTCCGGGAATCCTGCGCTTCACGGTGGGCATCCCCAGGAGCGGGACCTTCGCCAAGTACGACGCCAACAGGGTGCTGATGAGCGTGGAGGCGGAGGCCCTGCGCCAGCCGCTGTCGACGCTGTGGGAGATCGAGGAGACGGCGGTGCTGGCCGAGGAGGTAGACCCGATTCTGGCCGTCAAGGTGGCCGGCCACTGGTTCGAGGTGTACCGGTGGCTGAAGCGCCCCTACCAGCTCACAGACCAGGAGGCGGAGCACATGGCGCGCCTCTGGCGGTGAACCCGGTCGTTACGCGGAGAGTCATTTGTACCTCGGTAGAAGCGTTTGCCTGGGCAAGACCCTAGACGGTAGAAACCTGGCCATATACAGGGTTTCTTCTCGCTCATTCCCGAATCGTATGGCCAAGCATGATGGCGATGCCGTGTCCATTGTGGCAAAGCCGGGCGCATCCGGAAGTGAAACGAGTAATCCCTATATCTTCTACAACTGCGCGCGCCTGCTTCCCGACCATATCGTGATCAGCAATGGCACACACACTGATGCGATAGCTGAAAAGCTCAGCGCGGGATACCCTGAAAGAGACGCTCTGGCCCTGGCGCTCTTGGCCCTGGATTACGAACGAGACGACTACAACACCCCTAGAATCGCAGCAGTAGTTGGGAGGCATGGTTCCACGGGCTGGTTTGGCTCTATCCGGCCTGACTCTATTGAGATAAGAGAGTTGCCGCTTAACATCGGTCAAGTCACTTACGTTGCTACGTATGAGTTGATGGACATCAGCCCGGCCAAGATTATCCCGATAACCGAGGGCGATGCTTCATCAATAGCTCAGGCCGCCCTTGACGGCCCGGGGTTCAGAGAATTCGAGAGGCCAGTAGTTGCGGTTGCAATAGTTGCAACTGAAGATGCCGTAGAAGTGGGGATAAGGGAAACGATTCAGTAGAGCGCCCCTACCAGCTCACAGACCAAGAGGCGGAGCGCTTGGAGCGGTAGGTGGTGGTGAGGGGGATATAGTTGGGATTTTGTAGTATGTCAGTTAAACTACGGGTGCAAGTACTTGACGGGATTAGCTGAGCCTTTCTTGCGATATTCCTCTGGTACGCGTTTCCCTACGTACTTGTCCCTAATTTGTGGTTCAGCCTCTTCGCCTACGAAACCGTATCTGCCTGGAATGTCATCCCTGAAGTTCCCTCCACTTGCGGTAAGCCATTGTTTAGGTCTGAAGGCACCCTTAACCACTCCTCTAACGTGCGCCAGAACGAGCTTGTATCTTCTGGCTTTCTCCACATTGATTCTCCAGACACCCTGAACTGCTTCATATACGCCGCGCTCTCTCCAGAGATTTCCAATTGATATCAATATCAGAGGTTCCCCAGTCTCGAAGACCTCAGCTTTGTGCTCTGCAATGATCTCTGACACGTGGCGGCTGCCCCTGTCCTTGGATCCATGTCCGGTAGCCTTGTTTAGAAGTCCTGGGTAAGCGTCAATTAGCGCAGCTTCCACTTCGTAAGCTGTTGCCGGTGTAGCTATACCATGGCGGTGGATTACATGGCTAACGTCTAGACCTGCCGCCTGTATTTCGTGAATACGTTGCTGCTTGGGATCAGCGGTATGGGTGTCGAGATCGCCAATTATACCCCTAGCGTGTTCGAAGACGCGGTTGCCTTGGCCTTTTCCGACGTAGAAAGTTTCTCCATTACGCGGGTCGATAAGCCTATAGACGTACCATTTAAGCTCTTCTAACACCTCTGTTGGGAATCCATCCAGAGCCATACTTCCTCCCTACAATTATGCGTTTTGGCTCTCCCCCAGGCGCGCCAACGTGTCCACGCCATTGTCGCCGCGGCCGCTAAGGCAGACTAGGACAATCGTCTCCTATACTGGAACCTCTTCCCCGGATGCAATCAGATGCTCCACAAGCAACTCCGCAGCTTCCTGCAACGCCGCTAAGGCTTCCTCTCTGGTGTGCCCCCAGGTGCTGCAAGCTGGAATGGAATCGAGCCAGGCGCTCCACCGGCCATCGTCCTGCTCTCTCACTGTGCCTCTGAAGGTGTATGCCTTGGTTCCGCCCTCTGCCATTGGGACCTCCTTGCTCGTCCGCGCCCCTACTCCCCCAGGCGCGCCACCGTGTCCACGTCCTTGTCGCCGCGGCCGCTGAGGCAGACCAGGACAATCGAGTCCTGAGACAGCGTCGGGGCCAGTTGGCTGACGTAGTAGATGGCGTGGGCCGGCTCCAGGGCCGGAATGATGCCCTCGGCGCGTGAGAGTAGGTGGAAGCCCTCCAGGGCCTCCGCGTCCGTAACGGCGGTGTACTCCGCACGCTCGGTGTCCTTCAGATGACTGTGCTCCGGCCCGACGCCCGGGTAGTCCAGGCCCGCGGATATGCTGTGGGTCTCCGTGACCTGGCCGTGCTCGTCCTGTAGCAGGTAGGACATCGAGCCGTGAAGCACCCCGGGCCTACCGGCAACCAGCGTAGACGCATGGCTCCCGGAATCGACGCCCATGCCGCCGGCCTCAACGCCCACCAGCTTGACCCCGGTGTCGTCAATGAAGGGGTAGAAGAGGCCTATGGAGTTGCTCCCGCCGCCGACGCACGCCACGGCGTAGTCCGGCAGCCGCCCCTCGGCCTCCAGCATTTGCCTGCGCGCCTCCGACCCAATCACAGACTGGAAGTCCCGCACCATCATCGGGTACGGGTGAGGCCCCACCGCGCTGCCCAGCAGGTAATGCGTCGACTCCACATTGGTGACCCAGTCGCGGATGGCCTCGTTGATAGCGTCCTTGAGCGTTCGGCTTCCGGCAGTCACAGCCCTCACCTCCGCTCCAAGCAGGCGCATGCGATAGACGTTGATGGCCTGTCGTCGCATGTCCTCTTCCCCCATGTACACCACGCACTCCAGCCCCAGCATGGCGCATGCGGTGGCCGTAGCGACCCCGTGCTGGCCCGCGCCCGTCTCAGCGATGATGCGGCCCTTGCCCATACGCTGTGCCAGAAGCGCCTGGCCCAGGGCGTTGTTTATCTTGTGCGCGCCCGTATGGGTGAGGTCCTCGCGCTTCAGGTAGATGCGCGCGCCGCCGAATCGCTCCGTCAGGTTGCTGGCGAAGTAAAGGGGTGTCGGCCTGCCGGAGTAGTGGGTGTTGTAGTCGGAAAGACGGCTTTGGAAGTCCGGGGACTCCTTCGATTCCGCGTAGGCCTTCTCAAGCTCCTCCAGGGCCGACATCAGGGTCTCCGGCACAAAGCGGCCCCCGTAAGGCCCGAAGTGGCCCAGGGAATCGGGGAAGGTGGCTTTTTCTGTAGTCATATCCTTACTTTCCGGAGACCTTTGGATAGCTGCGGCATTGTGCCCAAAAGAAGCATCCCAACTGTCATTCTGAACGGAGCCCCTCGGCTACGCTCAGGGTAAACTACGCGGAGTGAAGAATCCAAAGCCTCTGCCCGCAAAGCTGTGAAATCTTCAATTAGCCCCTTTGGATTCTTCGCCTTCGGCTCAGAATGACATTCAACAGAGGCGCCGCTCTGGTTACGCAAAGCCAAGCCGCCTAGGGTAGTACGCTTTAGATTCCCGCTTTCGCGGGAATGACGAGATTGTAGGGATCTTTCTGTAGTCATTTCCTTGTCTTCTGTGAGGCCGTCACGCCCCCGCGCTCTGCTTCAGCAACGCGTCCGCGCGCCTCACCTGCTCAATGAAATCTACGATTTTGGCCGCGTCCTTACGGCCGTCGGTCTCGACGCCGCTGGACACGTCCAGGCCCCATGACCTGACCTCGCGCACGGCCTCTGCCACGTTGTCCCGGTTCAGCCCACCGGCCAGGAGCAGCGGGTGCTCACGGGCCAGGGTCCGGGCCACGTCCCAGTCGAAGACCTGGCCGGTGCCGCCGAGAACGCCCTGCTTGAAGGTGTCCAGCATGCACATGTGGCCCTCGTTCCGGTAGAGAGCAATGCCCTCGCGCACCTCGGTCAGTACCTCCTCAGCCGGGGCGTCGCTCCTGACGTGGAACACCTTGATCACCGGCTTCTTCACCTGTCGGCAGAAGTCCGGGGACTCGCTGCCGGACAGCTGGGCCATATCCAGGTCGCAGAGAGTCAGGACGTGTTCCACCTCTTCAAGGGGCTGGTTTGCGAAGACGCCAACCCACCGTGGGCCGTCGCTGCCCCAGCGGTCGCGGAAGGTCTGGACCAGTTGCCTGGCCTCATCCACGTCGACGTAGCGTCTGCTGCGCGGCTCAAAGACGATGCCCAGGAAGTCGGCGCCCGCCTCCGCGGCCGCGAGCGCGTCGTCGATGTCCCTGAGCCCGCAAATCTTTACCTTGGTCACTGATGAAGTTCCCCTTCGGAATAGTTCGATGCTCACGCCCGACAGCCTCACGCTGAGCCGCGAATGAGCTCCCTCACCTTTGCGCCCGGGTCCGCCGCCGTAACGATGGCCTCACCCACCAGCATGGCGTGAGCGCCGCCCCTGCGCAGCTTGACCATATCCTCATGGCTGTGGATGCCGCTCTCGCTGACCACAATCTTGCCCCTGGGCGCCAGGGACGCCAGCCGGTCGGTCAGGGAGATGTCCGTGTTGAAGGTGCGCAGGTCCCGGTTGTTGATGCCGATGATCTCCGCGCCGGCGTTGACGGCGGTTTCAAGCTCCGTCTCGTCGTGCACCTCAACCAGGGCCTGCACCCACAAGCGCTGGCTGACCTCCAGAAGCTCCCTGAGGCTCTCCGGCGTGAGGATGGCCACAATCAGAAGCAGGGCGTCGGCGCCGTAGGCCCTGGCCTCGTAGACCTGGTACGGATCGAAGACAAAGTCCTTGCGAAGCACCGGCGCGCCCATAGGCCCCACGGCCTCCTTGACGGCGGACATGTGCTCCAATCGGCCCTGGAAGTGGTCGACCTCCGTGAGCACCGAGACCGCCGCCGCGCCGTTCTCAACGTAGCATTGGGCAAGGGATGCAGGGTCGTAGTCGTCTCTGAGCAGGCCCTTGGACGGGGACGCCTTCTTGGTCTCGGCAATCAGCCGGAGGCCGTCGCCCATCAGCGCGCCCGAGAGATTGGCGGGCACAGGCATGGACCGGATGCGCTCCTCCAGAGCCTCAAGGGGCTCCTCCCTCTTGCGACGCTCCACCTCCCGCGTCTTGACCTCAACTATCTGGTCCAGGATGGTAGCCATGACCGGGACCTACGTCAGCTGCTGGCTCAGCTCGGCCAGCGCGCGGAGCTTGGCCATCGCCTTTCCGCTGTCGATGGACTCGGAAGCGGCCATAATGCCCTGCTTCAGGTTGTTTACTGCGTTGCCGGCGGCCAGCGCGGCGGAGGCGTTGAGCAGCACGATGTCCCTGGCAGGCCCCTTCTCGCCTGACAGGACCCTGTTCATGGCGGCCAGGTTGTCCTCGATGGAGCTTCCCTGCACGTCACGGGCGGAGGCGCGGGACAGCCCCAAGTCCTCCGGCGTCACGGAGAAGTTGAAGATGCTGCCGTCCTTGAGCTCCCATATCTGCGATGGGCCGGTGATCGAAATCTCGTCCAGGCCGTCTTCTCCGTGGACGACGAGCGCGTGGTTGCAGCCCAGCCGTTGCAGCACCATCGCCATCTTCTCTCCAAGGGAGCCGTCGGCCACCCCCAGCACCTGGCTCCGAGCCCCCGCGGGGTTGGTCAGGGGGCCGAGGATGTTGAACACCGTGCGTATGCCTATCTCCCTCCGGGGAGGGCCTGCGTACCTCATTGCGGGATGAAATGTGGGCGCGAACATGAAGCCGATGCCCACATCCCGGATGCACCGCTCCACGCCCTCCGGCCCAAGGTCAACCTTGACACCCGCGGCCTCCATTACGTCGGCGCTGCCGCACGCGCTGGTGATGGCCCGGTTGCCGTGCTTGGCGACCCTGAGGCCCGCGCCCGCGGTCACGAACGCGGATATTGTTGAGACGTTGATTGTGTGCGACCCGTCGCCGCCCGTGCCGCAGGTGTCCACCAGGTCCCCGTCCGACTCCACTCGCAGCGCCTTCTCACGCATCACCCTGGCCATCCCGGCGATTTCGTCCGGGGTCTCGCCCTTGAGCCGCAGGGCGGTGACAAAGGCCCCGAACTGGGCGGGAGTCGCCTCCCCGGTCATGATTTCCTCCATCACCTGCGCGGCCTCGTCGGCGGACAGGCTCTGGCCGGATACAATGCCGCCTATGGCTTCCCGGATCAATGTTCTGCTCCGCGGAAATAGCTGAGTATTCGCACGACCACGTCCGTGAACGAGATTGCTCCCTCATCGTCATTCCTGCGGAAGCAGGAATCTAATGCGTTTGTAGACGCCTGCGAGCCGTTTCTGGATTCCCGCCTACGCGGGAATGACGGCGGGTTGGCGCTCCCTCTATGAAACCCTGTCTTCATTGCAACGTCTTTATCCACTTCGTCTGTAGTTTTTGCGACTGATTGTATGCCCGGCTCTAAGAGTTCAGAAAATTCCTCAGCAGGTCTTTGCCCACAACGGTCATGATAGACTCCGGGTGAAACTGCACGCCTTCGATCCTGTGCTCCTTGTGACGCACGCCCATAATCAGGCCCTTGTCCGTCCACGCGGTGACCTCAAGCTCCTCCGGCAGGTCCTCCCGATATACGGCCAGGGAATGGTAACGGATGGCCTCAAAGGGGTTGGGCAGGCCGCGGAAGAGGCCCTCGCCGTCGTGGTGAATGAGAGATGTCTTGCCGTGCATAATCTCGCCCGCCCTGTCCACTGTCCCTCCGTAGGTGTACCCGATGCACTGGTGACCCAGGCACACGCCGAGGATGGGAACGCGGCCGGCGAAGTGGTCTATGACGTCGTTTGAGATGCCCGCCTCCTTGGGAGTGCACGGCCCGGGAGAGATGACTATCTTCTCGGGGCTCATGAGCTCCACGTCCTCCACGGTGGCCTGGTCGTTGCGCACGACCTCCACGTCAGCGCCGAGCTCGCTCAGGTACTGGTAGAGGTTATAGGTGAAGCTGTCGTAGTTGTCTATGAGAAGGATCATTGCTCCGCTCCAGAGCTAATTGTAGCGTTCAGGCTGGCTAAATGGAAGTCGGCTTGCAGTGCAAGCCGACTTCCCAAAGCTACCTCTTCCGTTGTCCGGCCGTTGGGCTAGTCGAACCGTATGCGGGGGTCCAGCCAGCCGTAGCTCAGGTCCACAAGCAGGTTAGTGATCACAATCCACAGGGAGAAGAGCAGCACCAGGGACTGCACAACCGGGTAGTCCCTCTGGTTCATGCCCTCAACCAGCATGTTGCCGATCCCGTCCAGCACAAAGATGCGCTCCATTATCACTGACCCGCCAATGATGGTGGCAATGGAGAACCCAATGACCGTGATCACAGGGATGAAGGCGTTCTTCATCGCGTGGCGGTAGGTCACCATGGCCCCGCTGAGGCCCTTGGCGTGGGCCGTCCGGATGTAGTCCTGGCGCAGCACCTCCAGCATGGTGGAGCGCATCATCCGCGCCTTGGTCACCATTGAGGAGAAGCCCACTATGACGGCAGGCCAGAAGAACTGGCTCATGTTCGCCCCGGGGTCATCGAAGAACGGGACAAAGCCAATCTGCGGGCTCCACTCGAATATGTACATCCCGATTACCAGCAGCATGGTTGCAAGCCAGAAGTTGGGTATTGAGAGGCCCGACAGCGACCATATCCGCAGGGTGTAGTCTATCCAGGTGTCCCGTTTAATGGCCATGAGTATCCCGGCGGGAAGACCCAGGACTGTGGACAAGAGTATGGACAGGATGGCCAGTTCAAGGGTCACGGGGAGTTTCCTGGTGAAGTTCTCCCATATCCCTTCGCTGGAGAACATGGACTCGCCCCAGTCCCCGGTCACCCAGCCGCCAATCCAGTTGAAGTACTGCATGTGAATTGGAGCGTTGAGCCCCACGTCCTCCCGGATCTTCTCCAACTGGTCCTCGGTTATCAGGTCCTCTTCGCCGCCCGTCATCTCCAGGGCAATCATCATTGCCACGTCACCGGGGGCAATGCGAAGGATGGCGAAGATTACCAGTGACACCAGCACTCCGGTAAGCGCTCCCTGTATAAGGCGGTTAGCTATGTATCTGTGCATGATCTACCTCTCGCACTAGGCTAATGCTCTGCCCGTCTTTACTATCCGATTGGCCTCGAATCCCTCGGACCGATTGCGGTTGAAGTGAGGACGGCGTCCCCACTGCGATTGAGCAACAATTGTATTGGCGACTCCTGGAGTCGTCAATACCATTTCGATGCGTTTATGAGATTGTAATGATTCTAGAGCATCCTCCTCCAGTTTGGCGATACCGCCGCCGGGCATTTTGGGGTAATTCGCAACGTAATTCAGGTGTTGACGGCTTTTTCTCATTGTCGAATTGCTGCCCCCTTTCCCAGGCCGGTCCGCCCGCTTTGGTACGCTAGGCCCCTGTTTTCCACGCGCCCCTCTCTAGGACGCGACTCCTTCTTCCATGAAAAGCGCCGTTGTGGGGTTCCAGTCCGCCCATGCAAACCAGAAGGCGTAGTTTGCCGGCAGCTGCTCCAGTCGAGTCCCTTGCAGAGGGCCGTCCACAGCCTCCGCTGTGAGAAGCAGCCACCTGCTGCCGGTCTCCCTGTCGACCATGATCAGCCCCTCGCCACCGTCCTCCGCCGCCGGATCAAAGCTCAGGGTGCGGCCGTCCACCTCCCGCACAAAAGCGGTGGCCGTGTCCGACACCGGCTCGTAGGTCACCACCACGTCCCTGTTGCCCAGCGTGTCGTTCACGACCGGCCGGTCAGCCAGGTCTGTGAAAGCGTAGGCCTTCGACCTGTCGTTGACTATGAGACCCAGCACAAAGTCCTTCCGGCCCAGGCGGTCGTCATCTCTCACGCGTCCGTAGCCGGACCACCCGCTTGCGTAGTAGCCCAGGTAGGGATCGTAGGTGAAGCCCAGCGCGCCGGTGGGGTCTTCCTCCGTGGGCATTCTCCACGCCAGGACGCTGGAGTCGGGGTGCAGCTCCCTCCAGTGGCCCCACGTGGTCTGCATTGCGGGCAGGACCTGTAGCTGCGTCCCCAGGTAGTCGCCCGTGATGGCCTCGCCGGTGAAGTGAGTCCACAGGGAGTCCGTCTGGTGGTCGTACATTACCATCGCGCTCAGCGTCAGCCTGCCGGAGACCCCGAAGGTCAGCACCTCGTCTCCGAACTGGCGGGCATAAACTATGCCCGAGAAGCAGAGCGGTCACCACGTGACCACGACGGGCACACCCCCCACAACGTCGTTGACGGCCTCGTGATGGCTGAGGACGTCCAGCGGGTAGGCCTTGCTCTCCCCGTTCATCGACAGGCCCAGAACAAGCTCTGTGTCCCTGAACTCTGGCGGCACCGCCTCCGGCGCCACGAACTGCGGGTCAAGGATCGCCGGAATCGCGTCCCTCACCACCGCCGGCTTCATCCTTGCGATTAGCTCCTCCCTGGTCACTTTGCCCGTCTCCGTCAACGGGAATGGCGTTGGCGTGGGCACGAGTGTGGGCGTGGGCCACGGCGTGGGGGTCGGCTCAGGCGTGGACGTGGGAGCGGACGCTGCGGCCGGCGCGGTCGGTGTCAGCGTCGCCGCGGGCGCGGCGGTTTGCGCCTGGCTGCCGCATCCGGCGGCGAGAATCGCCATCGCCACCGCCAGGGTCATCGCCGGCAGGAAGAGCCCAGCGCCACTACGCATCCGCATTTGGGTATACCTCGCCCAGGGTGTCATGCACCAAATGATACGTGCAGCATGTTCCGCAATCCTTAAGAACATTATGAGGATATTACAGATATAGACCGGAATGCGCGGGCAGGCGAGCGCCGGCTAGGCAGCCGCTCCGTCCAGGGCGTAGAGGCCGGTGGCGGGATGCCAGTCCTTCCACGCGAACCAGAAGGAGTAGTTGGTCGGGATCTGCTCCAGGCTCGTTCCCGCGAGGGGGCCGCTCACCGCCTCTCCCGTCAGTAGCCGCCACTCGCTGCCCGTCTCATCGTCCACCATGAGCAGGTCGCCGTCGCTCTCGGAGAGGCGGAACTCCAGCGTCCGGCCATCGACGTCGCGGCTGAAGGTGTTGCCTGTGGACGACTCGTCGTCAAAGGCGATTAGCACGTTCCTGCCGCCGATGGAGTCGTTGACAACGGGCTGCTCCGCCAGGTCCCTGAAGGCGTAGGCCTTGGCCTCGTTTCCTATCACCACGCCCACCACAAGGTCCTTGGTGTGGAGCCGGTCATCTTTCCGGGCCTCCCCAATAACCCCGGGGTCTGAGCTCGCGTAGTAGGAGGTGTAGTTGTCGTAGGAGTAGCGGCCGCCCTTGTCCAGGGCCACAGTGTCCGGGTGCAGCTCCTTCCACCTGCCCCAGGTGGTGTGCGTCGACGGGACCAGCTCCAGCCTGGTGCCGTAGTAGTCACCAAGCACGGCGTCCCCGGTGAAGTGGCTCCACAGGGAGTCCGTCTGGTGGTCGTACATCACCAGGGCGTTCATTATCAGCTTGCCTGAAACGCCAAAGGTGAGGGTCTCGTCTCCGAACTGGCGGGCATAAACTATGCCCGAGAAGCAGAGCGGTCACCACGTGACCGCGACGGGTCTGCCTCCCACAACATCGTTGACGATCTCGTGCCGGCTGAGCAGGTTGACCGAGTAGGCCCTGGAGTCGCCGTCCAGGGACACGCCCAGGACAAGCTCGTCGTCCTCCATCTGCTCGTTGGCCTCGGACAGGGGCACAAAGTCGGGGTCCAGGATCGCGGGTATGGCATCCTTGCGAAGCAGGGTTACGATCATGTACTCCGGTGTCGCCGCCGCTGAGGGTGTGTCGGTGGGCTCCGGCGTTGCGGTCGGCGAATCAGGCGACGCGGTAAAAGCGTCCGCCGTATCGGTTGGAGAGGCGTTAGTGGGCGCGGGCTGTGTGTCGGGTCCAACGGGCCCCGCGACCGAAGGCGTGGGCGCAGTCGAAGTGGCCGGGGTGTCCGCGGCGCAGCCGGTCACCGCGAGACTGAGGACAACCAGCGCAAGGAGCGCTATCACCACGCCCAGGACAAAGAATATGGCCGATCTCAACTGCTCACCTTCTTGAAAATTCCTTAATGTCGCTGGACTACACTTGTAGTGCAAGTCACTGCGCAGCGCCGTCAAACTCTTTGCAGACTACCTCCATAATAGCCGCAAATGCCTGCCCAAAGCCATATCTGCTACACTTTTGCCATGGGGACGCCGCTTCGCCGCCTCGCCGTCATCGGCGCGGCCATATCTTTGCTCCTGCTCGCTGCGTGCACCGGGCAGGCGGTCCCGGCAACCGACACCCCTGAGCCGACGCCATCACCCCTTCCCTCGTCTACGCCGTCTCCTGCTCCCACCATTGAACCGGCGCCGACCCCCACGCCCTCGCCCACCCCCATCCCAACGCTGGCGCCGACCCCTGCGAGGACGGCCAACGTCAACGTCGCTCCCTTCACGCCCCGGGGCTGGCGGCTCCCGCTGATGGCCTCCGGCTCGCCCGGGCCGCGTTCCTCCGAGGAGCTGTCGGTGGACGGCAGCACGTTCCTGAGCTGGGCAGTCATCAACAACAGCCCGAACGACATCGACTACGACTTTTTCGTGGACGTGTACCTGGACGACGTACTGGTGGAGCGCTGGACTACGAACGGCCTTGACGCGAACCTGTTCATCAGCCTGACGGACTGGGATGACCTCCCGGCTCGGGTCAACCTGCGGCCCGGGACCCACACCCTGAAGCTGGTGGCAGACCCCACAGACCTGGTCCCCGAGACCGACGAGACGGACAACGTCTACGAGCTGGAGTATACGTGGAAGCCATCTCAGAATCCGCCCCCGGAGACCTCCCCCGCTCCCGGCAGGTTGCCGGACCTTGCCCCGTCCATCATCGAAGGCTGGGCTGATTCCCTCATCACCACGTCCTACGAGGGAGACAAGGCGGACGGGCCGCTCTCCGTGGACGTGCCCACCTATATCAGGTACGGCTTCCAAAACGTTGGGCCGGTAAGCATCGCCGAAGACGTCACCGTCTACGTGTACTTTGACGATATTCTGGTCTCCGTGCAGGCGGGAGACGGCCTGCTGGCGGAGGAGTCCACCGGAAGCAGCGAGTGGGACGGGCTGCTGCAGGCCACGAGGGTGACGCCGGGCGTCCACACCATCAGGGTGGAGATAGACGCCGCGGACGCGGTGGTGGAGTCCAACGAGCGCAACAACACCATAGAGAAGGAGTACACCTGGGGAACAGGGAGCGTGGAGCCCAAACCTGCCGTCGATCCCGCGCCCTCTCCCACCGCTCCGGCGCAGCTGACTTTGCCAAACCTCACGCCCGGCTGGAGGCAGGACTGGGACGCGCCCATCAGCATCTCCAACCGGCCCGGGACCTACCTGGACGGCCATCTGACCCTGGACGTGACCCCCTACCTGGACGTGGTCGTGCACAACCTGAGCACCAGTGAGACGACGACGCCATTCTCAGTTGACCTCTATTTCGACGAGGACAAGGTCCACACATTTGACTTCTCCGCCAACATGGCCCCCAACCAGCTCTACTGGATCCAGGACTGGGACGGCCTGAGCAACGCGGCTGAAATCACCGAGGGGCCTCACACCCTGAAAATCGTGGTTGACCCGGAGAACGCCGTGCGGGAGGCCAACGAAAACGACAATGTTTACGAAAAGACCTTCGTATGGAGCGTCGAGCAGGCGGCCGAGAGCGGCCCCGCGTCGTACAGCGAAGACGACCTCATGGGCAAGCTGTCCGCCCTGCCCCTGCTGGTGGAGGTCAGGGACCCGGCCCTGAGCGACGGCGGCTTCGACTACTCACAGGAGGCGCTGGACATCACGGACGCCGGCTACTACCTGCTGACCGGCAAGAGCATCCACGACGAACGCCTGACCATCCACTTCTTCACCAGGGCGGAGTTTGAGGCGTGGATTGACGCCTATTTTGCGGAGCGGTTTGCCCTGAGCCCGGCGTCGGAACATCCGACTCTGCTGGAGAGGCGGGAGCGCATAAAGGCCACGGCCGTGGGCATAACCGTCCCGCGGTTTGGAAGGACTACGGTGGCCATTGACGCGGAGCGCGGGCTGGCCGACGTTGTCCAGTCGCTGGCACATGAGCTGGGCCACGTCCACCAGCGGCACGCCTACCCCGCCGTTGGGGAGAGCGGTTCGGACCACGCCCAGCGGGGTATCCGGGAGGCTCAGGCTCAGCAGTTCGAGAGGGCATTCTGGCTGAAGCTGGAGGAGCTTACGGGCGAAGACCTCCTGTCCTACCCTGACTACGAGGGATTTCACGTGTTCGTGAACCGGCGTCTGGCCTCCTGGCAGGTCGGCCTCAACCTTGACGAGCACTTCCTGGGCTACCTGTTGCAGTGGCTGGCAGTGTTGGAAGACCCCAACCTGGCGGAGCTGCGGGAGGAGCTTATGACCCGGGGGGAGCTCGGCGCGGACTCATCGCTCAGGCTGTTCGAGTACCTGGTGACATTGCCGCCGGACGCAGCAGATGAGTACGTGGAATCCCTGCTGGAGACCCTTGACGCCAATCTGAGTACGATAGTCTCCATGGCGACAGCAAGGCTGCAACCGGACCTGCGCCCCGACGACGAGGGGTCGCCGGACCTGAGGGAGACGGGGCTGCTGGTGCCCTAGGAATGAACGTCTCCACATAAGGCAATTAGTGGAAGTCTTGGTGAAGCTGCGAGGGGCTTGCTGCTGGGCTATCAGACCACCACGCCAGGTGAGTTGATAGTCATGGTGTACGCCTCCTCCCCTGCGCTAACCCTCTGAACAAGGAAAGTGCCCAGGGGGTGTATCTTCTGGATCTCGGTGACAGCAGCAAGGTCACTCTCAAAGACGCCAAGCACCTCCCCGTCCTTGATTGCGATAACCTTACCATCATACTTCGCAACCATTTCATCCTGGTTGGCGCGATAGAAGTCAAATTCCCTTTTGAGAACACTCGGCATAGTATCCTCCTGTGGTCTCCTGAACTACCTCATGACCCTGAGTTGAGCCCTGATGTAAGACGCTGCCACCTGGGCATAAATCGTAACATATCAGTGGACGATTCTAAAGCGGCGGGCTGTCCTTGCACCGGGCGCCGGACGATCTCATTGACATTGAAATCTGCAATTTACCACATCGCGTATAGAATTCCCGCCAGCACAATGCCAGATGAGTTTGACCGCCACTCGGCGTAGGTATTACACTAATGGAACGGCCTGAATTGCCGAGTGGTGTAATGGTAGCACGCCTGACTCTGGATCAGGTAATCCTGGTTCGAATCCAGGCTCGGCAGCCAGATGGCGCGAACTGTACCCTGTATATGCAGCTCTTTGTAGCTGAGCCTGACATCCAAGATGAAAAATGAACGCCCCTTGTGGGTGATTGTTACAGGCCCACCTGCAGCGGGTAAAACGACTTTAGCCAGAATGCTTGCACGGGACCTTAGTGTGCCACTCTTCGAAAAAGACGTCTTCAAAGATACCATCTATCGAACATTGGGCTTTGGCGATAAAGTTTGGTCTAGGCAAATCGGAATAAGCTCTACTGACCTGTTGTTTCTTGTTGCCAATCGGATGCTTGGGGTAGGAGCATCGCTTATGA
This sequence comes from Dehalococcoidia bacterium, assembly GCA_034421015.1. Taxonomy (GTDB): domain Bacteria; phylum Chloroflexota; class Dehalococcoidia; order Lucifugimonadales; family UBA2985; genus DAOUJW01. Next base: position 25,135 of record DAOUKT010000025.1, read on the forward strand.
CTGAGAGCAACTTCGACCGACGGTTTTCATCCGAGCCGGCCCGAGAAGTTGCAGACAATGCCGATGCGAGGGTAATTCAGGTGCATTGCGCGGCTCCCCCAGACATCTTGGTTGAACGCAATGCTGCTCGCCTTGATCCATCGCAACTGCGCCCCGGCCACCATGTGATGCCCAGCGACCAGTTGCTAGAGGGAATTGCGTCTGGAATCTGGGAGCCGCTAGATGTACCTTCGAAGATTGTCCGCGTAGACACTTCTTACCCTTACGACTATGCGGGTGTCCTTAGGGACATCAAGCACGGTTAGATGTATCGCCATCAATGACAGGCCAGGGACCAGTGAAACCACTGACAGGTGTATTATCCACTGTCCCAACTGCATCTAGACTTCCCATCGGAATGCCCTCAGATCAGAAGAGATGTCACACCCTCCTTGACAGGGGGCTATTTTGTGGCGCGAGTCTTGATAATTCCTTCACAATTGAAACACAGAATGGAAACTTGGAGTAAACAATGCGATTCCTGACCGCCACCGCCATCAGCAAGAGGTCCGTCACCGTCCTTGCTATATTTCTCCTCCTTATTTCAGGGGTTACGGCATACAACACCCTGAGGGTTGACCTGTTCCCGGACATCGAGTTTCCGCTGGTCACGGTGACCACCTCTTACCCATCGGCCAACCCGGATGCGGTGGTGCGCGACGTGACGGACCCGATAGAGGCGGCCATAGACGGAGCGCAGGGACTTGAGGCGATCCAGTCCACGAGCTTTGAGGGCAACTCCATTGTCCTGGCCACATTCAAGTTCGGGACGGACATGGCCGCCGCCCAGAGCGACGTCGAGGCTGCCGTCTCCGCCCTGACTTTTCCGGCAGGCGTCGACCGGCCAAACGTAGGCCGCTTCAGGCCGGACCAGTTCCCCATCATCCAGTTCAGCGCCATCTCAGACCGGGAAGCGGCGGACACAAGGCGAATCGTCCAGTCCCAGATACTACCGGCAATATCGGAGGTGGACGGCATTCTCGATATCCAGGTGACGGGAGAGGTCGAGCGGCGGGTGAACATAGCCGTCGACCCAGAACGGCTGCGGGCCAACGGCGTTTCGCTCTTCCAGGTCTCCTCGGCTCTTACGGAGAACAACCTGAGTATGCCAGCCGGACTCATCTTCGAGGGCGGCCAGGCGGTGCCGGCCAAGACCACTCACGCCTTCAGCTCCGTCGAAGAGATCGCGGACCTGGTTGTGGGCGCGTCCGAGACCGGCCCGGTGCTCCTTGGGGACGTGGCGGACGTGAGGCTGGGAGCCGGCAGAACGACCTCCATTTCCCGCACCAACGGCAGGCCAAGCATAAGCGTCTCCGTCATCAAGGAGGCGGACGCCAACACGGTGGAAGTATCAAACGGCATCCGCGAGGCCCTGGACAACGTGACGGGGCTGCCGTCCGACATAGAGCTGGTGATAGTGTCAGACCAGGGGCCGGATATCCAGGCCCAGATTGACAAGCTGAGCCGGGAGGGAATCTTCGGCTTCCTGTTCGCAGTGACGGTGGTGTTCGCGTTCATGTTCACCATCCGCCCAACCTTCATTCGCGGGATGTTCAACACCATCCGCCCTACTATCGTCATTGGTCTGTCCATTCCGCTGAGCGTCTTCACAGGCGTGCTGCTCCTGGCGTGGCAGGACCTGACCCTCAACTTCATGACGCTGGGAGGCCTGGCCATATCCGTCGGGCGCGTCGTTGACGACTCCATTGTCGTGCTGGAGAACGTGTACCGCCACATCCAGGCCGGCCGCGACAGGTGGCAAGCGGCGCTGGAAGCCACCACCGAGGTTGGCCCGGCCATTTTCGCGTCCACAATGACCACGGTGGTGGTGTTCCTACCACTGGCCTTCATCGAGGGTCTGGTCGGCTCCTTCTTCGAGCCCTTCGCGCTCACAGTCAGCTTCGCGTTGCTGGCGTCGCTGCTGGTCGCACTGACTGCGGTGCCCGTATTGGGAGCATACCTGCTCAGGCCCGGTGACCTGCCCGAAGACGTTGTTGGCGAAGGAGAAGAGGTCCTGGGCCGGGAGACCCTGTTGCAGCGAATGTACACGCCGGTCCTCAGATGGGCCCTAGTCCACAAGGCCATCACGCTGGCGGCAGTCTTTGTGATAACCATCGGCAGCCTGGGGCTTCTGGCGGTCATCCCAATCACGTTTTTCCCAACAGGCGGCGAACGCCAGCTTCAGATAGAGATCGCTCTGCCGCCGGGCACACCCTTGAGCGGTACGCTGGAGGATGTTGAGGAGATAGAAACGCGGATTGACGAGATTTCGGACCTGTACATCTCAACTGTGGGCCAGACTAATATACAGTTCGGAGGGGCCCCCGGCGGACAGAACAACGCGAGCATTCTGGTGAGATTGCCCGCCGGAACTCCTGAGGACATCGCCAGCATACTCAGGGAGGAGCTCGCCAGGCCTGATAGACAGGTTCGGATTACGGAGATAAGCGCGGGCCCTCCCGCCAGCGGCATTGAGATCAGCGTGACCGGCCCGAACTATGACGACATTGCCCTGGTGTCCGCTCAGCTGGTGGACTCCCTGTCGACGATCGAAGGGGTGGTCAACCTTGAGAGCGACGTGGCCCAGGCGCGGGATGAGGTGTCCATACAGGTCGACCCGTCCAGGGCCGGCGCCATCGGCCTGACCACCCGGCAGGTCGGCATGCAGGTGAGCCAGTACCTGACGGGACGCACCGTCAGCAGCATCGTCATCGACGGAGAGAGCGCAGATGTCGTGCTTGCGGGCAGCCCCCAGGCGGCAGGCGGAATAGAGGCGGTCAAGAGATTGACCATAGCAGGGCCAGCCGGGGCGGCGCCCCTGGATGAGCTGGCCGAGGTGGTGGTCAGGGAAGGGCCTGTCACCATCACCCGCACCGACGGCGTACGGTCCGCCACGATATCCGGAGAAATTGCATCGGAGGACACCCAGGGCGTGGGGTTGCTGGTGGACCAGAAGATTGCAGAGATCGCGCTTCCGCCCGGGGTAATCGTCACCAGCGGTGGCATCTTCGCCGACATAGCCGAGGGCTTCCAGGCCATAATAATCTCAATGTTGGTGGGCATTGTGCTCGTCTACCTGGTCATGGTAGCCAGCCTGGGGTCCCTCCGTAACCCGCTGGTCATAATAACCAGCCTGCCCCTGGCACTCATAGGCGCGCTCGCGGCCCTTGCCATAACGGACCGCACCCTGAGCCTGTCCTCGATGATGGGCATCCTGCTGCTGATCGGCATTGTGGTGACCAACGCCATTGTGCTGATTGCCTTCGTGGAGCAGCTGCGGCAGGGAGGGCGTTCGGTGTTCGACGCACTGATTACAGGCGGACGGGTCCGCCTGCGCCCCATTCTGATGACGGCGATTACCACCAGCTTCGCGCTCCTGCCTCTTGCGGCCATCAGCGACGAGGAGGGTGGCATAATCAGCGCGGAGCTGGCGACGGTGGTTATCGGTGGACTGGTAAGCTCCACTGCCCTCACCCTTTTAGTAGTGCCCATTTTCTACTACCTGTTCAACGAAAGCCTGCCCGGCTTGCTCAGGCGCATCACGGGAGCGTCCCAAAGAGAGGCAACGACTTCCTGAATCATTGCTCCGGCTTCCAGCCACAGCCGCGGCTGTGGCTCAGCGATTACGGCGTCATAAGGGATATGCCTTGCTCTTTCCGCCCCACCATCAAACCGGGCTTTCCTCGAAATCCTCAAATTGGTCATGGCCACGCCGTTGAAAGTTGTCGATCCAATGTGGAAACGCTTGACAGATATTGAGCTACGTGATAGATTCGCCAATAATTTCGTGGTTTTCCACGAGACGTGAGAAGGCCCGCTAGCTCAAATGGTAGAGCAGCTGACTCTTAATCAGCGGGTTACAGGTTCGAGTCCTGTGCGGGTCAGTGCAGGCTAGCGGGGAAGTGTCGGAATTGGCAGACGAGCATGACTTAGGATCATGTGCCTAAGGGCGTAGGAGTTCGAGTCTCCTCTTCCCCAGGAGAAAGGGATAGGGCTCCTACAGGAGATACGGAAGGGTAGCAACGGCAATCACTGCTCAGACTGCTGTGAACCGGGAGACTCCGGTTATCCGTGTATCAGGAGGGAATAGTGACCAACCTGCTGGAGGTAAAGAACCTTTCGACGTACTTCTTCACTCCTGAAGGAGTGGTGAAGGCAGTTGACGATATCACCTACGACCTGGAGGAGGGCGAGACGCTGGCCCTGGTGGGCGAGAGCGGCTGTGGCAAGAGTGTAAGCGCTCTGTCCATAATGAGGCTCATCCAGAGGCCCGGCAGGACGGTGTCAGGTGAGGTCAACTTCGCCGGCCAGGACCTGCTGGCCCTGGACGACTCAGACATGAGGCGCATCCGGGGCAAGGACATGGCCATGATCTTCCAGGAGCCCATGACCTCGCTCAACCCCGTTCTCACCATTGGAAAGCAGCTCACGGAAGCCCTGATGCTTCATCTTGGCCTGGAACAGGATGCCGCTAACGAGAGGGCCGGTGATCTCCTGCAGAGGGTGGGTATCCCGGAGGGCCGTGGGCGTCTCCGCGACTACCCCCACCAGTTCAGCGGCGGTATGAGGCAGAGGGTTATGATTGCCATGGCCCTCAGTTGCGACCCCAAGATGCTCATAGCCGACGAGCCGACCACAGCCCTGGACGTGACCATTCAGGCGCAGATCTTGGAGCTCGTCAAAGCCCTTGGCGAGGAGATGGGCACCGCAGTGCTCATCATCACCCACAACCTCGGTGTGGTTGCCCGGTACGCAGACCGGGTGAACGTTATGTACGCCGGGAAGATCATCGAAAGAGGCACAGCCCGGGAGATATACACCAACCCGCGGCACCCCTACACAATCGGGCTTCTCAACTCCGTGCCACGTTTGGACCAGCCGCGCAAGGAGCAGCTGGACCCGATTGAAGGTTCCCCGCCGGACCTGATTGGTCTGCCGGAAGGCTGCTCTTTCAGGCCTCGATGCAGGTACGCCATTGACAGATGCGCCGTGGAGTACCCTCCCCTGGTAGAAGTTTCAGACGGACACACTGCGGCTTGTTGGGTCTCAGACCAGTTGGGCAGGCAGGAGGTAAGATAATGGAACAGGGTGAGATTCTTCTGGAAGTCAACAACCTGGTCAAGTACTTCCCTGTAACAAGAGGGATTGTATTTCAGAAAAAAGTGGCTGACGTCAAGGCAGTAGACGACATCAGCTTCTTCATCCGCCGTGGCGAGACCCTGGGCATGGTGGGTGAGAGCGGCTGCGGCAAGACCACCGCCGCCCGGACCATCCTGCACCTGGGCCAGATCTACCAGCCCACGTCCGGGCAGGTCCTCTTTGAGGGTCAGGACCTCTCCCTTATGAAGGGCAAGGATCTCCGCCAGGCCCGGCGAAAGATGCAGATGATCTTCCAGGACCCGTACGGTTCTCTGAACCCCCGGATGAACGCCGGAAACATCATCGGCGAGCCGCTGGTGGTGCACAAGATGACCAGAAGCCGCAATGAGTACCGGGACCAGGTTGCGGAGCTTCTCACAGTTGTGGGACTCAATCCACACATGGGCGCCCGCTTCCCCCACGAGTTCTCCGGCGGTCAGAGGCAGCGCATCGGCGTGGCACGCGCCCTGGCGGTGAGGCCCAGCTTCATAGCCTGCGACGAGCCTGTGTCGGCGCTGGACGTGTCCATTCAGGCCCAGCTCATCAACCTCCTGGAGGAGCTCCAGCAGGAGTTCGACCTGACGTACCTGTTCGTGGCCCACGACCTCTCCGTTGTGCGCCACATAAGCAACAGGATTGTTGTGATGTACCTTGGCAAGATTGCCGAGATCGCCGACAGGATCGAGCTCTATGAGAACCCGCTGCACCCCTACACCAAGGCGCTGCTGTCCGCCGTGCCCATTCCCGACCCCCTTGTTGAGGCGCAGCGCGAGCGGATTGTTCTCACGGGCGACGTGCCCAGCCCCCTCCGCCCGCCCCCGGGATGCGTGTTCCATCCCAGGTGCCCCATAGCAATCGACGATTGCGCCGGGGTCCATTCGCAGGGGCTCACCAACGAGCGCGGAGTGCCGGAGTTGCGAGAGGTCTCGCCGGAGCACTGGGTGTCCTGCATCCGGGTCTAGGCTCCATTCCATTCGCTCAGACGGAGCGGGGCGGGTGATAAATCACCCGCCCCGCTTGCTTTCTTCTCTGTTCCATAGCCCGAGAGAACCAGCATGGAGAGTTCACTGGACTAACCTGTTCACGGTATTCTCTATATGTGTTGGTAATGCCGGTGCTGGTTGCAATACCATTTCTTGCCCGCTCATGGTGAGCCTGTCGAACCATTTGGGCGGGCAGGCTGTAGGCGTAGCTGCCCCCGCTCATTTCCTTCGACAAGCTCAGGATGAGCGGTATCATCCGACAATACCAACGCCTGTAGTGAATACCCGACCCGCCGCCGCCTTGAGGGTGTCCCCTCCCTATGCTACTATGGCTTCTATATGAACTCTGATAGAATTCGCAACTTCTGCATCATTGCCCACATAGACCACGGCAAGTCCACCCTGGCCGACCGCATCCTGGAAATCACCGGCGCAGTAAGCTCCCGGGATATGACGGAGCAGTTCATGGACCAGATGGACCTGGAGCGGGAGCGCGGCATTACCATCAAGGGCAAGGCCGTCAGGATGACCTACGCCAACGGCGAGGGCGACTACCAGCTTAACCTCATCGACACTCCCGGCCACGTGGACTTCGGCTACGAGGTGTCCCGAGCCCTTGCCGCCTGCGAGGGCGCTCTCCTCGTCGTCGACGCTACCCAGGGCATCCAGGCCCAGACCCTGGCCAACGTCTACCTGGCCCTGGAGCACGACCTGACCATCATACCCGTTGTGAACAAGATTGACCTGCCCGTGGCCCGGCCCCAGGGCGTGTCGGAGGAGCTGCAACAGGCCTTCGGATTCATGGAGGACGAGGTGCTCTTCGTCTCGGCAAAGGACGGCCGTGGCATAGCGGAGCTTCTGGAGGCCGTCGTAGACAGGATACCGCCGCCGAAGGGCGAGACGGACTCCCTGAGGGCCTTGATCTTCGACTCCGCCTACGACCCCTACAAGGGTGTCGTGGCCTACGTGCGACTGTTCGGGGGCTCCATCAGCAAGGGAGCCGAAGTGCTCATGCTCTCCACCGGCTCCAGCGGGGACGTGCTGGAGGTAGGGGTATTTCGACCGCAGCTTACCCAGGTCGAAAGCCTCCACGATGGCGAAGTCGGCTACATCGCCACCGGCCTCAAGAACGTCCGGGAGTGCCGCGTTGGAGACACCATCACCATGGCCCGGACCCCCTCCACGGAGCCACTGCCCGGCTACCAGGCGCTGAAGCCAATGGTCTTCGCCGGCCTCTACCCGGCGGAGGGCGAGGACTACCTGGCGCTGAGGACCGCTCTGGAGAAGCTGCAACTGAGCGACGCCGCCCTGAGCTACGAGCCGGAGACCAGCGCCGCCCTGGGCTTCGGGTTCAGGTGCGGGTTCCTGGGCCTCCTTCACATGGAGGTCGTCCAGGAGCGGCTGGAGAGGGAGTACAGCCTCAACCTCCTGATCACGGCCCCAAGCGTCGCATACCAGGTCATCCTGGACGACGGCACGGAGATTGAAGTCGAAAGCCCGGCCAAGCTCCCTCCGGCCCAGAGGATTGTCGAGATGCGAGAGCCCCTGCTGTCCCTCAGCATCGTCGCTCCCACCCGGTACATTGGCGCCGTAATGGAGCTGGTCACGGCGAGACGAGGCGAGTTCAAGCGAATGGAGTACCTGCAGGGCGCGGTGTCCGACGGCGACCAGGACAGCCAGGCCTCCGAAGCCAGGGCGCTGCTGGAGTACCAGGCGCCCCTGTCCGAGGTGCTGGTGGACTTCTACGATCTGTTGAAGTCGCGGACACAGGGATACGCCTCAATGGACTACTCATTCGCCGGCTACAGGGCGGCCCCGCTGGTGAAACTGGACCTGCTGGTGAACAACCAGCCGGTGGACGCGCTATCCCTCATCACCCACAGGGACAGGGCCTATCCCCAGGGCAGGTCTCTGGTCGAGAAGCTGAAGAACCTCATCCCGCGCCAGATGTTCGAGGTGCCGATCCAGGCAGCGATTGGGAACCGAATCATCGCCCGGGAGACCATCAACGCAATGCGCAAGAACGTGCTTGCCAAGTGCTATGGCGGCGACGTGACCCGGAAACGGAAGCTGCTTGAGAAGCAGGCGGAGGGCAAGAGGCGAATGAAGCGGGTGGGTAACGTCGACATACCCCAGGAGGCGTTCCTGGCCCTGCTGAAGATAGAGCGGTAGGGCGCGTGCTCTACATCCCTGAGAGCATCTCCACGTCGTAGCCGGCCATAACGGCCTCCTCGCGGCACCCCTCGATAAACTGCACCACCCTGGAGATCATCTCGTTGGCGTGGCGGGTGTCGTTGCTGACGCAGGTCACGCCAAGGGTGGCCGTCCTCCAGCTTTCGGTGTTGTCCACCTCCGCAATTGCAACGTTGAACCGGCTGCGCACGCGGTCGACTATCGAACGCACCACCCTGCGCTTGTCCTTCAGCGAGTGGCTGGCGGGCAGGTCAAGCTCTATGCGGCAAACTCCGATGTTCATGGCGTCGCCCTCGCTACGAGTATAGCACCGGCGGCCAGGGTACGCATGAAGGCACGTCGCCCATTGCTCACCCCAACATCGTTTCGACTGATATACTCTGGTGTGCGCGGAGTAGCGCCGGCCCACAATCCCCTTAGAGCGAAGACCCCATGCCCACCCTCTACGTGATAGCAACCCCCATAGGAAACCTGGAGGACATGACCCTCCGGGGCCTGCGCGTGCTCAAGGAGGTCAGCCTCATCGCCGCCGAGGACACGCGAACGACAAGAAAGCTCCTCTCCCACTACGAAATCCATACGCCTCTGACCAGCTACCACGACCACAACATAGGCCGCAGCCTGCCCCGTATCCTGGAGACGCTTGAGAGCGGCGACGTTGCCCTGGTCTCCGACGCGGGGACGCCGGGCATCAGCGACCCGGGACTGGAGTTGGTCAGGGCGGCGGCGTCCGCGGGGTTTACGGTGGTCCCCATACCCGGCCCCTCCGCGATGACCGCGGCCCTGTCCGTATCCGGTATTCCGGCGGACCGCTCCCTGTTCCTGGGATTCCTGCCGCGGGGCAAAAGGGACAGGCTGGCGCTGCTGGAATCGGTGGCGGAACTGCCCTTCACCCTGGTCATCTTCGAGGCGCCCCACCGCCTTCAGCGGTCGCTGGCCGACATCCTGGAGGCGCTGGGAAACCGGCCGCTGACGGCGCTCCGGGAAGGGACCAAGCTCCACGAGGAGGTGTTTCGCGGCTCAGTGTCGGAGGCGGTTGAGCGCTTCCAGCAGCCCAGGGGGGAGTTCACGATTGTCGTGGGCTGGGAGGCTAAGGAGCGGGCCTCGTCCCCGGAAGAGGCGGAGGAGATGCTCCGCTACATGCTGGAGCAGGGGGTGTCCGCCAGGGATGCGCGGTCCCTGGTGGCGGAGCGGACCGGGATTCCCAGAAGGGAACTGTACCGGATGTGGCTGCGGCTGAAGTAGGGGGAATTGGCATACGCCTAAAATCCTCCTTCATTCCCGCATTCCAGTCCCCGCGCGGGAACTCCACTTGGGGCACTTTCTCTTCGTCACCCCTGCGAAAGCAGGGGTCTAGAGCGTCCTAATAGACGACTTTAGATTCCCGCTTTCGCGGGAATGACGATAAACGCATTGTCTCCAAAATGCCGCCATAGTTACGCAAGGGTCTCCTTTCGCAGGAATGACGGACAAAATCGGGGACTAGCCGGCAGTCAGCTCCGGCAGCCTGGCAATAACGTCGTGGAAGTCGTTGAAGGGGAAGAAGGGTATGCCCTCGGCCTCGCAGTGGGCGCGGAGCCTGCGGCAGGCGAAAACGTAGTCGACCTTGGCGGCAACGCAGGTGTCAGAGAAGCCGTCACCCACCATCGCCACTCTGTAGCCCATAGAAGCATATTTAAGCGCATGATAGCACTTGCAAGCGCCAACCGAATCGCAGATCTCCGGGCAGTCGTTGTACTCCACCTTCACCCTGTCCCCCGCGCCGAAGTTGGCCCTGCTGCTGAACACGGGCACGTCCGGCAGACCGCCGCCCGACAGAATGGAGCGAATGTAGAAGCCCAGACCGCTGGAGGCGATGTTCAGGGGAATGCCCTCCGCCTGGCAGCGGCTCACCAGCTCCTGGAATCCCGGCCTTATGACGGCCTCATCCCTGACAAAGCGGGCCATCTCCTCCTCGCGGTCGCTGGGGAGACAGCCGAACTCGCTGGCCAGGCACTCCCTGCCGACAATCAGCCCCGCCTCCCGCATGGGCTCAAAGCGCTTCCAGTCCTCCAGGGCGAAGGCCTCCAGCAGGGCAACGCCCATGTCTCTCTCGGTGACCGTGCCGTCGAAGTCGACCAGGATGGCGAGGTTGCTGCGCTTCGCGGGCTGTGTCATGGCGCTCATGGTATCAGCTTGGAGACCGTGGGACAACTGCGGGCGCGCGGCCCGGGGCTGGCGCAAGCCGACGATACATGATCCCATTTGCGCCCCCTCTCGGGCTGCCTTATACTCGCATACGGAAGCCATACCATCTCAAAGGGAGGCCGCAGCGGTCAACGACATAGCCGCGGGCGGCCGCCTGAGATAGGAGAATAGTGAGTCTTTCGCCGAGAACCCAGTCCGAAAAGTCGTCCGCCAAGAAGGCCCTGGAGAACGCCCGCAACTACATCATCACGGGCATACTGATCCTTGTGCCCGTGGCAATCACCTACGTGCTGGTCAGGTGGGCTTTCTACACCGTCGACGGGCTGCTCAGGCCGCTGTTGGACTCACTTCTCGGCTGGAGTATTCCGGGGCTCGGGCTGATAGGGATTCTGCTGGCGGCCTATGGCCTGGGGCTGTTCTCCAACCAGCGCATCGGGCGGCGGGCGATTGCGGCCACACAGGACTTCATCCTCCAGGTCCCGGTGATCGGGGCGGTGTACGGACCGGCCAAGAAGCTGATAGAGTCCTTCACCGAGGACAGCGGCGCCGGCTTCAGCCGCGTCGTAGTCGCCGAATACCCCAAGGCCGGCACCTGGATGGTCGGCTTTCTCACAGGCTTCACCCGTCTGGACATCAGCTCCTACGTGGGCGTGATCTACGTTCCAACTGCGCCCACCCCAAACTCGGGTTGGGTGGCAATGGTGCCGGTGGAGAGCATTTTCGACACAACCCTGTCCGTGCAGGAGGCCATGTCAATGGTGCTGTCCGGCGGCATCTCCTCGCCTCTGAATATCGAACTGCAGCGCCTCGACCCCCGGGAGGCGGTTGACTTCCTGCAGAAGGCCGAGGCGGAGGCGGCGCTGCAGGGCAACTAGGGGAATTCGGGTCAGACGCCCTGCCCGGCCCTTCCCGCCGTCCGGTTGCCTCTGAAGCGGGCCAAGGGTTATACTGAGAGTCTACCCATTCTGGAGGATTGTTACATTGAAAGCTGCGATTATTAACGTAACGGGTTACTCCGGCATTGAGCTTGCACGCATCCTGCACCGTCACCCGGAGGTGGAGCTGACCCAGGTCACAGGCAGGAGCGCCGTGGGCCAGAAGCTGGGCGAGGCCTTCCCCCACTTGGGCGACATCGACCTGACCATTCTGGACGAGGTGGCCGAGAGCGTGGACATTGCGTTCTCTGCCCTGCCCCAGACCGCCAGCGCAGAGGCCCTGATTCCCCTGGTAGCCCAGGGCGTCAAGTCCATCGACATCAGCGCCGACTTCCGGCTCAAGGACGCGTCCGAGTACGAGCAGTGGTACGGCGTGGCCCACCCAAAGCCGGAGCTTCTGGAGGACTCGGTCTACGGGCTGACGGAGCTGTATCGCAGCGAGATCAGGACCTCGACCCTGGTTGCTAACCCGGGCTGCTACCCGACGGGCGCCATCCTGGCCCTGGCCCCGGCCATCCGCGAGGGGCTTATTGAGGAGGACATCATCATCGACAGCAAGTCCGGGGTGTCCGGCGCAGGCCGCGGTCTGAGCATGTCTTCCCACTTCTCCGAGGTGAACGAGAACGTGTCCGCCTACTCCGTAAACGGCCACAGGCACCTGCCGGAGATCACCCAGGAGATCCGACACTACAAGCCCTCCTACGACCCCAGGATCACCTTCCTGCCCCACCTGATTCCCATGACCAGGGGCATCCTGAGCTCCTGCTACGTTCCCTTGAAGAATGGGGCGATCTCCTCGGGCAAGGCGGGAATCGACGAGGTGCGGTCCCTGTACAAGGACTTCTACCGGGACGAGCCCTTCGTCCGGGTGGTGGATGAGTCGCCCATGACCAAGCACACCCTGGGCAACAACAACTGCATCGTGTTCCCTCACGTGGACACCCGCACCAACAGGTTGATGGTGGTCAGCTGCCTGGACAACCTTGTCAAGGGCGCGGCGGGACAGGCCATCCAGAACATGAACCTCATGTTTGACATGCCGGAGACGGAGGGTCTGGAGCAGCTCGCGCTTTACCCATAGAGACCGTAGATTCCACATGCCCTCATCGTCTAGCCTGGCCTAGGACGCCACCCTTTCAAGGTGGAGACCAGGGGTTCGAATCCCCTTGAGGGCATACCCTCTTCATACGCGTGTAGCCGCCGCTCTTTACATAGGGCGTATACTTGTGGCAGGCGCTTCCGATAATCGGACCGGGCGAGCGGCATCCACCGCTCTCCAGGGGAGAACTCCCATCAGCACCGACGCGGACCAGACTCCAGCTAACGGCGCCAGGCCTGCCCGGCGTCTGGGGCCACTGCGCGCCTTCGCCTACCCCCAGTTCCGCATCTTCTGGGCCGCCTCCATAATCTCCATCACCTCCTTCTTCATGACCATGATCGCCCGCGGGTGGCTGGCCCTGGAGCTGACCGACTCCTCATTCATGGTGACCGCCGTCAACGCCGTGGGAATGGTGCCCATGCTTGTATTCTCCGCATTCGGGGGCGTGATTGCCGACCGGGTGAACCGGAGGCTCGTGCTCATTGTCAGCGAAGTGTTCAACTTCACGGTCGTGCTCGCCCTCGCGCTCCTGATTGTTGCGGACCTGGTCAACATCCAGCACGTCTTCGCCCTGACACTGCTGCACGGGGTCGGCTTTGCCCTTGGCATGCCGGCCAGGGCGGCCACGGTGTCCAACCTGGTGGATCAGAAGGACCTGGCCAGCGGCGTTGCCCTGTTCACGACTATATTCAGCGCCGGGCAGCTGGTGGGACCGGCCCTGGCGGGATACCTCATCGACTCCTACGGGATGGGGCCCTGCTTCGTAATTGCCTGCGTCGTGCTGGTCCCCGCGCTCCTATTCCTCCTTCCTCTGAAGATTCCCACAGCGGCCCCCGGCTTTGGCGCGGCCGCTCAGACATCGGTGCTGGGCAGCATAGCCCAGGGCATAAACTACGTGCGCAGGAACAGAGTGCTGACGGGACTGCTGCTGATGGGGGCGGCTCTCACGATATTCGCCATGCCCTACCTGACACTCCTGCCCGTCTTCGCCCGGGACATCCTCGACGCCGGTGCCAGCGGCCTCGGGTGGCTCGGAGCGATGGGCGGAGCGGGAGCCATCGCGGGCTCGCTGACGGTGGCCGCTTTCAGCAACCCCAGGCAGGTCAAGGCCCTCATGATCACCGGGGGAATCAGCCTTGGGCCGTTCATCGCCCTCTTCGCATTCTCCACAGTCTTCTCGCTCTCCCTGGCCCTTGTCCTGCTGGCCGGATACATGTTCCAGATTTTCATGACCAGCAACTTCACCCTGGTGCAGATAATCTCGCCCGACTACATCAGGGGGCGGGTGCTGAGCATACGGATGATCGCCGCCGGCATGGGGCCTTTGGGAATGGTCATGCTGGGCGCCGGCGCAGAGACGTGGGGCGCGCCCGCGGCTACGGCCGCAATGGGCATGGTCTCGCTGGCCCTGGTGTTGGCGATACTGGTTGGCATTCCGGCCGTCAGGAGAGCGGAGACGGCGGTGGGCGATGCGGCGCAGCAGCCCGCCGAGGAGACCCCGGCGACTGCGGCCACCTCCTAGTTGTAGCGGTTCATGGCCCGCTCCAGGCCGTCCTTCAGAACGTCCATCACCGCGTCCCGGGCCATCGACAGCGCCTCTTCCATGAGGGGCCGCTCCTTGGACGTGAAGCCGCCAAGGACGTGCCTGATCTCGTCCACGTCCTCCGGCGGATGCCCTATGCCGATCCGCAGCCGCGGGATGTCCCGGCTCCCCAGGGCGGCGATGATGGACTCCATCCCCCTCTGACCGGCGCTGCTCCCGGAGGCCCGGATGCGAATTGTGCCCGGCGGCAGGTCCATGTCGTCGTAGATGACGAGCAGGTCGCTCAGGGAGACCGGAAAGCGGGTGGTGAGATAGGCCAGGGCCTCGCCGCTGTTGTTCATAAAGGTGCGGGGCTTTGCCAGGACAACCTCTTGTCCCTCTATATTGCCCCGGCCTATCACTGCCGCCGCGCGCCTGTCGGATAGGCGTATGCCCGTCAGTGAAGCCACAGCGTCCACGCACATGAACCCGACGTTGTGCCTGGAGACGGCGTAACGCTCGCCCGGGTTCCCCAGCCCTACGATGAGCTTCATGGGCTGTCAGCCAGCGCTCTCAGCGTGGGCGCAGGCCATAATGTAATCCCCACTCCTGCGAAGGGAGACCTTTGAACAACTCCAGTTGGGGAGCGTGCCTCCCGACCATTCCTGCGGAAGCAGGAATCCAGATGGTTCGATATAGAAGGAAATAGATTCCCGCTTTCGCG
>DAOUKT010000026.1:0-39119 GCA_034421015.1 Dehalococcoidia bacterium
GTCATTCCCGCGAAAGCGGGAATCTGAAGTCGCCTATTAGGACGCTCTAGACCCCTGCTTTCGCAGGGGTGACGATGAGAAATCTCCCCAACTGAGGTTATTCAAAGGTCTCTGCAGACAGGAATCCACAGCGTCCGCCTGTGACATTGGCCCCTTCTGGATTCCTGCCTTCGCAGGAATGGTCGGCGCGGGGACGCCTTCTCCAGGCGGCAATTGACACCCTTGCAGTCGTGATATAATATCCCTGCACCAACCCAGGGCAACGTAGCTCAGCGGCAGAGCGGGCGCTTCATAAGCGCTAGGTCGCAGGTTCGAATCCCGCCGTTGCCACCAAGAACAAGACACGAGCTGACGGCTCAAGCGCGCACAGGGCTTGCGGAGACGCAGGCCCTTCGGTTTTGGCGGGCGCTGCCGAAATAGGGACATCTGCTATAATGCGCAAGAGGGGTCATGGTAAGCCAGACGACATATCGAGAGCAGAGCAGGATATTCCTGGAGCAGGCCCATAGGGAGCTTCGGGAGGGCGACCTGCGCCAGGCATCGGAGAAGGGCTGGGGCGCCGCCTCTCAAATGGTGAAGGCCGTGGCTCACGAGAGGGGCTGGGAGCACAATCACCACAGGGAGATTCTCCGGGCCGTCTCCAGGCTGCGGGGAGAGATGAACGACCAGGAGACCAGCAGGCTTTTCTGGGCTGCCAACGCCCTGCACACCAACTTCTACGAAGGCACTATGTACCAAGACGACGTGGAAGACGCCCTTGAACGCGTGGGGCAGTTCGTGGATAAGCTGGAGGCGCTTCTCCCGTTGCAGTGAGCCGGCCGGTTGCTTCTCACCTCAACTTCGCGCGATTGAAGGAAACGGGCGGATTGGCTATAATGGGACTTCGGATGGTCATACTTCCGGGCGGTTAGCTCAGCTGGTTAGAGCGCTTGCTTCACACGCAAGAGGTCAGAGGTTCAAGTCCTCTATCGCCCACCATAGCAGCCCATCCGACGGGTTCCTTGACGGGATCATGCCGAAGTGGCGGAACGGCAGACGCGCTGCGTTCAGGGCGCAGTGCCCCTTGCGGGCGTGGGAGTTCAAATCTCCCCTTCGGCACCACCTAATTCCTTTGAGCGAGACTTACACTGCCTCCGTTTAGCTGGAGCGCGTTCTCCTCCAGTTTCTTGTGGGCAAAGCACTCGTCGGCGAATTAAGGCAGGTGGTAAAATGGGTGGAGCCAGGTCATTGAACCGCAACGACATTGAGGACTGAATTTGGTACTTCGAAGTGAAAATGATATCTTGGTGTTCATCAGTAGCCGTATGGACTCCGAAATGGATGGCGCTCGCAAGATTGCTATTGATGCAATCAAGAGCATCGAAATTGGACGCCCATGGGCTTTCGAGTGTTCGCCTGCAAGTTCCGAATCGGCCGACGTTTCTTATCTTCGGAAAGTACAAGAAGCCGACTTTGTCGTGTGGTTGGTTGGTCGAGAGTCAACTCCACCGGTTGTCAATGAAGTAAACGAGGCGATTGCATCAGGTCGTCGGCTTCTGGTGTTCAAACTTCCCGCCGATCAGCGAGATGACAGCACCTTGAATCTCATAGAAATGGTCCGCAACTATGCCAAGTGGCAAGTCGTTAACGGTGTTGAAGAATTGCCTGAGCAGATTAAGGCATCGATAGCCGATGAGATTATTCGAGGATTGCGGGACCCCATGCCTCCCAGCCGAGGCAGCAAACTAAGTCAAGACCTTCGCCTTTCGGTATCTAGATGCAAGAACAACTTGGTGTCCTTAGGTGTCGACGAACATACCGCACTCGAAATGGCGGAAGAGAATCAGCTTGGTGACGTGCTTCCCACATTCTCACCAGGCATGTACACCATTGTGGACGCCCAGGGAAGTGGCAAAACGCTCGCAGTAGAGCGACTGTTCCAACGTGCTGTCAGGGGTGCCATTGAAGACTCCTCCCAACCCTATCCCCTCTTCGTAGATGCAAGAGAACTTAATGAATCCGTACGAGATTATATTGAGAAATCCCTTCAGGGCAAGGCAGATCCGTCTGATCCGCGCGTTTTGTTGATAATTGACGGTGTAGACGAAATGGGATCAAGAAGAGCACTTGACACCTACAACCAGGCCAGAGTCTATACAGATGCCAACCAGAGGGCTACCGTAATATTGACTACGAAGGCCATTCCGAGTCTCAAGTCGATAGGAGAAGGAATCCGCCTCAACAGGCTTACTGAGGAGGAAAGTACCGACCTGATTACTAGAGTGTCAGGCCACGACCTCAATTGGCGCCATACCTACCGATGGCCAGAATCCATCCGTGATGCAGTGAGGCTTCCGCTATTTGCTGTAATGATTGGCTCACTCTTACGTGATGATCCACGAATTACGTTCGCAACGCCTGGTCAAGTGATTGCGCAGTTGGCCAACAAAGCCCTAGAACAAGCGCCGGGAAATATCGAAGAGCTTGATCGGCTGCTACAGGAGCTGGCAGTCAAATCAACTGATGAGGGAGGTCGAGTACTCCTGTCTGCCATAACGCCGGTGCTTGCCAAACAGCGACTTCTCAGGGACTCACGCCTAATAGAACAGACCTCTGATGCGGTCGATTTCGCACTTCCTATCTTTAGAGAGTGGTACGCCGCTAGAGCATTGATTGAAGGAACCATAAGCGTCGACCGATTTCAACAGACTTCAGACAGATGGTTGCCCTCACTATCCATAGCGCTCAGCTCAGAGCATGATGATCTACGTAATTCGCTAATGAACCACCTTATTTCGACAGACCCCGGCCTCGCAAGCCTTCTATTGGAAGAGTACAACCAGTCTTTCTCAGGGGAAGAAGGCGAGATTCTGAATCTTGGAACTGCAAAAGCTGCTGGGACTAAGATCAGGGAGGCCATGGTGCGCTGGAAGGCTGGGCTCGGTGACTTGTTTGCTGAGGTTGGCCCCATTAGCCGTGAAGGTGCTGTCGCAACCCTGGGCGTTAACTTGAGTAACCACTTCTTGACCACCGCTTGGTACGCCGGGGAGTCTGACTTGCCGGCAGTAGTTGACTTCGAGGATATCGGGGGAATATTGAGGGCTTCCCCAGAGTGGCCAAGAGTTTCGTCTTCATCCCTTTCTTCAAGAATTCGTGACCCGTTCTGGTGGAGCTATGTTGAGACACACGAGAGGCTTTCTCAATCACTGTCTGAGGCGCTACACGGTTTTAGCCTGACCATTTGCTCACGTGACGCGTGTCACGAACTCAGTTGGGATTTTATATCTGGGGTGTTGGGTCGCAGTCGCCTGGGTTCAGACGCTTTTGAACTCGAGGAATCATTGGCCACCATTGAAGCAATCTTGAAGAGAAACCAGTCATTTGGGCTAAACCAAGCTATATACGTAGTAGGAAGTCGGCATTTTGAAGCCAAGGAATTGAAGGCGGTAGCAGAGTACTTGAAAGAGTTGGCCGACCAAGGTGCCAAGGAAATCCAAGAGCCGTGGCCTAGCAGCGATCTGCCGTTCTCCCCTGGGTATGTGTGGAACAACTATAGTGACCATCGTTTACTCGAACGTACGATATCAGTTTACTCCCGTGCCTTACGGATCTACGGTGCAATCGTAGACAGATGGTTTTCTTGCTTCGCGACGAGGCTGCCATTCTACGGATTGCTGCCAGTTAGACTGGAGGGATGGCTAACTACAAGTCGCCAACTTGCGTCTCCAAGGGATTGGCCCAGTCTTGAATGGTACTGTCGCATTCTGCCACCGGATCAAGACAGCGAGGTGGAATTTCAGCTAGCACCAAAAAAGGAACTACCAATCGAATCCGAATCTTCTTCTCAGCAGGAACAACAGGCTTTTGTGATTCACCGACCGAATCTGATTAGCGATATCTCACCGGCTTGGAGAATGTCAAGTTTGGGCAATGTGTTCGGGTTCCGGCCTGCAACTGAATTAGCCCTTGATTGGCTGCGTGGAGATTTGCAGGAATTAGGGTGGGAGTTAAGTCCTTAGAAGTCTCGGGCCTTGATCATGCCTCGCCGCGTTGCAAGTAGAGTCCTTGCCAAAGTCACTGCTAGAGAAGATACCTTCTCCCGTCGTCCTGAACTCTTGTGCCAAGACAAAGGGTGCCCTTATCCAAACAGATTCAGCGACAACGAATCGTTCCGACGCTGGCTCTCGGAGATGGCCTTCGCCGTTTCGTACATCGTGCCGTCTGGGATTGCCAGAACGATGGATCCTGTAGACTTACACCGGAAGCTCAGGTAATAGCGGAGCATCTCCTCGCGCCGTTCCCGCTAGATGCGCCTCTGGCGGCGCTCAGGCAACGCCGGTTTCCTGGATATCAGGATCATGCCGGCGCCCAGGAAGTTGAACATCGCCAGGGCCAGGAATGCAATCGTGTAGTTGCCCAGGGTGTCGAACAGGTAGCCCGCCGCTATGGGCGCGCCCACCATCGCAAAGTTCATGGGCACCTGCGAGACCCCCAGGATGGTGGCGAAGTTCCTTCTTCCGAAGAAGTCGCCTCGTATCGCCGTGAGCAGCGGCACGCGCGCCCCAAGGCCAATCCCATAGAGCACGGCGAAGATGTAAGCGCCTGAAAAGGTCGTAACAGTCGCCGCAACCAGCATACCCAACCCCTGAACGGCCACGGATATGGAGATCAACGGCTGCTTGGGCATGCGGTCGCCCAGGAATCCTGCCGCAAGCTGGCTGATGGCGCCCGCGACGCCGTAGGTGAGCACAACCGTCCCCGCCTGTGGCAGCGACATGCCTATGTCGGTCATGGCGGGAACAATGTGAACGGCCATCGTCACGGACGCAATTGCGGAGAACCCGTGAGCCGCCGTGATTCCCCAGAAGGCCATAGTCCTCACGGCCTCCCTGACCGTGAAGTCCACCTCGTCGTCCGGTCCGGCGTCTATCACGTCCTCTCTTGTGTAGACGACGGTATCGCCGTCGGGACGCTGGCCGTAGTCCTCGGGCCGGTTGCGCACCGCGAGGGCTATCGGGATCGCGCACACCCAGACGCCAATGCCAAGGCACAGGGCAAGAGTCCTCCAGCCGTACAGGTCCATAGCGCGGCCGATAAAGGGCGCAAGCAGAGCACCCAGGTTGATGCCAATCATGCCTATGGCCATAGCCTTGGTCCGGTGTCGATGGAACCAGTTGTTTATGGCAGCGATTAGTGGGATGAAGCCGCCCAGGCCCGCTCCGGCAAAGATCACGAGGAACGTGACGTAGTACCCCAACACCCCCTCCACCATGCTGAAGCCAACGAACCCTGCGCCAAGTATTGCAAGCCCAATCAGGATCATCACACGGCTTCCAAAGCGGTCGACGAGGTACCCCTCGATGGGGCCCAGGATGGCGCCCTCGACGCGGCTCAGTGAGAAGGGGACCGAAAGGATTGCCCGGCTCCAACCGAAGTGACGCTCCAAGGCGACAAAGAAGAACCCCAGTCCCTGAAAGATAGGTGTGATGATTGCCGTCAGAGTGAGAAGGGTCAGGCCCACCAGCCACCAGCCGTAGAAGATCTGGTCGGGCCGCTTCAACCGCAGGTTCAATGTGTGCCCTCGTGTTTCCGCGCTTCCAGGTTGAAACTCAAGAGATAAGGGTCGCCGTACGCGGTCCCGAACTCACCGTCGGGTCCATAGAAGTAGAAACGCTTTTCCACTTTAGTTGTCCTGCGCTTGTGTGTCAAAGCCCAAGACTTTGGGAGAAGCAGCTTCCTCGTTGCCATTGCGACCCGTCCATCGCTTATACTGGGGTCGAGCAAATCACCCACACCCTGATACGGAGGCATTGTCATGTCCGATAGCAAGATCGCCCTGGGAATTGTTGGGGCCAGCGCCAGCTACGGCTGGGGCATGCGGGCGCATCTGCCCGCGTTCCTGAACCTGCCGGAGTACGACCTGGCGGCCGTCTGCACCACCCGACGTGAGACCGCCGAGGAGTCGCAGAGGGCGTACGGCGCGCGCAAGGCCTACTGGGACTACCGGGAGATGGTCGCTGACCCGGAGATAGACGTTGTGGACGTCTGCGTCCGCGCGCCGTCGCACTACGAGGTGGCTATGGCGGCCCTTGAGGCGGGCAAGCACGTCTTCTGCGAGTGGCCCCTGGGCGCGAACTCCGCCCAGGCCGACGAGATGGCGTCGCTGGCCGAGGCCAGGGGAGTGCGAACGATGGTCGGCCTCCAGTCGCGCTACGCCCCCAGCTTCCAGCGCTTTCGGCAGCTGGTCCGGGAGGGATACCTGGGCCGCACCGTGTCGGCAAACATGACCATGTTCCTCCCCGGCCTCGTGCGGCCTCGACCGGAGGGCAACACATGGAGCGCGCAGAGGGAGGCGGGCGCGAACACCCTGAGCATCGCCACCGGCCACGCCCTGGACGTGTTCCTGTGGTGCCTGGGTGAGCTGACGGAGGCGTCCGCCGAGGTCACTACGCAGATGCCCCAGTGGGCGGTGGCCGACACCGATCGCACTGTGCCAGTCACCTCGCCCGACAACGTCACGCTCTTTGGCCGCACCGTCGACGGCGCCGTCCTTTCTGCGCACGTGGCCAGCGTGCCCTGGCACGGCACCGCCTTCCGCATGGAGGCCTACGGCACGGAGGGGACGCTGGTTGCATCGTCCAGCCAGATGGTTGAGATGGTGGACCCGTCGCTGCGTGGCGCAAGGGGGAGCGACCAGGCGATGCAGGCGATCAGCCCGCCGGCCGAGTTGCGCTGGGCGCCGCCGGAGGTGCCGGAGGGCGTGGCGGTGAACATGGCGCAGATGTTCCGGCGGTTTGCGGAGGCTATCCGCGGGGAGAGTGTCGATGCGCACCCGGACTTCCGGGAGGCGGCACGTCGGCATCACACGCTGGACGCCCTCCAGCGCGCTGCGGAGACGGGCGGCCGGGTGGCTATCGACTCATAGCTGCGTCCGGCGGCGCGCCGTCCCGATTCTCAGCGACATCACCACCAGCCAGAAGAGGTAGGCCGCGAACCCGATGCGCTCCTCCAGGCCGCTGAACTCGTCGGCGATGCGCGTCACGAAGATGATGCCCACGCAGCACATTATGGTGGCCGCGTACACGGATATCGAGTAGAGCCGCTTGGTGGACGGAGTGTCCTCCATCGCCATTATCACGCCCACCACCACGAGTATGCCGGCGATGTAGAAGACGTGCCCCGAGCCGTCGTGGATGTTGTTGGCCGTGAGGCCAAGGGCCACCACCCACTCCGAGTCGGCCTGGAACGCCGCGGCTATCACGCCCATGACCACGTGGACCCACAGCCCGATGCGGATGTATCGCAGCCAGGGGCCGCTGAGCTCCGGCATGAGCGGGGCGCGCAGGGCGAATGGGACGAACAGCGCGCAGTAGGCCAGCAGGCTGAGGCGGGCGATGGTGGAGTAGGCCATGTCGACGCTGTGCATCTCGCTGATGGTCTCGCCAATGGCGTCGTACTCAGGGGTGATGACGGCCAACAGCAGGTCGACGCCGGCCAGCGTCACGCTGGCAGCAACGCCGCACCAGGGGGCAAGGGGCTCGGCGGAGACGGCGGCGCGGGTGAGGAGGGTGGTGGTCATGGGGCAGACCAGGGGTTGACCACCTCCACGTCAACAGCCTGGAAGTCGCCTATGTTGCGGGTTGCCAGTACCAGTACGTTGGCCTTGGCAATTCCCGCGATCAGGGCATCGCCGATGTCGAGGACGCGTCCCGCCCTGCGCGCTTGGACCCGGAGTTGGGACGCCCACTCGGCGGCTGGCACGTCCAGAGGAAGAATGCGGCCGTCGTATGTGGACACGATGCTGGTCTTCATCTCGTACAAGAGGTCGCGGCGGCGGCCGGGCGGCAGCAGCTGCAGGCCGTACTCAAGCTCGTGTATCAGGATGGACGACAGCCACAGGTCTTCCTGCCGGTTCAGGAAAGCGACGACACGCGGGTCAGGCGCTTCCCTGGTCAGCTCCGAGACCACGTTTGTGTCCAGCAGGTAGCCGGTCAATCTGCGCCCTCTTCAACGAAGGGGGTCTCTCTATCCGATCGCCTGTCTAGCGGTATCTCAAGGTTAGTGCCGCGGGGCGCGTTCTCAACCAGCCACTGGCCCAATGGCTTGGGAGCGTTCGTCTGGTCCTGCCACAGCTTCTCGGTCATCACAACAAAGGGCTTCCGCGCGCCGATGCGCTGCGGCCCCTCTTCCTCAGCTAGCCGCAGGATCTCCGAGAGGCGCGCCTTGGCCTCGGCGACGGTCCAGGCGCGGCGGAGTTGGTCTTTAGGGGGCATGGCTTCTCCTGAGAAGTTATAGTAGTCCATTATAGACTATATAGTTGCTTTGCTTCAAGCGATACCAAGGACAAGGGCGGCTCAGCGGAGACAAGCGCGGGGGATAGGAGGGTGGTGGTCATGGGGTTAGGGGAGTGTCTGAACTGTGAGCGCGGTGTTGCCACACTAGATCCTTGTGAATTCTAGGGTTCTTTTGACGAAGATGTGAAGCTCACCGTCGGAGATTTGTTCTGTTGCCCATTGAGGATTAGTGTCGTGGTGAAACTTACTAGCATATTCTAAGATTTCACTTAGCTCCTGTATCTTGGTGGCGGAGAGAATCGGAGTAGAACTTGCAAGCCTTGTGTGGCACTCACTTATGAACTGTCTACCGAGGAAGCAGCCGGGTGGAAAATCCTGAGGGCAAGCGACGCGCAAGAAACCCTCCAGGTAAAGACGGATGCTTTGAGCGACATCGCGTTGTGCGCCAGTGTTATTGGACAGATATTCCTCCAATTTTCTGTGACACCTATCGTGCTCTGTGAGAGAATCTTCTCTTACATTCCACTCACGTAGTGTGGAGCCCCCTTGGTAGCGCGCAATCTCCAATGATGTAGATTCCACGCTCGAGTGCTCCCAAGTCCTGCACAAGAATGGTTTATTGTGTGAGAGCAATATGATCTGTGCTGCGCTTGAAGAAAGCTCGCGTATCTTTTGTATCGTAGTCAATAATCGATCGGCGTCCATGCTCGATACCGGGTCGTCTATAACAACAATAGTGTTTCCTAGGTCGGGGTTCTGGTCTAGGGAAGCCAAGAAGAAAACCAAGGCCAGAGTAGCGCGGTCTCCAGCGCTGAAGACACTACCAAAATGTGGCTCGCCTGGTCCCGGATTTGCTCTAACGGCTTCAATTAATGTGTCGCCGATTTGAGCGTGGTATGAGCTAGTAGACCCGCTCCTGATATTCTCGTGCCTCAACTTCAGACTGAAACCAGCACCGAATCTCTCAAGGTAAGCATTCACCTTTTCTTGATATTGTGGGAATGAATTCTGCCTATGGCTATTGAGCTCTTGCCTGGTGCGATCTCGCTCTCCCTCGGCCTTAGTCTTTAAATCGAGCTCCTGCAAGTAGTCAGCGCAAGCTGTCGCGACATCCGGCAAATGCCTGTCTCTAATTGCCTTAAGCTGATTGAGCTCTTCAGAAATCTCTTGCACGCTGGCTTGGAACGATTGCTCCTTGACTTCGGCAATTAGTTGGTTTGTATTCTTGAGATTCTCATTCAATTTCTCAATCTCTCTAACACGACCCTTGTATTCTGCTAAGAGCCATCGTGTTTCGCTAGGAACAGGAATCTTCTCAAGCGGTGATGAGAGTTTGGCCGTGACGAGTTCCGCTATTGCATTCCAGGCGTTCCTCCAAACCTTAAACAACTCGGATGTCTCTAGAGAGATTTGGTCAAATTGGCAGAACCGAATCCAGAACTGCTGGCGCTCGTCCAAGACTCTTGCCCTGCTCTCGAATTCGATTCGTGCATTGTCGTTATGTGCACTATTTATCTCTGTAAGCGTATCGCTAATGGAGCGTTTGAACTGGCCATAGACTTCACTAAAGTAAGCTTGGTAGTGCTGAATGAGAGAAGACGTTTCCATGGGTTGTGCGCAAAAGGGACATATGAGCGAACTACTGTCATTATCAGCCTGTACTATCCGCTGCATCCCGTCAGATACCCACTTCTCACCACCATTTCCAAGTCTTTGGAAATGAAACTGCAATTGCTCTAAGGCGTCAGTCTGAAGAGTTTCCAAGTCCATCTGCAGAATCTTCTCAATCTGCTCGACATCTACGGTAGGCAGATCAAGCAGATCTAACGCTGGCGTAATAGCAATTGAGTCTCGATCCCGCGCTGCGGCCAGACGAAGTTCTGCTTTTACAATCTCATTGTCAATGTTGGGAACTGAAGTAAGCGCACAAAACTCGTCTACGGCATACGGACCTCTTGCCCAAGTCGGGATCGCATCCAGCTTTGCCCGCAGTTCTTGATTGTGGGATTCAATCAGCGCCACTAGTTCGTCGAGTTGCTTGCTCAACGCAACTCCTTCTGGGCCTAAAACAATGTCATGTAGGTTTTGACGCTGTTGTGACCTTACTGAAAGACCGGAATGCACATTTTGCTCAACAAATTCATCATCAAAAACTGCAAGTGTCTCTAGCGTGTCACTCCAAGCTCCGCTCTGGTATACCAGATGAGAAGAACTATCATCTGTTTCAATCACGACATGCGGCTCGTGAGTAGAATCTACCCGCTTTCTCTCTTCGATAGGATTGGGGTTTCCATCCCTCAAAGAGCGGAGCACGGCTGTGAGAGTTGTTTTTCCTCTGCCATTGTCACCGTATATTAGATTAAGTCGTTTGAACTCTAGATGTTGTCCAGCGTCTACCGAATCAAACTTTCCAATGTTCCTTAGCAACTTAATATGTTTGATCAATTCGATCCCTCCTCTAAGGCCCAGTGCTCACCAACCACGACGCCAACCATTCCAACTATGTGCATCGTGCCGAGTATTCCAGTTAGACCCACTTCGTTTCGGATTCCATAGTAGCACAATGGTTCATCAAATCAACGTTCCCGCGGGTCCAGCCGGTCGCGGAGGGCGTCTCCGAGGAGGGCGGAGCTGAGCACGGTGAGGCTCAGCAGCAGGCCGGGGAATATCGTGGCCCAGGGCGCGGCCTCGAAGTACTGGCGGGAGCCCTCCTCCAGCATCCGGCCCCACGACGGGAAGGGCGGCGGCACTCCAAGTCCCAGGAAGCTCAGGGCGGTCTCCGCAACGACGGCCGCTCCAAAGTAGCCCGTGACCTGGGCCAGTACCGGCGGGAAGCTGTTGGGCAGCAGGTGTCGCAGGATGATCCGGTGGGGCGGCGCGCCGATGACCATCGCCGCGTCCATGTACAGCTCCTCCCTGACCTGTAGCGCCCCGGCCCGTGAGAGGCGCGCCACCTGTGGGGTCATCGCCACGGCCAGCGCGACTACGACGGAGTTGGCCGACGGCCCCAAGGCCACAACCATGACTATGGCCAGGACAAGAAGCGGGAAGCCCAGCAGCGTATCGACGGCCCTCTGCACGACGAGATCGAAGGGGTCGCCCCAGTACGCCGACAGCGTGCCAATGCCTATCCCCACTATGGAAGCTATGCCCACCGAAAGCAGCCCCACGTACAGCGACGCCCGGGAGCCGTGGACCACCCGGCTGAAGACGTCGCGCCCAAAGCCGTCGGTGCCAAAGTAGGCGTCCGGCCCCGGGGGCGTCAGGCGGCGGGCCACGTCCTGTGCCACGGGGTCGTGGGTCGCGATTACGTCGGACAGGAGGGCCATCGTTGTGATGGCGGCCAGTATGAGCAGAGAGGCGAAGGCCGCGGTCCGGGTCGTCGCAAGGGACCGGACTGCGCGAGCGGCCCTGAAGAGCAGGGCAGGTCGCCGGTGGCCGGGGTCGGAGTCGCTTCGATGAATCTGTCTCATGTCAGGCGGCGCGGGGGTCGAGGAGCCGGTTCAGAACGTCCACCACGAGGTTGACCAGCAGGGAGAGAAGCACAAGCAAGGTGGCCAGGCTCTGGATGACGGGGTAGTCCCGGGCGAGGGCCGCCTGCACCAGGCCACGACCGACGCCGGGCAGCCCGAAGATGGTCTCCAGGATGAGCGCGCCGCTGAGCAGAGCGCCAAGCTGAAGGCCAATCATCGTGACGGCGGGGACCAGGGCGTTGGGGAAGGCGTGCTGCCACACGACGGAGCGCTCCGGCAGCCCCTTGCCACGGGCCGTTGTGATGTAGGTCTGGCTCAGCGCCTCCAGCACGCCGGAGCGGGTGACGCGCACCAGGTGGGAGCTCTGCTCCCATGCGAGGATGGCGGCGGGCCACACCATCTTCTGCGCGTGGGTCCAGGGGTCGGCCCAGGGCGCGGCGTAGATGACGGGCGGCGACCACCGGAAGAAGATGAGCAGGCACAGGATGGTCAGCAGGGCGACCCACAGGTTGGGTATTGCCAGGCCGCCGAGGGTCGTGAGGCGCACGACGTAGTCCGACAGCCGGTTGCTGCGGGCGGCAGCCAGCACGCCCAAGGGCAGTGAGACGGCGATGGACAGCAGGAGCGTGTAGCAGGCCAGGAGCGCGGTTACCGGCAGCTGCCGCCCGACGATGGAGCGTATAGGCTCGCGGGTCTCCAGGGAGCGGCCCCCGAACTCGCCGTTGACCATGCTCCAAAGCCACCGGCCGTACTGGACGGCCAGGGGGTCGTTGAGGCCAAGCTCCTCCTCCAGCGCCTCCCGCACCTCCGGGTTGACCACGGTGTCGCCGGAGCCGCCCAGGATGACCAAGGCGACGTCGCCGGGCAGCGCCCGCATGACCAGGAAGACGAGCAGGGACGCCGCGAGGAGCGTCGGCAGGATGAGGCCTATCCTCCAGGCGATGTGCTTACGCATGGTGGAATCTTGTGTTAGCCATTTGCCCCCATCCTAACCTTCCCCCGCAAGCGAGGGAAGGGACTGTCTCGACTAGCCTCTTAGCTAACCCAGTCTCACTTTGAGCTCCTCGCCAAGTGTGTCGGGGATGGTGTATGCATCAGGGATCGCAGTATCGGATTGGGTTGGAGGAACCCAGGTATTTCTCCGGGACCCGCTTTCCCACGTACTTCTGCCGGATTTCCTCCTCAGCTTCCTCGCCTTTGAACCCATATCTTCCGGGCCTATTCTCTTTCATCCTTGGGTTGTCTCGGAAATTTTCTCTGGTTGCCTCTAGCCATTCCTCTGGCCTGTATGCTCCTTTTACCAGGCCTTCGACTTGAGCCAACACCAGTTTGTAGCTTTCTGCCTTTTCTTTCTTTATTTTCCAGAAGCCTTGAACCACATTGAAAAGTTCGTCGGAGCGGTATTCCTTTCTAATGGAGAATAGAATAAATGGCTCCGTCGCCTCGAACGTCTCCGCCTTGTACTCAGCTATGATTTCTATCGCATGTCGGCTGCCCCGATCTTCAGACCAGTGACCTGTGACCTTGTTGGCAAGTCCTGGGTAAGCGTCAATCAGGGCAGCTTCAACTTCGTAGGCGGTCTTCTCGTTGGGCATTCCGTGTCGGTGAATTATGTGCGCGACCTGGAGACCTGAAGCACGGATTTCGGAGATCCGTTGCTTTTTGGAGTCGGTGGCGTACTCCTCGTTTTCGCCAATAGTGCCTTTTGCGTGTTCAAAGACGCGGTTTCCTCGGCCCTTGCCTACATAGAAGGTTTCTCCGTTGCGCGGGTCGATTAGTCGGTAGACATACCACTCCAGTTTCTCTGCCACCTCTTCCGGAAATCTGTCCTGTGTCATCTTCGTCTCCTCCCCAAGACTATTGATAGGCGAGGGTCTTCTTCTACTCTACCCTTTGCCGTCCAGCCAGACGGTGGCAAAGTCCGTGTTGGTGTGGCCGTCCTCGGTGGGTATGGCCAGCCCCATGACGTAGGAGCGGTAGGGCGCCACGTTGATGGCCTCTGCTATGGGCACAATGTAGGTCTGCTCCACGAACAGGTAGCGTTCAACCTCCCGCCAGGCCTCCACCCGCCTCTCGAACGTGAGGGAGTCTCGCAGCAGGCGATACAGCTCGTCAACCCTTTCGTCCTCGTGCTTGGCGTAGGCGTCGGGATTACTGCTGTAGCGCCCGTAGACCGACTCCGTCCCCTCCGGTATGGGCGATGGCGTCAGGCGTCCCTGCTGGCTGTCGTAGTCCAGGCTGATGCGCGCCCTGTTCCACTCGCCCTCCTCAATCAGCTGCAGCCGCAAATCGACGCCCAGGCCGGCAAGCTGGGCCTTGAGGAACTCGCACGGGGCGGCGTTAAGGGCGCGGCACAGATGGCCCATTGCGAAGCCGTCCGGGTAACCCGCCGCGTCCATCAGCCTTTTGGCCTCCGCCTGCTTCTCCTCCAGGCTGCCGAGGTCGAACTTGGGCCAGTTGACGAAGTGCCTGGGTACGGGGATGTTGGGCGGCCCCAGGTCCGGCGTCGTCCAGCCGAAGCCGCCCAGGGCCGCGGCTATTGCCGGTGGCTTGTCTATCCACAGGGCGATGGCCCGGCGCACGTCCGGGTCCTGCCAGGGGCCCGGCTTCAAGACGTTGAAGGCCAGCCGGAAGTTGCCGCCCTCCATCTCCGCAAAAGACACGTCGCTCCCAAGGTCTCGAACGTAACCCTCCTTGCGCTCCGCCGTCAGGTAGTGGCCCTGACCGCGAGCGCCCCCGTCCAGCCGTCCCGTGCGGAAGGCTGCGTCCATGGTGAACGGGTCGGGCATGATTACGTAGTCGATGCCGTCCAGGTAGGGCAGGGGGCTGCCGCCGTGGGCCGTCTCCCAGTAGTGGTCGAATCGGGCCACTCGTACCACGCTTCCCCGCTCGTTTCGCTCCAGTCTGAAGGGGCCTGCGCCTACCAGCCCGACGTCCACAGGGCTGATGCTGACATCGCCCTGGGCCAGGCGGTCCTCCATGAGATGCCGGGGGTGGGCAACCCTGAAGCGCGGGTTTGCGAGCACGTCCAGGAAGTGCGGATTGCGATGCCGGAAGGTGATCTGCAGCCTGTCGTGGGGCAGGATCTCGACGGCTTCGATGTCACCCAGCTCGCCCTTGAAGTAGGCAGGCGCGCGAGTGGCGTCCCCGGCGCGGCCTCCGGCGTGGACCAGGTCGAACCAGAACTTGGCGTCCTCAACGGTGAAGGGCGTTCCGTCGTGCCAGTATACGTCGTCCCGGATGGTGAAGGTCCACTCCGTGAAGCCCGGATTTGTGGCCCACTTGGAGGCGAGGTAGGGGCAGATGACGTAGATGTTGTCACGGCACCGCATAACCAGGTTGCCCGGCCCGAAGAGCGCTCCGGCGATGTGGTGCAGGGCAATGCTGCTGGTGCGAAGGGTGTCGAAGCCGGCGGGCGGGTCGCCGCGATTGGCAAGGACGAGAGTCCCGCCGTACGGCTCGCCTGCGGCCCCGGGCGGTATGGAGAAGGAGGTAGGCGTGGGCGTGGCGCCGTTGCTTGGAGAGGGCAGTGGCGCGAGGGTTGGCGGCTGCTCCGGAGTGGTGGACTCACCGCCGCAAGAGAGCGCGAGACTCCAGAGGGCAAGGAGCGCGGCGAGGGCTAGCGGCCTTGGCAATGCGATGTTCCTGTTGAGTGGATACCTTCGCATGAGTCACTATGCGGATTCCAAAACCTCTTCCCTCTTGAGGTGGTCTTTGAATAGCTCAGGATACGGTCCTGCAAGGGACGCTTCATCCGTCATTCCTGCGAAAGGAGGAATCTGAAGCCTATGTTCATGAAGCTGAGTAGCCTCGGAAGAGCAGCCTCTGGATTCCCGCTCGAGGGCGGGAAGGACGGAGAGATGGGGCGCGGTATGGGTTATATGGGTTATCCAGAAGCTAAGGTTCGTGGGTCTAGCTGAAGTCGGACAGATCAATAAGCCAGGCCCGCTTTTCGGTGGGTGAAATCTCCAGGATGGCCACCTGCCCGAGGCCTTGCACGTGCCTGGGCAGCGACGGGCTGCCGGGGTTGATGAACAGCACGCCCTGGTGCTCCTCCACAACGGCATAGTGCGTGTGCCCGAACACCACAATGTCCGCGGGCTTGCCGAAGAACTTCTCCACGGAGTTCGGGATGGAGAATCCGGCCGGCATTCTGGCGGCAATCACTCCGGCCGTCACCTCGGCGGAGAAGCCCGGAAGCATCAGGTCGTGTACCATCCCTATGGTGTGGCCCTCCAGCTCCAGGACCTGCATCTCTTCGATCCTGTCGTCGTGCTCGAAGTGGGCGTGGGCTCCGAGCTCGACCCCCTTCACGGGCGCAATGCGCTCAAGCCAGTCGATGCTCGCGGGCTGGTAGATGTCGCCTGCGTGGAGTATCAGGTCGACTCCCTTGAAGGCGGGGATGATCTGCTCCGGAGGCTCTTTCGCCGCCGATGGGTTGTGAGTGTCGGAGATAACGCCAATTCTCATAGCTTTACGTTCACTCGCAGCATTGTAACGGCGGAGTTGGTGCGCGTCAATTGCAGCGGCCTGGGTCTGAATACGAGATTCGGGAGACCCCAAGGATAGGGAATTGGGAGTATAATATGATAGCGTCCTCGCCGGGGGCCGCGGAATCAACGCAGGACGCGCGCCACGAGAGCCAGCCAGGCATGGAGTTGAGGCAATGGAAGTAAGAGACATAATGACAACGCCGGTGGTCACCATCTCCACGGAGTCGACGGTGGGGGATGCGGCCAGGACAATGATCCAGCACGGCACAAGCTGCCTTCCCGTGATGGACGAATCGGGGCGGTTGGCGGGAATTCTTACTCACACCGACTTTGGGTTCCATCGCAAGTTCCTGCCAATGTCTTCCCACCCGATGTACACGCTGATGGGCACCTGGGTGCGGCCCGAGACCCTGGAGGAGGTGGCAAAGTCGGTCAGCCGGAGGAAGGTCAAAGACGTGATGAGCTATCCTGTGGTGACAATTCAGGAGGACGCTTCTATGTCCGAAGCCGTGGACGTGATGCTCCAGAAGAGCATCAACAGGCTGCCGGTCATGCAGGGCAGTGAGCTTGTGGGCGTGGTCACCAGGCACGACCTGATAAAACTGATGCTGGAAGAGCTGGCGAAGGACTAACCGGGCGTGGATAGCGAAGAATCAAAGGACCGGCGCTTTGACGTCGGGAGCGGCAGCCTGCGCGCCGGAGTGCTGGGAGTAAACGACGGCCTGGTCTCCAACTTCAGCCTAGTCATGGGTGTGGCTGGCGGAACAAACAACCCGGACTTTATCCTGATTGCCGGGGTGGCCGGCCTCCTTGCGGGGGCGTTCTCCATGGCTGCCGGAGAGTACGTTTCCATGCGCTCACAGCGGGAGGCGTATGAGCACATCCTTCTGCAAAAGAGGGCTGCAATAGAGACGAGCCCCGAGCGTGAAGAGCTGGACCTGGCCCTCCTGTACGAAGCCAAGGGCCTGCCGCGAGCCGACGCCCAGCTTGTGGCCGGGCACGTGATATCGGATCCGGAGGTGGCCCTGGACACGATTGCCAGGGAGTCTCTGGGCATCAACCCTGACCAGCTGGGGTCGCCGTGGGGCGCGACCATAAGCTCATTTACGGCGTTTGTAATCGGGTCTCTGGTCCCGATTCTGCCATACATAATTGGCGTGGAGGACGGGGTCGCGCTGATCAGCGCCGTTCTGAGCGGCATGGCTCTGGTATGTGTCGGCGGCGTCCTCTCATGGACGTCGTCCCGGAGCCCGGTCTGGGGCGCGCTGCGGATGCTATTCGTGGGCGGGCTGGCAGCGTCCGTCACCTTTGGCGTGGGCAGTCTCATTGGAGTCTCCCTGGCAGGGTAGGCTCAGGGCTGTCACTCCTGACAGCGCCAGCGTCTACACCGGCGACAGGCGCAGGTTGACTTCAAACGCCCCGGACTCTAGCTCAGCTGGAAAACTATGAACAACCCTATGACGTAGATGCCCACGAACAGGGGAGGGCTGGGTTCAACGAAGGAGAACTGCTTGAAGGGCCGCCTCGCCGCAAGCTGTACCAGCCCAAGGCCCATGAGCAGAATGGCAATCAGCCCGGCGGTGACTGTGCTGGCGCCTGTGAAGCTGTACAGGGAGCCGTCCGTGTAG
The DNA here is from genome assembly GCA_034421015.1 of Dehalococcoidia bacterium. Taxonomy (GTDB): domain Bacteria; phylum Chloroflexota; class Dehalococcoidia; order Lucifugimonadales; family UBA2985; genus DAOUJW01. Next base: position 17,868 of record DAOUKT010000026.1, read on the forward strand.
GCCAGGTCCGCCGCTGCAAGCGCGACAATGTTGAAGGAGTTGGTTCCGTAGATGTTGGCGATGCCAAGGTCGTAGGCCTTCATCCGGAAGGCGGCCAGGGTGGTCGTAAGCTCCGGCAGCGTCGTGACCAGCGCGAGGCCCAGCACACCCACGAAGCTGGAGCCAATGCCCGTGATCTCGGCTATGGACTCGGCGCTGATTGCCAGGGCCGGGCCAGCCACAAAGACTCCCGCCGCCGCAAGGGTGAAGACCGTCCAGCCCCACGCGAGGGAGCGCTCGGGGCCGCCTTGCTCCTCCGTATCCTCCGCGTCCTCCGACTCCGCGCTGAACTTCCTCAGGAACCGGGAAATGATCACGTAGGCCACAATGATGGATACGCCGGGAACGCTGACCGCCAGGATCTTGAAATCAATCTGGATGGCGACGAAGAGCGTGGCCATCACTGTCAGCAGAATCGCGGAGCCGGCAACCCACGTTTGCTGAGGCGCGACCAGTCGAAACACCTCGCGCCCGCCGAAGAAGGCCAGGATAAGGGCGAGGTTGCTCATGTTGAGCATGTTTGCGCCCAGGATGTTGCCGGCGGCCAGCTCAGCCGAGTCTCCTATGGCTGCTGCCACGGCGGTCACCAGCTCCGGCAGGGACGTGGCCCCGGCCAGAAGCAGGGAGCCGACCCACAGTCGCCCCAGGCCCATCCTGCTGGCGATGACGTCTGCGGAGGAGGTCAGAAAGGAAGCCGCGATTACAATGACCACCGCCGCCAGCAGGAACAGGCCGGACGCCGCGGCGAGACTATCTATCATTGGGCCGTTCTACGGACAAGCGGTACATTAGTATTCTAAGGTACAACAATGACGGGCAATCTGGCAACGAATAGCATCGACGCTCCCCCGGCTGTGCGGAGACGCGGCGGATTGGGCGCTGCTTGAATTCGTCATACAGGCGGCTATATTCGCAGGTTTTCGACGGCGTGCAGCCCGACGTGTGACCCTCCTCCAAGGGGCGCTGGGTATTGACTTGGCAATCCGTTGGGATTAAAATGGCTCTGCTTCCTGTGCCGCTTGCCGCTGCCGCGTTGAGCGGAATTTCGGAGGCGCGGAAATTACGTACCTATTTGGGAAACTAGAGAGGAGGTGTCTATGACACAGTCGTGGTCAGCAGCCAGGTCACACAAAGAGCCTTACGAGAGGGTTCCGTTGCCGGATTGGCCTCACAAGGAGTTGCTGTACGAGACCATAGATAACGGCAGAATTGCCATCATGACCATCAACCGCCCGGAGCGGATGAACTCCAGCGACCCCGGTATGGGCCAGCGATGGTTCGACGCGTGGACGCACTATGCCGCCGACGATAACTGCTGGGCGGCCATCATCACGGGCGCAGGCGACCGCGCTTTCTCCGCCGGCCAGGACCTGAAGATACGCGACGAGCGGGAGAGGGAAGCCGGCGAGGGAAATGCCCCGGCAGAGGTAGGCCGGGTCCCCTATCAGGTGCAGCCCCTCGGCGACCGCCTGAACTGCTGGAAGCCCACCATTGCCGCCATCAACGGATTCGCCATCGCAGGTGGCTGGTCCACGGCGCAGAACTGCACCTTCCGCATTGCCGCGGAGCACGCAGAGATGAACATCGCCGAGGCGCGCTGGAACCAGGGCGCCGGTTTCGTGGGTTGGCTGCCCAGGCTGATCGGCATCCCCCACGCCCTTGAGGTCTGCCTCATGGCCGACCGCAGGCTCTCCGCACAGCGGGCATACGAGGTTGGCTTCGTCAACAAGGTGGTGCCCAAGGAGGAGCTGATGGACGAGGCGGTGGATTGGGCCAGGACCATCATCAGCATGGCGCCCAGGGCCATTCGCAACTTCCACCAGATGGCCTACCAGTGCTGGAACATGACCATTCCCCAGGCACAGGCCTACACCTCCGCCCTGGAGTACAACCTCCGGGGCATGAACGACGGCAAAGAGGGTCCCAGGGCCTTCGCCGAGAAGCGGGCGGCAGTCTTCACCAACACCTAGAAGCCGCTCCCACTTTGGGACTACGGACGGGCGGTTGCCTTCAGGTCAGCCGCCCGTTCTTTTTGCAATTGAGAGGCTACCGTGAACATATTTGAGACCATTCAAAGAGCCCAGCCGAACAGGATTGAACCGTTTCATTCTCAGTTCCTTGTGGATGCCTTGAAAGAGAATCCCTCACTGTTTAAGCAGGTGTGGCAGTTGGCCGCACCAGAAGGCTGGAAGCCTCCATCTTATGCAAGTACAAGAGTTGCAGCCGAAGAGAGATTGGAGGAGGGGCGTAGGATAGACATCTGTATATGCTCTGATGACTCGCCTAAGCGAGTTATAGGTATTGAGGTGAAGACCACAGACGCCTCGGCTGAGTCAGACCAACTTGAGAGGTATCTTGACGACCTAGTAAGGAAGTTTCCTGAATATGACGTGCGAGTCTCGTACCTAACGCCTTTCAACAAAAGACAGGCTATAGATGAGATGGGTGAGCAAGCGGCAGGTTTACTCCACACGGTCAGGTTGTTCGATCAATTCAAGTTAGTATGTCCAGATGCCAAGCACTTTACTTGGCGTGACGTGACCAAGATTGCTTGGGATGACAGCGTACTATGGAGGCAACATCGGGATTACGTGCTGAAGTGCATGTTACCTGAGGAATTGAAGCGGATGGATACGGAGCGAGACAGGGATATCGCACATTTCTTTGGTGAGGAAGCAACCCGGCAATTCTGGGAGAGACTCGCGGTACTGGGAGTCCATCCCTCCGACGTCAACGGCGTTATTAACCTAGCCCCATTTGAGAAAGGTTTGGCTTCCTTTGCAAAAGGGTTGGTCAGTGCACTGGAAGCCCTTCTTGAAAGCAATAACGTATTACACAACGTAAGTAAACCAGACGAATTCCCAAACGAACTGCGCCGTCCGTTTCTCGACTCGTCGTATCGCGAAGTCCATGCGGCCCTTTTCAATCTCTCACAACTTTTCTCTCACGTGTGGGTGAAGGGTACGGGAAATTACGGAGTCAGAGTTGCGCATAAAGATCATCAAGGTAGTGGAGTTAGCCTTGTCACCAGTCTCGGCTACGACCGCCTCGTGGTTAGACTGCGCCGTTGAAGAGACGCAAGGCCTTGTCCCACTTGGCGCAGCATGTATTTCTACAGGACAATAGAAGCAATAGACCGAGCGAGCGAAATTGGGTTTCTTGCAGGAGTAAATGAACATGACACCGGAACGCAGCACGGACCTGACGCACTACTTTGGGGAAGAGGCCACAGGCGTCTTCTGGGGAAGGCTCTCGGCCCTGGGCCTGGACGCCCTGGACAACGACGGAATCATTGAGCTTTCCCCGTTCAAGAACGACCTGGACTCCTTTGCCACCGGGTTCATGGAGGCCCTGGGCGTCTTCATTGGAAGCAACCGGGTATCCCAGAACGCGCGAGAGCGAGACTTCTTCCTGGACCAGCAGCGAGCCCCCTTTCTTGAGTCGACCTACGGTCCTGTGCACGCGGCCCTGTTCTCGCTGTCGGAGCGACACTCCCACGTGTGGGTGGAGGGCTGGAAGGACTACATGCTCAGGATTGCCCACAAGGCCCATCCAAGCAGCGGCGTCAGCCTTGTGCTCAGCGAGGGGCCGGACCGCCTGCTGCTGGGGCAGATGCGTTTTGCCGCAAGCTAGGCCGGCGCGGCGCCTTCCAGGCGGAGTGAACTGAGATGAACGAAGACCGCAACCTGGACCTTGCGCACTACTTCGGCGAGGAGCCTGCCCGCGTCTTCTGGGAGAGGCTCGCGGCCCTTGGCTTGGACGCCCGGGAGAACGGCGGGGTCATTGAGCTTTCTCCGTTCATAAGCGACCTTGCATCATTCGCCGGGGGCTTGGTGGGCGCGCTGGAGGCCCTTCTGGAGAGCGACAGGATAGCCCGCTTTCCGGAGAAGGACGCGTACCCTGAGCAGGCACGCGCTGCGTATCTCCGGTCTCCCTACGGCGACGTTCACGCGGCTCTCTTCGCCCTTTCCAGCAGGTTCGAGTTCGTCTGGGTGGTGGGTTGGGAGGACTACATGGTCAGGACGGCCCACAAGATCCACCCGAGCAGCGGCGTGAGCCTTGTGTCCAGCGATGGCCCCGGCCGGTTGCTGCTGGGCCAGATCCGCTAGCCTGGGGGTTGACCCCAAGAACCCTCCCGAAAATCGTCGTCCTTGGGAAGTTAAATGCGTAATTCCCTTGAGTAACCGCTTTGTCGGCACTTTGGCGCAGAGAGGCCATTGCGTAACTCCAACTGGGACGCTTTCTCTTCGTCACCCCTGCGAAAGCAGGGGTCTAGGGCGTCTTAATGGACGACTTTAGATTCCCGCTTTCGCGGGAATGACGATAAACGTATGTCCCCTGAAGGCGGCGCCGCAGTTATTCAAAGGTCTCCAAAAGCGGGAAGGAGAAAACAGCCTCTTAAGCCACATTCCCGTCATGGTCAACGGCGTGGATGGGCAGCCCAATCTCCCGCAGTCCCGGCTCTATGGCCTCGCGGTCGCCCACGACGAGGAGGGTCAGCCTGTCGGTCAGCATGTGCTCCTCTGCCGCCCGCCGCACGTCGTCCAGTGACACGCTCTCGATTTTCTCGGTGAGGCTGAGGTAGTAGTCGTCCGGCAGGTCGAAGGAGACCAGCTGGGCCATCTGCTCTATGGCCTGCCACGGAGTCTCGAAGGAGGCGGGGAACTGGCGCAGGAGCGCGGCCTTGGCAGCTTCGAACTCCTCTCCGGTCACCGGCCTGCCTGATCGGATGTCGTTAAACTCCTTGAGCGTCTCCTGAACGGCCTCGCGGGTCACGTTGGTATCCACGCCTCCGCCGGCCAGCAGCAGGGACGACTGCCTGTGCCACTCGAACCAGGAGCGGTAGCCGTAGCTGTACCCCTTGTCCTGGCGCAGGTTCATGTTCAGGCGTGCGGTGAACTGGCCTCCAAAGAGCTGATTGAGCAGCACCAGGGCGTAGTAGTCGGGGTGGCTCCGAGGCACACTGACGAAACCGGCGCGTATTACGGACTGGGCGGCCCCAGGCTTGTCCAGCAGGTAGATACTGGAGGGGCCGTTGTCAGCGGAGCTTGCCGCGCCGTCGACGCCGTCGATGGCAGCGCCGTTCTGCCGCCATCCGCCCAGGCGCTCCTCTGCGCGCTTCACGGCGTCCTCCAGCGTGATGTCACCCACCACGACGAGGGTGGCGTTCTCAGGCCCGAAGCTGCCGCCAAAGTAGCTCATCATGTCGTCCCGGGAGATTGCCTCAAGGGACTGCTCGGTGCCGCTGACGGGGTGGCCGTAGGGAGTCTCCCGCCCGTAGAGCAGCGGCGACGAGACCCGGCCTGCGAGGGCGGTGGGGTCGTCCCTCATGCGGCGCTGGGCAGTCAGCCGCTCCGTCCGGATGCGGGCAAGCTCATCCTCCGGGAAGGTGGGGTTCTGCACCAGGTCTGCGATGATCTCCAGGGCGGAGGGCCACTGCCTTGACAGGGACTCGGAGTTCAGCACCGTGCGCTCACGGCCGGTGGCCGTCGTTAGCTGGCTGCCCATTGACTCGAACTCATCTGCGATCTGCCGGCTGGAGCGCGTCGCGGTGCCCTCCTGCAGCATGGACGTGGTGAACGACGCCACGCCCGGCAGAGCGACGGGGTCTCCGGCTGCGCCAGTCTTGAGTATCAGGCCGAAGGCCACAGCCGGAACGCCGCGCTTCTCCATCGCCAGCACCTCAAGGCCGTTGGCCAGGCGGTGTCGCCGGGGAGCGGGAGGCGTGAAGGGGCGCGACGCGGCTGGCTGGGGCTGGACGCTCCTGTCGATGATAGCTTGGGAGCGGCCCAGGGACGGCTCAGGCATGACCACCATCTGGACGTGCCTTTCGCCCAGGTATGCGCTGGCAACCCTTGATACGTCCTCCGGCCGGACGGCCAGGAAGCGGTCCAGGTCACGGTTGATCATGTCCGGGTCTCCGGCAAAGATGTTGAAGGAGTTGAGGCGGTTGGCCCTGCCCCCAAAGCCGCCAATGCTCGCCATCATCCGCACGTCCCGCCACTCCACGCGGTTCTTGGCCTTGGTCACCTCTTCATCGGACGGGGGCTCTCTGCGAATGCGCTCGATCTCGGCCCGCACGGCCTCTTCGATCTCCGCGTCTGTGTGGCCTGCGGCCGCGGTCGCTTCGATGGCGAACTCGCCCGCTATCTCAGCCGAGCCGTGATGCGCGCCGACGCCCTGGGCGATGCGGCTTCCGTAGACCAGGGACTGGTACATGCGCGAGCTCTTGCCGCCACTCAGGATGGAGGAGAGGACCGACAGTGGCGCCTCGTCCGGGTGAAAGCGGGGCACGGTGGGCCACATCAGGTAGAGGCGGGGCAGCAGCACGCGGTCGTGGAGAGTGAGGTTGACGTGGCCCTGGAGAGAGGAGTCGGCGCGCCGGGCGCGGGGGATGGCCGGGCCTGACGGCAGATCGCCGAAGTACCTCTCGACCATCTCACGGGTCTCATCAAGGCGGATGTCCCCGGCTATGGCAAGACTGGCGTTGTTGGGCGTGTAGAAGCGCTGGAAGAAGGAGCGGGCGTCGTCCAGGGTGGCGACGTCCAGGTCCTCGTGAAAGCCGATGGTGGGCCAGTGGTAAGGGTGGGGCAGGGGGTAGAGCGCCTCCTGCAGGCGGATGGACGCAACGCCGTAGGGGCGGTTCTCGTAGCTCTGTCGCCGCTCGTTCTTCACCACGTCCCGCTGGATGTCCAGACGCTCCTGGTCAAGGGCGTCCAGCAGATAGCCCATGCGGTCCGACTCCAGCCAGAGGGCAAGCTCCAGATAGTTGGAGGGCAGGTTCTCCCAGTAGTTGGTGCGGTCCGGCGTGGTGGAGCCGTTCAGGGTTCCGCCCACCTGCAGGATGGGGTCAAAGTGGCTGCTGTTGTGGTGCTTTGAGCCTTCGAACATGAGGTGCTCGAAGAGGTGGGCGTAGCCCGTCTTGCCGGGCGATTCGTCCTTGGACCCCACGTGGTACCAGATGTTCACGGCCACCAGGGGCAGCGAATCGTCCTGGTGCAGGATTACGTCAAGGCCGTTGCTCAGGGTGAACTTTTCAAACGAGATTGGCTCCATATCAACTCCGGGGTTGTAGTATCACGCGATCTGCCGCCCCACGCGGCGCTCCATCGAGATTATAACTGGGTGCAAGTGCTTGCTATACTCGCGCTGTTTGCCTACGTCTTTGGCGGCCTGGCTATGATGGCCAGCGGCATCGCAACCGCATTGACCGCGGCGAGTATGTAGAGCGAGATCATGTAGCTGTCGGTGATGTCGAAGACAATGCCCATCATTATTGGGCCCAGCATTCCAGACACGACCGTTACGCTGCGTGTGAGTCCCTGGAGCGCGCCGAAGTTCCGTGGTCCGAAGTAGTTGCTGACCAGCACGCCCCTTGCCGGGATCATTCCGCCGAAGGCCGTTCCGTACATCAGGGCAAACAGGATCACCTGCCAGTAGTGGAACCCGCTCATGTTGGCCAGCAGGACAAATGCGCCGACGAATATTCCAAGGAGTCCTGCCAGTACCAGCCTCGCGCTGATGTAGTCCATAATCCAGCCTCCTCCCAGCCGTCCGAAGACGCTGAGGACTGTGAAGAAGGCCAGGACCGTCGCTGCCTGGGTGTTGGAGAACTCGATGGAGAGCAGGTAGGGTATAAGGTGGACAATCAGCCCGCTGACGCCCATAGTCTCGGCCGCGAATATGATGGAGAGTATCCAGAACGCCGGTGTTCTCAGGGCCTGCAAGACGGTCAGGCTCTCCTCGTCCGACAGCTGCTCCATGGTCGAGCGGCGAGTCGTTGACGTTGCGGCGTAGGCTGCGGCCTCCTCCTCAGTATCGCCGTCGGGGCGCAATCCGTATTGGGCCGGCCTGGACCTGAAGACCAGGCTGAGGGGAATCATGATGCACCAGGTCGCCAGTCCAAGAACAACGAATGCCGCTCGCCAGCCAAAGCTCTCCACCAGCCACACCACGACGAACAGCATGGGGCCGCTCAGAATCGCCCCGGATGCCCCGATTCCCAGCGCCCTTCCCCGCTGTCTCTGGAACCACTGGACTATGGCCCAGTTCCTGGGAGTGCCGGTTGCGCTGGTGCCAAGGGAGACCAGCAGAACGGCGATGTAGAACATGAAGATGGAGTTGACAATGCTCAGGTACATTATGGAGGCGCCCATAATGAAGGCCCCGGCCAGCACCATCTTGCGCGGCCCGTACTTGTCTACCAGGAACCCCTCGATGGGGGCGACGATGCTGCCCTCAAGGCGCTGGAGGCCGAAAGCGCCGGAGACAATGGCGCGGCTCCATCCGAAAGTCTGGACTATGGGCGTGAAGAACACCTGCATCCCGTAGACCCAGCAGATGCTGACCCACAGGTGCATTCCCATCCCCGCAGCCACGATGAACCACCCATAGAATATCCTGGGTTTGGCACGCGACCTCTGGGAGGCTTGCTCTTGAGTTTGTTGCACTTGACCTCGCTTTGGGCACGGCCCGGACGCGGCCTGCCTTGGTGAGAGGTGGGGGTGTCCTTGGTTCAACTCATAATAATACAAAACTTGGCAAATCGCTATCGCCGTCGGCCTGTGGTATTCCTGGCATGTGTTGGTATTGCCGGACGATACCGCTCGCCCTGAGCTTGTCGAAGGGCGCGAGCGGGAGCCGTGCGTCCTTAGTCTTCCCGCTCAAATGGTTCGACAGGCTCACCCCCGTATCAAGTACGGGGCAGGCTATGAGCGGGAAAGGAGTGGTATTCCAGCCAGCGTTGGCATTACTAAGACGCCCCGAGAATACCCAGCCTGTGAGCTACGGGGACGCGCGCCGCGCTTCAGCGCCATCCGTTAGCTAGGCGACCGTCTCCGTCAGGGCAAAGAGGTTGCCCTCGGTATCGACAACCTCGGCCAGGCGAATGGGCTCTCCCGGTCTGTCCTCCGGCTCGCGTGTGACTAGACCGCCGCCGCGCTCGATCTCCCGCACGGCCGAGTTGAGGTCTTCCACCTGAATACTCATGCCCGTCATGCGCTGTTCGTTGCCGCCTCCGCCGTGCAGCGCGACAACGGCGTCGCCAAAGGTCAGCTCGCTCCACGCAGGCGAGGAGAGTCGGGGCTTCAGCCCTACCACGTCTCTATAGAAGGCAAGGGCTCGATCCATGTCCTGGGCCATCAGCACGTACTTGACGCACTCAATGTTCAACTCTCCTCCCTCCTTCGGGTGCAAGCGGGTGCAAGAGGTCCCGGCTCTGCAACGCCTCCACTTTACCGCAACGGCGGGCCGGAGGGGAAGGACTCTTGTGTTTCTCTCATCGCGCCACTGCTATTGACACAACAGAGGCGACTTTGTAGTCTCCTAACCAGAGGTGGGTATGCAAGCTGAGCAGGGAGCCAGGGCCAGACCCCGTATCTTCTATGGCTGGTACATGGTCGCGGCCGGCATGGGCATTCACCTCTGGATCAGCGTTGTCTGGGTCTACGCCAAGCAGGTCTTTTTCACCCCCATCTCCATGCACTTCGGGTGGAGCCGCGCCCTCATGTCCGGCGCATTCGCCCTGGAGCGGCTGGAGGGCAGCATAGTCTCGCCCATCGAGGGTTTCCTTGTAGACAAGTACGGGCCTCGAAAGATAATGGTGATAGGCACGTTCATCACCGGCCTGGGCATAATGTCTCTCAGCTTCCTCCAGAACATCTACATGTTCTACTTCTCCATTCTCCTGGTCGCCCTGGGCCAGAGCATGGCCCTGGGCATACCCCGCACCTGGGCCATCGTCCAATGGTTCAGGCGGCTGCGGGGCCGCGCCCTGGGCATTGGGGGCAGCGGTGCGATATTCAGCGGGCCGATGCTCATCATCACCGTGCTGCTGGTGCAGACCTACGGGTGGAGGGCGGCCTTCATAATGCTTGGCCTCTCCGTCTGGATGATCAACCTGCCCCTTGCGATGGTGTTCAGAGGCAGGCCCCAAGACTACGGCTATCTCCCGGACGGCGACCCGCCGGAGGAGGAAAAGCCGGAGCCGGCAAAGGACGCGGCAGAGGGCGAGGCGCAGCCCGCAAGACGATCAACCGGCGATGAGTCCACCGAGGGCAGTATGGGCGTCAAGCAGGCGCTGGCAACTCCGTCCTTCTGGCTCCTCAGCCTGGTCTTTGGCGCGCAGACAATGGGAACCAACGCCCTCAACATCCACCTGATACCCTACTTCGAGAGCATTGGCTTCTCCACCGCGCAGGCCGTCTCCGTTCTGGGAGCGTTCACCCTTCTCAGCGCCATCGGCAGGCTGGGCGGCGGGTTCGCCTTCGACATGTGGAACAGCCGCGTGGTAATGGCCGGGATCATGGGCAGCCAGGTGATCGCCTTTGCCATAATGGCCAACGTGACCGAATACTGGCAGATACTCCCCTTCGCCCTCTTCTGGGGCATTGCGTTCGGCGGGATGATACCGGCGCGGGGCTACATCATCAGCGCCTACTTCGGCACGGGCAGCTTCGGGGCGATACAGGGCCTCACCCAGACCGTGTCGGTCTTCGGAGGGATGCTGGGGCCGGTCCTCATGGGCCTGGTCTTCGACATGACCGGCTCCTACGTCATCGGGATTTACATCATCCTGGCGGCCGCGGCCCTGGTCATTCCACTGCTCTTGCTGGCCCGGCCACCGAAGATGCCGGCCGCGACCTCGACTGGTTGAGGGTCGTTGTAGACGGCCCTACGGAATCGGCGATGCCGCTGGCTGGAGGCGGCGCGAAATCGTACTGCGGAAGCCGTGAGACTTGCCTTGACACTTCCTATTGCTGCAAATATGATTGATCGCATAGAGCCATGCGTCGAAGAAGACCAAGCTGAGGAGGCAGAAGATGGACTTTGCATTGCCCTACACACCGGAGCAGGAGGAGTTCCGCAAGGAGGTGCGGGCCTGGCTTGAGGAGAACGTCCCTGAGAACATGAGGGAGCCAGTCGACCAGAAGCACTTCACGGCTGAGCAGTACTGGTTCTGGCGGGAGAAGCACAAGGAGATGGCCCAGAAGGGATGGCTTGAGCCGACCTACCCCAAGGAGTACGGCGGCGGCGGGCTGACCGGCGACCACGAGACCATCATTGACGAGGAGTTCGCGCGGGCCAGGGCCGTTCGCCGGTTCAGCAGCACCCAGATCTTCCCCACGCTCCTGGTCTGGGGCACTGAGGAGCAGAAGCAGAAGTACCTCCGCCCTCTTCTGACCGGCGAGAAGGTGACCTGGCAGAAGCTGACGGAACCCCACTCCGGCGCGGATATCGCCGACTACCAGAGCAAGGCCGTGCGCGACGGCGACGACTGGATCCTCAACGGCTCCAACGTCTTCATCGGAGGCTACGAGGACGCCGAGATGATGGTTGGGCCGCTGCTGACGGACCCGGACGCGCCTCGCCATCGGAACCTGGGTTACTTCGTCATTGACATCCCCTCAGAGGGCCTGGAGATAAAGGAGATGGGCCTGCTGGTGGAGGGCAGGAAGCGCGCCATCTTCATGGACAACGTGCGAGTGTCCGGCGACCACCTCATCGGCGGCGACCACCAGGGCTGGCAGGTGCTGGGGACTCACCTTGAGTTCGAGCACGGCGGCGGAGGCCGCGCCTTCCCTCGTGACGAGGCCCTGGACGATCTGCTGAGCTTCGTCAAGCACTCCAGCAATGACGAGGGCCCCCTGGGCAGCGACCCGGTGCTGCAGCAGGAGACCATGGACGCCGTAATCGAGTCCCACGTGCAGGGCCTGCTGGCCAAGCGCACCCACTGGATGTACCAGGCGAAGCAGGAGATACGTTACGAGGGCAACATGGCCAACGTCCACAGCCGGGAGTCGGGTCTTCGCAACGCCCGCCGGGTGCGGGACATCATGGGGCTGTACACCTACCTTGGCGTGGACGAGCCCGGCGCGCCCTTCGGCGGCGCGCAGGAGGTCAGGCAGCGCTCGGCGGCCGGCCAGCGACACGCCGGAGGCAGCACCAACATCGCTAAGGTGGTGCTTGCGCGGCGCATCGGCATAAGCCGGACCCAGGAGAGGCCTGCGCCCACGCCGTCTACCACCGGCGCCGGCTAGGCTTCAGCCGTCAGGATTGAGCTAAAGAGAGAGGGCCTCAGACGAGGCCCTCTCTGCTATCTCTGGGCTACTAGTCGCCTTTGGGGATCAGGGTCTCACCATGGTCGTGGACCATCTCCCCACCAGCCTCGGTCTTGGGAGTAGGAAGAGGAGCGGGATGGCGATCACAGTGATTGCGATGGTGGCGTAGATGGCTATGTTGTAGGACTCTCTTGTATCGAAGATCCAGCCGTAGAAGACGGGGCCCGCCATGCCCGCGCCGATTGCGCCGCCCTGGACCAGCCCCTGGAGCGCGCCAAAGGCCCGGGAGCCGAATATCTGCATGATGAGGAACGGCCTCAGGGGAATCGCTCCACCGAACCCGATCCCGAAGAGGAAGGAGTAGAGGACCACCAGCCAGAAGTCGGAGGGGCCGTTGACCAGGGTCAGCAGAGCGAGAGCGACAACCTGGAAGGCTATGAGACCTGACATCACGATCCGGTAGTCGGCCATGTCCGCCAGGGTCCCCGCGCCTATGCGCCCTATGCCGCTCAGCAGGAATACCAGTCCCAGGATGCCCGCGGCCTGTGATGCGGTGTAGTCGATGTCCTGGAGCAGCGGGATGAGGTGTACGAAGAGGCCGCTAATGCCTATGAACTGCGCCCCGAAGAGCACCGTGATAACCCAGAAGCTGCGCGTCCGCACCGCCTCCCGGACGCCAATGCCCTCGAATTCCTCGTGTTCGGAATCGTCGTATTCGCCTCCCCGGGTATCGCCGTCCGGGAGGTAGCCGTACCTTTCAGGGGTTGAGCGAGCCAGCAGGCTCAACGGGATTCCCACAACCCAGACGCCAACGCCCAGCAGCAGTATGGCCACGCGCCACCCCAGCCACTCCTCCAGCACCGCGACCGTCACGACAAATGGCCCGCCAACCACGGGGCCGAGCATGGCTATGCCCAGGGCGCGTCCCCGCAGGCGGCTGAACCAGTTGGCGACGGCCACCGACCAGGAGACCCCGTGAGAGGCCCCGCTCACGCCCAGGGACGCCAGCATGAACACCACGTAGAACGACCAAACCGAGTCGATGTAGGCCATCAGGACCATCCCTGCGCCGCCAATTATTACGCCAAGGAGGATGATGACCCGGGGCCCCCAGCGGTCGACCAGGAACCCGATGACCGGGGCCAGCAGGCCGGACTCCAGCTGTCGCAGGGAGAAGGCCCCGGAGGTGAGGGCGCGAGTCCATCCGAACTCGTTGAGAATGGGGAGGAAGAAGACCTGGAAGCCCTGGAAGAACACTACGGACAGGTAGAAGTTCATCGCGACGCTGCCCGCCACGATGTACCAGCCGTAGAATATCTTCTTCCTCAAGGACGGCCTTTCGTCTCTGGCGCTGACCCGCGTGGCAGTTGGGAGGGCATAGATTGGAGGTTATCACCGAAAGCGGTCGGTGTAAACGGCGGAGAGGATGGGGTGCTTTGTAGAGGCGATTCAAGAATCGCCCATACATAGGTCATACATGAGTCCGTCTGGTAAGTTAATCTCTAGGAATAGTTAAGGTGACTTGGTTGGGGTCGTCTCCGGACTGTTGCACCCGCAGGATGCCCATAGTGTTCATGTGCTGCAAAGCGCTGGCGAAAGGACGGTTCAGACTGAACCCAGCATCTTCTAGTAACTTCTGATAACTCCTTCCTTCCCACCCATCATTTTCGAGAGCCACTCTGCACTGGTTGCCGAATGCGCCTTTGGTTACAGGTTTATCGAGCAGTCTAACTGCCACTAGATAGCACTTCCGCGTAAAATACGGACGCTGGAAGGGGATAAAGTGGTCGGGCCCGACCGTTTTAATCAACCGCTCGCTGCAATCTGAAGTACCGCATACGAACACTTCAACTCCTGCGTTCTTCAGTCTGCCCAGGTAGTCAGCGTATCCTCCGTCGTTCGAAACAAGCACATAAATCATCTGAGAGGGGTCTCTGCTATTTTGGTCACTACCAAGAGACAACCCCAAATAGGCCTCCCCCGCGCCGATCAGCTCGCGGTCCAAGTTATAGAGACTATGTGTTATTGCGAACCCCTTTCTTTTCAAAGCGCTGTCAACATCCTGATCCACCTCAGACACATACGCTACTGCCCTGACATTTCCCACTCCGCGAAATATAAAGTGCATGTAGTCCCACAAATCAGAGGAGAATACTCTGACGTCATCGTGACGAATAGAGGCATTCCGATAGTCCCACTGGATGACCAAGGATCCTCTATCGCGCTTATTTTCTATAGTAGTCCTCCTCCTCTTAAAAAAGTCAGGTGTGACACCATGCTCCTTGGCAATCGAAAACAGCGCGGCCAGAGCATTCGCGTCTGGAACGTTGCTACCACGCTCCCAACGTGACAGTGTGTTTACCGGCACATCCAGGATCTCTGCCAACCCTGCTTGGTTTAGACCTATCTTATGTCGTAGCTCAACCAAGACGGCAGTATCAAAAGCAAACGCGTGGTCTTGAGGCCGGATTGGGGCCATTGAGACCTCCTTACCAATGACATGTTCAGTAACCTTTGGTGGGATACTAAATGAGCCTGGCGGGTACACTGCCAGGCTCATTCTGCGTTACTTCTTGTTGTCGTTGCCCCGGCCGGGGCCGGACGGATTCCCGGTCCTGCTCGGATAGTTGGGGTTGCTGCCACCGCCTCCGCTCTTACCACCGCCACCCTTGCCGCCTTTGCCACCCTTCGCCATAATAGCGCTATGCCCTATATTCATGTTTCACCTCCTTGCCGTTAAACTTTTGGACCAAGCTTGGATGCCGTATCCCACCAAAAGCTACTGAGTCAATGGCATATTAGCACTATCGGATAGTGTTGTCAACAAACCTGTAGAACTCAATAATGTCTTCATGGATATAAATCACACCTTGGCAGCAACTGGCAATCACGCCGCCGTTAGGCTAGAATAGGCCCATCGTCGGTAGAGGCGAATCATCAGGGCAAGTCCCCTTCCTCTGAGCAATGCCCCCAAAGGAGATGGCATGACTACACCCGAACACGGCGTCGAGAACGGAATCATCCCCGTAACGGTCTGGTACGACTACATCTGACCGTGGTGCTACGTCGGCCTGGCCAGGCTCGAGCAATTGGAACAGGACTTCCCACTGGACATAACATACAAGACCTTCTACCTGCGGCCGGACACCCCGGCTGAGGGGATCGTTCGCCAGCCCAGGGACGGCGCGGAGCCCGGCTCCCTGCTCACGGGGCATCTGGGCGAGTCCGCCGCAGAGGCGGGGCTCGTCATGCGGCGGGCGCCCATGACTCCCAACACCCGCCTCTCCTTCGAGGCGTCGGAGTACGCCAAGGACAAGGACCTCTTTGAACCGTTCCACAAGGCGTGCTACAAGACGTTCTGGGAGGAGGGCGTGAACCTCGGCGACGTATCGGTGCTTCAGGACATTGGCAGGCAGGTGGGTCTGGACCCCCAGGAGATGAAGGAGCGGCTGGACTCCGGCTACTACACTCCTCAGGCGCAGGCCCAGTACCAGGAGGCCCTTGAGATTGGCGTCCGCGGCATTCCGTCCTTCATCATGGGGCGTTACTTCTTCTCCGGCGCGCAGCCCTACGACGTATTCAAGCAGGTGGCCGAGATGGTGCAGAAGGAGGCTGTCGGCGAGGGCTAGACCGGCGCGGGGTCGATGCCGACCCACGCGGCCGCTCGCTGCCCGGCCTTGAACGCGGCGGTAGTCTATGGAAGAAGGGCGCATCAGGGCGTCGACGATTTGCGTCATCCGGCATGGCGACCGCATCCTTGCGGCCCCGGGCTACGCCGAGGGCAAGGGCGTCTTCTACCGGCCCCTGGGTGGCGAGATCGACTTCGGGGAGCACAGCAGCCAGGCCATCAGGCGCGAGCTCCAGGAAGAGATCAGCGTAGAGATAACCGACCCCAGATACCTGGGCGTCATTGAGAACTTCTACACGCTCTTCAACGCGCCGCAGCACGAGCTGGTCATCGTATACGCGGCGGAGCTGGTGGACAGCTCCCTTTACGAGGTGTCCACCATGCAGGGGGACGAGGGAGGAAGGGCGTTCCGGGTGGAGTGGGTTTCGCTTTCGGAGTTTACGGAGGGAAGGGCGTCTCTGTTCCCGGACGGCCTGCTGGATATGCTGGTCTAGGGAACCCGGCTCTGGTTCACTCCTGCAGCAGCACGTTGCCCAGTGTGCCGACCTCGCCGCCTGCAAGCATCCGGCGCTGGTCGAACGAGTCCGCCCGGTACACGTAGGTCTTGTCAGGCTCCAGCTCCTCCATGTACAGCACCTGCTCGTGTCCGGCGAATCTGACGACCAGGGCATACCAGTTGGGCTCCGGCAGGATGATCTCAGCGTAGCCCTGGGCGTTTGTGCTTGAGCGGCCGCCGCCCACAAGTGCCACGTCGGCATCGGGCACAGGCTGCCCCTGCAAGTCCAGCACCCTTATCCAGGCCGGTTGCCCGGTAAGCTCGGCGGAGGGCATTTTTTCGACAACGTCCTTCTCGTACGCGCCGGCCTTCTTCGGTACCATCCACTCAGCTCCGTACTTCAGGGCCAGGTACTCCTCCGGGGGATTGGGCACGTTGAACCTGTCGCCCAGGAAGTCGATCTCCCTGGGGTTCGTGAACATCTCCGCCGGGAGCGCAATGCCCGGATAGGAGTAGACGCAGCCGTCGATGATGCGCAGGGCCTCCAGGCTTATGCGAGCGTGGTCCTTGATGGTCATCTTGAGCCTGGACTTGGGAGTGTCACCCTGCGCCACGAAGTACCCCTTGCCCATCAACGCGGATGCTGCGGCGTCGACCTTCTCCTCCGTGAGGCCGTTGACGCCAAGAACGGTCAGAAGGTCCACGTCGTCGTCCCAGGGGATGAAGGCCCCGTCCCTCACGGCTCCAAGGCAGGACCCGGAGCCAAGGAGGAAGACGACGCCCATATCGTCCAGCACCCCCTTTATCTCTTTCAGGTTGCGCTCTGCCACTGCCGGGTCCACGGGCGGATTGTATCTCAGTGAGTAGTCCATGCTGGCCTGGTCTGAACCGTTGCCTCTCTCCATAGTTGTCTCCTCATAACGACGCGGCAAGAATAAGCTGTTGAGTATACACGATGGAGCGTCGGACGAAAATACGGAGATTCTCTAATACGATGTTGGTAAGACCACTTCGTTCCCGCTCATGGTGAGCCTGTCGAACCATTTGAGCGGGAAGACTGTGGGCATGGGTGACACCGCTCAGTTACTTCGACGGGCTCAGTATGAGCGGTGTCGCGCGTCATACCCAACGCCTGTAGAGAATACCGAAGAGGTAATGCAGGAAGGGAAGAAAGCTCTTGCACATTGCGGCTGGACGGGTGTATGGTATGGGTACACTGAGAAAGGAGGTGATCCAATATTGTTATCTGATCAACGACGGACTTCTGGTGAGGTGTCTGTAGCGTAGACGGATACGGACACAGAGGCGCTCTGGTATCCGTTTGCGGAATACCAGCAGGCACCGGGCCCCGAAGTTCCCGGCTGGTCCACCGGGATTGGTCTCAGACCAAACAGCTTCGGGGTTTTCCTTTTGTCTGAATTATGCCCTGCTTCACCGGGCCGGGAGCGTACTTGTTTGACCGGCCAGGCGCCAAAGTGTAACATTCCCATGCCGTCCCCGGGCTGAGAATATATGCAAAAGGCCCAAGGCCGCTGGATGTTGGGGTGAGCGGGTTATGACGTCCGGCAATATCTCTGAAATCATATTTGAAGTCAGCGAGGACGAAGTGGACGGCGGGTACTCCGCCAGCGCCCTGGGGTACGGAATCCATACCGAGGGTGAGACCTTGGAGGATCTCCGCCGAAACGTCAAAGAAGCGGTAGATTGTTACTTCGACGACGCTATGAAGCGTCCCGGTATAATCCGCCTCCATTTCGTTCGTGACGAGGTTCTTGCTCCATGAAGCTGCCCCGTGACCTGAAGAAGAATCCACAACCGTTGCTCGTAAAGCTCTTCGTCAAGCGTCCGCCTAGTCGAAGCTCTTCAGCCGCCGCACCGTGTCGGCGTCCAGCTTCCTGATGACGGCCGTGACCAGGTCCACCGCGTGGTCGAAGTCGTCACGGCTGATTATCCCGTAGTGGCAGTGGAGGTAACGAGTGGGCACCGATATGTTGATGGCCGGCGCGCCGCTGTGGGAGCGCTGCATCTCCGCTCCGTCCTCGCCGTAGCCGCTGAGCACGTCGAACTGGACCGGAATATCCTCCTCTTTGGCCACGTCCACAATCAGGTCCCGCAGCTTGAGGTTGGGCACCATTGAGGAGTCGTGGAGGAAGATGCCCGGGCCGTTTCCCAGCCGCTCCTGGGACTCGTCCTGTGTCATGCCCGGGAAGTCCCCGGCCACACCAGACTCCAGGTTGATGCCAATGTCCGGGGCAACGTGGTAGCTGCTGGTCTGCGCGCCCCGCAGGCCCACCTCTTCCTGCACGGTGGATACGGAATAGACCACGCACTGCGGCGGGTCGGCCTTGAGGCGTTTCATAACCTCAATCATGGTCGCAAGGCCGATTCGGTCGTCCCAGGCCTTTGCCATGTACAGCTTGCCGCCGGTGAGGGGAGTGAAGCTGCTGTCCGGCGAGATGGGGTCGCCCGGCCGTATGCCCAGGCGCTCCTCGGCGTCCTGCTTGTCGGTCGCGCCCACGTCGATGAAAATCTGCTCCCGCTTGAATATCTGGTTCCGGGCCTCCGGGGTCATGACGTGGACGGTCTTGATGCCGGACACGCCGATTACGGGCCCGTTCCTGGTCTGAATGACCCAGCGCTGGTTGATGAGGGCCTGGTCCAGCCAGCCGCCCAGAGTCTGGAACTTCACGTAGCCTTCCGCTGTGATGAACCTGACCATCAGGCCCACCTCGTCCATGTGGGCGGCCATCATCACGCGGGGCCTGTCGCCGCCTTCACCCAGCCTGCATATAAGCGAACCGATGCCGTCGGTCTCCATCTCATCGCAGATGGGAGACATCTCTCGCTGCATTATCGCCCTGACCGGCCCCTCGAAGCCGGTGGGGCCGCTTGCGTTTGTAATCTCCTCCAGAAGACGCTCTATGTCATCCAAGGCTACACCCCCATCGTCTCTATCGTATCCGACCTTTCATAGCCTATAGACTTTTGCGGGGGTGTCAAGCGGGCGATGGGCTGACAGCCGGCCGGGATGTAGAACCTGGCGGGGTGACGCCTCTCGTTTGCTCCGTTGCGGCCAGGCTGGTATAGTCGAGTGCATGCACGATAGCGACTGCTGGTCGTGGGCCAAGGGTGGATCGGCCATCTTTCTTGCAATGCTGGCCGTCGCTCTGCTGATATGGCTAATCGACCCTCCCGGATGGCCCACGCTTTTTGCTCCCTTTGTCTTCGTGGGCATTGGACTCCCGTTCCTGGCCTTCGGATGTGCGATAACGGCGGCGTGCCTTCGCGGCCGGCGCCAGAGCTAGTGGCGTTGCTTGACACTCCGCGAGGCCGAATATACAATTCTGGTCACATCAGGCTTGGCCCACTTCGACGAAATATCGTAGGGGGAGGGCGGAACAGCGCGGGTTTCCCGCACAACAAAGGAGGAGAGGGGACATGGATTTCTCATTGCCGTATACACAGGAGCAGGAACAGTTTCGCCTGGAAGTGCGAAACTGGCTGCAGGAGAACGTTCCTGCCGACCTGAAGGACCCGGTAGACCCCAGGGACTTCACCCTTGAGCTCGCCGAGAGGTGGCGGGAGGTCCACAAGGCTATGGCCAAGCACGGCTGGCTGTATCCCACGCTGCCCAAGGAGTACGGCGGCGGCGGCCTCACGGGCGACCACGAGACCATCATTGAAGAGGAGATGCACCGGGCCAATGTCCCCAGCAACTTCACCTCCGGCAACACCCTGCCCTCGCTCCTGGTCTGGACCACGGAGGAGCAGAAGCAGAAGTTCCTCGTGCCCATTCTCACGGCGGAGAAGACCTGCTGGAACAAGCTGACTGAGCCCAACGGCGGCGCAGACCTGGCAAACGTCCAGGGCACGGCCGTACGCGACGGCGACGACTGGCTGCTCACCGGTGAGCACGTGTTCGTGAGCGGTCGTGGGAAGCCCGGATTCCTACTGGGCCCCATGAGGACCGACCC
The DNA here is from genome assembly GCA_034421015.1 of Dehalococcoidia bacterium. Lineage (GTDB taxonomy): Bacteria > Chloroflexota > Dehalococcoidia > Lucifugimonadales > UBA2985 > DAOUJW01. The sequence goes on from DAOUKT010000026.1 coordinate 38,064, forward strand.
GGACGCCCCTCGCCATCGCAACCTGGGCTACTTCATCATCCCGGTTCCGGACTGGGACCCTCAGACCGGCTCGACCGGACTGGACGGGCTGACCATCAAGGAGCAGGACCTGCTCAACGGCCACGACCAGCACAACATCATCCTGAACGACGTCCGCATTCCCGGCGACCACCTGATTGGCGGCGACCACCAGGGCTGGCAGGTGGCCGGCACGACGATGGAGTCGGAGCACGGCGGCCGCGGGCGGGCCTTCCCGACCGACACGCCCGTTGAGAACCTCATTGACTACGTCAAGGACGCCAGCCACGAGCGCGCAGGCATCGGAGGCGACCCGGTCATCCAGCAGACCACTGCGGAGGCGGTGATCGAGTCCCACGTCCAGAGCCTGCTGCTGAAGCGGGTGTACGCCATGTACCAGAGCCGCGAGGAGATCAGCTGGCACAGCGGCGTGGGCAACGTCCACGGGCGCGAGTCCACCCTCCGCAACGAGCGGCGGATCCGGGACGTTTACGGGATGTACTCCCTGCTCAACTCCCACGATCCCTCCTCTCCCCACGGCGGACGGCAGGAGGTCAACCACCGCAGCAGGGCGGGGCAGAACCACGCCGGAGGCAGCACCAACATCGCCAAGGTTGTGCTGGCCCGGAGGATCGGCATCAGCAGGACCCAGGAGAGGCCCTCGCCCACGCCGGCCACGGCCACAAACCTGAGCGTCTAGGGAACTCTGCCCATTTACGTTTGGATTCCTGCTTCCGCAGGAATGACGAGATGGCGTTAAACAGAAAGAGGGGCTTCGTAAGAAGCCCCTCTTTCTGTTTGTGTCATTCTGCTTGCTGGCTGTCAGACCCAGTGGCCGGCTCCAGCAACGCTTGTCATACTACGGAGACCCTTGAATAACTGCGACGGAATCCTCAATGAAGTACGTTTATCGTCATTCCCGCGAAAGGAGACCTTTGCGTAACTGCGGCGGCATGCCAGAGGAAATACGTTTATCGTCATTCCCGCGAAAGCGGGAATCTATTTCCTTCTATATCGGGCCACCTGGATTCCTGCTTC
>DAOUKT010000027.1:0-125213 GCA_034421015.1 Dehalococcoidia bacterium
AAGCTACTGGTCATCCTCAACTCCATGATTAAGTCCGGCCAACCCTGGCAACCCAAGGCGGCAAAACCTTGACTCTTAAGACAGTTGCTGCTTTCGCAGGGGTGACGAAGAGAACTCGCTCCAACTGAGGTTATTCAAAGGTCTCCTTCCGCAGGAATGGTCGGGAGGCGCGCGCTTCAACTAAGGTCATTGGAGGGTCTCCATGAGAGGGAGAGAAACGCCAAGGTATCCATCAAGCGTGCGCAGGCGACGACATCCAGCAGTTCAGCGCCACATTGGTCTGCCGCTCCTCTAACCTGACCCAGAGACGCCGGCATCAAGAGTGGAAGTCTTTGGCTCAAGGCAGAGCAGCTGCCCATTTCTATCACCGCATCGACTTAGGAAACCAAAAGCGGGACGCCCGGGGCAGTTGTCCCCGGGCGTCCCGCTTTACACTCCTCTGTGGCGACGTGGTATCAGGACTCTCTTCTCGCCCTGGGGTCCCTGGCCATGCCCTGGGTAACCCGGTCAAGAATGACGGCCAGCACCACTATGGCAAGTCCTCCCATCAGGCCGCGGCCAAACTCAAGCTGCTGGATGCCTGCGTAGACCTCCGCTCCCAGTCCACCCGCGCCCACCAGGGCGGCCACCACCACCATTGCAAGGGCCATCATTATCGTCTGGTTGACGCCGGCCATGATGGTCGGGCGGGCCAGGGGCAGCTGTATCTTCAGCAGAAGCTGCATCGGCGTTGTGCCAAAGGCCCTCGCGGCCTCAATGAGCTCCGGCGACACCAGGCGTATTCCCAGGTTGGTCAGGCGGATGGCAGGCGGCACGGCGTAGATCATAGTCGCCATGACCGCGGGCACGAGGCCGATTCCCAGGAAGAAAATGGCCGGAATCAGGTATACAAAGCTGGGCATTGTCTGCATCATGTCCAACACGGGGCGGACCAGCCCTTCCACTCTATCGCTCTTGGCCATGAGTATACCAACCGGAATGGCGGTAACTATGGATAGGAATGTTGCGGTGGCTACGACAGTCACGGTGAGCATGGCCTCCGGCCACAGGTCAAATATGCCGACAAAGAGCAGCCCAATAACGGTTACAACCGCGATCTTGTAGCCGCTCACGCGCCAGGCCGCCAGAGCCGATACGGTGATGAATAGCCACATCGGCATCTGCTGGAGGGCCCTGTTCATGGGCACCATTATGTTGAGCAAGTATTCAGTGACGCCGCGGAAGAACCCCTTCCAGTTCGTAACCATCCAGTGCACCACATCGTCAACCTTGTTGTCCAGGGATGCAGGCCTGACCTCCGCCCCAAGCAGGTCTACAGAGAGATCATCAATCTCCCTCACCCGCTGGCCCTCTATCTCGTGCTGGTCCTGGCCGGGGGCGTAGAACGGGAATGAGTCCGGCGTCCCAATAACAACAAGAACCGCAACCGCCAGCAGCCCAAGGCCTGCGACCGCGCGCAATGCGGGCGTGTGAATGGCCTTCAGCGTTCCCCACACCAGGGCTACGGCAAATGCCCCAAACAGCCACATGTACAGCCTTGGGAAGAAGACCGTAATGGCGGGCGCATCTTCCGTGGCCCTGTGGTTGTAGAGGTCCCAGAGCATGACCGCCAGCGCCACGGCCGCCAGTATCGGAATAGCCCGTCTGCGTACGGTCTCCATAGCGCTGCCGCCAACGGGTATGGCTCTTATAGACTGCGGTATATCCATTTCTGCCTCCTGAAAGTCCCTTGGAACGGAGATTGGCCGATTGACGAATCCTAGCCTAGGCTCCGGCGTAGGCCTCCTCCCTGCCCTGGGACGACTGGTTTTCGGCCAGGCTGGCCAGGAGCGCTGTCCTGGGAATCACGCCCATCAGCCTCCCGTCGTCGTTAACGACTGCGATGGGGCACTCCGTCTGCGCGGCCAGAGGTATCAGCTCGTCGATGGAGGTGTCGGGGGCCACCGTTGGGCACATGGCGGTCACCGGCATGTCCAGGTCCTGGAGGAGCGCGTCGCCGTTGTTCGCGGCCTGCGAAACCTGGCTCAGGCTCACGACGCCAAGGAGCTTCCTGGCCTCGCCCAGCACGAATGCGTAGACCTCGTCTCCGGCCTGCATGGACCTCAAGGCGACCGAGGGGCTCTCCGACCCCTGGAATGAGGTCTTGGGCTGCTGCATTATGCTGCCCGCGCCAAGCACCTGGGTCTTGGAAATGTCGCGGATGAAGTCCTGGACGTAGGCGTCGGCAGGGTTCTCCACAATCTCTTCAGGACTGGCCAGCTGAATTATCATTCCGTCGCGCATAATGGCTATGCGGTCTCCCAGCTTCAGCGCCTCGTTCAGGTCGTGGGTGATGAACACGATGGTCTTGTGAAGCCGCTTCTGCAGGTCAACCAGCTCATCCTGCATCTCGCGGCGGATCAGCGGGTCCAGGGCGCTGAAGGGCTCGTCCATAAGAAGTATCTCAGGGTCCACCGCCAGGGCCCTGGCGAGACCGACTCGCTGCTGCATTCCACCGCTCAGCTCCCCGGCGAAGGCGTCCTCCCAACCCTTGAGGCCCACCACCTCCAGCACCTCCCTGGCGCGCTCGTAGCGGCTGTTCTTGTCCATGCCCTGCACCTCCAGCCCCCACGCCGCGTTGTCGATGATCTTCCTATGGGGCAGCAGGCCAAAGTGCTGGAAGACCATTGCGATCTTCTGCCGGCGAAACTGGGTCAGCTCGCGGCCGCTGTACCTCAGGACGTCCTCGCCGTCGACCCTGATCTCCCCGCTTGTTGGCTCGATCAGCCGTATGAGACAGCGAATGAGGGTGGACTTGCCGCTTCCAGAAAGGCCCATGACCACGAAGGTCTCTCCAAGGGATACGTCGAAGTTGACGTCCTGCAGGGCAACCACGCACCCGGTCTCCTCCTGTATCTCCGCCTTGGTCTTGTCGGCGTACTCAGGGGTCATGACCGACATCGGGTTCTTTCCAAACACCTTCCAGAGAGACCTCACGGAAATGCGGTCCCCGCCGGCCGGGGCATCGTGTCCGTTGGTCATTGACGTGCCGTCTGTGCTCATAGTCTATCTCCTTGCCAGGTCTCTTTGCCAGGTCTCTAGGCCGTCTCTTCCGGGAGACGCGTCGCCAGCGATTCCCAGTCCTCGCGCCAGGCCGTATGCCGGGATATACGCTCCGCCGGGGTGAAGTCGCCATCCGCGACTGCATCTCCCAACGGGCAAACAGAGGGACTCAGTTTGAACTGACTATTCCCGTTTTGTAGATGTCCCACATCTGGGAGCGAAATTCGGCCAGCCGGCCCGAGTATCCGTTCAGGGCCCAGAGAGTGGCCGCGCTCTGAATCAGGCCGAAGAACGTGGTCGCCGCTGCGTTCACGTTGATGTCCGGCCTGACGCTGCCTTCCCTGATGCCCCGATCAAGGACTGCCTGGATTAGCTCCAGGTAGTGAGTGAACATTAGCGCAACCCTGTGGGAGAGCCTCGTGCCGTCGAAGCCCACGGCCTCCGCAATCACGACGAAGGACACTGCCCGGCGGCTCTCCACATCGCTCAGGTGCGCTTCAAGTATGCGCTCCAGGCTTTTCACGGCTGAATCGCCATCGCCCTGGGCCGATCTGACCGTGTCCAGCAGGTTGCTCTCGATATCGTCCACCAGCAACGAAAGTATCTGGTGCTTGCTGGTGAAATGGCGGTAGATGGCGCCCTCGGTCAGCCCCACCCCCTCGGCGATGGCGTCTATGGTCACGCCGTCCATTCCCTTGGTGGCAATGAGGTCTCTCGCCGCTTCAATTATCTGGTGCTGGCGCACCAGTGTCTTCTGTCTGGTCATGCGTGCAGCCTGCCGGATATGCAAGTAATCGTTTGCTTACATTCTGGCCGAACGACTCGCATCTGTCAACCTGAACGCGGCCCAGTTTGGGCGACATTTGGCGCACGCGTTGAAGCTCTCTGCCCGGGAACGCTCAAGTCGATAGCGGACGATCGAAGGATCGCACTTACTGCTATAATTGCCCCAAGTCAGAACGGGCGCCCAGAGAACTCCCCTTGTACGTCTCACACCTGAGCCTCATCAACTTCCGCAACTACCACCGACTGGATATGGACCTGCCCCCGGGCCCGCTGGTCTTCTACGGCGACAACGCCCAGGGAAAGTCCAATCTCCTGGAGGCCGTGTACCTGCTGTGCCTGGCAAAGGCCTACCGCGCCACCAGCGACAGGGAGGCCATAAGCAAGACGGCCGTCGAGGACGCGGACCACGCCCAGGTCTCAAGCGTCGTCCAGCGGGGCCAGGACAGGGTGCGAGTCATGGTGGACATGCGGCTTGTGGCTCCCGAAAGCGAGGGCAGTCCGCCCCAACTTCGCAAGGAGATCAGGGTCAACGGCATCCCGCGGCCGGCCGCGGACCTGGTGGGAGCGGTCAACGGCGTCCTCTTCGACGCCGACGACATCCAGCTTGTTGCAGGGCCGCCCGCAGGCAGACGCCGCTTCCTGGACATCCTCATCTCCCAGATGGACCAGGCCTACCTCCGCGCGCTTCAGAGGTACCAGAGGGTGGTCTACCAGCGGAACCACCTCCTGAGGCTCCTGCGAGACGGAAGGGCCGGGGCCGGAGAGCTGGACTTCTGGGACGAGTCACTGGTGAAGGAGGGCGCGCTGATAACTGCGAAGCGTCGCCAGGTGGTGCGGAATCTGAGAGCGCTGATGGAGGACCTCCACCGGCAGCTGACCGGGAACGATGAGGAGCTGTCCGCCGACTACGCTTCCAGCGTTCCCCTGGATGGCATCGAGGACGAGGGCATTGTGCGCGCGTTCCAGGGCGCGCTTGAGGAATGCCGGGACAGGGAAATCTCCCTGGGGGCGTCCCAATGTGGCCCCCACAGGGACGACGTCAGGCTGCTGCTGCGAGGCATGGAGGCGGCCACCTACTCGTCCCGGGGACAGGCCCGCACCGTGGCTCTCACCCTGAGGCTGGCCGAGGGGACGCTGCTGGAGAGGGAGCGTCGCGAGTCCCCGATCCTTCTCCTGGACGACGTTCTGTCGGAGCTGGACGCATCCCGCCGCCAGCGGCTGCTGGAGTACGTCTCCAAAAGCCAGCAGGCCTTCATCTCCACCACGGACCTGGAGCGCGTGGGCAAGCAGCGCCTTGACGCGGCCCAAATCTACCGTGTGGAGAACGGCGTCGTCAGGCCGGCCTGAGCCTTCTGCCGGGTATTCTCTACAGTCCTTGGGGTTGTGGCGCGCTACACCGCTCATACTGAGCATGTCGAAGTAAATGAGCGGTGTCAGACATTTCCACAGTCTTCCCGCTCAAGTGGTTCGACAGGCTCACCATGAGCGGGAAGGGAGTTGCGCTCCAACCAACTCTGGCGTTACCAACACGTATAGAGTGCCCGCTGCCCGGGCGTATGGCGTTGAGGTTGTGGTAAGATGTTCGCACCCGGGAAACCTCTGCGATGGGACTACTATTCGGGAGGCAGCCGATGACCTCGCCTGATGACAAGCTGGAAAAGTCGATTGATGACGCAGCCAAGAGGATCCTGAGCAGCCGCTACCTTGTGGCAATGGTCGGCGCGGGCATGTCCGTCGAGAGCGGAATACCGCCCTTCCGGGGCGCGGGCGGCCTGTGGACACGCGTGGGGGAGCCGGACAACAGGGGATACCAGCGGTTCCTGGAGGACCCCGTTGCCCACTGGAAGAACAACCTGAACCCGCCGGAGGAAGAGGGCCCAAGGGCGGAGTTCCGCGAGGCAATTGAGAGTGCCCGGCCCAATCCCGGCCACTACGCCCTTGTGGACCTGGAGGAGATGGACGTTCTGAAATACATCATCACCCAGAACGTGGACGGGCTTCACCTGGACGCGGGAAACCGGAGGGTAGCCGAGATTCACGGCAACCGGAACAAGGTGCGGTGCATCGGGTGCAACCTGCGGTGGATGCGGGAGGACTTCGCAATCGACATCAACAACCTGCCGCCCAAGTGCCCGGAGTGCGGCGACCTCATCAAGGGCGATGGCGTGGCCTTCGGCGAGCCGATTCCCCGGGACGTGCTCAACGTCTGCTACCGCGAGTCGATCCAGTGCGACTGCATGGTCATCATCGGCACCTCCGCCGTGGTCTATCCGGCGGCGGCCTTCCCCCAGGAGGCCGCGATGCGCGGCGCAACCCTCATAGAGATAAACACCGACGACACGCCCCTGACCCGCATGTGCGAGCTGGTCTTGCGGGGGCCGTCCGGCCAGATACTGCCGGCGCTGGTGGACAGGATCAGGACCATCTCCGATGACTTGAAGGCCCGGTAGACGTCTCAGGAGACCCTACCACTCCCGCGAAGCTTGACCCGCACCGCGATACGGGGGCGGGAGTCCATGCCCCACCACCCCTGGATTCCTGCCTGCGCAGGAATGGTCGGGAAGCGCGCGCCCTCTTTGTCACCCCTGCGGATGCAAGGGTCTAGGGCGTCCGATAAAGAAGGAGATAGGTCCCGGCTTCCGCCGGAATGACGACAAACGTATTGCCTCCAGGATGCCGCCGTAGCTGCACAGAGGTCTCCCTCAGTCGGAGAAGCGAGAGAGTGAGAAGGGCAGCAGGGGCTGCTCCTCTCCCCTGACGATGTAGTCGGTCATCAGCTTGCCGGTGGCCGCGCTCATGAGTATGCCGTTCCTGTAGTGGCCCGCGGCCAGCAGCGCCCCGCGCCAACCCGGGGCAGGCCCCAGTATCGGAGATCCGTCCGGCGAGCCGGGGCGTAGTCCCGCCCATATCTTGTGAAGCTCCGCGCCTGCGACCCCCGGCACAAGCTCAATCACGCCCGCGAGAATGCCGGCTATGCCTTCCAGGGTGGCCTTGTCCCGGAATCCCGCCTCCTCCTGCGTCGTGCCCATGACGATTGAGCCGTCGGCCTTGGGCACAAGGTAGGTCATCCCGCGCCACACGCCCATTGTAATGGGGGCCGGCAGTATTCGAGCAGCCATAATCTGACCGCGCACCGGCCTTACCGGGATGTCCAGTCCAAGCCAGTCGCCGTACTGGCCCGCCCATGCGCCCGGGGCCAGCACAACGCAGTCGCCCTCCAGGTCGCCGGAGGGCAGCCTGACGCCCGTAATCCGGTCCCCGGACGACACAAGACCGGCGACCTCGGTGTCCTGGAGAAAGGTGGCTCCCCGCCTGGCGGCTCCCTGGGCAAAGGCCCTCACCAAACGGCGGCTGTTCAGGTGTCCCTCCTGCGGCGAGTGGAGAGCGCCCCTGACGCCTTGACCGATGCCCGGCTCTACACTGCGGGCCTCTTCGGGAGACAGCCAGCAGACGCCCATATCCAGGGGCGCCAGCGCCTCCAGCCGAGCTTTCAGGGCGGCCTCCTCCTCTCCGGTGAAGGCGAGGTGCAGTATCCCGGACGGGATGTACTCGACGTCTATGCCAGACTCCTCCTGGAGCTGAGGCAGCATTTCCAGCAGGTAGGAGCGACCCATCAGCGCTAGGTCAAGGGTGGGGCCTGCGGGGATGGACTCCGAGAGGGCCGCGACCATGCCGGCCGCCACGCCGGAGGCCGCTCCCCCAACCTTGCCTCGCTCCACAACCGTGACCGCCACACCCTCGCCCGCCAAGTGGTACGCAATGGAGCACCCAATGACTCCCCCACCTACGACTATCACGCGTCCGTTGGATGTCATGCCTCTACCCGCCTCCAACTGGCCTGACAACTTCGACCTCGTCTCCGTTGTCCAGTGTGATTTTGGGGAACTGCTCCCTGTCCAGTACCTCGCCGTTGTAGCACACAGCCACGAACTGAATGTTGACTCCGCTGGAGCGCAGCAACTCCAGAAGGGGCGTCGGCCCGTCCAGCTCGCGAGGTTTGCCGTTGACGGTCAGAGTAATCATTGCGCTTGCCACTATATGTTGACTGATTGCACCGGCCCTGACTCCACGGCGGACAGCATCGCTCGCTTGAGCTTGCGGGCGGCCCACTCCGGGTCCGGCGCGCCGAGAATTGCGCTGACTACGGCGACACCCCGCGCGCCCGCCTCAATCACCGAGGCCGCGTTCCGTGCGTCAACGCCTCCGATGGCGATGACCGGAGCAGTCACCCGGCCGGCGACCTCCGCCACGCGCTGGACGCCTCCCGTGTCCGCGCCGGGCTTGGAGTCAGTCGGGAATATGGTGCCAAGTACCAGGTAGTCGGCGCCCTCGTCCGACGCCAGAGTCGCGGCGGGGAGGCCGTGCACCGACTTTCCAACGAGGAAGCCGGAAGGCGCAATTCCCTTGGCGTCAGCTACCGAAGGTGACGCCTCGGGAAGGTGAACGCCGTCTGCGCCCGCAGCCAGGGCCACGTCCAGACGGTCGTTGACCACCAGGATGGCTTTGCCGTCGGTGATGGAGCGCAGCCGACGGGCCAGTTCCAGCATCTCCCCGGCGGGCAGGTCCTTCTCTCGAAGCTGCACCATGTCCACGCCGCCTGTGACGGCAGCCGCAACTCTGTCCTCCAGGGAACCCGGCGGGCACATGCTCCTGTCCGTCACCAGGCACAGGCAGGGGAACGGCAGGGGGCGCATTGCTCTCACGTGCGGCTAGCCCCGCCCCACAACGCCCTCCACGGGGCTGCTGGCAGAGGCGTAGGCCGCCCTGGCGATGCGTCCGGCCCGGAAGGCCTTGCGCCCTCCGGACACCCCCTCGCGGAAGGCGTCCGCCATCAGCGTTGGGTCTTCCGCCTGGGCGATGGCCGTGTTTACCAGCACGGCGTCGGCACCCATCTCCATCGCCTGGGACGCGTCCGACGGGACGCCAAGGCCGGCATCGACCACTACGGGGACGGTTGCCTGCTCGATGATGATCTGGATCTCCTCCGCGGTGTGTATGCCCCGGCCGGAGCCTATGGCCGACCCAAGGGGCATGACCGTAGCGCAGCCCGCCTCCTCCAGCTTGAGGGCCAGGACGGGGTCTGCGTGGATGTACGGCAGAACGACGAAACCCTCGTCGACGAGGGTCCTGGCCGCCTCCAGGGTGCCCACCGGGTCCGGCAGGAGGTAGCGGGCGTCCGGCTGCACCTCCAGCTTGATCCAGTTGGACAGGCCCATTGCCCGGGCCAGCCGAGCGATGGTCAGGGCCTCGTCCGCCGTGCGGCAGCCTGCCGTGTTGGGCAGAATCTGGTACTTGCTCCAGTCGATGTAGTCCAGAATGGTCTTCTTGTCGGGATCGTCCAGGTCAAGGCGTCGGAGCGCGACCGTGATCATCTCCGTGCCGGAGGCCTCCACGGCCGCGACCATGTCCTCCATGGTGCGATACCTTCCAGTCCCCAGAATGAGACGCGATTTGAACTCTTTTCCTGCAATTACGAGGTTGTCAGACATCGACCTGTACCCATCTCCCTATCCCTGGTGTGCAGCCCGCGACCCGATTCGCCGCCTGCGCCACACGCTCCAATCCGGCGTCGTTTGGCCCGACGCTGGATTGGAGCGCGGTGGTCTTCCTAAGCTAAGCTATCCTCTCCTACCGAGAGTCAGCCCGGCCGGCGGCTACTTGCCCTGCCAGTTGGGGGCGCGCTTCTCGGCGAAGGCCCTGGGGCCTTCCTTGGCGTCCTCGGAGTTGAGCACCCAGCGACCCACGTTTGCGCCAAGCTGCTGGGACTGGGTCATGGCGAACTGCCGCCAGAACTGGACAATCTGCTTGCTGCCCTGGACCGCCAGAGGCGCGTTCCTGCCGATGTCCTGGGCCATCTCAATAGCCCTGGGCATGAGCTGGTCAGGCTCCACAACCTCGTGGACAAAGCCGATTCGATAGGCGTCCTGGGCGCTCAGCGGCCTGGCGCTGTACAGCAGGTAGCAAAGCTCGCCGAAGGGCATGACGCGCGCGCCGTGATGCACCGCGAATCCGGCCATGATGCCGCGCTGCACTTCGTAAAGCCCGAAGTAGGCCTCCGTGGAAGCGATGCGGATGTCGCAGTCCATGGAGCGCTCGCAGCCGCCGCCAATGGCAAGGCCATTGACCGCCGCGATGATGGGCTTGGGGGACGTCGAGAATACGCCCAGCCCACCGCCGCCTCCGCCGGGGGGGTTGAGCTCCCGCCTGGCGTCCTCTTCGGTCATCTCGCCGGCCTCCACCTTAGCCCGGATCTCGGCGGCCCTGGCGTTGCGCTCGGTCATCTCCTTGAGGTCCGCGCCGGCGCAGAAGGCCCGCCCGTTGCCGGTGACTATGCCCGCGAACATGGAGTTGTCGCTGTTGAAATCTCGCAGCGCCTCGTCCAGGTCCCGGCCCATCTGCCCGCCCAGGGCGTTCAGCCGCTCCGGCCGGTTCATGGTGAAGGTTGCGTAGTGCTCATCCGGATGCTTCTCGTAAATCAGGTCTGGCATATCTGGTCACTCCTTTGTGATGTTTTTGCGCCTGCAATGACGCTGCTGGGATCTACTGACGGACCGGGGCCAGTGAGTGCGAGGGGAGTTCGGAGAGAGGCGAATGAAGGCGGGTTCCGGCCCGTTTTCCCTTCGCTGGAATTACCCAGTTCAGGTTCCGACGGTCGCCCCGGTGCGCCGGGGCCTCTCAGCCTGACATTCCCAAGCTCCCGCTGGACTCTTTATCGGCCCGGGCCATTCGGACCCTGAGCTTGGCTAAAGGGTAAGGCAATCCGCCTGCAAAGTCAATTGCCGGGCGTTCCTCTCACACCGCGGCCATTCGATTCAAGGTTGACATCCATCAACCCACAGCCTAAAGTAAGGGCGTCGGTAGTGAAGCGCCAATGGCAACTGAACAGTCGGACACCCCTCAGCCGGAAGACATCATCGTCAACTACTGCCCCGTGTGCGGTCGCACGGAGCGCCGCCCCTACAAGGACGGGGACCACTGGCAGACGCCCTTCTTCTACCGCGACGCCTGGTGGGCCCGTGGCCCATGCCCTCCATGCCTGGAGGCGGCCAAGCAGTAGACGCCGCATTCGCCCCCGGCGCACGGCTCGATTCTCAATGGCGTCCGTATCGCATCTGAACTCGCCCCTCGCCCAGGGAGGGATTGCCTTGAATTTGCGCCACGTATATAATTCCTCTCAGCTTTCGGAAAAGGAGCCCCCAAGATGACGTACGCCTTCATGAACGGTGATTTCATGCCCCTGTCGGAGGCCAAGGTTGGGGTAATGACCCACGCCCTTCACTACGGCACCGCCATTTTCGAGGGCATCAGAGGCAACTGGAATCCCGAGCAGGAGAAGATGTACGTATTCCGCCCAAGGGAGCACTACGTGCGCTTCCTGCAGGGCTGCAAGGTGATGCGCATCAACGTCCCGTACACCGCCGATGAGCTCACGGACATTACGACGGACCTGGTGGCGCGGTGCGGGTACGAGCAGGACATCTACATCCGCCCCCTGGCCTTCAAGGGTGAAGAGAGGATAGCAAACCTGAAGCTCCAGGATCTGTCGGACTCCCTGGTGATCTTCACCATAGCCTTCGGCGCGTACCTGGACCTGGAGACGGCGGCGAATTGCTGCACCTCCTCCTGGCGGCGCATGGAGGACACGATGATTCCCCCGCGCGTCAAGATCGCCGGCCTGTACGTCAACAGCGTCCTGGCAAAGACCGAGGCGACCCTGGCGGGCTTCGACGAGGCGATCCTGCTGACCAACGAAGGCTACGTCTCCGAGGGCGCGGGAGAGAATATTTTCATTGTGAACGACGGTAAGCTGGTGACCCCGGCCATCTCGGACAACATCCTGGGCGGCATCACAAGGCAGGCCGTCATGCAGCTGGCGAAGAATGAGCTTGGCCTGGAGACCGAGGAGCGAAGCGTCCGGCGCAGCGAGCTCTACACCGCCGACGAGTGCTTCCTGACTGGCACGGCGGCTCACCTTACACCGGTGGGTCGTATAGACAACCACGATATAGGCAACGGCCAGCTCGGTCCAATCACACGGGAGCTGCAGAACATCTACTTCGACGTTATCAGAGGCAGGATGTCCAAGTACCTCCACTGGTGCACGCCCGTGCCCACTGCCGTAGCCCAGACTGTGTCCTAGACGCGGAGCCGGCCAGCAATGTTCAAGTCTGTTCCCAATACGCGCAAGCCACAGGCGAGTGGGCGCTTGAGCAAAGACCGACTAATTGCCTGAAGCGCCCGGAGCGACGAGTTGACGTTCCATCAAGAGTACCTGCTTCTAGTATTCTTGCTCTGTAGCGGCGCGGTCCAGGCGGCTGCGGCCTACAGCGGACTCAATGGGCTGCAGTTCTTCAGCAACCGGCGGCTGAGCGCCGGGCTGGGGATTGCGCTGGTCCTGGGTTCGCTGGTGTGGTTCTTCCATACGGGAGGCCGCAACATGCCGGACACCAACGGCGGACTCGCAGGCACGACGCAGTTCGGCCTGTTCGTGCTGGGAGGTTTCTTTGCCCTGCTCTTCACATTCCTCGTGACGTCCCTCGCCAACCGTCGCAACGACAGGGGAGCCCGGAGCGAGTCGCCCGCCGTTGAGACGCAGGACGGCCTGCCATCCCTCAGCGAGACCACGTTCCTGCAGGCTCTTTGCAATAATCTGAGCGCGCTATGGAAGCTGTATCGCAAGCAGACGCAGAGATATTCCTCTGGCTGAACAATGGGGTAGGCTCGCTTCCACTGCTGGACAGGGTTGTCCAGTGGATAGTCAGCGACTACCTGATACCCGTTGTGTTCTCCACAATCCTGCTGGGGCTGTGGTTCGGGTGGCGCGGCCAGGAGATGAGGGAGTTGCACCAACGGGGCGTCATGGTGGCCGGCATAGGCGTGGGCATAGCCAACGCTATTGTGAAGACGATCAACGCCTTCTACTTCCGGCCCCGCCCCTTCGACTCCCACGAGGTCAGCCTGCTCTTCTACCCCCCAACCGACTCGTCGTTTCCAGCCAACCCCATTGCTATCACAGTCGCCATGGCTACGGGCGTCTGGATGGCCAACAGGAAGATAGGCGCGGCAATGTTCGCGGTCGCCTTGATCTACGGCTTTGCCAGGGTCTACGCCGGGGTATTCTACCCTCTGGACGTGGTAGGGGGAGCGCTCATTGGGCTGGGCGCGGCCTATCTGGTCTACCTGGTCCTGAGACTCATTGAGCCGGTGCCCACCCTCTGCCTCAGGCTTGTGCGGTTCCTTTGCATGGCCTGATCTCTGAACCAAGTGTCCTCAGGGCCTCCCGGAGGACATCCACGGCGCCTCCGCTCATGAGTAACTGCCCTGTATGATGGCCCTGGGAAGGTCTTCCACCATGCGCCGGGCGGCCGGCATACCCACCAGCCTCGCGGCGGCCTCCACGCCCGCAGAGAGAAGCGGCGCACGCTCTCCCCGGGCGGCGTGACCGTCGGACGCCAGTATGTGGGCGAGACCCCGGCGCAGCAGCTCCTCCGAGACCCCCTGTACAGTCTCGCCATAGGCGCCGGTGAGACTCCCTGCCGTCACCTGCGACAGCGCGCCTCCGGCGACCAGGTCAGCCAGGAGCCGGGGGTTGCGCTGAATGGGAATGTTCCGCTCAGGGTGCACGATTACAGGCCGCAGGCCCAGGGCCATCAGCTTCTGCAACGTCTCCTGCGTATGGAAGGGGTATATCTCGAATGGCAGCTCAATCAGGATGAAGCACGTGCCTTCTATCGGCCAGGCTCCGCCCATGTCAACCTGCTCAATCGTGTCCATCTCCAGGTGGTTTTCCATGCCAAAAAGCACCGTGAGGGGCACGGAGCGTTTCTTCAGCTCCCGTTTCAGCCTTGACACTAGGTCCCTTGCAGCGATCACAGACGCCCTCTGCACCACGTCCCGGTTGTGGGGCGTGGCCGCAATCACCCGCGTCCCGTCCCGGTAGGCCGCCATCGCCATCTCGACCGACTCATCCATTCGGAGCGGGCCATCGTCCAGGCCGGGCAGGATGTGGCAGTGCAGGTCAATCATCGGGCTGTGAGCCTTCCGGGGACACCAGGGACTCATACAGGGAGAGCAGCCTGTCGGCCACCGCCGACCATCCCATCGTCAGCGCCCGGCTCCGGGCCGCCTGCCCCATGCCCCTGTTCACAACGGCGCTGCTCAGGAGAATATCCAGCCTGTCGGCGAAGGGCTCAGGGCACCGCCAGGGCACCAGGTAGCCGGTGACGCCGTCCTTGACTATGGTGGGCAGCCCTCCAACCCTGGAAGCGACGACCGGCGTGCCGCAGGCCATAGACTCAAGCGCGACCAGCCCGAAGCTCTCGTAGTAGGAGGGGACAACGCAAACGTCCGCGGCGCTGTAGTACACCGGAAGCTCCTGCTGCTCCACCCTCCCCACAAAGCTGACCCGGGGCGAGATTCCAAGCTCGTCCGCCAGGGACTTGAGACGCTCAACCTCCCGGTCGCCCTCAGAGTCGCCGCCGACAATGAGGGTCCTAACGCTCTCCGCCTGGCCCAGCTGGGCCACGGCCTTCAGGAGAATGTCTATGCCTTTGAGTGGCTCAATGCGGCCCACGTACAGGACGACCTTGCTGTCGCCAAACCCCAATTGCCCCCTGGCCTCCACTGCGTCCACCGGCCTAAAGCGGTCCACGTCCACTCCGCAGGGTATGACCGCAATGTTGTCTCTGCCGGCGTCGTAGAGGCGGGAGATTGCGTCTCTTTCGTGCTCGCTGAAGGCCACAATCCGGTCCGCGGATGCGATTACCCTGCGCTCGCCCTCAGCCCGGGCCTCCGGCTCGCGCTCCCCAGCCCGAGCGCGCAGCTTGACCTCGGCCAGCGTGTGGAACGTGGCGACGTGGGGCGCGCGCCAGTGGCGCGAGAGGACGTTTCCCACCCGGCCGGAAAGCCAGTAGTGGGAGTGGATGACGTCGTAGGAAAGCTTGTGCTGACTGGCGAACTCCAGGAGGCCCCTCACGAACTCCGGGAGTGCGCCGGGCAGATCCTCCTTCTGGAGGGCGAGGGGCCCGGCCTTGATGAGAATGACCCTGGCTCTCTCCGCGAGGTCCACAATCTGCGGGGCGTCCGGCTCGTGGGCCCGGGTGTAGATGTCCGCGTACACCCCTCTGGCCGACAACTCCTGGGCCACCTGGCGGACGTAGACATTCATCCCGCCGGTGTCCCTGCTGCCAAGCCTGGCGATGGGGCTGCCGTGGACGCTGACAATGGCAACCCGCCGGACTGGCCGGTCAGTGGAGGTTGTGTTCATGCTATGGCCCAGGACTCCCGGGACCACCCCGTCCGGAGCCGCCGCTGCCATGCGCGGCCTCACTACCGGTACAGGGAGAGGTAATGCAGCTGCTTTCCCTTGGCTCCCAGGTGGTACTTGTACTGCTCAGTGCCCCGGAGCATGTCGAAATACGCCCTCCCATCGCAGATGGCGCTCTTTATGCACAGGGCCTTGAGGAGGAAGCTCGTGCCCAGGTTGGCGTACTCCAGATTGTGGCCGCTGTTGTATAGCGACAGAACGTTGTTGTAGTCGAAGCAGACCGTGGCGGCGGTCCTGACTCCCTCCACCTCCAGGAAGGAGAGGCTGAGGTATCCACGACGGGCCATCTCCATGAGCACTTCCCTGAAGAAGTCCCCTCGCTCCTCCGTGAGAAACTCCGATTTCTCCTCCCGGCTCTGGGCCATGAGACTCAGGAAATCGTCAATGGACGCGGATATGCTGTCGACGTCCGTCAGCTGCTCGATATTGAAGTCGACCTCTCCGCTGAGCTTGCGCAGCTTGCGGCGCAGCTCGTGGCGGTCCTTCTTCCTCAGGCTTGCGAGGTACTCGTCCCATGTCCCGGGAAGATCGACTCCCAGCAGCTGCCCCTCGACTCCCTGGTCCGTCCGGTAGCCCCTGGCCTCCGCCAGGCCGAGCATCCCGTCCAGGGTTGGCGAGTCCTCCAGGACCGACTCCATCCTGAACTCAGTCCAGTCCTCGTCCTCCAGGTATCCAGCGAAGGCCTGAAAGAACGCGTCCTCGCGGCCCTTCATCACAACAAAGTCGTGGATATCCCACAGGTCGGTGCTGCCCAGGAAGCTCAGCACGCCGTCCCGCACTGCCAGGGGAGCAATCCCGATGGTGGTGTCATCGTCCTTGAACCTGAGGACCCTCAACTCCTGTCCATCGGGCCTGACGCTCTCCCACCACGTCCTCTGCCAGTAGGGGGTGAGGAAGATGGTGTTGGAGACGCTGTTCCCCAGGAGGCTCTCCCACTCCGATTCTATCCGGTCAAAGCTCTCAACGCTGTACGAATAGGCCATTATCACTCCTGATCCCGGGCTCCTCTCCGTCCAATGGGCCGGGCCGGGTTGTTCAGCCCTGCACGCTCCGCTCCAGGCTCTCCGACTCGCGCAGCACTCCCGTCAGCGTCAACTCCATCTCCTCCATCTCCAGCGACAGCTCCTGGATGAAAGCGTCGGTGTGCTGTGTGGCTACGATTGGGTCCTTGAGGCCCGATCCGGTTATGACGCAGACGATCCGCTTTCCGCTGAAGTCCACTCCCTGCTCGCTCAGCTTCATCAGTCCCGCAACGGACGCGGCCGAGGCCGGCTCCCCGAATATCCCCTCCCTGCCCGCAAGCAGCCTGTACGCGTCGAGGATCCGCTCGTCTGTTACGGCGTCAATGACGCCCCCGGACTCGTCCCGGGCCTTCAGGGCCTCCTTCCAGCTGGCGGGGTTGCCAATCCTGATGGCAGAGGCGATTGTGTGAGGCTCCGCCACCGGCTGCTGTCTCACAATGGGGGCCGCGCCATCCGCCTGGAAGCCCATCATCTTCGGCCTCGTTTCCGCTTTTCCGGCGTCGTGGTACTCCTTGAACCCCCGCCAGTAGGCCGTGATGTTGCCGGCGTTTCCTACGGGGACAAAGAGGTAGTCCGGCGCGTCGCCCAGGTCGTCCACCACCTCAAAGGCCGCCGTCTTCTGGCCCTCCAGCCGGTACGGGTTGACCGAGTTTACCAGGGTCACGGGGTGGTCCTTGGTAAAGGTGAGCACCGTGTTGAGCGCCTGGTCGAAGGTGCCGCCGACCACCATGATGCGCGCGCCAAAGGCCTGGGCCTGGGCCATCTTGCCCGCCGCCACGTCGCCCTTGGGCACAAGCACGATGGTTGTGAGACCGCAGTAGGCCCCGTACGCCGCCGCCGATGCGCTGGTGTTGCCGGTGGAGGCGCACATAATCGCCGTGCTGCCGCCCTCAATCGCCTTTGCCACCGCCATCACCATGCCCCGGTCCTTGAAGGAGCCTGTGGGGTTGCAGCCCTCCAGCTTGAAATAGAGTTCTTCGCAGCCAAGCGCGCTGCCCAGATACCTCGACTTCACCAGGGGCGTGCTGCCCTCCCCCATGCTGAGCATAGGGGTATCGGGAGTTATCTCCAGAAACTCCCTGTAGCGCCGCATTACCCCTTCTCCCATGCGCAGTCCTTCCCCCTCAGTCCTACTCTTCAACCCGAAGGAAGTTCCCTATCTCCTTCACCACGTCCAGCTTCTCAAGCTCCTGCAGGGCCTGCTGGACGTCCCTCTCCCGGGACGGGTGGGTTGTGATGACCAACTCAGCCGTCTGGGCTTGGGGGTCGGCCTCCTTCTGGATGACCGATGCTATGCTTATCTGGAGATTGCCCAGGATGGCCGCCATCTGCGCCAGCACCCCGGACCTGTCCTGGGCCGTGATTCGGATGTAGTAGCGGGTCACAAGGTCCGATATGGAGCGATGGGTTGTCTCATTGTCCAGGGGTACGGTCGAAGCGGGCGCTGTGGAGCCGCTCATGCCCCACGCTATCTCCAGGACGTCGCCCAGGACTGCGCTGGTGGTGGGCATTGCGCCTGCGCCCCGTCCGTGGAAGAGCACGCTGCCTACCAGGTCTCCCTCCATCTCCACTGCGTTGAACACCCCATCCACCTTGGCAAGGGGCGTCTCCTGGGGAATGAGGACGGGATGCACCCTGGCCTCCACCTCGGCGCCCTCCCTCTTGGCGATGGCCATGAGCTTCACGGCGTACCCAAGCTCACGAGCGTAGCGGAAGTCGTTGACCGTCAGGCGTGAGATGCCTTCCCGGTAGACGCTCTCGTGGCCGACCTTGGTCTGAAAGGCCAGGGAGGCCAGTATGGTCAGCTTGTACGCCGCATCGAAACCCTCCACGTCATTGGTGGGGTCGGCCTCTGCGTATCCAAGCTCCTGGGCTTCACGCAGCGCCTGGGGAAAGTCCACGTCCTCGTGGGTCATCTGGGTGATGATGTAGTTGGTGGTGCCGTTTATGATTGCGCGCACCGCCCTGATCTCGTTGGCCCTCAGGTCCTTCATCAAGGGCCTGAGGATCGGGATGCCGCCGCCCACGCTGGCCTCGAACAGGAGCTGCGCCCCCTTGCTTGAGGCGAGGGACAGCAGGGCAGGGCCGTGCTTCGCCATTACCTCTTTGTTGGCCGTTACAACCGACTTGCCGCCCTGGAGGGCGGCAGTCATGTAGTCCAGGGCCGGCTGCTCGCCTCCCATAACCTCTACGACCACGTCCACGTCCGGGTCGTCCAGAATGTCCGCGGGGTTGGTGGTAAGAATGTCCCTTGGAGCGCCCTCCGGCCTGGCCTTGTCCAGGTCCCTCACAAGGACGCGGCTGACGTTGATGGGAATGCCGGCCTGCCTTGAGATGGGGTTGTCCTTCCGGGTCAGGGTGTGGAACACTCCACCGCCGACCACTCCCAGGCCCATCAGCCCCACGTTCATGGCCTTTTTGTTGGGGTTCACACTGCCCCCTATCAGCCGCCGGAGCCCTGGGGCTGAGAGGTCTGCGCCTCGCGCACCTGCTTGATCAGCCAGTCGTACTGCCAGTCGCACTCGCCGCCGGCGGACCCGCCTCCGAAGCAGACCTCTATCCGGTGGTTCCCCCGCTCCTGGAATATCCACTGCTGGTAGGCAACGTTCTTCAGGCGTTCCCGCATTTCCGTCTCAATGGTCCTGGCGTCGTCCACGTCCGACACCTTGATGAAGTAGGTGAGTTCGCCCAGGTTCACCCCGTCGCTGGTCTCCCCGGGTTGAAGACTGAAGATGGTCTCGTCCAGAGGCGGGTAGGCCAGCTCCGGGACCCAGCCCAGCTCGCCTCCCTCCACTGCTGTGGTACGGTCTGCCGAAAACTCCTCCGCAAGAACTGCGAAGTCCTCTCCGGCGTCCAGCCTCTCCGAGATCTCGCTGACCTGCTCAAAGTTCTCGGTTGAGACCACTATCCACGAGATAAGGGCCTGCTTGCCTATGGTGGGGACCTCCTGGCCCAGAATCTCCGTCAGCTCCTCCCGAAGCAGGTCCGCCTGAACGAGCTTGCGGTGCTCATCCTCCGTGAGGTTGATCGTCTGCAGGTAGCGTCCGTACTCTTCCGCAAACTCCCTGTCAATCTGGTCTGGAGGCGCATTCTGCAGGTCAGGGGAGTTACCGATGATCCTGTCCCTGACCTCGCCGTCAATCTCCTCCGGGGTAGCCCGCGCGCCCCGGCCGGGCGCTCCGGCCCTGACAATCTCGTTCTCCTCAAGAAGCTGAAGAACCCTGAAGGGCTCCACGGAGAGGTTGGGCTGTGCGCCCAGGTCCTGAAGGCCCTTGATGTAGTTGGTCAGGAAACCAAGTGTGTACCTGGTATCGTCAACGCGCAGAATCACGCTTCTGGGCGGCACAACAAAGTTTGACCAGTAGCCCCAGGCCGGAATGGCCAGGATGAAGATCACCGCAATCACGCCGGCAAAAATGATAGCCCGCTGCTTGCTGCGCTCCCTCTGCCACTTGGACTGCTGCCGCCTCTGGCTTGGGCGAATCGTTATAGCTTCTCTCTGCCTCGCCATATCAGTTTCCCTGCCTGGAACTAAATGGAATCGCCCACAAGACTATGGGCGATATGTCCTGAGCGCGTCATCCGCGTCCGCAAACCGGACTA
Organism: Dehalococcoidia bacterium; assembly: GCA_034421015.1. Lineage (GTDB taxonomy): Bacteria > Chloroflexota > Dehalococcoidia > Lucifugimonadales > UBA2985 > DAOUJW01. Next base: position 19,780 of record DAOUKT010000027.1, read on the forward strand.
GGAGGCGCCTTCCCTGCCAACCCGAAGATGACCCTGAGAAAAGGGGAGCAGGGCCAGATGCCGGGCCCGCTTGATGGCCGTCGAAAGGGACCTCTGGCATTTGGCGCACGTCCCAGTCTTGCGTCTCGGCTCCATCCTGGCCCTCTCCGAGACGTAACGGCGAATCCTCCCCAGGTCCTTGTAATCTATTTTGGTGGCGCGGTCCACGCAGAACGAACACACCTTGCGCCGGGAGTAAAATCTGGGCCTCCCGCGCCTTCTCTGGCCTCCCTGCCTATACCTGCTAGCCATTTACTATAACCTCGTTCTTCTGTCGGGGCGCCCCGCCTAGAATGGCAGGGAGTCCTCGTCAAATGGACTTTCTCCAGCGCTCTCTGTGGAACCGGATCCTTCACCGGCGCGGTCCAGAAAAAGCACTCTGTCTGCCATGATCTCGTTGCTAAACCTGGGCTGGCCGTCCTGTCCCTCCCACCTGTTGCTGCGAAGCCGACCTTCCACGTAGGCCCGTCTTCCCCTGCTGAGATACTGGTTGCACAACTCCGCCAACTGGTTCCATGCAACGACTCTGAACCACTCCGTCTCCTCGTGCCTCTCTCCCTGGGAGTCTGTGTACCTTCTGTTGGTAGCTACGCTGAAAGAAGTCACCGGATTGCCGTTGGGAGTGTAACGCATCTCCGGGTCTCCCCCCAAGTTGCCTATTACCATTATCCTGTTCAAGCTGGCCATCTAACTCTCCCTCGCCCTGCCCAACGCCTTAGCCTTCCTGCTTATCCGGCTCATCTGCAGCCTCTGCCTCGGGCGCTTCATCGGCTGCAGCAGGCTCGGCCTCGGCTTCAGGCGCGGTCTCTTCTTCCGTCTCTGCCACGGCCTCAACCTCTGCCGCCGCAACAGGCTCCTCATCGGGCGCCTCAGCAGCAGCAGCCGTCTCCGTGGACTCTGCCTCAGCCGGCGCTTCTACCTCCGCGGCCTCCGCCGCCGGGGCCTCCTCGGTCGCAGCCGGAGCCTCGGCGGCCACATCGACCGGGGCTTCCTCTGCCGCCGGGGCCGGCTGTGGCGGCGTCTCCTTGACCTCAGGAATGGAGTCTATCCTGAGCAGAAGATGCCGCAGAACGTTCTCGGAAACTCGCAGGTTGGCCTCAAGCTCGCCTGCTCTCTCCGGTTCAAGCTCCAGGTGAGTGAGGACGTAGTTGCCCTCATTGTGATCTTTGATGGGATAGGCCAGACGCCTCAAGCCCCCCCATCGCTGTTGTCGTACAACCGTACCGCCGCGCTCCGCAATGTCGTTGTTCACACGATCCAGGGTTGCAGACAGCACCTCGTCGTCCATCGGGGGCACCACCATCATCAGCTCGTAATACCTCAAATCGGTCTCTCCCTGTCCAGCCAAATATCTGGCACATTATAGCACCTGCGTCAAAGAGGGACAATGAATTGCGAGACGAGACGCGAGCCGGCATCAGTCAGGGATTCCAAGCCTTATGCATGTCGACGCTCGCAATGACTCCATATCTTCCACGCAGGGTGTTACCTGTACCTCTGGAATACCCGCCTTGGGCAGAAGGCGATACTCCACAACTCGGTAGTCGTCTATCAGTGTACGCTCGCCGGTCTCGTCCTCTTCGTAAACGGCCTGGCGGCGAAGGAGCGGCCTGTCCACAACGTATTCGTAGACATATACAAGCTGAGGCCCGGTAAATGTGGCTGTCCTTGATTCCCAAACCGCCACGGGCTGCCCTTGCCAGTATGCAGGTTCAACCTCGGTGTACCAGTCACCTACCTTCAAAGGCCACACGAGTCTCAACCAGTCCGGGATGCTGTCGCCGATGACAGGCCCCTGGGAGAACCAGACCTGCGCGCCTGTGAGCAGGTAGTAGCTGACCATCTGTCCGTCCTCCAATCTGTGCACTCCAACAATTCTGCCATCCAAGGCGCGGGTGATGGCCGTGTAGAGGATAATCTCGCCGTTCGAATCCTGGGCGTACCAGTACTCGGACCGGACGGTCTCTGGCGTCCAAAGGGGTGAGTCCAGCGGGATCTTGTCAGGGTCCGGGCGCTTGTATTCCACGCTGCGGAAATACAGAGTTTGCCCGTCGGTGATTCCGGCCACAAGACGTTCCAGCTCCTCATCAGCAGTCAGTCTCTCCTCTTGTGACGGCCACAGAAGAACCACGGCTGCCAATATGAGGACAACGCAGACGATAGTAATGCGGCCTCGCATGGCGGGATTGTAGCATACGGCTGTGGCAGCGCACTTTATGCCCGAGTTCCGCATGAGCATTACCTGGGGATACGATTCAGACCTGCAGATCACATGCCTTCTGAGACCTTAGCATAAGATGATGTCATGCCGAGAGAATCGCATCGCCTCCGAAATATCGCTGCAATTGTGCAAGGGCAACTACCAAAATGTCGCAAGCATTGACAACCCTCTGCGGCGCGTGAGATTTTGCCTGAGTTACGCATTCATTCCAGTGGCAGAGGCAGGCAGGACGTATGGATTCATGGATGCAGAGGGTAAACCAGATGCTACTGAGGCGAGACTCCCATGAATAAGGCACAGATTGGCGCCGGTGGGGTCGTGCTGCTGGCCGCGCTCGCCCTGCTCTGGTCCCTTGCCGGTACGGGCGCGGATGCCGCCGTCAGCACAACGCCCACCCGGCAGGCCGCGGACGAGCGGCTGAGAATCCTGAAAGGCATCTCGGACGGCCAGGTCCTGTACCTCCGCAGCATTCGATACGAGGAGCGAAACCCGGCTGCCCTGGGCCTGCCCTGGAAACCGCCGGAGCACACTCGTGAAGAGACGTGGATGGCCCAGGGTGACGACGACGCATTCACCACTTACACAACCGTGGTGCGGGACACCGACGGGGAGCTGGTGTCCTATTCCCGTTTGGAGGACGGCCGGCAGGTGGCTACCTGGGCGGCCACGGGTGACCAGGTCACGGAGTCGGTTGGAGATGAGGAGTCGCTGTCGTGGTGGGTGGTAGGCCTCTGGCAGACCGCCGCCAGTCTGGCGAGTTCAGGGTATGAACTTGTGGGCACGGGCCGTTGGTACGGACGGCCCTCCGCCATCTACGAGAGTGAGACCACCTACTCTATCAACGTAGGCCATTTCAGCACCTCCCAGAAGGAGTCCATGGGCCTCGCGCCCGACCAGAAGTCAATCAAGCAGACGGTCATACGCGGCTACGAGTACGTGATCGACAGTCCCCTGCTATACCGGAACACGGAATGGACAACCGGCGAGAACGGCCTCAGAAGGCTTAGCGGCGACTACAGAATCGTGGAGTACCGCCTGCTTCCCGCCGACGCCCGGATTGGCCCGTTCGACAGGTGACGCCCGGCCCACCGGCGCCAGGGTACTATCTACAGCGTTGAATGTGGGGCGCGACACCGCTCATACTGAGCCTGTCGAAGTATATGAGCGGTGTCGTCCATGTCCGCAGTCTACCCGCTCAAATGGTTCGACCGGCTCACCATGAGCGGGCAAGAAATGGTATTGCGACCAGCGCTGGTATTACCTCCGCCCCTTGGCTCTGGTGGAGCCATAGGGTAGAATGTAGGATAGGCTAACGCGGGGTTCCGACAGAGAAGATGACAACCCAGAGAGACTACTACGAAGTATTGGGCGCCTCCCGGAACTCGTCCCAGGAGGAGATCAGGACCAAGTTCCGCAAACTGGCCCTGGAGTACCACCCCGACAGGAACAAGGACCCGGGGGCCCAGGAGAAGTTCAAGGAGATCAACGCCGCCTACCAGGTGCTGAGCGACCCGCAGAAGCGCGCCCGCTACGACCGCTTTGGTCACGCCGGAGTGGGAGCCGGCAACGGTGGCGGTGGCCGCGGCTTCGACGGCGCGGAGACATTCGGCGGATTCGGCGATATCTTCGACGCCTTCTTCGGCGGATTCGGGGCTAGCGGCCGCAGAGCGCCCATGCCCGGCAACGATCTCCAGACCCACCTCACCCTCTCCTTCGAGGAGGCGGTGTTCGGAGTGGAGAAGGAGATTGACGTGTCCCGCGTCGAGCTGTGCGGCCGTTGCAGCGGGAACGCCAGCGAGCCGGGAAGCTCCGCCGAGAGCTGCCAGCACTGCAACGGGACGGGGCAGGTCAGACGGGTGCAGCGCAGCATCTTCGGGCAGTTCTCCCAGGTAGGACCCTGCACCCTGTGCGACGGCGAAGGCAAGATCATCACAAACCCCTGCTCCCAGTGCCGCGGCTCCGGCCGCGAGCGACGCCGCCGGAAGATGAACGTGAACATCCCGTCGGGTGTTGAGGACGGCACACAGGTGCGCCTGACAAGGGAGGGGGACGCCGGCAGCAACGGCGGTCCGGCTGGCAACCTGTACATCGCCCTTCGCGTGCAGCCCCACGAGATTTTCGAGCGCCGCGACTACGACATCCTCTACGAACTGCCTATCAACTTCGCCCAGGCAGCCCTGGGAGACGAACTCGAGGTGCCCACCCTGACTGAGCCGGAAGTCCTCCGCATCCCCGAAGGCACCCAGTCCGGCACGGTGTTCCGCATCAAGGGCAAGGGCGTGCCGTACTCGTCCAAGGGCAGGAGGGGTGACCACCTTGTGACGGTGAACGTCGTCACGCCCAAGTCCCTGGACGAGCACCAGCGCCAGCTGCTTCAGGAGCTCTCCCTGACCCTGGGCAACGGCTCCAGGGAAGAGAGGGGCTGGTTCGACAAGATCAAGGGCGCCCTTGGGAAGGACTCATAGGGCTTCCTGACCATGAAGTGGCTGGAACTTAGCCTCACGGCCCCTTCGGAGTACGTTGAGCCTCTATCCGTGATATTCCAGCGATACGGCTACGGCGGCGTGGCCGTGGAGCAGGAAGGGGGCTTCAACCCGGACGAGGGCGAGCCGGAGCCGGACCATCCCACTGCCACCCTCAGATCCTATCTGCCGGTGGACGCCACCACAGCCGACCGCAAGGAGCAGATCCGCGTCGCCGTTGACCTCATCGCCCGCCTCTGCGACCTCTCTCCCCTGGAGGAGCGCGTCATGGAGGAGGGGGAGTGGATGGAGGCGTGGAAAAGCCACTTCACGGCGCTGCAGGTGGGCCGCATTGTGGTGCGCCCCACGTGGCTGGAGTACGAAGCCGGAGACGGGGAGATTGTGGTCGATATGGACCCGGGGATGGCGTTCGGCACGGGGCATCACCCGACGACCCACATGTGCCTGCTGGAGCTGGAGAGGCTGGTGGCCCCCGGCGCAAGGACGTTGGACGTGGGGACAGGTTCCGGCATCCTCGCCATAGCGGCCGCCAAGCTCGGCGCGGAGAGCGTTCTGGCCCTTGACATCGACCCCATAGCCATCAAGGCCGCCCGCGCCAACGTCCGGGCCAACGGCCTGCAATCGGCCATCAAGGTCAGCCGCCGACCGCTTGCGTCCCACAAGGCCACCCGCGGCTCCTTCGACATTGTGGTCGCCAACATATACACGAAAATAATCCTGGAGATGGCGTCCGATCTCGTTGCGCAGGCAGCCCCGGGGGGCGCCCTTGCGCTGTCCGGCATAATGGCGGAGCGAGCACCGGAGGTGGAGAGCCGCCTGGCGGAGGAGGGGTGCAGCATCCTCCGAACCGGACGCGATGGAGACTGGGCGGTCATCGTAGCGCAGAGGGGACGCGAGTAGGAATGCACCGCTTTTTCGTGGAGCCTGAGTGCATTGGCGACAAGGGGGCAATCGTTGACGGCCCAATCGCCCGGCAGGTGGCCCGGGTGCTGCGCATGCGGCCCGGAGACCCCATTGTGCTGCTGGACAACACCGGGCTGGAGTACGTGGTGCGCCTTGATTCGGTGACCCCAAAGACGCTGGAGGGAGAAGTCATCGAGAAGCGGCGAGGGACGGGCGACCCCAGCGTCCTCGTGACCCTGTACCAGGGCGTGCTCAAGAGCGACAAGCTGGAGACGGTCCTGCAGAAGGGGACCGAGATCGGGATTGCGGCCTTTGCGCCGGTGCTCTGCCGGAGGAGCGTGGTCCGCGCGCCCAGGACCTACTCTGACCGCAGGTTCCCCCGATGGCGCAAGATAATCACTGAGGCGGCGGAGCAGTGCGAACGCTCCCTTGTCCCCCATCTGGGGCCGCTTATGACGTGGCAGCAAGCCGTGACCTCGGCCCAGGGAGTCCGGCTCATGGCGTGGGAGGGCGAACCGGGCGGCCGGGGCGCCGGCAACGGCGTTGCGAGGACCGGCTTCCGGGAGGCTGTCCTGGCGAACATGGGCAGGATACGCGATGAGGGGATCAGCCTGTTCGTGGGGCCGGAGGGCGGATTCGACCCGGAGGAGGTGGAGCAGGCGAGGGACGCCGGGGTCACGATGGTGAGCCTGGGCCGGCGCATCCTGCGCGGCGAGACGGCGGGCCTGGTCATGGCCTCGGCCGTCATGTACGAGGCGGGAGAGATGGGCGGCTAGTCCCCCAGGATTCTGTATATTAGAAAGGCTATTGAAGCCGAGGTAGCCATGCCAGTAACTATGGTACCCACCATCCACCTGAGCAGCCGACTTTCCATTCTGGCCATGTCGGCTCTTAACCCGACAACGTCTGCCTTGGTTGCCAGATGTTCGTAAGCCCCCTCCAGACGGCTGACGCGCTCCTCAATAGTAGCCATGCAACATCCTCACCAGTAGTATGACTTAATGCTAGCGCGGATGGGCCGCTATGTCAAAGGCGGCCGGTCCGACTGACGCTCTCACTCACACCCCAAGGGCGTCAATCACCCTCTGGGCGGCCTCGTAGTCCCGCAGTCCGCCCCGGAATATGGGCGGCACAAGATAGATGCCGTTCATGCCCGCCTCAAGGAACCTGTGGAGCAGCTCTACCGCAATCTCCACCCCGTCCCTTCCTCCATCCAGCTCCTCCCTGACGACCTGCGGCACGTCCCCGAACACCAGACCCGTTGCGTCCAGGACTTGCAATCCCCAGAAGACCGGCGCCGCGAGAGGCTCGCCTGCGGCGGCCTCGTAGGCGTCCAGAAACCTCTGTACACGCTCGACCTCGTATATGGGCTGGGTGATGAAGAAGTCTGCGCCGGCGGACACCTTGGCCCGGGTTAGCCTGACCTCCCTTTGGGTCTCCCGGCCCAGGTCCATCGTCGCCCCGACGCAGAAGTCGGTGGGCGCTCTCAGCTTCAGGCCCCGGTAGTCCAACCCCTGGTTCATGGCCTGGATGGACGCCACAAGCTCGGTGGGTCGGAAGTCCCTCACGTCCTTGACCACGGCCAAATCTCTCGGCGTGAAGTTGTCCCCGCCAACCACTATGACGTTCTCCAGGCCCAGCAGGTCGGCTCCCAGCAGGTGGTTCTGCATGGCCAGCCTGTTCATGTCCCTGGTAGCCATGGTGAAGATGACGTCCCTACCCGTCTGCTGCCTAACGGCGTGTGCGGCGACGACAGGGTCGAGCCTCACCGCCTTGCCCGGGCTATAGGCCACGCTGAAGAAGTCGGGGGAGACCGACTGCGCCCCGGACAGCAGCGCCGCGTCGCTGCCCCTGGGAGGCGAGAAGTCGCAGATGACGACGGGCCTGCCGTTGTCGAACGTTTCCGTAACCTTGGTCATGGCCGGACTCCGGGAAGCATCGCACTTACATCCTACTCCCTTGCGCCCCTTGCCACAACCGCGGCGTGCAAGTAATCTCATTAGATGCCCTGAACTTCATCAAACAGCTTTACATCCCAACTCAGTAGCTATACAATGTATGCCAACTGAGGGATGCCGAAAGGGGTCTACTCTCGGTTTTTTCGTTTTGTGGAGGGTGACACGTGCCGCAGAAGGGTAGCTATCTCACAAAGGAAGGTCTCACCAAGCTGGAGGCTGAGCTTGAGCATCTCCGTTCGGTAAAACGCGCTGACGTGGCCGACCGCATTCAGAAGGCCAAGGAGATCGGCGGTACGGTGGACAACGCGGAGTACGACGACTCCAAGAACGAGCAGGCCTTCGTCGAGGGGCGCATCCTCACCCTGGAGCGCATCATCGACAACGCCATAATGATTGGAGACGAGGCCGCCCACTCTGACAAGGTGCAGCTTGGGGCCCACGTCACCGTCCTCAACCAGAACGACTCCGAGGAGGAGTACACCATCGTGGGCAGCGCGGAGGCGGACCCGGGCCAGGGCCGCATATCCAACGAGTCACCCGTGGGCAAGGCTCTCCTGAACAAGAAGGTCGGCGAAGAGGTGAAGGTGGAGACCCCCGCCGGCACCGTGACCCTGACTATTTCAAGCATAAACTGACCCTGAACCCGACACATCACATCGCTATGGAAAAAAGAGGCGGAGACCTGCTCCTGAGCCGTCGAGAGAAATTCCAGCGGCTCAGGGACAGAGGCATCGAACCCTACCCACACCGCTACCGCCGCACCCACACCATTGAGGAGGCGGTAGCTTTTTTTAGGGCTGAGGAGACGGGCGAGGGCGGCGAGACCCGCACGGCCCCCGTCTCACTGAGCGGCCGCATCATGGCCATGCGGGGCATGGGCAGGGCTTCCTTCATCGACCTCCAGGACGGCTCAGGCCAGATCCAGGTCCATCTCAGAAGGGATGTCCTCGGTGAAGGGTACGAGCTTGTCCGCGACCTTGACCTGGGCGACTTCCTTGGCGCGCAGGGCCCGCTCTTCCTCACACGGAGTGGCGAGATAACCCTGGAGGCCCACGAGGTCTCCTTCCTGTCCAAGGCCATGCGCCCCCTGCCTGAGAAGTGGCACGGCCTTTCGGACGTGGAGACCCGCCACAGGCAGAGGTACCTGGACCTCATCACCAACCAGGACGCCAAGCGGAACTTCCAGGCCCGCAGCCGCATCGTCTCCGCCATCCGCCGTTTCATGGACGGACGGGGATTCATAGAGGTGGAGACTCCTGTGCTGGTGCCGGTTGCCGCGGGCGCAATGGCCCAGCCCTTCGCCACGCATCACAACGCCCTGGACCGCGACCTCTTCCTTCGCATTGCAACAGAGCTGTATCTCAAGCGCCTCATAGTCGGCGGGCTGGACAGGGTGTACGAGATAGGCAAGGTGTTTCGCAACGAGGGCATAGACCAGGACCACAACCCGGAGTTCACCCTCCTTGAGAGCTACGAGGCCTACGTGGACTACAACCACGTGATGTCAATGGTGGAGGAGATGGTCTGCTTCGCAGCGCAGGAGGTGATGGGCAGCGCGCAGGTGCAGTACGGCGGCAACGTAATCGACTTCACGCCGCCCTGGCGCAGAGCCTCATTGAGGGAGGAGGTGCTTGCCCGCACAGGCATCGACTTCCAGGACTACCCGGACGCCGCCTCCCTTGAGGAGCGAATGAAGAGCCTCGGCATCGTATCGGACGGCCGGAACAGCCGCGGGCGGCTCATCGACAAGCTGGTGTCAGCCTGCGTGGAGCCGCAGCTCATCCAGCCGACCTTCCTCGTGGACTACCCCATCGACATGTCGCCCCTTGCCAAGCAGAGGGCGGACGACCCCACCATCGTTGAGCGCTTCGAGGGCTTTGCCGCAGGCATGGAGATCGCCAACTCCTTCACGGAGCTGAACGACCCGGACGAGCAGCGCAGGCGCTTTCTGGAGCAGGAGGCTATGCGCGGCACGGTGGATGAGGACCTTGACCGGCTGGACGAGGACTACCTGCTGGCCCTGGAGCACGGCATGCCGCCGACGGGCGGGCTTGGCATCGGAATCGACAGGCTGACCATGCTGCTGACGGGGCAGGAGTCCATCCGAGAGGTTATACTATTCCCACAACTCAGAGACAGGTAGGCTCCCACATGAGGGAGGCGTGAAGATATGCTCAGCATAGAGCAGATACGCAATGATACCGACTCCATAAGGGCGGCGCTGGCCAAGAGGGGCGAGGAAGCCCCACTTGAGGGCATCCTGTCCCTGGACGCGCAACGCCGCTCCCACCTGACGGAGGCTGACGAGCTGAGGGCCAGGCGCAACCAGGTCAGCCGGGAGATAGGCCGCATGTCCGAGAGGCCGGCCCATCTCCTGGAGGAGATGCGCCAGACGGGGGACCGCATAAAGACCCTGGAGACCCATGTCAAGGAGACCGAGGCCAGCCTGGAGGAGGAGCTTCTGAAGCTGCCCAATCTTCCCCTCGCGGACGTGCCTGTGGGGGAGGACGAGACCGGCAATCGCGTGATTCGCACGTGGGGAGAGCCGTCCGACTACAGCTTTGAGCCGCTGCCCCACTGGAACCTGGGTGAGCGCCTGGGCATCATCGATCTGCCCAGGGGCGCAAAGGTCTCCGGCTCTCGCTTCTTCACGCTTACGGGCCTGGGCGCAAAGCTGCAGCGCGCCCTCATCTCCTGGATGCTGGACCTGCACGTGCAGGAGCACGGCTACTGCGAGGTGTACGTGCCATACATGGTGCGCAAGGAGGTGATGACGGGAAGCGGCAACCTGCCCAAGTTCGGGGACAACCTGTACCACGACGATGAGGACGACCTCTGGCTGATTCCCACGGCTGAGGTCCCCCTCACCGGCCTGCACCGGGATGAGGTCCTGGAGCCGGGAGTCCTCCCCATCTACTACGTCGCTCACTCGCCCTCATTCCGCCGGGAGAAGGCGGCCGCTGGCAGGGATACACGGGGCATCAAGCGCGTCCACCAGTTCGACAAGGTGGAGCTTTACAAGCTGGTCTCGCCGGAGACCTCTGGCGAAGAGCTTCAGAAGCTGGTGGCGACCGCGGAGGAGGTGTGCCGGAGGCTCCGGATCCCGTACCGGGTGCTGGAGCTTTGCACCGGCGACCTGGGCTTCCAGTCGGCCAAGTCCTACGACCTGGAGATGTGGGCCCCCGGCTGCGGCGAGTGGCTGGAGGTCAGCTCATGCTCCAACTGCACCGACTTCCAGGCAAGACGCGCCAACATCCGGTTCAGACCCCAGGCGGGCGCGAGGCCACAGTTCGTCCACACGCTCAACGGCTCAGGCCTGGCCCTGCCCAGGGTGCTCATAGCCATCATGGAGAACTACCAGCAGGAGGACGGCTCGATAGTCGTGCCGGAAGTCCTGCGAAGCTATATGGGCAGAGACACAATCGAAGCCTGAGGGAGACCGCGTACAAGACAAGGTCTTATAATCGCATCAGCAACAGGAAAGGAGCAGTGATATGGCCTACGACGTAACTATAGTCCTCAACGATGTTCCCGGCGCACTGGCAGATGTGGGAGAGTCCATGGGAAGGGCCGGCATCAACATAGAGGGGTATTGCTCCTTCTATATGGCCGGCAAGAGCCATCTCCACATCTTGGTAGACGAAATAGAGGGCGTCAGGGAGGCCCTGGGCGAAGTTGGCCTTGAGATTGACCGGCAGCGTGAGGTGTTTACGGTGGACGTGGAGGACCGGCCCGGAGAGCTTGGCAAGGTGGCTCGATTCATCGCCAACTCCGGCGTCAACATCGACATGGTGTACATGGGGACCAACACCCGCCTGGTGCTGTGCGCCTTCGATTCTGAGTCTGCGCGGCAGGCCGTCGAACGGTACAAGGCATCATCGTAGGCTGGGCTGTAGCCGAAGTACGGGGCAGGCTCCGCGGAGTGAGGAATCCAAAGCCAATGCCCGCAAAGCTGCGACGCCTTGGACGAAACGCCCTGGATTTCTGCCCCCCGTGTCGGAGCACGAGGGCAGGCTTCCGCAGGAATGGTCACGTATATCGTCATTCCGGCTTTCGCCGGGATCCAGGAGTGGGGCAGGGTCTCTGGCGGACGCCCTGGATTCCGGCGATTTGTCGGAGCTTGGTTAGCCTCCTCCAGAGAAGCCAACCAACGGAAGCCTATCCTATCAGCACCACTTCCCGCTGCAGTGAGCTTGTCACCTCCGGCCCATCCTCCGAGATGTACACGTCTATCTCGGAGCGCATCCCGAACTCCGGCAGGTAGACGCCCGGCTCAATGGTGACGCCTATGCGGGGAACTAGTCGGCGGGTGTCGTGGGTCTCCCAGCCGTCCAGGTTGACGGCGTCCCCGTGCACCTCCAGGCCCAGGCTGTGCCCCAGCCTGTGGGTGAAGTAGTCGCCGTAGCCCCTGGCCGAGATGTGCTCCCGGGCCACGCGGTCCACTTCCCATCCCTGCACGGGGTCTCCCCTGCGCAGCGCGGTGTCCAGAAAGCCCAGGGCCGCGTCCCTCGCGCCGGTCACAACGTCGAACACCTCCTGGTGAACTCGCGGCGCTACGCTGCCGGCGTAGCCAACCCACGTTATGTCCGCGTATATGGCGTCCGGCGACGCCTCCCTGGCCCACATATCGATGAGCACCCAGCTTCCGGGCCTGATTGCGAACGCGGCTTCCTCCGTCGGCAGGTAGTGGGGGTCGCTGCCGTGCGCGTCCACCGCGACCACGGGGCCGTCGGGCGTCTCCATCCCCTCCTCCTCAAAGCGGCGCAGGATGAAGCGCGCCACGTCCACCTCCGTCAGTCCATCGCCCAGCCGACGTCCCATGAGCTCGAAAGCCTCGGCAACTATGAGGCTCAGATTTTCCGCCGCCCTCCTGTGGGATTCAAGCTGCTCGTCGCTCCAGCGTTGCGTGGCGTACTGCACCAGGTCCGCCGAGGACACCACCTCCACGCCCAGGCTCCTGACCATCTCCACAGCGCCGGCGTCCACGCGGGAGACCCGGGGCACGGCGGCCATTGGCGAATACTCCATAGCCACCGTACCGCTGCCCTTCAGCTCCTCTCTCAGAAGCGCCATCAGCGAATCGCGGCCCGTGTACCCCACAATGCGCTGTTCGTCAGGGGAGAAGCGGCCCGCGTCCACGTGGTGCGTCAGCAGCACGGGGTCACCGTCCCTCGGCACGTAGAGGAGAGCCGGCCGCGTGATCATCTCGACCGGCCCCATGACAAGGGCAAAGAACGGGTTCATCCCGCGGTAGTCGTACAGCAGCCAGCCGTCCACGCCGGACTGCGCCATGTACTCCTGCGCCTGGGCAAACAGGTCCTTGCGTGTCATCCGCGCACCGCGTCAGTTCTGCTGATCATTTCCCCGGCGCGTGGTGGAGCCGATGAAGGACTCCAGCATACTAGTGAACTCCATAGGGAAGATGAACTTGGTGGCAGGGCTGTTGCCCATCTGTCTCAGTGTGTCAAAGTACTGGAGGCTCATGGTACGGGCGTCGGCGCTCTCCGCAACGGAGTTTATCCTTGCAAGGGCCATGCTGAAGCCCTCGGCCCGGAGGATTGCCGCCTGCTGGTCGCCCTCCGCGTTCAGAATCTCAGCTTGCCGCGCCCCCTCCGCCGTGAGAATGGCCGACTGCTTCTCGCCCTCGGCCCGGTTGATGGCCGCCTGCCGCGCGCCTTCCGACTCCGTGATCTCGGCGGTCTTTATGGCCGCCGCGGACTTCTCACGCTCCATAGCCGCTTTCACGCCGGGCGGCGGGTCAATTTCGTTTATCTCCACCTGGCTAACCTTGATGCCCCACCGGCCGGTGACCTCGTCCATTCGCAGCTGCAGCTGATCCCGAATCCTCTCCCGCTCGGACAGCGCCTCGCTCAGGGTTGTGGAGCCTATCACGGCCCTGAGGGTGGCAAAGGACAGGTTTATTGTGGCCATCCTGTAGTTCTCAATGTCCATCACGGCCTTCCTGACCTCCTCGTCGCCCTGGAGGACCCTGTAGTAGATCACAAAGTCCATGTCCACCACCACGTTGTCGGAGGTGATGTACTTCTGGGTCGGCACCCTGTCCACCTGCTCCCTGATATCCACCTTCACAGTCTGGTCTATGAACGGGACCACCAGCCTGAGGCCCGGCCCTCGCACGTCCATGAACTTTCCCCACCTCATGACCGCCATCCGCTCGTACTGCTTCACAATTCTCCAGAAAACCATCACTGCTCCTTTCTTACACGGCCTTTTGAACGCTCACCACAAGGCCTTCCATACCGACCACTCTGACTCTGTCTCCGACGACGATTACCTCGTCGCTCTCGGTGGTGGCGCTCCACAGACCACTAGGAAGCTGGACCGTGCCTATGGGCGACAGGTCCGACGTCACGTAGCCGACCTCGCCGACCACCGCTTCGGCAGAGTCCGGATTCTCCCTCTGCCTGAATTTCACTACAGTCGACAGGAACCAGGCGCCTCCGCCAAGCAGCACGCCCGCCGTTCCAAGTACCAGCCAGATGTTGACACTTACGTCTGGCATGGTCGGCGACGGCGCGCCGAAGCGATGAAACAGTAGCAAGCCGCCGATTACGAAGCTTACTATCGCCCCGATGCCCAATGCTCCAAAGCCGGCGACAAACACCTCCAAGGCCAGGAGTATCAGCGCCAGCACCAGGAACCCGACCCCCGCCCAGTTCACGGGCAGGTTGCCCAGGGCCACAAAGGCGAGCAGCAGGCACGTAACGCCGATGAGACCCGGAACAACCATGCCGAAGTTGAAAAGCTCAATCACCAGGGCCAGACCCCCTATGGTTATGAGCAGGAACGAGATGTTGGGGTTGGACAGAATCAGCAGGAACCGCTCCATGAAGGTCATGTCCAGCCTGCGGACGTCCAGGCCCTGGGTGTTCAGCGTGACCTCGTCCGAGAGGGTTTCCGCTACCCTGCCATCCAACTCATCCAATAGCTCTCCGAGGTCGAAGGCCGCGAAGTCCACCACGTTCAACTCGACAGCCTCCTCCGATGAGTAGGCCACTGAGTTCAGAACCGTCTGCTCCAGCTTCTCCCCGTTCCTCCCTCGCTTGGAGGCTATCTCCCGCATCAGGGCTGCGGCGTCCTGGGTCGCCTTGTCCTTGATGGTCTCCGACAGCTCCTCTCCATCTGAGCTGACCGGGCTTGCCGCCCCGATGTTTGTGCCCGGGGCCATGACGGCGAAGTTGGCGGCCGCTGCAATAAACGTGCCGGCAGACGCGGCCCTTGCCCCCGCGGGAGCGACGTACACAACCGTCGGCACCCTGGACTCCAGGAGCACCGACACCATGTCCCTGGTGGAGCCGAGGAATCCGCCGGGGGTGTCCAGCTGCACTATCACAAGCTCTGCGCCGTCCTCCTCGGCCTGGGCCACGGCTCGCTCCAGAAAGCCGGCCGTAACGGGGTTGATCGCGGCGTCGATCTCCACCATGAGAGCGTGGTCGCCCTGCGCCCTGCTGACTCCCGTCAGGCCTCCTGCGAGGACCAGAAGTGTCAGGCACAGGACAATCCAGCGCAGCAGTTGTCTGCGAAAAGTGAGCGGGCCGTTTCCTCTCGTCAGAACGCGGGCGGCCATAACGTACCTCTGCTCTCCATTATGGCCAATGGGAGGTATGCGGTCAACGCGCGTGTAGCGCACCGCGGTATTATCTACAGGCGTTGGTTATGGGGCGCGACACCGCTCATTTACTTCGACAGGCTCAGCAGCAGCGGTGTCGGCTATGCCCGAGTCTTCCCCCTTCAGGAGGCCGACCAGGCGCACCGGGTCATGGAGGAGTCGGACTTCTTCGGCAAGGTGGCGCTGAGGGGTGTAGGAACCGGATTACAGCGACCGCAGCTCTGAGAGGACTCCCGCAAGTCTTTCTGCCAGCAGGTCAATGTGCTGCGCCGCCGCTTCATAATCAACCGACCACGCCACTACGCCCTTGCTGGAGGCGTCTGTGGTGAAGGTGTCGTCTCGGAAGCTGTACGCCCACCGCTCAAGTATGGCGCGAAGCTCTTCATCAGGCCCTGAGTCGTAGTCAAGTATAGCCACTCCAAAAGTAAAATACCTTGTACGCATCCATCCTCGGCCGTTCATTGAAGGCGAGTAGAACCACGCAACAGTGATTGGCTGCTGCCAGCGCGAGCAAATTCCGCGCACACTGAAACCCCTTGGCCCTCCCTCAAATACAGCACCCGACTCCCGCGCCGTATCAAAGAGCTTGGCCGCCGCATTCCTGGCTTCCTCACTTGTAAACTCATCTAGGAAAGCCTCGCGGGTTAACCTGCGGCGCGGCGCGGACGAACCGGAGCCTGATGTTGACGCGGTCCTGCCAAGAATGCGCGGAACAAGGGTCTGGGAGGCACCGCCCCGGAACTGCTTGATCTCCACCGCCAGCGCCTCGATATTGGGCATCTGGGCGTTGAGAAACTCCACTACCCGCTCAAGAGGGTCAGGAATCTCATCCGCTACGAATAGCAGACGCAGACGCCTCGCAGCGAGGTTCGTAGCTACATTGTCCCAGAAAGCACCCGCGTCCGCTTCTGCGTCCAACTGCAAAAGAGTGACAAGCTCTTCAGCGGGGTCGATGCCTCTGGATAGAGCTGAATGTTCAAATGTCGCTCGCAGCTCGTCGGCAGTCCATGTCTGAGAAGCGTGGGCAGCGTACTCCAGCATCTGTCCAACGATAGTACGGCGTATCTCGGGATTCGAACCACGCTTGACTTCAACCAGAGTAGGCACAGCGTCTTGGTCGACAATCAGGTGGTCAAGCGACCACCAATAGGCGGAATCGGGGTTCTGGGCAATCCCCTTCTCACGGGTGATTAGAATCCAGCGGCGGGGATCTCCCGGCCTGATCTGCTCGCCATCAAGCAGTTCGGGATGATTAGCAATTAGCGCCTGGAGCTCATCCTCTGTGGAGAACGGCTCTTCCTGGAGTGGCTCAAGCCCTCCGTCAGAGCCCCTATTGTAGATGCGCTCAGCCATGCTCCCGACCCACTACAGGAGCCATGAGTCTCTACCCTACCGCTATCCGCCTGACGCCACCATTCTCGTCAGGGTCATCGTCTTCGTTTACGTAGTCCTCATCATCCGGCTCCTCGTACAGGAGACGGCTCAGCTCTTCTCTGGCGTTCCGTATCACCTCGGACTGCGCAGCTATCTTGTCGTACATATCCGCCTTGGCCTTGATGCCTTCCGAAATCAGGAAGGCTGCCGCCTCCGACCTGCTCTTGGTCAGACCGCAGTCCACGAGGGAGTCCATCTTTCTCAGGCTCTCTTTGCTGACGCGGACCATAACCACGGAGTCGCGGGCGCTACGCACCGAATTCAGCGACTCGCGCAGGGAGCCTCCAACGTTGGCGGCCACACCCTTGCTCTTGTCCAGCACCTCTCGCATGGCCCGGTTGACGTCCCCCATCTCCTCGCGGGCGGCGTCCTTCAACCTGGCGCGTACTCCGGCCTGGGTATCCTCAGGCTGCGCATCAACGTGGTTAGACTCGCTTTCAGTTGTCATGCGTAATGCCCTTTCGACGTATTTTACTTACAATAACAATAGCATATGCAAGCGCCGGTTTCAAGCTGACCGCGGCCAATCAGATAGGGGCGTCTCGCCCTCCACGGGCCGCTCAATCCCTCGAGCTTGCAGACAAGCCCCCGAGTCGAAGAAGTAACCGGAATCGCCGTTCACTTGGGCTGGTAGGTGAGCTGGATTACGCCGTCCTTGAAAGCGTGAGAGTCCACAAGCTTCAGACGTGACCCGCTGCAGGCCCCCTTGAACAGAGGAATGCCGTCCCCCAGGATTATCGGAATCAAGTATATCTGGTACTCATCCACGGCCCCGAGCTCCCGAAAGGACCGTATGCTCTCCGGTCCGCCGAGCAGCCATATGTCTCCCTTCAGGGACATTCCCTTCAGGTGGTCGACGAGGGACGCTGCGCCATCTCCCCAGGCGTGAGTATTGGGCGGAGGATCGCTAAGGGGACGAGACGTGAGTACGAAGGTGTCCTTATCCTTGTAGGGCCAGGGGCCGAAACCGATGATCTGGTCGAAGGTAGTGCGCCCCATCACTATGGCGTCAACCTGCTGGACAAACCGGCCGAAACGATAGCCCTCGGTATCGTGGTAGGTGTCCAGCCACTCCACTCCCCCGTTGGGGGTTGCCACAAAGCCGTCAACACTGGTTGCAATACAAACACTGAACTTCATGATAGCATCACCTGCAATGAGATATTTGGACGGAATGCCCAAGCAGCCCGGCAGTCAAAAAGCTAACGCTTGGTGTACTGCGGCGCCCTTCGAGCGCGCTTGAGACCGTACTTCTTGCTTTCCTTGATTCTCGAGTCCCTGGTCAACAGACCGTGTTCCCTCAGGACGCCCCTGAGGTTCTCGTCCGACGCGAGGAGGGCGCGGGCGATCCCGTGGCGCAGCGCGCCGGCCTGACTGCTCACACCGCCGCCGTGGATCTTGGCCGTTATGCCAAATCTGCTCTGGCTGTCCGTTACCTTCAGTGGCTCAAGGGCCATAGCCTGCCAGGCTCCCCAGGGCAGGGCCTCCTCCAGTGGCCTCTCGTTGACCGTTATTCCGGCGCCGCCGGGGTACAGCCGCACCTGGGCCACCGCCGTCTTCCTCTTGCCTGTTCCGTAGTAGTAGTGCTGCTGTGCAGTCATGCTAATCTCCCGCCTTCTCCTGGGAAGTTTCCTCGTCAGGCGTTTCCGCCTGCTGGTCTTCAGCCGCGTCCTCGGCCTGAGCCACAACCTCGGACTCCGCCGACTCCTCTTGGACATCTTCGGCTTCTTCGACCTCTTCGACGGCCTCCGCCTCTACCTGCGCCTCGTCCGATGCAGTCTCTGCCGTCTCAGCCTCAGCCGATTCGGTGGTCGCCTCATCGACAACCTGCTCCTCCAGGGCCTCCTGCTCGACGACGACCTGAGATTCCGCCAGGCGCTCTGGTGTCGCTGGCGCGGGCTCCCGCTCCACAGGCTGCATAACCTGGGCCTCGTGGGGATGCGACTCCCCTGCGTATATCTTGAGGCGTCGAAGCATCTGCCGCCCCCTGATGGTCTTGGGGAGCATCCCCTGGACCGCAGCCCGGACAACGCGGTCCGGGAACCGTTCCTGTAGCACCGACAGAGGTGTCTCACGCAGCGCGCCCGGGTAGTGGCTGTGGCTGCGGTACATCTTCTGCTGGGCCTTCTTGCCCGTGACCCTTATTTTGCTGGCGTTGACCACGATAACATAGTCACCGGTCAGGATGTGCCGTGTGTACATGGGCTTGTGCTTGCCCTGCAGCAGCACGGCGATTTCCGTAGCCAGACGACCAAGGGTCTTGCCGTTGGCGTCGAACACGTGCCACTTGGCCTTTACGTGTGAGGGTTTTGCCGAGTAGGTCTTCATTAGCCGCTCATTCCTGTTGCAATCGGGTGTTTTGGAAAAATATCATAACCGGAACCGCCGAGGCAATACGCTTCGGATTCGTTCTCTATACGGGTTGGTAATGCCAACGCTGGTTGTAACGCCACTCCTTGCCCGCTCATGGTGAGCCTGTCGAACCAGATGAGTGGGCGATTCTGCGAGCGTAGTTGCCCCCGCTCATTTCCTTCGACAGGCTCAGGATGAGCG
The DNA here is from genome assembly GCA_034421015.1 of Dehalococcoidia bacterium. Taxonomy (GTDB): domain Bacteria; phylum Chloroflexota; class Dehalococcoidia; order Lucifugimonadales; family UBA2985; genus DAOUJW01. Next base: position 39,001 of record DAOUKT010000027.1, read on the forward strand.
GCATGACCCGATAACACCAACACATCCTGGAGAAATCTGTCAAAAGCCGAGGCCTCCGTGGCCTCGCGCGAGAACAGAGGGACCGGGTAGCTAACGCTCACCAGGGACAGTCCCTTAGCGGGCGCAACCCTGTTTGCCGCGCCAGGAACGCCGTCGTCTGCAAGCTTCTGGAACCGGCGAACGCTGACGCGCCCCAGCCCAACGTCAATCAGCGCGCCTGCGGTGCGCCTGACCTGCTGTGGCAAAAAGCCGGAAGCGGCCATCTCCAGCGTCACCAGGCCCGCCCTTCTCTCGACGCTGCACCTGTAGACCCGGCGGACCGTGCTGGTCCGGCCTTTGGTCAGCGGCCCGGAAAAGGGCGCAAGGTCCCGCTCGCCCTCCAGAAGGACTGCCGCGCTCTGCATTGTGGATACGTCAAGCCGCCTCGCCACACGGTGCGCGAACCCTCGCAGCATCGGCGACGGGGCATCGCTTTCGAGTATCGTGTAGCGGTACTCACGGCCGGTGGCCCACCGCCGGGGGTCGAAGTCCGGCTCAACCTCCGTGGCGCCCTTCACAGAGACGTCTTCCGGCAGGTAGTGGTTCATCGCCTTCACGAAGACATCCGTGGCGTGCGAAGAGCCTGTATCGAAGGAGACCACCTGGCCAAGGGCGTGAACGCCGGCGTCGGTACGACCGGCCCCTTTGATGCGCCTGCGCTCGCCTGTGAGACGGAACAGCGCATCCTCAAGGGTGTTCTGGACTGATACGGCGTTCTTCTGGGACTGGAACCCGTGGTATGCGGTCCCATCGTACTCCACCAGCAGCGCCAGCCGGCGGACTCGTCCCGGAGCCGTCTCCTCCGTGTCCCGCGTTGGGAAAGTCACGGCATGAGCTCCAGCAGGGCCATGGGGGCTCCGTCCCCCCTGCGCGGCCCCATCTTGATAATCCGTGTGTAGCCGCCCTCGCGGTCGGCGTACCGCTCAGAGAGCTCGTCAAACACCTTTCGAACCATGTCCTCATCCGTCACAAAGGCCAGGGCCTGGCGTCTGTGAGAGAGGGAACCCTTCTTGCCCATGGTGATGATCTTCTCGGCCATGCCGCGCACCTCTTTGGCCTTGGCCTCGGTCGTGCGAATGCTCTCGTGGCGGATGAGGTCCGTCACCTGGGTGCGGAACATCAGCATCCGATGTCCGCTCAGACGGCTGAGTCTGCGTCCCGCTACGCCGTGTCTCATACTTGCTCTTCCTCGTAGGCTGGCTCAACCCCAGCCTCGTAATCTGCATCTTCAACCAGGTCCTCTTCGTCCTCGGAGTCGACGGCAACGCCGTTGGCGCCTCTCTCACGCTGGGCGTCCTCCGGCAGGAACCCGAACTGGCTGAGCTTGGAGTACAGCTCGTCCAGTGACTTCTCTCCGAAGTTGCGTATCTTCAGAAGGTCAGCCTCGTCGGTCTCCAGCACCTGGCCCACCTTGTTGATGTTGCTCCTCTTCAAGCAGTTGAGGGTCCTGGAGGAGAGCTCCAGCTTCTCGATGGGCGTGTTGTAGTGCTCCATCGGGATGGTGGCGATGAACGACGGCCTCTCTGCGGTCCCCTCTCCGGCCTTGTCAGCGTTGGCGAAGAGGAAGAACTGCTCAAGAAGCGTCTCTGCGCCATTCTTCACCGCCTCAATGGGCGACACCGTGCCGTCCGTCCACACGTCCAGAAGCAGCCTCTCGTAGTTGGTCTGCTGGCCCACACGCGTGTTCTCCACCACGTAGTTCACCTTGCGAACCGGGCTGTATATCGCGTCCACCGGCAGGACGCCGATGGGCAGGCCATCCGAGCCGCCTGCGGGCTTGTAGCCAGTTCCCTGCTCCACGTTGAACTCGACGAACAGCTGGGCGTCCGGCGAGTCCAGTGTCGCCAGGTGCAACTCCGGGTTGACTATCTCAAAGTCTGAGGAGACTATGATGTCGCCCGCCGTGACGTCGCCCTCCCGGGCGATTTCCAGCCGCAGTTTGCCCGGCCTGTCGGCCATGGACTTCAGGCGAATGGCCTTCACGTTCACCAGGAACTCGGCCACGTCCTCCTTCATGTGGGGAACGGTGGAGAACTCGTGAAGCGTTCCTTCAATCTTTACCCAGGTTACCGCAGTGCCCGGAATGGACGTGAGCAGCACCCGTCGCATGGGATTGCCGAGGGTGATGCCGTAGCCCGGCTCCAGGGGCTCCACCGAGAACCTGCCGTAGTCGTCCTGAGCTTCCAGGACCCTTATCTCTGGCTTGGGGGCCTCTTCCAAGACCCCTCCTATCTGAACCATAAAAGCATCTCCTACACTATCTGGAGTAGTGCTCCACAACCAATCTCACGTCAATCCCCGTGTCTATCTCGGAAGGCTCCGGCAGGGTGAGCACGCGCCCTACCATGTTTTCCGCATCCAGGTCCAGCCACGCGGGAAGGGGACGCCTTGGAATGTCCCCCGTCACAATGGCAAAGATTCCTGTGCTCTTGCTGGACTCCTTCCATCCCACCACGTCGTCAACCTTGACTCTGTAGGACGGAATATCGACCTTGCGGCCGTTCACCGTGATGTGGCCATGCCTGACCAGCTGCCGCGCCTGGTTCCTGGAGTCGGCGAAGTTGAGGCGATACGCAACGTTGTCAAGCCGCTCCTCCAGGATCTGCATGAGATACTGGCCGGTCATGCCGGGACGCCGCTGGGCCTCGCTGAAGTACTTCCTGAACTGCTTCTCCAGGACGCCGTAGATCTGGCGGGCCTTCTGCTTCTCCCGAAGCTGCGTGCCCCAGTCCGACGGGCGCCGCCTCCGTATGGGCTGGCTTCCCGGCGGCTTTCGACGGCGTTCCACGGCGCACCGCGGCGTGTAGCACCTCTCGCCCTTCAGATAGAGTTTTACTCCGGCCCTGCGACAGAGCCTGCAAACAGCGTCAGTATACCTCGCCATACTTTCTCCCTTTGAACTCCTGGAGGGACTGCGTCAGTCCCGTCGTACCTGCGAGCGGAAGCCGCCTCCCGCTCCTATACCCGCCTTCCCTTGGGAGGACGGCACCCGTTGTGGGGAATCGGCGTTACGTCTCGAATGCTCGTGATGGCAAGTCCGGCCGCCTGCAGGGAGCGAATCGCCACCTCCCGGCCGGAGCCCGGCCCCTTCACAAAGACCTCCACCTGCCGGAGGCCGTGCTCCATCGCCTTCCTGGCCGCGCCCTCCGCGGCCCGCTGGGCGGCAAAGGCCGTCCCCTTACGGGACCCCTTGAAACCGGCCGTACCCGAGCTTCCCCACGCCAGCAGGTTGCCCTGCGGGTCCGTGAGGCTGACTATGGTGTTGTTAAACGTGGACTGGATGTAGACCTTCCCCTGGGGAACGAACTTGCGCTCCCGCCGTCTGGTCCTGACCCTTCGTCTGCTGGTCATTTCTAGCTTACCTCCTGGTTCCGGCCCGGCGGCGACCGGCCACGGTCTTCCTTGTGCCGCGCTTGGTCCTGGCGTTTGTGCGGGTGCGCTGACCTCGCACGGGCAGGTTGCGCCGATGCCGCAGGCCGCGGTAGGCCCCGATGTCTATGAGCCGCCGGATGTTGCCGTTGACCTCCCGGCGCAGGTCGCCCTCGACCTTGTACTCCCTGTCGATGACCTCCCGGATGCGGGTCAACTCCTCCTCGCTCATATCCTGGATACGCGGGTTGCCGTCGACCGCCGCCTTGATTGCAATCTCCTGGGCGATCACGGGCCCGATGCCGTAGATCCGGCGGAGCGAGTAGTCCAATCGCTTGCTGTCCGGTATGTCTATTCCAGCGACCCTAGCCATGCGCTTCTCCTGTGCTCTGCACTAACCCTGCCTCTGCCGGTGTTTCGCGGTTTCGCAGATAACCCGCACCACTCCGTGCCTGCGGATCACCTTGCACTTTTCACATCTCGGTTTGACCGAGGCCCTCACCTTCATGACACCTCCATCACTTGAACCGGTAGGTTATGCGACCCCGGGTCAAGTCGTACGGGGAAAGCTCTACCAGGACCCTGTCTCCGGGCAGCACCCGTATGAAGTGCACCCTGATCCTGCCCGAAGCGTGGGCCAGCACCTGGTGGCCGTTGGCCAGGTCCACGCGGAACATGGCGTTAGGCAGGGCCTCCGCCACGGTTCCTTCAACCTCCAAGCCCGGCTTCTTGGGCATATTTCAAGCGCTCCCTTTCAAAAGACTAACTTCCATTATAACCTAGTTAGCACCTCAGCATCACCATCTGTGACTGCCAGAGTGTCCTCGAAGTGCGCGGACAGGCTGCCGTCCGCGGTCACCACCGTCCAGTTGTCGTCCAGGACCCGGGTCTGCCAGCCGCCGATGTTAACCATTGGCTCAATCGCAATTACCAGACCTTTCCTGAGCATGAGGCCGGCCCCGGGCGGGCCGTAGTTGGGAATCTGCGGCTCTTCGTGAAGCGCCTTGCCGATTCCGTGCCCCACGTACTCCCTCACCACGGAGTATCCCATACCCTCGACGTACGACTGAACGGCCCAGGAGATGTCTCCCACGCGGGAGCCGTGCCGGGCCGCCGCGATTCCTCTCTCAAGGGCCTCCCTGGTCACGTCCATCAGAGCCGTCACCTCCGGCGAGACGTCCCCAACGCCGATTGTAAATGCAGTGTCGCTGTAGAACCCCTCCACTATGGCGCCAACGTCCATGCTCACCATGTCTCCGTCCTGAATGACGCGGTCTCCCGGTATGCCGTGGACAATCTCCTCATTGACGGAGATGCAGACGGTGGCGGGAAAGCCCATGTAGCCCTTGAAGGCGGGCACGGAGCCAAGCCGCCTGATCTCCGCCTCGGCTATTTCGTCCAGGTCTCTCGTTGTAATGCCGGGGCGGATGGCTTCTCTCATCGCGGCCTTGGCGCGCCCGACCACGTGACCGGCCTGGCGCATAAATTCAATCTCCCTGGGAGACTTGAGCGTTATGCCCCGCTGCCTGACCGCAACGCCGGAAAACATTTCGTCTCTATCCATAGCTTCTTCCTAAGACACCAGCGAGAGCAGGACTTGCCTCACACCGTCTATGCTTCCCTCGCCGTCAACCTCCACGAGGTTGCCCTTCTCCCTGTAGTATTGGATCAGCGGAGCGGTCTGATCCCCGTACACCTGAATCCTCCTGAACACCGCCTCCGAGGTGTCGTCCTCGCGCTGGTAGAGCTCGCCGTCGCATTCGTCGCACTCGCCCTCCTTCTTGGGAGGGGAGTTCACCATGTGGAACGGCTTCTGGCACTTGCGGCAGATGAGCCTGCCTCCCAGCCGCTTCAGCAGTTCATCCTCGGACACCTTGATGTTCACCGCCTTGTCGATGCTCTGCGACTTCTTGCCCAGCGCCTCGTCCAGGGCCCTGGCCTGATCCATAGTCCGCGGGAAGCCGTCCAGGACGTACCCGGACTCGGCGTCCGGGGCATCGATCCTGTCCTCAATCATCCCTATGATCACGTTGTCGGGGACAAGCAGGCCCTGCTGCATGTAGGACCGGGCCATGCTCCCAAGCTCGGTGCCCCTGTCCTGGTGATCCCGGAGGAGGTCACCCGATGAGATGTGGATCCCGCCTATCGCTTCGGACATGGCCTTTGCCTGAGTGCCTTTTCCCGCGCCGGGTGGTCCCAGCAGGACGATACGCAAGTCTGCCTCCTATCGAATAAATCCTTCGTAGTTTCTCATGAGCAGCTGCGCCTCAAGCTGGCGCATGGTGTCCAGCGCCACGCCCACCATGATGAGCAGGCTGATGGACGGAAGCTGAAGAGCGCGGATGTCGGTGACTACGGTTGCTATGTATGGGATGACCGCCACCAGACCCAGGAAAAGCGCGCCTCCCCACGTTACCCGCACGATGATTCTGTTAAGGTACTCCTCCGTTGAGTGGCCCGGTCTGATGCCCGGGATGAACCCCCCGTTCCGCTGCAGGCTCTCTGCCAGGTTCTGCTGCCTGAACACGATGAGAGCGTAGAAGAACGTGAAGGCCACCACCAGTATGAAGCTGAAGAAGTAGTAGAAGAACTTGGTGGGGTCAAACAGGTTCTGCACAAAGAGGGCCGCCCTGCTCATGAAAGACGTGCTCGCGGGGTCGATGAAGTAGCTGGCCACAACTCCCGGGAAGATCATGATGGAGAACGCGAAGATGAGGGGAATCATGCCCGCGGAGTTCACCTTGATGGGCAGGTGCGTAGAGCCGCCCTGTCGGTACATTCGCCCGCCGCGGAAGATCGCCCGGCCGTACTGCACGGGAATGCGGCGCTCGGCCTCGCTGAACATCACAATCAGGAACACCATTGCCACGCCGATGATTATCAGCACCGCCAGCCCGAAGACGTTGTCCCTCTCCAGGAATCCCTGGCCCACCATCTGCGGGAAGGTTGCCACGATACCCGCGAAGATGATGATGGAGATGCCGTTGCCGATGCCCTTCTCCGTAATCAACTCTCCTATCCAGACCAGGAACACCGAGCCCGCCACCAGTGAAAGTATGATGGCTATGGTGGGCAGCAGGTCGCCGCCGGTCGTCCCCACACCACTGATGGCTCCGCCTCTCTGGAGGAGTGTCAGCTGCCCGAACCCCTGAAGCGCCGCTATGGGCACCATCAGGTAATGGGTAATCTGGTTGATCTTCTGGCGGCCCGCCTCGCCCTCGCGGCTCAACTCCTTGAGCTGCGGGAACACGGGCACCATGAGCTGCATAATGATGGACGACGTGATGTACGGGAAAACGCCCAGGGATACAACGCTCAGACTGCGGAGCGCGCCGCCGCTGAACACGTCCAGGAACCCGAACAGGTCGTTGTTGCGGAAGAAGTCCGCCAGGGCCTCTCTCTCAACGCCGGGCACAGGGACCTGGGCCAGGAAGCGGAATATCAGCAACATCGCAAACACGAAGAGCAGCCGGGCCCTCAGGTCCGGCACCTTCATCGCGTCGACTACGGCCTGCAGCAGCCTGGGGGTGGACCCCTCAGACCTGGCAGCCTGGGTCTGCCGAATCATGCTATATCTCCACCGCCTGCCCGCCGGCCGCCACCAGCTTTCGCCTGGCTTCGTCGGAGAACTTGTGGGCTAGCACAGTGACAGCCCTGTCTATCTCGCCGCGGCCAAGCACCTTCACCGGAAGGCTCAGTCCCCTGATGAGCCGGGCCTGCTTCATCAGCTCCGGCGTAACGTCGGTCTCATCCGGCAGCTTGGCGACAATTGAGTCCAGATTGACTATCGAGTATTCCTTCTTGAAGATGTTGGTGAATCCCCGCTGGGACGGCAGCCGCCGGATGACGGGAAGCTGGCCGCCTTCAAAGCCGCGTCTCACCCCACCGCCGGCCCTGGCCTTCTGGCCCTTCATGCCGCGTCCCGCGTACGTGCCGTTCCCGCTGCCGTTGCCCCGGCCAACGCGCTTGCGCTGGCGTCGCGCCCCGGCGGGAGCCTTCAGTTCGTCGAGTCTCATTCCTCTCCTCGCCTGACCTCAACCAGGTGACGGACCTTGTGGACCATGCCCATTATGGAAGGACTGTCCTCATGCTCCACCTCATGATTGAGGCGCCTAAGCCCAAGGGCCCGGATGACGCGGGCCTGATCCCTGGGATACCCTATGGCGCTCTTTTTCCACTGAATACGTATCTTAGCCAAGATGCCCTCTTGCGATCTGCTGATTGATTTCCGGGTCCGCCGACAGCCGGGCCGCGCCTGCGACTACGCCGGCTCCCTGCTGACGCTGATGCCCTTCCTCTTTGCCACCTCTTCGGCCGGGTCCTTGAGCTGCGACAGGCCCGAAAGAGTGGCCCTCACCACGTTGATGGGGTTGCCGCTTCCCAGCGACTTGGTGAGAATGTCGCGGATTCCCGCCAGCTCCACCACCGCCCGAACAGCCCCTCCGGCGATCACGCCCGTGCCCGATGGAGCGGGCTTCAGCAGCACTGTGGACGCACAGTGATTGGCCAGCACCTCGTGGGGTATGGTGGTGTCCTTTAACGACACCGTGATCAGGTTCTTCTTGGCGATTGCAGTGCCCTTGCGCACTGCGTCCGGCACTGCGTCGGCCTTCCCAAGGCCAATGCCAACCTGGCCCGCGCCGTCGCCGACAACAACCATCACGCTGAAGCCCCGCCGTCTGCCGCCCTTGACCACCTTGGTCACCCGGCGTATCTTGACAACCCTCTCGCTAAGCTGGGCATCGCCCTGCTCGTCCCTGTCTCTCTGCTCAAAACCTGAGACCATCAGAACTCCAGCCCTCCCTCTCTGGCCGCCTCGGCCAGCGCCTTAACCCGTCCGTGATACTTGAATCCGCCTGCATCGAAGACAACGCGGCTGATTCCGCTCTCCCTGGCCCGCCGCGCAACCAGCGCTCCGACCTCGCCGGAGACTTTGCCCTTGCTCCCGCCCCCGTTGGACTTGACCTCCGGGTCCAGGCTGGAGGCTGCAACCAGGGTATGGCCGAGGTCGTCGTCAATGATCTGGGCGTAGATGTGGTTCAGACTGCGGAACAGGGCCAGCCTGGGCCGGTGGGACGTGCCGTGGATCCGCTGCCGCACCCGCTTGTGGCGGACGAGCCGCATGTGCCTCGTGCTCCTGGTTTCGGCCATGACTACGCCTTCCTCCCTGCCGCCTTGCCGGGCTTGACGCGCACCCTCTCTCCAGCGTACCTGATGCCCTTGCCGGTGTAGGCGTTGGGCTTTCTCACCCGCCTTATCTGGGCCGCCATCTCGCCCACAACCTGCTTGTCTATTCCCTCCACGTGGACGCGGTTGTTGCCTTCCACCGTGAGGGTCAGGCCGGGCAGCGGCTCGATCTCAACAGGATGGCTGTAGCCCACCTGCAGTATGACGTTGTCCCCGGACTGCTGGACGCGGTACCCTGCGCCCACAAGCTCAAGGGTGCGACGGTATCCGTCACTCACCCCCACGACCATGTTGTACAGCAGGGCCCTGGTCAGGCCGTGAAACGCCCTGTGCTCCCTGCCGTCGGTCGGTCGGGCCACCTGGAGGACGTCGCCCTCCTGGGTGATGGAGATGTCCGGATTGATGTCCTGGGTCAGCGAGCCGAGGCTGCCCTTGACTTCAACCGTGCCATCGCCCACTGCGACTTCAACTCCGGCCGGTAGCTGGATTGGCTTATTTCCTACTCTAGACATATCTCACCACAGATAACAGATGAATTCCCCGCCAATACCGCGACGGCGGGCTTCGGATCCCGTCATCACTCCCTGGGACGTGGACATGATCGCCACGCCCAAGCCCCCGTAGATGCGCGGTATGTCATTCTTGCCAAGGTAGATGCGAAGACCCGGCTTGCTCACGCGCTTCAGGCCGGAGATTGCGGACTCCCTCTTGTTGTCCCGGTACTTCAGGCGAATCCTGAGCGTCCGGCGGGGGCCGCTTCTGAGCACCTCAAAGTCGTCGATGAAGCCCTCGTCCTTCATTATCCTCGCCAGGGCCACCTTGGCGTTGGACCCCGGCATAAGGACGGCGTCGTGGCGCACCGCGACGGCGTTCCTTATCCTCGTCAACATATCGGCTATTGGGTCACTAAAGCTCATTTTACGGCTACCAACTGGCCTTTCGTATGCCTGTAATCTCCCCTCTGAGAGCCAGGGTGCGGAAGCATATCCGGCAGAGCCCGAAGCGCCTCATGTACGCCCTTGGCCGGCCGCACAGGTTGCACCGGTTGTGATGCCGGACGGCGTACTTCTGGGGCTTCTTCCACTTTGCCAGCTTTGATGTCTTAGCCAAATGTCCTTACCTCTGAACTCTGAATTAAGCGTTGCCGTCCCTGGTGAAGGGCATCCCCAGAAGCTCCAGCAGGCGCATGGCCTCCCGGTCCGTGGACGCCGTGGTAATGAACGAGACCTGAAAGCCGCGAATGCGGTCGATCTGGCCGTAGTCGATCTCCGGGAAGATTATCTGCTCCCGCAGCCCCAGGGAGTAGTTGCCCCTGCCGTCGAACGCCCTCCGGGACACGCCCCGGAAGTCTCGAATTCGGGGCAGGGCCGCGTTGAACAGCCTGTCCATGAAGTCGTACATGCGGTGCCCCCTGAGGGTAACCGACGTCCCGATGGCGTCTCCCTGCCTGAGCTTGAATCCGGCAATGGAGCGCCGGGCGCGGGTGGTGACCGGCTTCTGGGCGGAGATGAGGGACAGGTCCCGGGTGGCGCTCTCCAGGGCGCGGGGGTTCTGCTTGGTCTCCCCAAGACCTATGTTGAGCACAACCTTCTCCACGTGGGGAATCTGCATGACGTTCCCGTAGCTGAACTCATCTTTCAGCGTATCCTTGACCCTGGAGCGATACTGCTCCAGAAGCCGCGGCACGCGCTTGACCGCAGGGGCCGCTTCCTCCTGCGGCTCCTCTTCAGCCTGTTTGCGCCGGCTTGTGCGCCTGGGCCTTGGGGCCTCCGCTGCCGCCCCGTCTGTGGACGCGGCGCCGTCAGCCGCCGCAGCCGAAGCGCGGGTGCGCCTGGCCCTCGCCGGCCTGGCCGGAGGGGCCTCAGCGCTTTCGGCTTCCGCCGCGGGCTCCTGGGACGCCTCGGTTGACTCCGTAGCCGGAGCCTCCGGGGTTTCCTGGGAGTCCTGGGCCTCGCCTTCCTCTAGTCGATCACTTCCTGGCATGTCTTACAAACCCTGACCTTTTTTCCGTCTTCAAGAAATCTCTGCCCCACGCGCACGGCCTTGTCGCAGTGACCGCAGACCAGCATCACCTTGGACATGTGGAGCGGGGCCTCCATCTGCACTATTCCGGCCTGGCGAATGTTGGGTCGGGGGCGAATGTGCCGCGTGACGACATTCAGCCCTTCCACGAAGAGAAGCCCTTCCCTTCGCATCACCCGCTGCACCTTGCCTCGCCTGCCCTTGTCCCTGCCGGCGATGACCTGCACGGTGTCCTCCTGCCGTATGCGCACTATAGCACCTCCGGCGCAAGGGACACGATTCGCATGAACGCCTTCTCTCTGAGCTCACGGGCAACAGGCCCGAAGATACGGGTGCCGCGCGGGTTGAGGGCTTCCGTCAGGACCACCGCGGCGTTCTCGTCGAAGCGTATGTAGGAGCCGTCCGGGCGCCGGTGGGGCGCGGCCGTCCTCACGATTACGGCCCTGACCACGTCACCCTTCTTGACCGCCGCCGCCGGAGCCGCTTCCTTTACGGACGCAACGATGATGTCTCCCAAGCTTGCGTACCGCCTGCGTGTGCCTCCCGGCACGTTTATGCACATGATGACCTTGGCCCCGGAGTTATCGGCCACGGTCAGCCTTGAAAACATCTGGATCATTCCTCTTCCTCCTCTTCTCCCTCTTCATCGCTCTGTCCCAACTCCTCAGGAGCGAGGGACAACGCCTCCGCAGTGGTCGGGACCTCGGTCGTGGACAGCACCTGGGTCACACGCCAGCGCTTCGTCTTGGACATGGGCCTGGTCTCCATGATGTTGACCATGTCCCCAATCTTGCACCTGTTCTCCTCGTCGTGGGCGTGAAACTTGGTCACCCTCTTCACCTGCTTGCGATAGAGAGGATGCGCCTGCCTCCACTCGACGGCCACGACCACCGTCTTGTCCATCTTGTCGCTTATGACGCGGCCTACCCGGATCTTTCTTCTCCCCCTGTCCATCTATCTCTCCCTCATTCCCCTCTGACGCATAACCGTCTTCACGCGGGCGATAGTCTTCTTGACCTTCCTCAACTCGTTGGGGTTGTCCATCTGCCGAGTGCTCAGCCGGAACCGCAGGTTCATCAGCTCCCTGTAGGAGCTGTCAAGCTCCGAGCTAAGCTGCTCGTCTGAAAGATTTCTTATCTCGATGATGTCCACGGCGTTCCTCTACTCCGACGCCTGCTGCATATCGTTCCTGGATATGACCGTAGTGCTGACCGACAGCTTCTGGGAGGCCAGCCTTAGGGCCTCCTTGGCCATCTCCTCCCTGATACCTGCAACCTCGAACATTACGCGGCCGGGCTTGACCACCGCCACCCAGAAGTCCACGCTGCCCTTGCCGCTGCCCATGCGGGTCTCAGCAGGCTTGGAGGTGATGGGCTTGTCCGGGAACACTCTGATCCACACCTTTCCACCGCGACGGAAGTGGCGCGTGATCGCGCGCCGGGCGGCCTCTATCTGCCTGGCCGTTACCCAAGCGGTGGAAGTGGCCTTCAGGCCGTAGTCTCCGAAGACCACCTGGTTGCCGGTCTGGGCAGAGCCCTTGCGGCGACCCCTGTGTATTTTTCGAAACTTAACTCTCTTGGGTTGGAACATCGCTGGATTCCTCTATGGCTTCCGTCTCGCCTCCCACGGTAACCTCTATCAACTGCAGCTCCTCGGCGTCCGGCTCGGGCTCAACCTCCCTGCGCTCCGGGAGAATGTCTCCCTTGTACACCCAGACTTTGACGCCAATGCGGCCCATTGTGGTCCGGGCCTCCGCCAGGCCGTAGTCGATGTCCGCTCGCAGCGTATGCAGCGGCACCCGGCCCTGCATAACCTTCTCGCGACGGGCTATCTCAACACCGCCCAGACGACCGGAGCAGATGACCTTTATGCCCAACGCCCCTGCCTGCATGGCCCTGTTGACCGCCTGGTGCATTGCACGGCGGAAGGCTACCCTCCGTCCCAGCTGCTCCGCAATGCTCGCGGCCACAAGTTGTGCGTCCAGCTCAGGCTGGCGCACCTCCTGCACGTTGAGCCTGGCGCGCTTGTGGGTCAGCCCCTCCACCACCTGCCGCACCTCTTCAACCCTCTGACCGCCGCGCCCGATGACAATGCCGGGCCTCGCGGAGTAGATGGTGACCACCAACTCCTGAGCGCCTCTCTCCAACTCGACCTTTGAGATGCCCGCCTCCGGCAGCCGCGTGCGAATCGCGTTCCGGATCTGCAGGTCTTCCTGCAGCAAGTCCCTGTACTGGCTGGCCTTTGGGGCGTACCACTTGGACTGCCAGTCCTTGATTATGCCCAGGCGAAATCCCACGGGGTGAGTCTTCTGGCCCATTTACGGCTCCTCTCTCTCGTCAACCACCACCGTAATGTGACATGAACGCTTCAGTATACGACTGGCCCTGCCCCGGGACCTTGGCCTGAACCTCTTCAGGGTAGTCCCGGCGTCGGCGTGGATCTCCACGATATGCAGATCGCCCTGGGCCATCATGTTGTTGTTCTCTGCGTTGTTGGCGGCGGACTTCACCACCTTGGCGACCTCGCGGGCGGCAGGGGACGTCAGAAAGGTGAGAATCTCCATCGCCTCGTCCACCTTCTTGCCGCGCACGGTGTCGACCACGCGCCGCATTTTCTTGGGCGATACGCTGATGTTCTTGACTTTAGCGCTCACAGCCATAGCCGCTGCCTACCTTCTCACCTGCGTGGTTCGTTCCGACTTGGATGAGTGCCCCCGGAAGGTGCGGGTCGGGGCGAACTCGCCCAGGCGATGGCCCACCATGTTCTCGGTGACGAAGATTGGGACGTGACGACGCCCGTCGTGCACGGCAATGGTCAGCCCCACCATCTCGGGCATGATCATTGATGCCCGGGACCACGTCTTGATCACGGCCTTTGCCCCGCTCCTCTGCAGGACCTCCACCTTCTTCATCAGCTTGGGATGAACAAAGGGGCCCTTTTTGATGGATCTGGACATCCCTTACACCTTTCCTTCCTTGACCATTACGCCTACCGCCTGCCCTTGCTCCTGCGCCTGACTATCATCCCGCTCGCGCTCTTGCGCCTGCGAGTCTTGTAGCCCAGGGCCGGTTTGCCCCAAGGCGTCTTGGGGCCGGGCATACCAATCCCGGAGCGGCCCTCGCCGCCTCCGTGGGGATGGTCTCTGGGACTCATGGCGGAGCCTCTCACTTGGGGCCTGCGCCCCAGATGCCGAGTCCGGCCCGCCTTGCCCAGCTTGATGTTCTTGTGGTCAACGTTGCCTACCTGCCCAATGGTTGCCATGCAGTTGGAGTTGATGCGGCGCACCTCTCCGGAAGGCATACGCAGCATCACGTAACCCTCCTCCTCCCTTGCCAGCACCTGCGCCGATGTTCCGGCCCCTCGCACAAGCTGGCCGCCCTTGCCTGGGTGCATCTCAACATTGTGGACGGTGTTCCCCGACGGAATGAGCCTGAGAGGGAGGGCGTTGCCCACCTTGACCTCCGCGTTGGGACCCGCCTCCACCCTGGCTCCAACGGTCAGCCCGTTGGGGGCCAGGTTGTATCGCTTGTCGCCGTCGACGTACTGGATGAGGGCGATTCTCGCGGACCGGTTGGGGTCGTACTCGATTGCGACGACCTTGCCCGGAACGCCGACCTTGTCTCGCTTGAAGTCAATGACGCGGAGCATCCGCTTGGAGCCGCCACCGCGATGGCGCACGGTGAGGCGGCCCTGGGAGTTCCTGCCGCCCCGCTTCTTCAGGGGTCGAAGCAGCGATTTCTCGGGCTTCTTCTTGGTTATCTCATCGAAGGACGGGAGAACTACGCCGCGCCTTCCGGGAGATGTGGGATTTACGCTTCTTAGCGGCACCTAAGCCCCCTCGAATATCTGGATTCTGTCGCCCGGCCTGAGGCTGACCACGGCCTTCTTCCAGGATGGTCTCTGCACCAGCCTGGGACCGAATCGTTTCCTCTTGCCCTTGATGGTTGCCATGTTCACTTCCGTCACCTTGACGCTGAATGCCTCCTCCACCGCCGCCTTCACCTGCACCTTGTTGGCCCGCGGGTCCACCTCAAAGGCGTACTTGTTCTGAGCATCCTGAAGTATGGTGCTCTTCTCCGTTATCAGCGGCCTTCTCAGGACCTCAAAGGTGTGCATTATTCCGTTTCCTCGTTCTCTTCGGAGACCGGTTCCGCCGACTCGACCGGCTCAGCCTCCGCATTCGCCAGGGCCCAGAGCTCCTCGGCCCGGCGCACAGCATCCAGGGTTACGACTGCACGATCGTGATTCAGCAAGTCCAGAGGATTGAGCTGGAACACGGGGATGGTCTTCACCCGGGGCAGGTTTCGAGCGGAGAGTATTATATCAGTCTGAGGCGAGGGAGTCACCACTAGAACGGGCGTGGCTATGCCCAGGTTTGAGAGGACCGCCGCCATCTCCTTAGTCTTGGGCTGCTCGAACTCCAGCCCGTCCAGTACCGTCAGCTTCTCGTCCCGCACCTTCTGGGACAGGAGGCAGCGAATGGCCCCGCGGTTCATCTTCTTGGGAATGCGCTGGGAATAGTCCCTGGGCTGTGGGCCGAATACGACGCCACCGCCCCTCCACTGGGGCGCCCTGCGGCTGCCCTGCCGCGCGCGGCCCGTGTGCTTCTGACGCCAGGGCTTGGCCCCTCCGCCGGACACCATGCCCCTGGTCTTGGTGGCAGCGGTACCCTGGCGGGCGTTGGCCCGGTGGGCCACGGCCACCTGGTGTACAAGGGCCTCGTTCATCGGAACATCGAAGAGGCCGTCGCTGACCTCAACGGTTCCCACGCTTGCTCCGGAGGAGTTAACGAGAGGAAGCTGCATCACTCACTCCTCCGCTTGTTCGACTCTTGAATAACGACCATTCCGTTTCTGGAGCCGGGCACGCTTCCCCTGACCATGATCAGGTTGCGCTCCGGGTCCACGTAGACCACCTTGAGATTGAGAGCCGTCACATTCTCGTTGCCCATGTGACCGGCCATCCTCGTGCCCTTCCACACCCGGCCCGGCGTGGTGCCCGCTCCGACGGAGCCCGGCGCCCTCGCCCGGTCCGATTGCCCGTGGGTCTTGGGCCCGCCCCTGAAGTTGTGCCGCTTCATCCCGCCGGCAAAGCCTTTGCCCTTGGACACGCCCCTGACGTTGACTATGTCCCCCGGCTCAAAGATGCCGACGTCAATCCTCTGGCCTATCTGGGCGTCGCCCAGGTCGTCCACCCTGAACTCCTTGAGATGGCGCAGAGGAGGCAGTCGCTTGAGATGTCCCTCCTCCGGCTCATTGAGACGCCTGGCCTCCTCGTAGCCGACCTGTACAGCCTGGTAGCCGTTTGCCTGGGCGGTCTTGACCTGGGTCACAATGCAGGGCCCGGCCTCGATGACGCTCACAGGCTCCACGCGGCCGTCCTCCGAGAATATCCGGGTCATGCCCTTTTTTCTGCCTAGTATGCCCTTCAAGAGATTCCCTCTTCCTGCAATCTGCTACAGCTTGCTATAGCTTTATGGATATGTCCACGCCCGCCGGTACGTTGAGCCGGGTCAGGGCGTCAATGGTCTTGGAGCTGGGGTCCAGAATATCGATGAGGCGCTTGTGAGAGCGCAGCTCGAAGTGTTCCCGCGAGTCCTTGTCCACGTGGGGAGAGCGGATCACGCAGAACCTCTTGATGGACGTGGGCAGAGGCACCGGCCCGGCGACCCCGGCTCCGGTCCGCTCCGCGGCCTCCACTATCTGTGTGGCCGACACGTCCAGTATCTTGTGATCGAAGGCCCTTAGCACTATGCGAATCTTCTGCTGAGGCATTTTTCACTACACCTTTACCAGCTCTTTGGCGACCCCCTGGGGCACCTCTTCGTAGTGGCTGAACTCCATTGACTGGCTTGCCCTTCCCTGGGTGATTGAGCGAAGGTCGGTCGTGTACCCAAAGGTCTCGGCCAGGGGCACCAGGGCCCGGACGGCCTGCACGTCGCCGTGTCCTTCGATGTTGCGGATGCGAGCGCGCCGTCCGCCGAGGTCGCCCAGGACTTCGCCCAGGAAGTCACCCGGCGTGACAACCTCAACCTCGAGAATCGGCTCCAAGAGCACCGGCTTCGCCCTCTTCACGCCCTCCTTGACAGCAAGAGAGCCTGCCATCTTGAAGGCAAGCTCCGAAGAGTCCACCGGGTGGTAGCTCCCGTCTACAAGCGTAACCTTTACGTCAATCACGGGATAGCCGGAAATCACGCCCGTCTCCAGGGCTTCCTTAACGCCCTTCTCCACGGCGGGGATGTACTCTCGCGGTATGGTCCCGCCCACTACCTTGTTCTCGAACTTGAAGCCGCTGTTGCGCTCCAGGGGTTCGAACTCAAGCCACACGTGGCCGAACTGCCCGTGTCCGCCGGTCTGGCGGATGAACCGGCCTTCGGCCTTGGATGAACCCGTCAGCGTCTCCCGATAGGAAACCCTGGGCTTGCCGATGTTGGCGGCGACCTGGTACTCCCGTCTCAGCCTGTCAACCAGGACCTCCAGGTGCAGCTCGCCCATGCCGGACATGATGGTCTGGCCGGTCTCGTCGTCCACCTTGATCTTGAAGGTGGGGTCCTCCTCAGCCAGCTTGACCAGTGAGTCGACCAGCTTGTCCTGATCGCTCCTGGTCTTCGGCTCAATGGCTACTGAGACAACGGGTTCGGGGAAGCGAATCGTCTCCAGGATCACCGCTGAGTCTTCGTTGCAGATGGTATCGCCGGTAAAGGTGTTCTTGAGTCCGACGGCTGCCGCAATGTTCCCGGCGAAGGTGACCTCCGTCTCCTCCCGTCGGTTGGCGTGCATGCTCAGAACGCGCCCCATTCGCTCCCGTATGCCCTTGGTTGAGTTGTAAACCGAGGTGCCGGCCTTGACCTGGCCGGAGTACACCCGGAAGTACACCAGGCGTCCCACGAAGGGGTCCGCCACCACCTTGAAGGCGAGGGCTGAGAACGGAGAGTCTTCCCTGGCCTCCATCAGCACCTCCTCGCCGGACCTGGGGTGCACTCCCAACACGGGGGGCACGTCAAGCGGCGAAGGCAGGTAGTAGCCGATGGCGTCCAGGAGAAGCTGCACACCCTTGTTTCGGAGGGCGCTGCCGCACAGCACCGGAACAAGGGCGTTCTTTATCGTGGCCCTTCTGAGAGCGTCCCTTATCTCCTCCTTGGAGATGGGCTCCTCGTCGAGGTACTTCTCCATCAGCACATCGTCGGTCTCGACCACCTTTTCTACCAACCGGTCGCGATAGTCCCTGGCCTCACCCAGCATCTCCTCAGGAATGGGGCCCTCACACGGGGTGAAATCTCCCTCCTCCGTGAACATCAGCGCCGTCTGCTCCAGCAGGTCCACAACGCCGCTGAAGGAGCTCTCCTGGCCGATGGGCAGCTGCACAGCCACGGGATTGGCCCTGAAGCGATGCGCAATCATGTCAATGGTGCGCTGGTAGTCCGCGCCCGTCCTGTCCATCTTGTTGATGAAGCAGATCCTCGGCACGCGGTACCTGTCGGCCTGACGCCACACCGTCTCCGACTGGGGCTGCACGCCCGCCACGGCGTCGAAAACCACGACGCCGCCGTCCAGGACGCGAAGGCTCCGCTCCACCTCGGCGGTGAAGTCCACGTGGCCGGGCGTATCGATGATGTTGATGCGATAGTCCTTCCACTCGCAGGTAGTGGCCGCGGAGGTTATCGTTATGCCCCGCTCCCGCTCCTGGGCCATCCAGTCCATCACTGTTGTGCCGTCGTCAACCTGGCCTATCTTGTGGGTGCGGCCGGAAAAGTACAGCACGCGCTCTGTGACGGTGGTCTTGCCAGCGTCAATGTGCGCAATAAATCCTATATTTCGAATGTTGTCCAAAGAAAATCTCCTCCGTTGCGGAAAGACCCGTCGAAAGCCTGCGAGGGCGTTCTTACCACCGGTAGTGCACAAAGGCCCTGTTGGCCTCGGCCATGCGGTGGAGCTCCTCCCTTCTTCTAACTGCCGCGCCCTGCCCCCTGGAGGCCTCCAGAAGCTCCTGAGCAAGCCTCTCCGCCATGGGCCGTCCGGTCCTGGCGCGGCTTGCCCTGAGGATCCAACGCATGGCAAGAGCCATCTGCCGGTTGCTCCTCACCTCTACAGGCACCTGATAGGTGGCGCCCCCCACGCGCCGGGGCTTGACCTCCAGCTGCGGGGTGGCATTTCTCATCGCCTGGTTGAAGGTCTCCAGAGAGTCCCTGGAGCCTTCCCTCTCCATTATGTCCAGGGCGTCGTAGACAATGCGCTGGGCGGTTGTCTTCTTGCCCCGGGTCATTACCCTGTTTATGAAGCTGGCCAAGTACACGCTGTTGTACTTGGGGTCGGGAGCCACCTCCCGCTTCTCTGCGCGTCTCCTTCGAGCCATAACTCCCCGCCTACCTCCCCGGCCCAGCCACGGCCTTGGTGCCGTACTTGCTCCGGCCTCGCTTCCGGTTGACTACCCCCGTGCAGTCCAGAGCGCCCCTTACAATGTGATACCTGACCCCTGGCAGGTCCTTCACTCTGCCGCCTCGGATGAGTACGACGGAGTGCTCCTGGAGGGTGTGGCCCTCGCCGGGGATGTACGCCGTGACCTCCATGCCGTTGGCCAGCCGCACGCGAGCGACTTTCCTCAAGGCGGAGTTGGGCTTCTTGGGCGTGACCGTTCGCACCTGGACGCAGACGCCCCGCTTCTGCGGAGAGCCGCTGGTGCGCTTCACGCGGTTCTTCAACGAATTATAGCCGTAGCGGAGGGCCGGGGCCTTGGTCTTCTTGACGACCTTGACCCTGGGCTTCCTCACCAGCTGGTTAACCGTAGGCATATTTACGCACTCCTCGCGCCTGGCCTTTAACTCAGTTTCCGAAAACAAAGTGCCAAATGCAAAATATATAGTCCCGCCGCCTGTTTGTCAACAGGTTTTGACCGTGGGGCCAAAACTAGCGAGCATACTATTCTCTGGCTTGTATGACGACGCGGCCGCCATCCTCCACGTCAATGTTCAGGTTATGGCGATCCAGCATACGCATACCTACGAGAGGCATAGTGTCGGCGGCATCGGCCAGGACGTATCTCGGCTGGCCTTCCCAGAGCACGGCAACGTCGTAGGAAGGAAAGGTTACCTCGCTGCCGTCGGCCAGAGTCGCCCGGCTCGTACCCAGCAAGTCCAATCCCAACTCCGTGACCAACGCCGGAGTCACGGTCAGGAATCCGGTGAATCCGGTATCTATGACGGCCTCAATTTCGCTTGTCTGGCCAGATGGGCCTTGTAAGGCGAGGGTTACCACCGGCTCATAGGCGGCGTTCACAACGCCCTCTATCACTCGGCCCTCCGCAGGGGGCGACCCCCGAAGTGATGCAACGCTCGATACCCAACCCGGAGCAGCCAGACGTCAGTGGCTTCCGGACGCTTTGCCCTGAGAAGCCTCGCTGCGGCCCGAGAGTCGTCGGATATGGCCCAACTTCCCGTGTCCACGTCTATAGCGACGACCTCTCCGTGGTGGTCAGCCTCAACCTGACGCCGAATGTCCCGCTCGTATATCTCGTCGCCCAGGCGGGCGATCTCATCACTCGTGCGGGTTGGCGTGGTGGGTCTGGGTGATTGATTGGGCGCAGGGGTGTCTGCGTCTCGCATCCGGTCCCTCTTCATAAGCGTGTTTCTACGCCTGCATTCTACCATTCAGCGAAAACGCGAGACAATGAGGGAGGCCGCACACCAGGCCGATAAGGCAGTTCAGGGTTTCCAGACCTGGTAGTTCTCGTACAACATGACTGGGCCGCGTTCGCCCTGGGCTGGTCGCGGAAAGTCCCCGGAAACCAGTATGCCGAAGTCGCCGCCACTGGCTATTTCGAAGACGCTGATGTCCGCGTCACGTGAGGCCCGCTCCCCATTTACGTAGAAGGTCACCGCATCCCCCTCCACGTTTATCCTAACGTGATTCCGGGCGCTGCCTCCCGTCTTCAGCGCCCCAAGCGGCAGCCTGCCCGAATCCTCAATCCTGTGGCCCCGGTCCCTGATCCACCTGCTCACAGCCCAGTACCCGTCGTCAAATACGATTGCCAGGACTGCCGCCCCGTGCTCCCGGGCGAATATGAACCCGTAGTACCAGTCGGTGACTCCGGGGGGATTGTGAAATGTCGCCTCCATGCCCATGTCTCCAGAGTGGTATTTCTTCGCCATGAGAATGGCGCTCAGCTTCCATTCAAGCTCCAGTCTACCGGCAAGGGGCCCGTGCAGGATGGTGGGCATGCCTGGTGTTGGCGTCGGCATGGAAGTTGGCGTAGGAGAAACCGGTGTATTCTGCGGGACGGGCGTCGCTGAGGTGACTTGGCCTGACAGCAGATGCGGAATGCGCCCCTTGACGTGCGGCCCGGAGAGAGCGAACCCCACTCCCTCCACGCTCGCGCCCACGTACTTGAACGTGTTGACTCCGAGCACCCTTCCGTCCAACGTCAGCATGGGGCCGCCGCTGTTTCCGGGGTTAATGGAGGCGTCGGTCTGTATGACGTCAATCGACCGGTGGCTGTCGTACCTCACCGCCGAGATGATGCCGGTGCTGACGGTGGCCTGCCCGCTGAGGCCCAGGGCATACCCGATGTTGACTATCTCAGCGCCCACCACCAGGTCCGTCTCTTCCGCAAAGTCGACGGCCGTGAAGCGATCGCAGCAGATGCGAATCACGGCCAGGTCCCGAATGCTGTCTGAGCTGATGACCGACCCGTTATAGTCGTCGCTATCCCGCACCCGGACCGTCGGCACCGAGTAGCCGGCAATGACGTGGTGATTCGTCATCACGTAGGCCGCCTCCCCGTCCAATTGGAAAATGAAGCCCGTGCCAACGCTGCTGCCGGCGATTATCCTGACCACGGCAGGCCGGACCTGGCGTACCATTCCGGACAGCGTCAGGGGCGTTGGGCTGGGTGTCGGTGTGGGCGTAGACGTGGGTTCTGGTGTTGGGGTTGGAGTTGGCGCGGGAGTGGGCGTTGGCGTAGGGGCGGGGGTGGCAGTCGGCGTGGGCACCGGGGTTGGGGTGGCCGTGGGTGTCGGAGTGGGTGTGGAAGTGGGAACTGGCGTAGGTGTGAACGTGGGCGTTGGGGTTGGCACTGGCGCCGGGGTCCACGTGGGTTCAGGCGTCCAGGTTGGCTCGGGTGTCCAGGTAGGTGGAGGCGTGGGTGTCCACGTCGGGGCCGGGGTGGGGAGAGCGGTAGGAGCCGCGGCCGCGGTGCAACCCGACAATGCCATAAGCAACAGGACGGCGACAAACAGAGTTCTTCGAGGCACTTGTAGTCCGTCCACTCCAGAATGAGCGATTCTTCCGCTACTCTCCACTCTCATCCCCCACAGGTCTACGATTATAGCGCAGAATGGGCAAATTGCACCTGCATTCCTTCTCAGTCTGCACCAGTCCTTGATGCCCTCCCTTGGTTCTGCCCGCGCCAGGTGTTACCATCTGACCAGTCCAACAGACAGCCGGAGGTCCCGGGATGGTCAACGCGGTTGAGGAGCGAGCCGAGGAGTTGAAGCGTCTCTGTGTCGTCTACGGCGTCCGCCGGCTTGACCTGTTCGGGTCGGCCTTAACGGACCGGTACGATCCGGACAGGAGTGACCTGGACTTCCTGGTCGAGTTCCAGACGGCGGCCCTGAGCGCCTATGCGGACGCTTACTTCGGGTTGCTGGAGGCCCTTGGGAGGCTTTTCGGGCGGCCTGTAGATCTGGTGGTGGAATCGGCAATCAAGAATCCTTATTTCCGTCAGTCCGTAGAGCAGACCAGGGTGCCCGTATATGAGGCTTGACTCTCTTAAGTATCTTTACGACATCCAGCGCGCTGCCGTTCTCCTGAGAGAATTCACGCGCGGCAAGACGTTTGCGGACTATGAAGGCGACGCCATGCTGAGGTCTGCCGAGGAACGTCAATTTGATGTCATCGGTGAGGCGATGGCACAGCTTGCCAGAGTTGATGAGCCGGTGGCTGACCAAATCAGCCACTATGAACGCATTATCGCCTTCCGCAACGTACTGATACACGGGTACGCGGACGTGGACAACCGTCTGGTTTGGGACGTGCTTGAGACCAATCTGCCAACACTTCTCAATGAAGTGGACGATATTCTGAAGGATTCTGGTGAAAACCCGTGACCCTCACCCAGGCGGGCGTTTGGCCCCGCGCCCTTGGCTCTGCCCGCGCCAGGTGATACCATCTGAACAGCCCACTGCCGAAGGGAGGGATTATGCCGGGGCCATTGGAGGGAACCAGGGTTTTGGACCTCACACACGTTCTGGCCGGCCCCTTTGCCGCCATGATACTGGCCGACCTGGGCGCGGAGGTCATCAAGGTGGAGCAGCCGGAGATAGGCGACCGCTCCCGCTCCAGCGGCCCCTTCATAGACGGCGAAAGCTCCTATTTCATGAGCGTCAACCGGGGCAAGCTGGGCTTCTCTGTAGATTTATCCAAACCCAGGGGCAAGGAGCTCTTTCTGCAGCTGGTCGACAACTCGGACGTAGTGCTGGAGAACTTTGCGCCGGGGACTATGCAGAGGCTGGGTCTCGACTACCCTGTGCTTAAGGACCGCAACCCGGCAATAATCTACGCCGCCATCTCCGGCTTCGGGCAGGACGGGCCCTACTCGTCCAAGCCCGCCCTTGACGTGGTCGTTCAGGGAATGGGAGGCATCCTGAGCATAACGGGCGAGCCTGGCGGGCCGCCCATTCGTCCCGGCGTGTCCCAGGGCGACATCACCGCCGGCCTCTTCGCCGTCATCGGCATCCTTTCGGCGTTGCAGGAGCGCGCCATGAGCGGCCTGGGGCAGATGGTGGACATCGGGATGCTGGACTGCCAGGTGACCATCCAGGAGAACGCCTTTGCCAGGTATTTTGCGACCGGCGAGGTCCCCAAACCCCTGGGCACTCGGCATCCGGTCACGGCCCCCTTCCAGGTGTTCCCGACCAGCGACGGGTACATCACCATCGCCCTGATTGAGGGGCGAAAGGAGCGCTGGCCCCTGCTGTGCTCAGCCATCGACCGGATTGACCTCATTGACGACCCCCGCTTCGACACCGGCTGGACGAGGAGCCAGAACCACCACGAGCTTGAGCCCATTCTCAACGAGGCCCTGATGAAGAAAACCACCCAGGAGTGGGTGGAGGAGTTCGAGGCGCTGGGGATCGCATGCGGGCCGGTGAACAGAATAGACCAGGTTGCCAATGACCCGCAGGTCAGCTACCGCGAGATGATCAGGGAGTACAGCCACAGCCGGCTTGGGAAGGTCAAGGCGGTGAACACGCCCGTCAAGCTGTCCCGCACGCCCACGGGCAACGACGCCTCGTCGCCGGACCTGGGCGAGCACACCCATGACCTGCTCCATGACCTGCTTGGCATGGGCGATGAGGAGATCTCCTCCTTGCGGGAGGAGGGGGTCATCTAGGGTCCGTGAACATCAACATGGGAGAGACTAGTGATAAATGCGCTTCGTAGTTAGGCAGTGAGTTGCCTACGTAACTCATAGGGATGCAACAACTGTCCTTGTAACCATCGCTCAGTTTCAGCTACAGCGTAGAGTTCTGTATATGACCTCCTCCCAAATGCCCCGGGAAGCGGCCACCGAAGCTCCAAGTAGTCTGAAATCGTTGCGCTCAGTAAAGATTCCTCAGATGTGGTAAGGGTAAGTGCGGGTTCATTCACCATTTCTTCTACCCATCGCTGTGGTGACCTATAGTCTGAGTCAGCGACAAAAGGCAGAGGAATATCCAGGCGAGTTAGACCTGCAATGGGTGACCACAGTCCCGGCATTTCAGGTCTTAGCCTTACAAAGGCGGACAGAATGGCTTTGTACACCTCATCGTCTACAGAACTCGACTCATTTCCGCGGAGAACGTCTGAAAATCTGAAGACTGGCATACTAGGTTCATTTGGAGCAAGAGCCTCTGTCACTCCCTCAGTTGGAATAATTATGACGTTCTTCACGACACCGACAATTCTTGAAAGGAACCTGTAACTGTCTTCAAGGGTATCCCACCTATCTATCGAAGAGACCCTGTCAAGCCCTTCGCTCACGATAGAGCCGTAGTACTTGAACATAGGCCCTAACGGGCCGTCAACCAACACATTGGTCTCAGTGGTAGATAAGACTTCCTCCAATAATCCGAGTTCAAGTATGCGGAGTAGGACCTTTGCTCGCTGTAGCGCGCGAGTGCGCAATTCTCCAGACCGGACTAAGTCCTCAACGGAAAGTCGAGCGCCGCGACCCCTCTGCAAAGGAATGGCTGTATCCGAGAATACGGCTGATGACGAGATCAATTGAGGATACACGAATCCCGAAATCTCAGGGTCTAAGTCAGTGCCAGGCGGGTCACCGAATCTGGTTGAGTCAGCCTCCCTTAGTGTGTAGAAAGGCAGTAACAAGACCTTGGCCGAACGCAAGAGATATGGCTGTAGGGTAGAACCGCGCCTCACAAGAGCGCCAGCCACAATATGGACTCCATGTATGGGAACCTGCACGGTAACGCCGCCAGGAAGTTGGACGTCAACAATCCTGAGCATAATGGTTCGTTGGACACCGTCTATGAAATGAGTAAAGCCAAGTCCACTACGACCTATTTGGGAAGCCACATCAGCTGGTTTCACTGTCGCTACTAGTTCAGCATGGCGGGCTGAACTAGCGGAGGAAAGATCCGGTGCAGTTTCTTCCGGCAAGACAAGAGCGGGAATCTCTCTGGCGCCCACATCACGTAAGTAATCACCAAAAGCGGATCTATGAACCATGGCTTAGCTATTCTCTTCTTTGCAACTCACGGTTGATCTGGTGGAGAAGAGGCGGGAACGACACGACTACAGGGTTAGGATAAATGGCATGGTTTACAACCATTCTTCCTTTAGGCAGCAGAGGAACCTGTCTCCTGAGATCGCCAAGATTTCGGTAGATAACCTCGCTGAGCTCAGCATCCCTGGATCGTCCAATCGCCTCGGTGCCAGGATTGCCGTAGACCCCAGGATCAATCTGTGACGCAAATTGCTCAGCCCCGAACAGAATTAGGTGTAAATCTCTCCCTCGCTGGACCACGTCTCTGATGCCCTCCTTAACCGGGGAACTTCCAGTCCTGGGGGCAAATTTATTCAACTCATCTACTACTATAATAACGCGTTCCTCCATTGTTGGAAGCAAACTCGGACCTTGAGAGCGATCTCTTTCTCTCTGGTTACGCGCTTGCTGCAAACCATCAGCAATGTCCTTAATCACTGCATTGAACACAAGGCGCTGTGCCTCGTCATGAAGGCCATTCAATTGGACTACATTGATGCCGTTATTCAACAATGATCCAAATCGTATCGGCCTGCCTTGAGGTCTATCAACGGTCAATACGGCCTCCGAGCGATCAATGAAGCGCCTGACCTTTCGCGAAAGCGCATTTACGGAGTCTCGACGCCACGTAGTGTTACCCAGCACTGGTATTGTCACTTGTCCACCTGGTGTAGAGGGTTCAAGTGCACTGGTAAGGTCGCGGAAAGAAGGATGGATTTCCCCACGCTCGATCAGAGTCATATATCGCTCCAATAAGGCGAGTTGGGGAGAATCCTCACCCTCGGTGTCACCAAAAACTCCACTCAGGACTGCAGGAGCGCCAACATCTGAAAGACCATAGTTATAAACTGTTGGATTGGCAAGCCTATGTCTGCTGGGGTCATTGGCATAAGTGAAGTACCTGATGTTCGTGCCCAACGCTAGTGGGTCTACTGCCTGGCGCAGGCGAGACCACATAGCCCAATTCTGACCCGGGGCTATGCCACCTCCAACTCTCTGTTCCCACTCAGCCAGTTGCTCTTGTGCTGCCTCCCAGGATTTCGGAAGAGAATCTATATCTAGGAAGTCGTCGTGCTTAACATTGAACAAAACTACTGTAAACGGAACATTGTTGGAGTTTGCCCATGCCAATGACGCCAATATAACAAAAAGGGCATAGCTGGTCTTAGTGGCAAGGCCAGTCATTCCCGAAATGTTCATGTGTGCAGCCTGCATTCCGAATAGGTAGTCCGTATTTCCATAAAACGGCATCCAGCTTTCCTCGGCAGTTGGATCCGGCCGCACTTGCAGGAGACCAAGAACAACCCGAAGGTTCTCAGGCGTCTGCATTGATAGAAGGTCTACATCAGTTTCGTCCGCATACCTCACGTTCCATGCAGCATCAGGAGGGCTTACCCTGCTGGGTGTCCTGTATAGGACTCGCACTTTCAGTACTGACACTGTTGGATAGGTTACAGGCGGGTCAACAGTAGGGTCTCCATATCCCGATCCGTAGAACGCTGCAACGTGGTCCTCAACCGCAGTGCGGTTCTCGATGTCTTCTACTACGCCGATGATTTTTTCTGTCGCGGTGCGAGATTCAGCTACGATTAGGGAGCCGACCTCAATATCGCGAGCGAGCAAACCCTCAGTGCCGGTGCCAGTCCATACCCAGAACGAGAATGGACCGGCCGGCTCTTTCTGTGTGAGGAGAACTCGTCCGATAACATTATTCGTAACCATTGTTCTCCTCCTTCCACATCGTCTTAATGAGTTGTATATCAGATGACGCCACCAAATCCATACCAACTGACTCTTGAGCTTCCAGGAGTTGTTTGAGCAAGGTTTGTCTCATAGAGAGCGTCAAGCGACCAGGGCTGCCATCTTTGCGAAGTTCTCTACTTTGAATATCTCGAGTCGCTTGCCAAACACGATTGCGAAATTCTGCTAGAGGTGTAAGGTGACTCCATTCAGGCAGTGAAATCGTCTTCGCCATAGCCTTATCTTGCTTCACAACTGTGCACATCCAGCAGCCAAATCTTGTTTCATGGCCATTGTAGATTCTCTCCAAGCCACTCGTCTGGTATCCGAGGTCTGGACCAAATAAGTTGAGAAAGTCCCAAACATCACATTCAGGCCAATCTATAAGGGGCGCCAAGTATCCGGCTTGGAGACGGCTGCTATATTGGAACCAAATTCCTTGGCCACATTCTCCCCCCCTCGAACATGATTGCAATAATCGCTGGTCTCTGCTCTTTGACTCCCCAAACCTCACCCCCGTGATTATAGCAGTCTTATTCGGTTGAATATGTTCCCTAAGAGTGTCTTCCACAGGCTTGATCTTGAGTCGTTTCGTACACCATCTAAATCTCTGGTGTGGGGGTGGATAACCCTTCCCCAAGAGGCGCACCCAAAATCGATCTTCAATTGTTGGGGTAGCTACATGAACAAATAATGGCAGCGAATCTAGTCTAGGCGAGTCCTTGAGACTATCCATAAATGACAACGCCGATTCGTGGATAGATGGTATCTCAATCAAAGTGTCTGCATATGCCACATCAATACGTCTAACTTGGCCAGGTCGTTCTAGTGCGGCCTCCAAGGTCATAATTACGCTTGTTGTAGAGTCTTTCCCACCAGAGAAGGTGGAGACCCAATGGTCAAACCCCTGATCAAGAACATGATGGAGGGCGGATTTCGCTGCTTGAATGTTGGCAGTAAGTCGCTGACCATTTTCAGGCCTTTCGGAGGAAGGTCGGAGAGGCAATTCAACTTCAGTTAAGTCTAGCAATATTCTGATCCTCGTTTTGTATTGTATAAGTCAAGTACAGAGCATTAGTCCACACTTGCAGTTCCGTCCTTTAACCCCTCAAACAGCTGCTCAGCCTCCCTCAGGTCCTCCAGAGACTTCATTTATGCGTTCACGATGGGGTTTTCCACCGGCCGCATGGCCGGTGGAAAACCATGTGCACGTCAGGGGCCCAAGGCCCATTTTCGCATCACCGGCCGGGGCAGCTAGTCCTCGTCATCTTCCTCGTCTTCCTCCTCGTCAGTGCGCCACTCCACCATCAGGGCGCCCTGTGGGGAAGAGGCCCACTCCCTTACCGCCTCAAGCAGGTCCTCTACGCTATCCGCGATAACTCCCGGGTATTCATCGCCCTCTTCCTCCTCGTCCCAATCGTCATCATCTTCGTCGTCATCTTCCCAGTCATCGTCCTCGTCGTCCAAGTCGTCATCATCGTCTTCTTCATCTTCCCAGTCGTCATCGCCATCAGAAAGCTGCCACACATGGAAATACCCTGGCATAATCGCCTCCTACTTTATTGTCGTTGAAATAGAGCGTACTAAGCGTACTACAGGCGTCATAGCCTTTCAAACAGCCGCTCCGCCTCCTTCAGGTCCTCCGGGGAGTTCATGTCCGCGTTCACTATGGGGTTGTCCACCGCCATACGGCAGGTGTCGGCCCTGTGCCTGTCGACCACCTCCCGCAGGCCCTGCCCCTCCTCGGTGATTGCCAGCAGCTCCGGCATGAGCCTGGCGGAGAAGATGAAGGGGTGACCCCGATGGCCACCGTGCTCCGGGCAGGTGATGAGGTTGCCCTGCTCCAGATGGGCGTCGATGAGAGACCTGAGTATGCCGACGGGCCGCGGCTGATCGACCGCGAGAACAAGAACGGCCTGAGCGGATGGCGACACCCGCCGCAGGCCCGTCTTGATCGATGTAGTCTTTCCCTGCCTGTAGTCCGGGTTCACCGCCGTATCGACCCCGGAAATCCCCCTGACGGGCGCTTCAACCTCCTCCCACCTGTGGCCTACCACCACGACCACCTGGTCGGCTCCTGCCTCCCGCAGGGACTCCACCTGGTATGCAATCAGCGTCCGGCCCCGCCATGGCAGCAACGCCTTCAGCCGCCCCATGCGGGTGGACTCGCCGGCGGCCAGGATTATGGCGGACACCCCCGTCATAGCATTATGCGTAGAAACCTCTGAACAAGCAGAGCGCCAATCTACCACCCCGTCATTCCTGCGGAATCAGGAATCTAAACGTAGCGGGGCAGAGGTTCCTGCTTTCGCAGGAACGACGATTTCAGAGATTCCTTAGACGAGAACCCCCAGCTTCTTGGCCGCGTTGTTGAGATAGCGGCTTTCCATTGTCAGCGACTTGCCTGGTCGGCCTTCGCGGAATGCCACGATCTCGGAAACGATGCTGACCGCAATCTCCTCCGGCGTCTTGGCCCCGATGTCCAGCCCAACGGGAGCGTGCACCGACTTGAGCCGCTCCAGAGAAATGCCGTTCTTGAGCAGCTCCTCGTAGATGAGGATGGTCTTCCGCTTGCTGCCGACCAGCCCAACGTAGCCCGCGGGGCTGCGGACGGCCGCCTCAAGGGCCCGGTCGTCCTCGCGATGGCCCCTGGTGGCCACAACAACCGAGGTGTTGGGACGGATGTCGATCTGCTTCACACCCTCGGCGTAGTCGGCGACGATGACGCCGTCCGCCTCCGGGAACCTGTCCTTGTTGGCGAACTCCGGCCTGTCGTCCACGACCCAGAGCCGCAGACCCAGCATCTTCACCAGCGGCGCCACCGACTTTCCGATGTGACCGCCACCTGCCAGGACCACCGCGGCGGGCATGGTGAAGCCCTCCATGAAGACCTCGGCTCCGTCCTGGGTCTTGATGGACTTGACCCGGCCGTAGTCGACTAGCTCCCGCAGCTGGGCTTCAGCCTGCTTGTCCCTCTCAGGGTCGCCCAGGGAGCCGTATATCTTGCCGTCCTGCCCGATGTACAGCTTGTCCCCGATCTTGCCCTTGCCCTTGGCGGGCTTCAACAGGGTCGCCATACCCACGCTGGAGCTGCCATCGTAGGCGCTGACGATGTTGTTGATGGGCGACTCGATCTTCTTCGGCTCGAACACCGGGTCAATCAGGAAGTACATCGTGCCGCCGCAGACCAGACCCTCCCTCGCGGCGATCTCCTCGTTCAGCAGATAGTCCGTGACGGTGGCCTCGCCGCCCTCCTTCAGCAGGGTCTTGGCTGCGAACCAGATGTCTCCCTCAACGCAGCCGCCGCCCAGTGTGCCAACGCCGGAGCCGTCCTCACGCACCAGGAGCTTGGCCCCCGGCTTCTGCGGAGTGGACCCCTTGGTGCCCACCACTGTGGCGACCACAAAGGGCTCGCCCTTGTTCATCAGATTCTGCGCTTCTCTCAGTACATCTTCCATGCTTGCTCCCTCTGAAACAAACTGTGCATAGCTAACTAGAATTGTAACATATTACAGGAGGCCGACTCCACCGCGAATACCGGGCCACCGCAGCGTCATCTCCAGGGCGCCGATTGCCCCTCGTCACGCATGTAGTGGTACGACCTGGCGATGAGCTCCCTCAGCACGTCCGTGTCCACGTCGTCCAGCTTGTTAACGTAGAGGCAGGACACCCCGGTGCGATGCTTGCCCAGCCTGGAGAGCAGGTCGTCGAACTCCCCGAAGTCCGGCATGACGTAGAGCGACAGGCTCTTGCTGCGGGGTGAGAACCCGACCAGGGGCATGTCGCCCTCCCTGCCGGACTCGTACCTGTAGTGGTACTCCCCAAACCCGATGATGCTGGCCCCCCACATCTCCGGCTCCAGGCCGGTGACGTCCCTCATCATGTCCAGAAGGACAAGGCCGTCCGCCCGGCGCTTCTCGTTGGGAACCGACGCCAGGAACTCGTCGACGCTTGCCCCCGTCTTCTGCGTCTTGTTTTCTGCCATACAAATCGCCTTCTGAAAAGAGTGCGCGAGCCTGGTTACTCAGATGGCTGGGTCAGCTCCATGAACGCGAAGTTGCTGGTAGTGGGATGCACCCATGCCGTGTTGGGCGAGTTCTCGTCCTGGGTCACGCGGCCTCCCGCCTCCCGTATCTGCTTCACCGTCTCATTGATGTCGTCCACCTCCACGCTCACGAGGTACATGCCCTCGCCATTGGGGTTTGACGGGATAGCCCTCTCCTTCATGAAGCGGGCCAGAGCGCTGTCGGGGTCCGACGGCTGGATCATCTCAATGAGACGGTCTTCGCCGTTGCCCAGCATGACACCCTTGAAGCCCCATCGCTGCTCAAAGGGCTCCGTCATCGCCGTCAGCCCAAAGAGGCTCTCGAATTTCTTCA
This sequence comes from Dehalococcoidia bacterium, assembly GCA_034421015.1. Classification (GTDB taxonomy): domain Bacteria; phylum Chloroflexota; class Dehalococcoidia; order Lucifugimonadales; family UBA2985; genus DAOUJW01. The sequence goes on from DAOUKT010000027.1 coordinate 70,497, forward strand.
TCCCCTCATCCAGGTCCGTAACTGCAATGGAGAAATAACGTATGCGCTTGAACATGACACCCTCCTTAATTTGTAAATGTCCGCAGATTTGGAACCAGCAACGTAGACCGTATATCGAGTGCAGGCGACAAGTTTGCCGGCCTGCGCGAGCAACAACGTGGCATCACCTGAAGTACAGCCCTATCATCGCGCCTATAAGCGTCACCCAGGAAGCCGCTATGAGAACGTACAGGGTGTTGAAGCGGCTGTTCATCTCAGCGCAGAGGCTGTTCATAAACTGGGCCAGCGAGTCCAGCCTGCGGTCCACAGAGTCCAGCCTGCGGTCCATGGAGTCTAGCCTGCGGTCCACCTGCTCGTATGCCCCCTCCAATCGGCTTACCCGCTGCTCTGTTGCCACTGCATCCCCCTTAATTGGGCTATGGAGCCAGCGAGGGGATTCGAACCCTTGACCTGCGGTTTACGAAACCGCTGCTCTACCACTGAGCTACGCTGGCGCTGCGGCGGGAAACCCGCCTAGATTATGATAAGTTGTCGCGGTAGGTACGTCAAATGGCGTGGCTCAGCCTCCATAGGAGCGCTGATACAATAGAGTGGACAAGTGTGAATGGTAAGCGGGTAAGCGCCAACACCGGCGACCTGAAACCACGATCCGAGAGCAGAAACGCGGCAATTTCATCAGAGGAGGAACCAAGACATGCGAATGTGGGCGCGCCGAATTGTACATTCCAGGAGATTCGAGCTCCTTCTTGTGTTCCTGATCCTGGGAAGCGCCCTTCTTCAGGGTGTCGCCATTACTATCCTCCCGGAGGACATAGAAGGACCTGACCAGCCGATTGACTGGGTTTCCACCTCCATTGGGATGTTCTGGCTCCTGACCCTGGCAGTGCTCGTGTTGGAGGCGCTTCTCAAGATGATTGCGCTCTGGCCTAGAGCGGAGCAGTATTTCAGAGATGGCTGGAATGTCTTCGATTTCTTGGCAGTGAGCTCCCTGATCATCGGTTTATCAGCCAGTCTTTCCATAGTCAGCTACGGGCTGCTGATTCTATCAGTGCGCCTGCTGCGACTTCTCCGGGGCCTTTCGACTGTACGGGATCTGCACTTGATCCTGTCCACACTCTTCCGCTCCATACCAAGCCTGGGACACATTATGATCCTTATGGGCATAATCCTCTATTCGTACGCACTTGTTGGATACCACAGCTTTGGAGAGCGCGACCCGGAGCGATGGGGAAGCCTGGGCGCCTCAATTCTGTCGCTTTTTAAGATTGCGACCCTGGATGATTGGGCCAATATCATGCAGCCCGCCGTGGAGATGGCGCCGCTTGCGTGGGTCTATTTCATCAGCTTTGTGATAATCAGCGCCTTCATCGTCGTCAATCTATTCATCGCCATAGTAATCAAGAACCTGGACGATGCCATGCAGGAACGCTCAAGCAGTGTGAGAACGACCGCGTCCAGAGAGGAAATCCTCCGGGAGGTACGCTCCACGCAGCAAGCGCTACACCGCTTGGAGGAACGCCTGCAGCGGCTCCCGGATTAGTCGTGTACTCTTTCGAGGAAGGCAGTCCAAAGAACCGGCTTATTTCAGGCGCTCTCCATCACCCTGCCAACACCCACTTCCTCCGGCAACTCCTCCCAGGATTTGCCTGTAAGCTCCATGTAGAGGGCGTTATGGCAAAGCTCAACCTCATCGTTCCACGCTATAGCCCTGTGAGGAGCGATGTATACTTTCTGAAATCGTCCCGGCTCATCCCAGGCCTTGAAAATCCCTTTCCCGGCCACGTCTGAAAGGTCAATCTCTCCGGCAACGCCATCCGAATATCGCAGCAATATCCGGTAACCCGGCCGCTCTTCAACCTCGATTGGACGAACCATCGCGCTCCTCACAGGTGGTTGCAGTAGGTTCCATTATATTAGCCTAACGGCGCCTTCAGCGGTTGGTTTACGCGGCCGCCACAGCAAGAATAGTGTGCCGATACTGCAAATCCGCTCTCGCTTCACGAGAGAGAGTTAACTTGGAGTCCCTTCATCTTCTTCAAAAATCCATTGTAGAGAATTTTCCCATTCAGGTTCCAGAGGCCTTTCATGCCATGTCACACACTCAGTGACCACAGGCTCATCTCCCAAATTGAAGATGTCTAAGTCCCTTATGAATTTCTCTGAGCTAGTAGACTCAATGAGCTTGGATATCCCATTAGGTACACGCCATTCAACTCCATCAGTTGCTACGAATAATCTATCTTTACCAAAATTACCTGGCTCAGCCGGATATTGGAACCCCTCTATCCACTCGTTGAGGAAGGGTGATTTGGGGAGAACTTGGCTGAGCTTTAGAGAGACGCGTCCATCTGGATGGAATTCGTAATGCCCCGTTACCCTTGCGGAAGCTGATGAGGCCATTGCGGTTAGAATGGAAACGTTCAAAACGTGAATCAGGTGCCGTCTGACCTCCGAACATTTCTCTAGTAGCACTTCAAACTCTTCCAGACCATGAACAACAGAATTACGCAGCTTGCGAGCTCTTTCTGATGTGAAACCCTTGACTAGATCGTCTGCAATTTGCTCTCTATTTCCTTCCGAGGGCGACTCAGGCAAATACTCCTTCGCAAGATAAAGAAATGCGTGTTCAATGCCGGCCTTTTTGCGGTCCCTGTCTTTGCCTGCTTTGTTTTTGCAAATCTGACAAGGAGCTCCAGATCCCTTGGGATGAAATATGCTGTTTACAAATGAACCAATGATCTCAAGCCCTGTCCATGCAGCGACGTAACTTACTGTTGGATCATCAGCGCTTATTGATATTCCGTACCAGTGAATGGCCGCTAGCAGTCTGTACTTCTCTTTGGAATCCATCAAAGAGATGAGTTTGAGATTTTTCTGAAAAGTTTGCCTCGCGTGCTCATCATAGGGCCAGAGCTTCTGTGACTTGTCTCCATACCAATACTGGTGTTGAGACATCAGGTATCCATCAAGATTTACGGAAGCAGCGCGTTGGAGTTTCGGAACCCCGATTGGATACCCTCCATGAGCTGAAGCTATGGAACTAAGTATCCTACCTACCTTCAATGCGTGGTCTTCAGCATCTTTAAGTGTTGTGGCTACGAACTCAACCACCAAATCTAGCTCAGGTTCTTCCTCTTGGGGGCGGAGTATCCAATAACCTCTGTTTATCTCAAAGCCAGCAGGTTCGGGGATTTCACCTCTTATCTCCTTGCCAAGATACCAATACGATGGCGCTTTTAATTCCGCCACATAGGATTTTTGGGCAGTGTGAATTATCATTTCGCTCAGTTCTTTATTATATCACGCTCTCCGCGCCCCTTCTGCGGTTGGCTGATGGATAAGCGGAAGGGTCAACCTGACGACATATATCGCAATAGCCATACACAGCCACCCTCGCAGTTGCGCCTTTGCGCCTGCAATGCTATGCTGAGCACACTCAAGACGCCTCGGAAAAGGAGGAGCTATGGCCGCCGGAACGGAAGTGACGCGATCAGAGACAATTCTTTACGAGAAGTCAGACGGAGTCGCCTGGGTCACCCTGAACCGCCCCGAGCGAATGAACGCCCTGAACACTGAGCTTCGCGGCGCTATGGCCCGGGCCCTGAGGGACGCCAGCGAGGACGAGGGCGTCTACACTGTGATTGTGACCGGAGCCGGCGGCAGGGCATTCAGCGCGGGCAACGATCTGAAGGCGGTGGCAGAAGCCCACGCCGCAGGCATCCAGCCCGGCCAGGAGGAGAGGGCCACCGACACCTTCGACCTGGGCGACTGCCCCAAGCCCACCATCGCCGCCGTGGACGGCTACGCGGTGGCCGGAGGCATGGAGGTCACACTTCGCTGCGACATCCGCATCGCCACGGAGAAGTCCGTGTTCGGCCTGCCGGAGGTGAAGCGCGGCCGGATGCCCGGCCCCGGCCTGACCATGCTCCAGAGCATGATACCCATGGGCGAGGCGCGCTGGATTCAGCTCACCGGAGAGCACATGACGGCCCAGCGGGCCTACGAGATCGGCCTCATCCAGGCGCTGCTGCCCGACAGAGACGCCCTCTTCGCCGAGGCGGAGCGGCTGGCCGGCATCCTCAAGGGCAACGCCCCCCTCTCCGTGGAGGCGATCAAGCGCGTAATCAACGCATCGGCGTGGATCTCCCCTGAGTTCTCCCAGATGGTCGGCAGGGCCGAGCGGGCGCTGGTCGACCTGTCGGAGGACATCAAGGAGGGAGCCAGGGCCTTTGCAGAGAAGCGGCCTGCCGTGTGGCAGAGGCGCTAGTCGAGTCGGGCTTATCCCGATAGATACATGAATCAGGCGGGGCGCGGCCCTGCAAGACAAAAGAGAAGGAGGAGAAATGACCACCAAGGGATTTGAGGTTACCCAGTCGGAGACCATCATCTATGAGAAGGGCGACGGCATTGCCTGGATTACCCTGAACCGACCGGAGCGGATGAACGCTCTGGGTCGTGAGCTGGGCCAGGCTCGCGGGCGGGCCCTCAAGGACGCCGCCGAGGACGACAGCATCCTGGCCGTTATCTTCACCGGCGCGGGAGGCAGGGCCTTCAGCGCGGGCGCAGACCTGAAGGAGGGAGCGGAGCAGTACTACGCCGGCAGCCGCCCGGACCTCCAGGCGGCGCCGGAGTTCAGGTTCGACGAGAACGACTGCGGCAAGCCCATGATCGCCGCCATCGACGGCTACGCCCTGGGCGGCGGCCTTGAGCTGTCCCTTCGCTGCGACATCCGCATCGCCACCGAGGCCTCCAGCCTTGGCCTGCCCGAGGTTCGCAGGGGCCGCACGTCCGGGACAGGCGTGCTCATGCTCAGCCGCATGATTCCCCTGGGAGAGGCCAAGTGGATCCAGTTCACGGGCGCTCACATGACCGCCCAGCGCGCCTACGACATCGGCCTCATCCAGGCCATTGTGCCGGACCGCGACGCCCTCATGGCCGAGGCCGTGCGAGTGGCCGAGCTCATCAAGCTGGGCGCTCCCCTGTCCATTGAGGCGTGCAAGCGCATCATCGACATCGGCCGGAACATTCCGCCCGAGTACGCCACGGCCCTGCACCGCGCGGAGCGGTACATGATCGACCAGACGGAGGACATCCGGGAGGGCGTGACGGCCTTCGCAGAGAAGCGCCAGCCCGTCTGGAAGAGGAAGTAACAGCGACCATCCACCTATCCGTCATTCCTGCTTTCGCAGGAATCCAGGGCGTTCGTAAGAGACGGTGGGTTGTTCTGGATTCCGGCTCAGGGGCGGGAATGACTAACAGAGTGCGTTAAAGAGAGGGAGGAGAGGGCTGCTCTCCTCCCTCTCCCTTCTCCTCACCATCCCGGCGGGCGCCCCACCACTCCTCCAGCCGCTGGGCGACTGTCCCCTCGTGGCCGCGGTCCGTTGGCCGGTAGTAGCGCCTATCCCTCAGGGACTCCGGCAGGTTGTCCATCGGCGCAAAGCCTCCATCGTAGTCGTGCCCGTACTTGTACCCCTGCCCGTAGCCCATGTCCCGCATCAGTCGGGTGGGCGCGTTGCGCAGGTGCATGGGCACAGGCTCGTTGCGGGTGTTGCGGGCGTCCTCCATCGCCTGGTTCAGGGCGACGTATGCCGAGTTGCTCTTGGGCGCGGTGGCCAGGTAGACCGTGGCCTCCGCCAGAGGGATCGCGCCCTCCGGCATCCCGATGAAGTGCACGGCCTGCTGCGCGGCAACGGCGATGGGCAGCCCCTGGGGGTCGGCCATGCCAATGTCCTCCGCCGCCAGGATGACCAGCCTCCGGGCGATGAACATGGGGTCCTCCCCGGCCTCTATCATGCGGCCCAGCCAGTAGACGGCCGCGTCCGGGTCGGAGCCCCGCACCGACTTGATGAAGGCCGAGATGGTGTCGTAGTGCTGGTCCCCTGCCTTGTCGTACTGCAGGGTGCGCTGCTGAAGCGCGTCCTCGACAGTCTCCAGGGTCACGATACGGGAGCCGGAGGCGTCCGGCGCGGTGGCCGAGGCCGCCATCTCCAGGGCGTTCAGGGCCACGCGCGCATCGCCGTTGGCCATGCCCACCAGGTGGCCCAGCGCGTCCTCGTCCAGTACGGCCCGCATAGCGCCGATGCCACGCTCCTCGTCATCGAGAGCCCGCCTTACTACGGCGGCCACGTCGTCGTCCGTCAGGGCCCTGAGGGCGAACACCCGGCATCGCGAAAGAAGCGGCGCAACCACCTCGAATGACGGGTTCTCCGTGGTCGCCCCGATAAGGGTGACCGCTCCTTCCTCGACGTGGGGCAGGATGACGTCCTGCTGGGCCTTGTTGAATCGGTGTATCTCGTCCACAAAGAGGATTGTGCGCCGGCCGTACATGCCGCGCCGCTCCCTGGCCTGGGCCACAACCTTCCGCAGGTCGGCGACGCCCGCCGTGACCGCGCTCACGGGGTCGAAGTGGGACTGGGTGATGTTGGCGATGAGGTGGGCCAAGGTGGTCTTGCCGCTGCCGGGCGGCCCCCACAGGATGATTGACGGCAGACGGTCGGCCTCAATGCTGAGTCGCAACACCCTGCCCGGCCCCACGATGTGCTCCTGGCCCACGTACTCGTCGAAGGCGCGGGGCCGCATGCGGGCGGCCAGGGGCGCCTCCCGGCTCATGGCCTTGTTACGCTCGTTCTCGAACAGGTCCACCATCACTGGCCTCACGCGTCACGACAGAGGGTTAGACTCCAGTTTACCCCGAAACGCAGGCGTTCAAAAGGGGCGCCTGGCTATGCGGTGATGCAGACCGGACTATCTTCAGCCTCTGGGTTTGTTTGCGCGGGGGATAAACTGCAGCACGGCGACCAGCATGAAGCACCCCATCATAATGAAGAAACCTATGTGGGGGAAGATGAACGTGCTGACGCCAAAGGAGTCGATGCCTTTGGCGCCCGCTTCAACGGTTATCTGGCGATTACTATGGCTCCGCTGCTGATAATGCAGCCGGCCGCACCGAGTGGTATTTCCAACTCGCGTGGGCGCTAGAAGTTAAAATCAATCTCTGCGATATTGGCTATCTCCTCCATATCGCAGGTGATTTCCAAGGTGACGCGACTCTCGCTTTGGTCCGCTCGGGCATAGTCGCAGTCGCTGTCTATCAATGCGTCTTCTTCCTCCAGGTCTGCCTCCAGTTCGTCAAAGAGGTCCTCGGCCTCATCGACGTACTCAAACTCCCACACCAGCTTCATCTTGAAGTCCAGCGACCCCTCTTTCTCTACGGAGAACCCGAAGAAAGCGCAGTCGTCTGTTCCGCTACGGTATACCTGTCCGCAATAAGGTGTAACCACCATGACAGCCCCGGAGGACAGGGATGACACCAGGCCGCCGGCCTCTTCCTGCAACGACGAGCCTCCCCGCTCGCGCCGTCGGAGCACATCATCCATAAGATCTTCGTACTCCGCAATCAGGACCGAGCCGTTGGGAAGGAACGCAAAGGCTTCCAGGTATGCCGATGTGTTCACCCACACCTCCACGCCACGAATCTCGTCTTCGTCATAGTCATAGTCATCCAGCTCATCCCTCAGGTCATCCCGGTCCTCCACCTCCAGTCCCCCCAGGGCGTAGATGTTATCGTTGTCTACCTCGGCAAAGGCCACGTAGGATGTGTCCCTGAGGCGTATGCCGTAGTCGGACGAGAATTCGGCGCTGGCCCACTCATATGCGACTTCCCTGTGCAGGCCTCTCAGGTCGTCATCTTCCATTATCTGGGCCGTATTCACGTATACCATCCCCTCGGCATCACGTGGAAGCAGTTCCATAAAGTCATTCACGCTGCCACCACCATCTCCTCCACCGCTACAGGCCGCAAGGATAAAACAGAGCAGTACGGGGATCAGAGTAATCCGAATAAGTCCAATGCCACACCGGGGAAGTCGGGATTCAACCCTCATAACGCCTCCTTAACGGTTGTCCGGCGATTACGGTGATCCGGCAACCGGCTCTGCGCCTCAATGCTGCTGGTACGCCGTATCAATACACCGGCCATCTCAATCATCCGCCGCAACGCCCTCCCTTTTGAGTGAGATAACAGCAACGCCTTGCGGCGCTCTCCAGCTTCTTGAGGACGCCCTCTACGTCATTGAGCAAGGGTTTCTCTCTTCCTGAGGGCTAGCCGCATCTGTGCAGGACGCTACAATATGCACCCTGTAGTTGCCCTGTGTACGCTGAAATTGTACAGGATTCGTGCAAGATTGGCGTGACTTTATGTGATAAAGCCGCTCGCATTCCATTACATTTTATAACATTGCGGGAAAACGACTTAACTACGCCATCGCTTTCGAACCGGCGCTGTGCGCCAACGGGGAGATGCCCATCCGGCAGTCAGGTCAGGGAGGGAATCAGCAAAAGAGACGGACTCATGCGGGAGGAGAGGCGCAGCGCCGAGATGGGGCGCAGCCGGGCAAAACTACGCCATGCCTGTAGGCAATACCCGCGCCCCCATACCCGCACAAATCATCCCGCTACATCTATGCCGACACGCCAGAGCTCTTGGCATTTGAGCTTGAACGAGACACGCGACGCGCTCAGGACGCGCCCGTCCGCCAATGCGCGGCTATCTCCGCGGCGCGGCTCACGGCCTGGACCCCGGCGCTCGCGGCCGCCCGGCCCGATTCAAAGTCCCGGTAGCCGGAGTTGAAGAACCGCCAGCCTGCAACGTAGAACTCAAGGTAGCTCCAAGCCAGCTCCTGCTCCCCCGTCTCCGCCAGCAGGTTCACGATACCCGTCCGGTTCAGGCTCCAGGCCATTTCAGTGTCCAAGCCCAGGACGTGCAGCGCTCGCGGCCCCGCCGGCGATACGCGCCAGGCCAGGGTGCGCAGGCCCTCAGCTAGGTACTTGCCAAAGCGGTCGATGATATGAAGGGGGTAGTCACTGGCAAGGTATCCGGCGTCGGTCATGAGCCTGTCGCACTCTATCCGCCGGACTGCATCCGGATCGCTGTAGTCCGCCTGCGGGTACTCCTCACCATAGAGCGTCCGGACCGTGGACCTCGGTGAATGGACAAACTCTATCTGCTGCACCATCCTGTTGACGACGATGAGCTGCGGCCTCGGCAGGTGCAGGGGATCCTTGACCTTAGAGAGATAAGCCCTCTCCACTTCACGGTTGATCCTCAAGGCCTGGTCAAGCGCGCCCAGATACCGGCGCCAGTCGGGGTCGTCGTGGAACTGGACGTGGATATCCACGTCGCTTATCTCCGGCACGTAGTCGATGGGTGAGTCCCACTCCTTGTGGCCGGAGCCCTTCAGGTAAATGCCCCGGATAGTCTCCCCGGGCAACTCATCCAGGAGAACCGCCAGAAAGGAGTCCACCATTGCATCGATCTCCCCGCGCAGCCTTGCGGGGTCCGGGAATGAAGCGTCCCACTCCGGGACGGCGAGTCCAGTTCTTTCCATCCTATGCGCGCCTCGTTGTATGCGTATGCAGCATGGCGCTGTCGAGTATACCACCGGACAGCCGACTGTGACGGGACTCCGGCCAAATCCACGAGTAATCCGGCTGTGCAGGTCTTTTCATCCAGGGCTTTGAGGGTATAAAGTGTTCAACATACCGAGGTAGTCCCGTCCCGCAGCAAAAGCATTCAGCCGGAAGTCGTAGGTGCGCCCCATCCAACCCAGAATCAACCTGAAGAGCAAGTCCGCCATTGTAAGCCTGGCCCTGGGCATTCTTGCGAGTGTGGCCCTGGGATGGTGGGCCGGAAGAGGCCTGGAATGGGACAAGGTCCTTGACGCCTCCAGGGAGCTGTCCGCGGCGTGGATTCTCCTTGCCCTGGCCGTGTTCGTGTTCAGCAACCTGTGCCGCGCCTACCGCTGGCAGCTGCTCTTCGTTAGCGAGCGCATATCCATCATCAGACTGTTCTTCATTGAGAACATCGGCCTGGGCGTCAACAGCCTGCTGCCCGTCCGCATAGCCAGCGAAGCAGTCCAGTTCACCCTGCTGACGGTGCGGCACAACATAACCGGCGGCACGGCCCTTGCCACCCTGGGAATGACCCGCATTATGGACATCTGGGCCTCGACCCTGCTGCTGGCCCTGGGCCTTGTCCTTGGACTTGGCGGCGGGCAGCTTGGACGGTACGCGGCGGTGGCCCTCATCGTCTCGCTGGCACTTCTGCTGCTGGTGATAGTCCTGGCGCGCGGCGAAAGGGGGCCGGCCTTTCTCAGACGCGTGAAGCTCATCTCTGCATTCTCCCGCTCCGTTGCGGAGCTGGAGCGCAACAAGGTACGGCTGCTCGCTTCTATGCTCGTCAGCGTGGGCCAGTGGGTGTGCCTTGGCATCTGCGGCTGGATAGTGGCCCAGGACATGGGCATACCGTTAACGCTTCCCCAGGCGGTGCTGGTGGTGCTTGCCACCATCTTCTTTGCGACCACCGCTCCGTCCCTCCCTGCAGGCATAGGCACCTTTGAGTTTGCGATGATCACAACAATGGAGGTCTTCTTCGGGGTCGACAAGAACGCTGCGTTCCCGTACGCGCTGGTGATGCACGTCCTGCTGTTCCTCCCGCCGATGGTGTTTGCTGGCATCCTGCTTCCAAGAGAGGGAATCACGCTCTTCGGCATTCTGAGAACGCACCACGTTAAGGGAGGCAGGCATACACAGGAGGACGGCGCGTCTTCGCCGGGTGGAGAAAATCGGCCCGATTCCCAGAACCGCTCCAGATGGCCGGATGAGGGCCTTGGCAGCCCCAGGACCGACTAGAATACGCCCTCCGGCCAGTCCAGCATCTGCACGTCCACCTCTTCGCCCGCCTTCATGCGGGGCACGTCCTCCGGGCAGATGGCCAGGCCGTTGGCAAGGGCCATCGAAGTCAGGACTCCGGACCCCTGGTCTCCCGTCAGGCAGGCGTAGTATCGCCCGTTCCTGCGGGTAACGACGACTCTGGCGAAGACCCGCCGCCCGTCGGAGTTGACCACGTCCTCCTCAAGCTCAGCCCTGATTGTGGGTTTGTCCAGGTCAGTTCGTCCGAGCATTCGCAGGATGGCCGGCCGCACCAGCTCCTCGAAGGCCACGAGAGCGCTCACCGGATTGCCGGGCAGGCCAACGTGGGGCACCTGCCTGCCGCCGCCGGGCCTGGGGAAGACTCCAAAGGCCAGGGGCTTGGCGGGCCTCATCCTGACGGACCAGAAGGCGACCTCGCCGCGGCTGGCAAGAAGGTCCTTGACAATGTCGTAGTCCCCGCGGGAGACCCCCGCGGACGTCAGGAGCAGGTCGGCCTGCAGCCCCTCCTCCAGCTTGTCGTTCATCGACTCCAGGTTGTCCCGAGCAATGCCCAGGAAGCGGGGCACGCCGCCGTAGCGCAGGATGGCCGCCGCCACGCTGTAGCTGTTGCTGTCGTAGATCTTGCCCGGGGAGACCGGCTCGCCCGGCTCCATCAGCTCATCGCCGGTAGCAAGGACTGCCACCACAGGCCTGCGGACCACCTCCACCGTATCCCTCCCGACGGACGCCAGCACGCCCACTTCGGAGGGCCGCAGTAGCGTCCCCTTCCTGAGCACGGTCTGGCCCTTGTCGATGTCCTGCCCGGCGGGGCGCACGTTGGCCCCTACGGCCGCGGCAACGTTTACCTGTATTTCCGTTATATCGGAAAGCCCAACCCCGTTGCTCTTGAGGTCATACTCATTGGTCTCCTCGAAAGGCACGATTGCGTCTGCGCCCGGCGGAACAGGCCCTCCGGTCATGATGCGCACGGCGGTACCTGGCACAACCTCCTCGTTGGGAAGCTGACCGGCGGCCACCTGCCCGATGACGCGCAGGGATACCGGGCTCTCCGGCGTGGCCCCCGATACGCCGCCGGACTGCACGGCGTAGCCGTCCATGGCCGAGTTGGCCAGGGGAGGGATCGACATTGGCGATACAACGTCCTCAGCCAGCACCTGGCCGAGAGCTTCAAGAATGGGTTTACGCTCAGACTCAAGGGGCTGGAAAAGATAGAGGATCCTGCTCCTCGCCTCCTCGACGCTGAGCATGTAGGGAGTGCCTTCCAGGAAATCCATTGCCATAGAATTACGCTCTTTCCGCTGGGTTACCGGCGCGCCGTCACCCCTGCCGGGTCTATCGACGTGGAGTAGTTGCTGAACACGCCCCTGCTCGCCGAATTGGCGCCTGCGGCGGCGCCAACCCCGCTCAGCGGGACGTTTACCGAGCTCCAGTGGAGGACTCGGAAGTCCGGGTACGCATCAGAAGCATCGGACCAGCGAGCTTCGGTCTCATCCACCCGGGCCCAGGGAGGGCCCACCTGGACGTGGCCCAGAAGCTCATCAACGGCCTCCCGGCTGCCCTCCGCCACCACCTCAAGTGAGTTGGGGTCCGGCAGGTTGGTAACGTACCCCTTCAGGCCAAGGCTCCGGGCCTTCTCGACCACAAAGTAGCGAAAGCTGACCCCCTGGACCAAGCCTCGCACTTCCACTCGAAGGCTGACATCCTCCAACGCCCTACGTCTCTACCTCTCGGTCCTTCCTGTTCTTCCCCTTCTTGACCACCTCCACCTCCGGCGACGGTGTCAAGGCCTCAACCTTGATGGACCTCTCAGACTTCTTGGTCTTTTTTGCCTCTCGGTGCCTGATATCTCGTCCGCCCATGGACACACCTCCCGGCTATTGCAAGACTCGGAATCAGTTTATCAGGACGGGCAGGGCGTAGTAAAGCAGTGGGGTTGCAAATCGGAGAATATGCGGTTGCCCAAGCGGTTCGCGGACCGCCCCTGCGATTGGTACAGGTCAAGATGTCTGGGAGGGGGAGCTAAACACAGACACCCCGGCGCAGGGCCTTTTGGGGGCTGCGCCGGGCGCTATAGAGTTCCGAGTCTATGCCGGGCTGCTTGGCCTTTAGTCTGAGGAGGGCAGCTTTCGGGGGTCCTGCAGCGCCATTTCAGCTTCGCAGCAGATGACCGCGCCCTCGCCGGCCTTGGTGCAGAGGATGACCGTACCACAGGGTTGGCACTGATATCGCTTTCCAAGCTGGCTCGCCATTTGAAATCCTCCTCCCCATGGCTCCCTTGTCCCGGGAGCGCCAGGGCTCACGTATTAGTTACTTCTTCTGTGTCTGCTCTCCGCAGCACGTCATGGTGCCGTCGCCGCCGGTGGTGACGATGAACTCGGCCCCGCACTTGCCGCAGAAATACCTCTTGCCTGTCTCGTTGGCCAACTCTAAGTTCCCCCTGTCTCAGTTTCTCAGTTTGCGAGGGAATTATAGCCCCCGATTCCCCTTCGGTCAACACCGAGTTTAGCCTGGCTCAGCCGTACACCGTAGTCAAGCTTTGGAAGCCGTCTTCCCACAAGACACCCTCCGTCATCTCTGGTATGATTATTGAAGCTATGACGATTACAGGTGAGACCCAGGAAAGCCCCCACAGGCGTCTGCCGCCCTGGTTCAAGGTGCCCATGCCGGGAGGCGCCAACTACATTGAGCTGCACAACCTCCTGCGCCAGAGCGAGCTGCACACCGTCTGCGAGGAGGCCCGCTGCCCCAACATCGGGGAGTGCTGGGAGAGGCGCAGCGCCACTTTCATGATCCTGGGCGACATCTGCACGCGGCGCTGTCACTACTGCGCCGTGACCACCGGCCGGCCACTCACCCTGGACCTGGAGGAGCCGCAGCGTCTGGCCCGCACGGTCGAGAAGCTGGCCCTTCGTTACTGCGTGATAACGTCGGTCAACAGGGACGACCTCCCTGACGGCGGGGCGTTCGTCTTCGCCCAGTGCATCCGGCAGATCCGTCGAAGGGTCCCGGACTGCGAGATCGAGGTGCTGATACCGGACTTCCAGGGGTCGGCGGAGGCCTTGAGCACGGTGATGAAGGCTGCGCCCGACGTCCTAAACCACAACATCGAGACTGTTGAGCGGGTCTTCCACTCCGTGCGCCCCAGGGGCGGCTACCGCCAGTCACTGGAGCTGCTGGCCAGGGTGAGGGAGACGACGCCGGACGCCGTGACCAAGTCCGGGATGATGGTTGGCCTGGGCGAGGAGCGGGACGAGATTGTCCAAACCATGCGGGACCTGCGCTCCGTGGACTGTGACCTCCTGACCATTGGGCAGTACCTGCGGCCGTCGCCCAAACATCACAGGCTGGAGAAGTTCTACACTCCCCAGGAGTTCGAAGACCTGCGACTTGAGGGGGAGCGGCTTGGATTCAAGCACGTGGCGTCCGGCCCGCTGGTGCGCAGCTCATACCACGCAGACGAGCAGTCCGCAGCCGCCAGACGCTGACAAAACACCCGGCCAGGGCCGTACCACCACTCCCATGTGGGCACAGACTCCCGACCTTGTCCTGCACAACGCCAACGTCATAACGCTGGGCGCATCTTTCCCCAAGGCAAACTGGGTGGCCGTCAGCGGCGGCGACATCACCGGCGTAGGCGTGGGCAGGCTCCCAAGTGACCTGCTGGGCGGCCGGTGGAGAGTCATCGACTGCCAGGGCGGTACCCTTGTGCCCGGCTTCAACGACGCCCACTGCCACATCCTGGCCACCGCGTCGTCGCTGATGGCGGTCGACTGCTCGCCGTCAGCGGTGTCGTCCATAGACGAGCTTGCAGACCTGCTCAGAAGGCGCGCTGCCGACTCTCCCGCGGGCGCGTGGATTCGCGCCACGGGTTACAACGAGTTCTACCTTAGTGAGAAGCGCCATCCCACTCGCCGGGACCTGGACGCCGCCGTCCCGGAAAGACCCGTGAGGCTGACCCACCGCTCCGGCCACGCCGTTGTGCTCAACAGCCGCGCCCTTGCCCTGGCCGGAATAGCCTCCAACACGCCGGACCCGACCTACGGCGTCATCGACAGGGACCCGGACTCCGGGGAGCCGACCGGCCTGCTGCTTGAGATGGACGAGTACCTGGATGGTGTCGTTCCGCCGCCGTCCCGCGAGGAGGTCTACGAGGGCGTGAGGCGCTTCAACCGGCAGTGCCTGGCTTTGGGCCTGACCTCCCTGCAGGACGCAACGCCGGTCAACTCCCCGGAGCGTTGGAGGCTGTTCACGGAGATGAAGGAGCAGGGCATCCTCACGCCCGATCTCACGCTGATGGCCGGGGCGTCACACCTAAAAAGCTTCATGGAGGAGGGCTTTGCCTTTGGCCACCGCGGGAAGGGCATGCGGCTGGGCGCGGCGAAGATCATGCTCACGATGACGACGGGGTCGCTGAGCCCGTCCCCGGAGGAGCTTCAATCGATTGTCGGCTACGCCCACCGCAACGGGTTCCAGGTTGCCATCCACGCGGTCGAGATGGAGGCGGTGGAGGCGGCCATCGAGGCGATACGCCTGCAGGCCGGAGATTTAACCGCCCGCCGTCACCGGATCGAGCACTGCTCGGAGTGCCCTCCGCGCCTTGTCGAAAGCCTGGCCCGCTGCGGCATAACGGTTGTCACCCAGCCCGGGTTCATCTACCACAGCGGCGAGCGGTATCTGTCCGAGGTTGAAGAGGAGCGGCGCGCCTGGCTGTACGCCATCGGCTCGCTCAAGGCCGCGGGCGTCCCGGTTGCCGCCGGCTCCGACGCCCCTGTCGCGCCGATTGACCCCATCACCGGAGTCTACGCGGCGGTGACGCGGCGGGCCGCTTCCGGCGACCCTGTGCTTCCCGACGAAGCCGTGAGCGCGGAGGACGCCTTGCGCATGCATACGCTTGAAAGCGCTTATGCGTCCTTCCGGGAGCTCGAGCGCGGTTCCATCGAAGTTGGCAAGCGCGCGGACATGGCCCTCCTTGACCGCGACCCAACGGCAATAGACCCAGAGGAAATCAAGAACACGCAAGTCCTGATGACAATTGCCGGCGGCGACGTGGTGTGGGAGGGGTGATTAGAGTCGGCCCTGATTGGCTAAAGCTATGAACTGGAACCACTGTGGCGTGCGTACCAACATCCTATGCGCGAGCAGTCAAGGGGCTACGCCGAGCAGCACCAGTGGGACAGCCGGGACGCCCCGCCCTTGGCGTAGCACATTAAGCAGGTCCCGCTCGTAGTAGGGCACGCCGGAAGACATCTCCCGCTCCAACTCTTTCATTGGCAGTATCTCGATTCCTACGTCGATAATGTCCGACACGTAGAAACTCAGGTGCTTCACAAACAGATCATGGGCCACAAAAGCGTATTTCCCAAACTGAACTTCCACTGCCACGCGGTCCTTCACGAAGTCAGTCTGGTTGTAGGACATGATGGGTGTCAGCCCGGCCTCCTCGATGGTTCGCTTCTGCTCACTCTCCGGCAGGGCGTAAACTCCTCGAAGAATCTTCTCGTCGTCAGTCACCCAGAATGTGCTCCGCCGCTCCTCCCACCCTAGCCGCCTAAGCCCAACGCTGAACGCCCGGTTCATGTCGGCGGGAGAGAACAACATCCTCCCCTGCATCGCTTTTTCCCTCGATACTTTGGTGCGGCAGGCGAAGGCGTCCACCTCCCCTATCACAGCCTGCACTTCTTCCCATAGCTGATTGCGGTGGACAAGCAGATACTCTTCGCCGTTCAAATGGGAGTAGCGGGCCTTGATCTGCATCAATGGCCCCCATTGGGCTTCGACGGGTCGTAGATGGGCTTGCCCATGGGACGAGTACGGAGAGTGCCGTCGTAGAGCTGCCGGATTCGCTGTCGAGCTATCTCAACGTACTCCGGCTCAATGTCACAGCCGTAAGCGTCCCTGCCATGCCTCAACGCTGCAATGAGAGACGACCCAACTCCCATGTAGGGGTCAAACACAGCGTCTCCCACATTCGTCATGGAGAGCACAAGACGCTCTACCAATTCAACTGGGAACTGGCACGGATGTATTGTCTTCTCAGGATGGTTGCTCTTGACGTTTGGGAATTCCCATACATCGCTGGGGTTCTTGCCTTTTGGGTTTCCCGACAGCTCGCCCTTGTTCGGCCCCTTGAAATGCCGCTTGCCCGGATATTTCGAAGGGACCCTTATCTGGTCGAGGTTCCACGTGTAGTCGTCGCTCTTTGTCCACCAGTTGATTGTTTCATATCTGCCGGACAAGCGATTGGTGGAGTGCAAGCCATGCCCAAAGTGCCATACGATACGGTTGCGTAGCTTGAGCCCGTGACTGAGGAACACGGGGTAGAGGACAGCATCAAGAGGGACGATCTCTCCGTTGTTGACGTAGTTCCCGGTCTGCCAGCAGATAGACCCTTGAGGATGCAGGACTCGTACGCATTCGCTGATCACATGCTCCTGGGCCTCAATGTACTCGCGCAGGGGGGTTCTCACCTCGTAGTCTTTGCCCAGGTTGTACGGCGGTGAGGTGACAACCAACTTAAACAGCCCCTCTTGAAGCCTTGCCATGAACGCAAGATTGTCTTCACAGGCTAGCGACACATGATTGCTTCCTGACACCGAGGCTACCGCGGGATCTGCAATCATCAGAAGGCTCTCCTGGTTGTTAAGCATGTGCTTTCGAGCAGATTGCGGCATCGATTTGACTCCTAGCCCACTATCAGATGCATCCCGTCATAGACCATGCGTTCGGAGTAAGTTTACCCGTTTCCGTGTAGGGTGTCAAGAGTTCAATTGATGCGAGTTTAGGCTAGCGATTCCAAAAAGCGCAAGGCTAATCGTGTGGGGATTTCGGCAATTGGCGGGAGTCAGAAGGGAAAGACAAATCCCCTTAGCTCCGCCGCTCCATTACGTAAGCGGCCAGGTCCGTGAGGCAGCGCTTGTACGTGTTGTCCGGGAGGGACTCCAGGGCCTCGAACGCCCGGCGGTGGAAGCCGGCGGCTATGGACGAGGCTTCAGGTATGATGTCCGAGTTCTGGATCATCTCCACGGCGCGCTTCAGGTTGCCGTCGGGGTCCACGTCCTCGCAGAGCTTCTGCACCGGGTTGTCGTTGGGGTAACGCTCCATCAGCAGAATGGTCGGCAGGGTGAGAGTGCCCTGGAGCAGGTCGTTGCCCACCGGCTTGCCAATCTCCTCCTCGGTCCCCTCAAAGTCCAGGATGTCGTCCACAATCTGGAACGCCATGCCCAGGTTGTGCCCGTAGGCCTTCAGCGCCTGCACCGTGTCCTCGGGAACGCCGCTGAGGACGGCCCCCGACTCGGCCGCCGTTGAGAAGAGGGAGGCCGTCTTCTCGTAGATGCGCTGCCAGTAGCGGTCCCGGCCCAGGGTCCAGTTGTAGGCGTCGAATATCTCCGACAACTCGCCCCTGGAGAGCTCCATGATGGTCTCCGAAAAGCGACGTATGACGCGGACGTTCTTGGTGTCGCACACGAAGGTCGCGGAGGTGGCAAAGACGTAGTCTCCCACCAGCACCGCCACGTTCCTGCCCCACTTGCTGCTGACTGTCGCCTTGCCCCGGCGCACATCCGAGTTGTCCACGGTGTCGTCGTGGACCAGGGTGGCGATGTGCAGCAGCTCCACCGCGGTCGCCATGATGAGGGGCAGATCGTGGTCATAGGGATGGAACTTGGAGGCGAAGATGGTGATGGCGGGCCTTGTGCGTTTGCCCGGGGCGTCCAGCACGTGGCCCAGGATGCCGTCCAGCATCGACGGGTCGGCGCGGGAGCTTTCGCTCAGCCAGACGCCTGCCAGCCGCTCCTCGACCTCCTTCAGCTCCGCCTGAATGGGTCCGTACAAATCCGTTGTGTTCAACGCCCTCCTGACTCCAGAGAGAATCCTAGCCTGTGCTCTGCCCCAACCGCTGCAGCTCAGCCTCAGCCACCTCCTCATCCAGCTTGGTGAAGAGAGGCTCCGGGGCGGCCATTGCCTGGCCCGGCGGCAGCGACTCCAGCGAGTGGTCCCACTTCCAACCATTTGCGGCGACCGACCCGGAGAAGCCCAGCAGACCGTGCAGCTTCTCCGAGCTGAAGGGCAGGAAGGGGTTGAGGGCGGTCTTCAGGCAATTGATGACCGAGAGGATCACCCACAGAGTGGTCCCGGTTACCGCCTTGTCCTGCTTGAGGGTCCTCCAGGGCTCCTTGTGGTCCAGGTAGCGGTTGGCCTCCTGCGCCAGGGACATGGCCTGTCCCAGAGCCGCCCGGAAGTGGCACCTGTACAGGTTGTCGTCGACGGCTTGAAGGGCCTGCTCCGCCCTGGCCAGGATATCGCGTGCGCCCTCGTCCAGCTCGCCGGGCTCCGGTATCCTGCCATCGAAGTTGCGATAGGTAAAGGTCAGCACCCGGTGCACCAGGTTGCCGAATGTGGCCACAAGCTCGTCGTTGTTGCGCCGCACAAAGTCCCGCCACGAAAAGTCGGAGTCGCTGGTCTCCGGCATCGCCGCAGAGAGGTAGTAGCGCAGGGGGTCCGGGTCGTACCTGTCCAGGTAGTCGGGGACCCACACGGCCCAGTTCCGGCTGGTGGAGAGCTGCCTGCCCTCCAGGTTGAGGAACTCGTTGGCGGGCACGTCGTAGGGGAGCTCCAGGCCGCCGTAGCCCTCCAGCATCGCGGGCCAGATGATGCTGTGGAAGGGTATGTTGTCCTTGCCGATGAAGTAGTAGCCCCTTGCGTCGCCCTGCCAGAACGGCTCCCACGCCTCAGGCTCACCGCGGAGCATGGCCCACTCCTTGGAGGCCGACAGGTAGCCTATGACAGCCTCGAACCAGACGTAGATGCGCTTGCCGTCGTAGCCGGGCACGGGAAGGGGAACGCCCCACTCCAGGTCCCGGGAGATGGCGCGGTCCTTCAGGCCGTCCTCCAGGTAGCGCTGGGTAAAGTTCAGCACGTTGGGCCGCCAGTGCCTCTGCTCCCTCACCCACTCCAGAAGCGTGTCCTGGAAGGCGCTCAGCTTCAGGAAGAAGTGCTCCGACTCGCGGATCTCCGGCTTGTCGGTGCACAAGCGGCACTGGATGCCGATGAGGTCTTCAGGGTTCAGCGGCTTGCCGCACTCGTCGCACTGGTCGCCCCGGGCGTCGGCGTTGTCGCAGAAGGGGCACCCGCCCTTCACATACCGGTCGGGCAGGAAGCGGCTGCAGGTGTGGCAGTACGGCAGCGGCGTGGTGTCGGTGTAGATGTAGCCCTTGTCCAGCAGCACGCGGAAGATGTCCTGGACGACCTCTCGATGATTGTCCGTGCCCGTCGTCGTGAACAGGTCGAAGGATATGCCCATTCTCTCCCACGACTCCAGGAACTCCTTGTGGTAGCGGGACACCACCTCCTGGGGCGAGATGCCGTCCTGCTCCGCTCTGAGGGTGATGGGAGTGCCGTGCTGGTCGCTGCCGGAGACCATCAGGACGTGGTTGCCCTTCAGCCGGTGATAGCGGGCGAAGATGTCCGCCGCCAGGTAGCAGCCGGCGATGTGTCCCATGTGAAGGGAGCCATTGGCGTAGGGCCAGGCCACTCCTATGAGAATGCGTTCGGGCATCGACCCTCACTCGTCCTTGGTGACGCTTGTTGCTTGTGCATTGTAGCACAATGCGGCGCGGTTTTGCTCTAGGATAGTGCCTATGCTAAACTGATTGAAGGCCAGCGAAGCGGTCACCCTGTGCAGGAGCAGGTGGTGAACTTGTTAGATATAGTCATCACGGTTACCTGGATTCTGGGCCTCTTTCTGGGATGGCGAATGGGGCTCTTCGGCGCCGTCTTCGCAGCCGGGGGCGCGGCAGTGGGCGTGTTCCTGGCGGCCCGCTTCAGCGACGACGTAGCCGACATCCTGACCGACTCCGTCACCAGCGACACCCTGGCCACGGTCATTGCCTACGTGGCGATCCTGGCCGTGGCTTTCACCGCGGCAATGGCCCTGAGGACAGTCCTGGTAGAAGGGCTCAAGCGTGTGGCGCTGGGTTGGGTGGACCCGGTTGGAGGGATGGTGCTGGGCCTGGTGGCGGGATTCCTTCTTGCAGGAGCCCTCGTCACAGTGATGGCGAGGTACTCCGCCGATCTGCCGGAGACATCCAGCGGCGATACATCGTCCTACATACGACTGGCCCAATCGGACCTTCAGGAGAACGTCAGGGGCCCGCTCCTGGAGTCCAGCATGGTCCCGCTCTACCTGGGCTTCATGGACTCAGGGCCTGGCAGCGTCATCCTGAGCCCCGTGCCCGAGGACATGTGGGAGGCGCTGCGGATACTGGAATTGGAGATAAACGGACCGGAGACCAGCGCGCAATGATCAGTTCGCCGGTGCTGGTGCTGAACCAGAACTACGAGCCCCTGAACATCTGCACGGTGCGACGCGCCGTGGTGCTCCTTGGCGTGGGCAAGGCGGAGACGCTGGAGAACGCGGAGGGGGAGATCTCCACGGCAAATCTCTCCATGCCAGTGCCGTCCGTGATACGGCTGATGTACCTGATCAGGCGGCCCGTGTTGCAGCGCAGACTGTCTCGCAGGGAGATATTCCTGCGGGACAAGTACACCTGCATGTACTGCGGCCGCGAGACCAGGCAGCTCACCCTGGACCACGTTGTGCCGCGCTACCGGGGAGGCGCGCACACCTGGGAGAACGTGGTCAGCGCCTGCATAGCCTGCAACCATCGCAAGGCCGGCCGCACGCCGCAGGAGGCCGGGATGAAGCTGGCGGAGGAGCCCAGGCCGCCTCGCATGAACCCCTACTCCCTGTTCCTGCACAAGCCCATCCGGGACGGCTGGGACAAGTTCGTCCCCTGGCTGGGCAAAGATGGAAAGGGTATTCCTTCGGACGTTTAAGGCCGTTGACAAGTCGATTTGCCTGTGTTAGCCTTGCCAACGAACATAAGTTCATTAAGGAGATTGACTTGGCCAAAGAAGACCTGAGCGCAAGACAGAAGCAGATCCTGGAATTCATCAACGGCTTTGACGAGGAGCACAGCTACCCGCCCACCATCCGGGACATTCAGTACGCATGCAGCATCAGCTCCACCTCCGTGGTGGACTACAACCTGAAGATCCTGGAGAGGAAGGGCTACATACGGCGGGACCGGGAGGTTTCAAGGGGCATTGAGGTGCTTGGAGGGCACAGGACCAGGGTGCAGGTGGACAGGGTGCCGCTCCTGGGCTCCATCGCCGCCGGCGAGCCGATACCCGTGGCCGGACAGGACTCCTGGGTCACCGCGGAGCCCCTGGACGTCCTGGACCTTCCCCAGGGGTTCATCAGGGACGCCCGGGACGCCTACGCCCTCACGGTGAAGGGCACGTCCATGATTGACGCCCTTGTGGACGACGGCGACACGGTTTTCGTGCGGCCAGTCACCTCCATCAGCGACGGGGACATGGTTGTGGCGTGGCTCAAGACGGAGAAGGAGGTCACCCTCAAGCGGCTGTACCACGAAGGCAGCCGCATCCGCCTGCAGCCTGCCAACGTCACCATGCAGCCCATCTACGTGGACCCGGACAACATCGAGGTCCAGGGCAAGGTGGTGGCCGTCCTGCGCAGCTCAGTCTAGGCAGGTCACATCCGAATCGTCGGGCCTGGGACCAGCCGGAGACGGGACGTGGATGCTAGACGCTTCGCTCCGCAGCATAATGCCAGGGGATTTTCTTCAATTTCGCACGCGTCATTCAGCCCTAAACCGGGCCGCGAGGTGATATAATCTCTCAGGAGCCGGCCAGGCTCCTACGGCTTACGAAGGGGGAATATCTCGTGCCAAGAGGAAAGACCTACTGGATGGTGGCAGATTCCCTGGAGAACTTCCGAGTCACCCGGGACATGGACTTCGCCATGCAGGGGATGGCAACACGACAGCGGCGCAAGGCCCAGAGGATGGAGCCAGGCGACAGGCTACTGTTCTACATCACGGGCATTCAGAGATTCGGGGCGACCGCTACCGTATCGTCCAAGTGTTTTGAGGACCACAAGCCAATCTGGAAGAGCGACGGCAAGCCGGACGACTTTCCGTGGAGGGTGAACATCAAGGTGGAGGCCTCCCTGGACGAGGACAAGTTCCTGGACGCCTCCGAGATAGGCCCACGGATGGAGTACATAAGGCACTGGCCTCCGGAGCTCTGGCCCCTTGCCTTCCAGGGCAATCTCCACATTCTGCCCAAGAATGACTTTGAGCTCCTGGAGCGGGAGATAAAGAGGGCGGCGGGCCAGAAGCTGCCCGCGCTTGCCATTCGTTAGCGCTAGCGGCTGGACCTCAGGGCCGCGCGCCCTGCCTCCTCTCCAAGGTGGAAGTTGTCCTCGTAAAGCTCGTTGATCCGGGCCAGCGTCTCCGCATCCGGGTCCGGCGTATGAGGCGCCCCGGCGAACTCCACCAGCTGCTCCTCGCTGACTATGTTGGGCAGGACGGAAGCTATCCTGGCTTGGGCCAGAACAAACTTGATCGCGACCTGGCCTATGGTGGCGTCGGTATCCTCCGTGAGGAAGTCCAGAGCGGCCACCTTCTTGACGCTTGCGTCCAGCCACGCCTGCCGCCGGTGGCTCCGGTGATCGGACTGATCGAAGACTGTGTCCTTGGTGTAGGTCCCGTCCAGCATACCCGAGGCGTGGGGCACCCTGGACAGCAGCCCCGTCTCCTCCTCGTCCGCGATGGGGAAGAACCACCTTGCAGGCTCCTGCTCAAGGATGCTGTAGATTATCTGGAGTGAGGGGACCTTGCGCTCCTTCATGGACGCCTCCCCCTCCTCGAACCAGCCTATGTCCGGCCCCAAAGCCGTGCCGTAGTAGCGAATCTTGCCCTCCTTGACCAGGTCCTCAAGGGTCTCGAACAGGTCATCGCTTTCGATGGCGCTCAGGCGCGGGTTGTGAAGCTGGTACAGGTCGATGTAGTCGGTGCCCAGGCGGCGCAGGCTCTGCTCGCAGGCGTACCTGACAAAGTCCGGCGAGAAGTCCTGTGATCGTTCTGTGTGTCCGGTACGCACCTCGTCGGAGTAGATGTCGTAGCCGAACTTGGTCCCAATGACCAGCTCGTGGCGGTGGGATCCCAAGGCCTTGACCATGATCTCCTCGCCATAGCCGTCGGCATAGGTGTCCGCCGTGTCGAAGAAGTTCATGCCCAGGTCGCGCGCCTTGTTGAGAAGGGCGACGCTGTCCCTCTCGTCCAGCTTGCCCCACCAGCCCGTGCTGACGCTCCACACGCCAAAGCCCACCTCGGACAGCTCCAGGTCAGTCTTGCCCAGCTTTCGGTACTTCAAACTGCCTCCTATAGCTCATCAAATTCATCGATTGAGCGAGCGGGACTCTCCGTCCGCAGGCTCGCGGAAGTCCATTATATTATGTGTGCCGAGCCTAGTCGACACATCGGTCCTGCGCAGAGGTGGTAGACTATGGCTACAGCGGAACGCGGAGGTCGGAGATGGCGCAGTTACGTTCAAGCGGCCCCTACATCTGGGTAACGTGGCTCACCAAGCTGCTGGTCGGGGAGAACTCGTGCGAGTGGGCGGCCTGGTTCAGGGCGCAGCACGAGGGCTGGAGCTGGAGCAAGATACCCGGCACGTTCGACCAGGCCGCCTGGCAGCTGGCGCATACGGCAAAGCTCACAGAGAACCGCCTGCAGTGGGAGGCGCAGGGGTTCACGGTGTTCACCGAGGGCCAGAACCACTTCACCCTCAGGGGCGCATCGGCTGCCCTGGGCGGACGGCCCGACCTGATAGCCTGGAAGGACGGCGCAGGCACGATAATCGACGTCAAGACGGGACAACCAAGGCCGTCCCACAGCGTGCAGGTGATGCTGTACATGTACGCAATTCCCAGGGCCCTGGGCCAGTTCAGGGGCATCAGTTTCAACGGCAAGCTGGTCTACACAGACCATGAAATAGACATCCCTGCGTCCGCGGTCGATGACAGCTTTGTGGGCAACATGTCCCAGCTCATACGCAGGATAGCCTCCGATACGCCCGCCAGGAGGGTCCCCAGCCGAATGGAGTGCGGCTTCTGCGACATCACGTCGGCGGACTGCCATGAGCGCGCCGCGGACGATAGCCTTGACGAGGGGGCAACCGAGGACTTCTAGGCGGCCGGTTCAGTCGTTTGCCCGCTGTGACATTTCCTTACAATCGCGTGTACGCCAAGTCGTTTCGTTGACATTGGCGCCTGGGGCAATTAACCTCAGATAAAGGGCGGCGAGTCGCCCGGAAGCGGAATGGCAAAGTGAAGGGAGCAGCGATGAAGTGCCCCAGGTGTATCTCGGACCTGAGTTTGGAGAAGTTCAAAGGCGTGGAGGTAGACCGCTGCGCCAGTTGCAAGGGCCTCTGGCTTGACTACCACGAGATGGACCAGCTTGAGGACAAGGAGATGGACGACGACGACCTGAAGGGCTCAATGATGTTCCGGTCATTCGTCGGCGACCTTCACTGCCCCAAGTGCGATGGCGGGATGCAGATGTTCAACTATCGCGCCTTCAACCTGGAGATCGACTTCTGCCCCAAGGAGTGCGGCTTCTGGCTGGACGGCGGCGAGGAGAAGCGCGTCCTGGACATCATGAAGCAGCGGGGGAAGGACCTGAAGCGCTCCACCGACGCGGAGGTCGAGTGGGCCGGTATGCTGCAACGGTTCAGGTCCAAGTCCTTCGGCGACCGCATGAAGGGCCTCTTCCGCTAGCCTCACTCGACTTCCCCCGCCTTCCGGCGCCTGCTCTATAGGCACGCCCTTGCGGACTGCCCCCGTCCGGCATTCTCTATGCGGGTTGGTAACGCCAACGCCGATTGGAGCGCAACTCCTTACCCGCTCATGGTGAGCCAGTCGAACCATTTGAGCGGGTAGACTGCGGACATGGCTGACACCGCTCATTTACTTCGACAAGCTCAGCATGAGCGGTGTCGCGCGCCACAGCCAACGCCTGTAGAGAGTAGCCCCGTCCGGTCGCGTTTCCACTATCGGCCAGTTTCTGGTAATCTTTACCATCGACGATGCTAGAACTGGAGCCTTAGCCCATGAGAATGACCAGCTTCTTCGGCAAGACGCTGCGCGAGGAGCCCTCCGAGGCGGAGACTCCCAGCCATCGGCTGCTCCTCAAGTCCGGGATGATCCGGCAGGTGGCCGCGGGCGTCTACACCTACATGCCACTGGCGTGGCGCTCCCTTCGCAAGATAGAGGAGATCATCCGCCAGGAGATGGACGCCGCCGGAAGCCACGAGGTCCGGATGCCTGCCCTCAACCCAATGGAGCTGTGGGAGGAGAGCGGGCGGCGGGACGCCTTCGGCAGGAACCTGTTTGCCCTGGAGGACCGGCGGGAGAGGGGCCTGGTGCTTGCGCCAACCCACGAGGAGGTCATCACCCAGACGGTCAAGGCCAACGTCCACAGCTACCGCGACCTGCCCCAGATCCTGTACCAGATTCAGACCAAGTTCAGGGACGAAGCCCGGCCCCGGGGCGGTCTCATCCGCGTCCGCGAGTTCGATATGAAGGACGCCTACAGCTTCGATGCAGACGACGAGGGGCTGGATCGCAGCTACGAGGCGATGGTCCAGGCCTACAAGAACATCTACCACCGCCTCCACCTGCCGGCGTTGCAGGCGGAGGCCGACAGCGGCGCAATCGGCGGCAAGGACTCCCACGAGTTCCTGCTCCCGACGGAGAGCGGAGAGGACATGGTGCTGGTCTGCTCCGGCTGCGACTACGCGGCCAACGCAGAGCGGGGCCAGATAATCAAGCCACCCCAGGAGGCTGAGGACGCTCTGCCGCTGGAGGACGTACACACGCCGGGCATCAAGACCATTGAAGACCTGGCCGCATTCCTGGGCATACCTGAGAGCAAGACCCTCAAGGCCGTCTTCTACGCCGCCGATTCTGAGATCGTTTTCGTCACCATACGGGGAGACCTGGAGGTGAACGAGATCAAGCTGAAGAACCTCCTCCACTGCCGTGAGCTGCGCCTGGCGTCGCCGGAGGAGGTGGAGGAGGCGGGCCTCGTGGCCGGTTCAGCGTCGTCCATTGGGCTGGAGGGCATCCGCACCGTGGCGGACGACTCGATTATGCTCGGGTCGAACTTCGTGGTGGGCGCCAACCGGCCGGACTACCACCTGCGCAACGCCAACTATCCTCGCGACTTTCAGCCGGACGACATCGCCGACATCACCCTGGCCGAGCCGGGCCACGCCTGCCATCTCTGCAGTGTGCCCCTGGAAGCCATGCGGGCCATTGAGGTGGGCCACGTGTTCAAGCTGGGGACTTTCTACAGCGAGACGCTGGAGGCCACCTACCTGGACAGCGACGGCGTCCAGAAACCCATCATCATGGGCTGCTACGGCATAGGCGTCGGGCGCCTGCTGGCCGGGGTGATCGAGCAGCACCACGACGAGAGGGGCATCATCTTCCCGCCCTCGGTCGCGCCCTACGACGTGCACCTGGTTGCGCTGAACGTGGAGGACGTTCAGGTAGTAGAGGCCGCGGACGCCATCTACGAGGGGCTGCGTAAGGCCGGGCTTGAGACGCTGTACGACGACAGGCCGGAGACGGCGGGCGTGAAGTTCAACGACGCCGACCTTATGGGCTTCCCGGTACGCGTTGTGGTCAGCCCCCGCAACCTGCGGCAGGGAAGCGCCGAGGTGAAGCTGCGCCGCGAGGACAACGCCGAACTGGTGGCCCTGGACAGCGTGACAGCCAGGGTCAAGGAGCTGCTGGGTTCCTGGTAAGAGCGTGTCTGACAGAGCCTTGGAGCTCCTGCAGAGATCCGGACTACGTACCTGACTGACTCTTCTGCGCCATCCCCCAATGACCAGCAGCCCCTTGGGTAGCCAAGGTGTCATCCCAATAGTCCCGTCACCCTGTCATTCTGAACGGAGCGCAGCGAAGTGAAGAATCCGAAGCCCTCGTCTACAGGCCTACGCTTCATTTGATCTACGGTCTTGGATTCTTCGCTGCGCTCAGAATGACCCTGGATGTGAACTTGGCGCTGGCCCAAGAAAGTGACGCCGTGGCCGCACGGTCTCCTGTTTACAACTGGGGATACTTCCAAACTCTCTGACAAGCATATAATATACCCTCTGTGAAATCAGAAAAGGGGGCCGCGCATGGTCGATTTGGATAGCCTGAGTGAAGCCTACACCAATCTGGAGCACAGGTACGAGGTCCAGGGAGAGGAGGCCATCGACGCCTCATGCCTGCTGGCCTTCGAATACGAGTACCCGGAGCAGGAGAGCGAGATCGCCATTGACAGCGACGAGTTCACCGCCGTGTGCCCGTGGACCGGCCTCCCGGACTTCGGGACGCTCACCATACGCTACGTCCCCGGCACAAAGCTGCTGGAGTTGAAGTCCCTGAAATACTACCTGCTCTCATACAGGCAGGTGGGGATAGTACAGGAGCACGCCGCCAACCGCATCCTGAACGACCTTGTGGCCGCGTGCCTGCCCAGGCGCATGGCCGTCTCACTGGACTACAGGACCAGGGGCGGCATCCACACAACAGTCGACGTCGCTTACCGGGCCCCGGAGGTCTAGGTTGACCCAGAACTCCTCAAGTCAGCTGCGACTCACGCCCACCTTCATGGTGGTGGCGGCCCTCTTCGTGACCTGCCTCATAACCGCCAACATCATAGCCGTAAAGCTGGTGGATATCTTCGGGCACGTCCTCACCGCCGGCATCATCATCTTCCCCCTCAGCTACATCATTGGGGACATTCTTACGGAGGTCTACGGCTATCGACAGGCCCGGGCGGTCATCTGGCTGGGGTTTCTGTGCAACCTCGTTGCAGTCGCGGCCATCTGGGCCGCCGGCCTCATGGTACCGGCGTCCTTCTGGGGCGGGCAGGAGGCCTACGACTCCATCCTGGGCTACACGCCAAGGCTGCTCATGTCCTCCTTTGCCGCCTACCTTGTTGGCGAGCTGGCCAACTCCACTATCCTGGCCAAGATGAAGATATGGACCCAGGGCAAGTGGCTTTGGAGCCGCACCATAACCTCGACAATCGTGGGCCAGGGGCTGGACTCGGTTGTGTTCATCAGCCTGGCCTTCGGCGGGACGGACGTCGCGCTGGTGCGACTCGTGCTGACCCAGTGGACTGCGAAAGTGATCTACGAAGCTGCCGCCACGCCCCTGACGTACCTGGTGGTGGGCTGGATAAAGCGGCGGGAGGGTCTGGACCACTACGACTACGATACGAGCTTCAACCCCATAGCAGTCACCAGGATGTCGTCCTAGCGGAAGGAGACATCTCAATAACTGCGACGGCATCTTCAAGGAAGTACGTTAATCGTCATTCCCGTGAAGCTTGCCCCGACCACTCCTGCGCAGGCAGGAGTCCATCTCCTTCTACATCGGATGCCCTGGATTCCTGCTTCCGCAGGAATGGTTGGGAGGCGCGCCCGGCTGAGGTTGTTCAAAGGTCTCCGGAAGCTAGTCCGCGGTGGCAATGAGAACATCGGAGCCCTCAATCCTGACCTTGTAGACCGCCAGAGGCTCACTGGCCGGCAGGCTGATGGCCTCTCCGTTCTTCACGTCGAATCTGCCACCGTGGAAGGGGCACACCAGCTCCTCGCCTTCCAGGTCGCCCATCGACAGTGGGCGCGCCACGTGGGTGCAAAGCTCCGCCAGGGCGTATATCCGGCCCCCGGCGTTGGCCAGGACGACCCGTTCGCCGTCCAGGTCAACCAGCACCAGGCCCCCGGGGGGCACCTCATCGATACTGGCTACTTTCACAAAATCCGCCAAGGTCAACCTCCAGCGTCTTCTACAGGAACCCGTCCTCCGTTAGCATCCGGTGGACCGCGTTCACCCGGATGTAGCCTTGAGAGGGCCTAGCCCGCAGGCGCGATGAGAACGTCGGAGCCTTCCACCTTGACGTTGTAGACTGCCAGTGGCTCAAGTGGGGGCAGGCTGATGACCTCACCGGTCTTCACGTCGAATCGGCCCCCGTGGCAGGGGCAAACCAGCTCCTCGCCGTCCAGGTCGCCCTCGGACAGGGGGCACTCCGCGTGGGTGCAGAGATCCGCCAGGGCGTAGATCTGCCCTCCTGCGTTGGCCAGAACAACCCGGTCGCCGTCCAGGTCAACCAGCAACAGGTCCCCGGGGGGCAGGTCATTGGTACTGGCTACTTTCACAAAATCCGCCAAGGTCAACCTCCAGCGCGTTCGTGTTTGCAGGCCTTTCTTAACCGGGCTCCAGCTGCCCTACAGGTACACCCAACGAGGGGGTATGTGGCACTTTTCTGCGGTGATTATGGCCCTGATCTGGTCCACAGCCGTCTCAAGATCGTCGTTCACCACCACGTACTCGAAGTTGGACAGCTGGCGCATCTCGTCCATAGCGGTGCGTATCCGCAGCTCCAGGTCCGGCGTGGTCTCCGTCTTTCGCTCCCGCAGGCGGCGCTCCAGCTCCCTGGGAGACGGAGGCATGAGAAAGATGAAGATTCCGGCCGGGGCAAGCTCCCTGATGGTGGCCGCGCCCTGCACGTCGGTCTTCATGAACACGTCCTTGCCCCCGGCGAAGGCGTCCCTGACCTGGGACTTGGGAACGCCATACCAGTTGCCGTAGACCTGGGCGCACTCCAGGAACTCGTCCTCAGTCACCATCTGGTGGAAGGTGTCCCTGTCCATGAAGAGGTAGTCCACGCCGTCCTCCTCCCCGGGCCGCTGAGTGCGGGTCGTGGCCGTCACCGTGAAGTGGAAGTTCATATCCATATCCTTCAGGTGTCTCGCCACGGAGTCCTTGCCCACACCGGAGGGGCCGGAGATTACCACCAGCAGAGGGCTGGGTTTGGGCATATCGTACAGGTGCTCTTCCGTAGGTCTCAAGTCCGTTCCTTCCTCACTCGCTCGCCAGGACTTCCAAGTCCTGCCAGAAATCGGGGTAGGAAACATCCACGACTTCCGCCCCGTCAATTTGCACGTCTTCCCGGGCGAGCAGCCCGGCTATGCCCAGGGTCATAGCAAGGCGATGGTCGCCGTGGCTGAGACAGGCCCCGCCGTTCAGGGCACCCGTGCCCTCGATTACCATGCCGTCCGGAAGCTCCTGGATCCTGGCTCCCAGCTTGTTCAACTCCCTTGTGGTAGCGTCAATCCTGTCCGACTCCTTCACCCGCAGCTCCTGGGCGTCCCTGATGGTGGTTGTGCCTTGGGCAAAGCAGGCGGCCAGGGCCAGCACGGGTATCTCGTCCTGGGCTATGGGGATCTGGTCTCCGGCGATCTCCACGCCCCGCAGCTCGCTGGACTCCACGTACAGGTCGGCAACCGGCTCTCCGCCCTCGATGCGAGGGTTCTCCAGTGTGATCTTGGCTCCCATCTGCCTGAGGATTTCGATGACCTCCGCGCGGCTGGGGTTCACTCCCACATTTGTCAGCCTGACCCTGGCGTTGGGGTGCGCGGCCGCGGCCACCAGCCAGAAGGCCGCGGAGCTGATGTCTCCGGACACCTTCACGTCCAGGGGCTTAAGCTCGGAGCCGGGTTTGATCACCAGCGTCAGGCCGTCCTCAATCAGGGTGGCCCCCATAGCCTCCAGCATCCGCTCCGTGTGGTCTCTGGACAGGGCGGGCTGGTGTAGCGCCGTATCCCCGCCGGCGAACAGGGACGCAATAATCAGAGACGACTTCACCTGCGCGCTCGCGACGGGCATATCGTACTCTATGCCCCGGAGCTCTCCGCCCCTGATGGTCAGGGGAGCCAGAGAGTCGCCGCCGCGTCCCATAACCTCCGCTCCCATCCGGCGCAGGGGCTGGACAATCCGGGCCATCGGCCTGGTGCGGAGAGAGCTGTCGCCGTTGACCACTGAAACGAAGGGCGTGGACGCCAGCAGCCCCATGATGAACCGCATGGTTGTGCCGCTGTTCTCGGCGTTCAGGACGTCCCTCGGCTCGGTCAGGCCCTGCAGGCCGGGAGACGAGAGTCTCAGCTGCAGCATCCCCGTTGGACTGTCATCAGGAGAAACGCGCTCTGCAGAGACGCCAAGGTCCTGAAGGCAGCGGAGGGTGGACCGGCAGTCCTGCCCCACTGAGAAGTTGTCGATTACGGCCTCGCCCGCGGCCAGGCTGTTGAGGAGGGCCGCTCTGTGCGAAACCGACTTGTCGGCGGGCGGCGATATAGTGCCCGAAAGCTCTCTCACCGGGGAGGCTGCGCGCTTCATCGCTCTTACTCGCGCCTCCTGCGGTTGTCGTCCTTCCAGTAGTCCATCATCTCTTTCACGCGCCCGGCTGCCCTGTCGCCCAGCAGCATGCCGCCCATTGTCTCGGCAGTGGTGGGGATCTCCACTTTCGGATGCGCGGCTGGAGCGGTCACCTTGTTCTGGACCCACCTGTCCCGGGCCTCCCAAGCTGCGTCAAAGGCCTCGTACAGGTCCTTCTCGCCGCCCTGCTTGACCAGGTTCCTGAAGCTGTACAGCTCCTTGATGTACTCGTCAATCCAGTGCACCAGGCCCTCCTGGTTGGTGAGACAGATGTCCCTGTTCATGGACGGCTCCTGGGATGCCAGGCGACTGACGTCCCTGTAGCCGGTTGAGGCCAGCCTGGAGATCTCCGGCCACGACGGGCTGCCGGAGGTGAGCCTTGTGAGCACTGTTGACAGGACCATCGGCAGGTGGCTCACCGCGCCCACGAAGCTGTCGTGCTCCACGGGGTCTATGAAATAAGGCTTCGCACCCATCGACTCCACCATGGACACGACGGTGCTCATTGCGTCCTCTCCAGTGTTCCTTGCAGGCATAAGGCAGTACGTCGCCCCCTGGAAGAGATCGGCCTGGGCGGCATCCGGCCCCGCAATTTCCTTGCCGGCCATAGGGTGCCCGCCCACAAAGCTGACCTTGGAGGGCAGGTGCTCCTCCGCCCACTTGATGACGGCGGCCTTGGTGCTGCCGGTGTCGGTGACGACGCAGCCGTCTTCAAGCTCAGGCGCGACCAGCTTGATAACCTCCTCCATCGACCTGATGGGAGTGGCGAGGATGACCATCTTCGCGCCTTCCACCGCCCGCAGCGGGTTGGACTCGGTCGAGTCGACGCCTCCCACCTTCTGGGCTCGGTTGGCAATGCCCCGGTCCCGGTCGCTCCCGACAATCTCGGCCTTTACCTGCGCCTTCTTGAGGGCCATTCCCACGGAAGTACCTATAAGGCCCGTTCCAATGATCGCTATCTTGTCCACTGCGTGCCTCCTTGCGCTTGCGCCCCCGGTACGCCGTCCGGCGTCAGAGCGCGCGCCCCATTAACAACCAGCCTACCACATCGACAAGGGGATTTAGAACCCTCCATAGCAAATTCCACCCCGTGAACAGGTCCAGGGCGATTACCCCCAACAGAATGGCCGGGCCTGTAGCCTCAAACCGGGCGAACTTCGCCGCCATCTCGTGGGAAAACGACCCGACTATCCCCAGCGCCACCTTGGAGCCGTCCAGGGGGAACAGGGGAATGAGGTTGAAGACGGCCAGGATGATGTTGTAGAAGATGAGAAACCCAAGAAGGTCTGCCGCCAGCCCTTCCAGGCCCTGCCCCTGCAGACCCCGGAAGTAGAAGGGCGAGTGCCAGGGTATAAGCCCCAACCTTATTGGCACGGCGCATATCGCCGCGGTCATCAGATTGGAAGCAGGGCCGGCGGCGGAGACTATGGAGATGCCCTGCCAGGAGTTGCCGTGCATCCGGGACGGGTTCACCGGCACGGGCTTGCCCCAGCCAAAGCCGACCAGCAGGAGCAGGATGGTGCCCGCCGGGTCAAGGTGCCTGACGGGGTTCAGGGTGAGCCTTCCGCGCAGGCGCGCGGTGTCGTCTCCCAGGCGGCTTGCAAGCGCGGCGTGGCTGAACTCGTGGATCGTCACGCCTATGAGAAGGGCGAGGCCGCCGGTGGCCAGGAACGTTATGAATACAACGACGAATGTCAGAGGGTCGTTGAAGAGGAGGTCTATATTTCTGAGTATCAATTTGCAGGGAGATGAGCTGTCGGATAAGGCCATTATACAGGCGGCACGGGGTCAAGGCTATTGGCATGACGGCGCGGCCACGGCCCTCCGGCTTGACTCGACGTGGACGGCAGCGTCTACAATGACTCACCCATGAGCACAGTCAGGCACTTCACCGCTACCGGATTCGTCGTGCACGACGGCGCAGTCCTCCTCCACTGGCACCGGAAGGTCATGGAGTGGCTCCCGCCGGGCGGCCACATAGAGGAGAACGAGGACCCGGTACAGGCAGTGCTGCGCGAGATTGCCGAGGAGACCGGCGTTTCTGCGGAGGTTGTCCCGACGGGGGAAGTCGTAGACGTGGAGTATCCGGCCCAGGTGCAACCTCCCTTCACCATCATGGTGGAGGACATCCACGACCCGGTGGACGGCTACCACCAGCACATAGACATGATCTACTTCTGCCGCCTGCTTGGGTCTCCCCTTCCCTTGAACGACGGCTGGCTCTGGGTGACCAGGGCTGAGCTGGAGTCCAGCACGCCCCTTGAGGCGGAAGGCGCTCCGGCCCAGCCGCCACCCGAAGACGTGAGGCTGCTGGCGCTGAAGGCCATTGACCTGATTTCACGCTGAGGCCGTCCTCAACCCGCGTATGCTAGAATGGGCCAAGTCTCAGGAGAAGCGTGACATGGCCACAGGCTATCGCAGCATACCCAGCGTTGAGAAGCTACTCTCGGACGGCCGCGTCCGTGAGCTTGTCGACGTCTACTCCAGGGAGCCGCTGGTCTATCTCATACGGCAATCGCTGGAGCGCGTCCGGCAGGAGATAGCGGAGGGCCACGATTCGCCCTCCTTCGATGACATAGTGAATGGTATAGCCGCCCAAGCCGCCTCCCTCTGGCGCCCCAAGCCCAGGCGCGTCATCAACGCAACGGGCGTGGTGCTGCACACCAACCTGGGCCGCTCCCCCCTCAGCGACGACGCCGTGGAGGCCATGCAGCAGGCAGCGATGGGCTACACCAACCTGGAGCTTGACCTGGAGGACGGCGCGAGGGGCTCACGCCAGTCCCACGTCGAGTCCCTGGTATGCCAGGTAACCGGCGCGGAAGCGGCCTTGGTGGTCAACAACAACGCCTCGGCGGTGCTGTTGGGCCTCTCGGCCATTGCCGACGGCAGAGAGGTCATTGTGTCCAGGGGAGAGGCCGTGGAGATCGGCGGCGGCTTCCGCATCCCCGACGTGCTGCGTCAGAGCGGCGCGACACTGGTGGAGGTGGGCACGACCAATCGCACCTACGTGGCCGACTACGAAAACGCCACGACCCCCGATACGGGGGCGTACCTCAAGGTCCACACCAGCAACTTTCGCGTCACGGGGTTCACCCACGAGGCGACTGTTGCGGAGCTGTCGGCCCTTGGCGCGAACCGCGAGATTCCAGTCCTCCACGACCAGGGCAGCGGCTGCCTCCTGGACACTACGCGGTTCGGGATGGCCGCCGAGCCGTTGGTGCAGGACAGCATCGCGGCGGGGGCAGACCTGGTATTCTTCTCAGGCGACAAGCTCCTGGGAGGCCCACAGGCAGGCATCGTGGTGGGCAAGCGGCCTTTGGTCTCGCGGCTGGCGCGGCATCCCCTGGCAAGGGCAATGCGCATCGACAAGCTGAGCCTGGCGGCGCTTACCGCGACCCTGCTCCACTACCTGAAGGGCGAGAGCCTGGAGAAAATCCCCATCTGGAGGATGATATCAACTCCCGCCGAGGCGCTAAAGGCGCGGGCCGAAGGCTGGCAGAAGGCCGCAGGAGACGGGTCCCAGGTGATCCAGGGCCTGTCCGCCATTGGAGGCGGCAGCCTGCCGGGGGAGACCCTTCCGACCTGGCTGCTTTCAATAGGAGCCAGAGAATCGCCGGAGGGAGCGCAGGGACTGGCCAAGCGGCTGAGGGATGCCGAAACGCCGGTCATCGCCCGGATAGAGGACGACCGCGTGCTCCTCGACCCCCGGACGGCGCTTCCGTCGGAGGAGGACGCCCTGCTCGCGTCGCTGAAGTCGGCGCTGGGCTAGCAGGCCGAGCTACTCAGTGAATCGCCTGAACACCGTGCAGGTGTTCTGCCCGCCAAACCCGAATGAGTTGGACAGCGCAACATCGACCCTCTGCTGGCGCGCCGTGTTGGGCACGTAGTCCAGGTCGCAGGACGGGTCCGGGTTCTCCTGGTTCACGGTTGGGTGAATGACCCCGTCCAGGATGCTCTTCACGCAGGCCACGGCCTCCAGCGCGCCCGCTCCGCCCAGGGCGTGACCCACCATGGACTTGGTGGAGCTTATGGGCACCTTGTAGGCTCCATCCCCAAAGATGGTCTTGATTGCCATTGTCTCAATGGCGTCGTTGAGGGGAGTGGAAGTGCCGTGGGCGTTGATGTAGTCGATTGCCTCCGGGGGCACTTCGGCGTCCGCCAGCGCCCAGCGGATGGCCCTGGCCGCGCCCTCGCCGGTCTCGTCCGGCTGGACGGCGTGGAAGGCGTCGCAGGACGTGCCATAGCCCGCCACCTCTGCCAGGATTGTCGCGCCCCTGTCCAGGGCGTGCTCCAGGCTCTCCAGTATCAGGATGGCCGCGCCCTCCGCAGGAACGAACCCGTCCCTTTCGGCGTCGAAGGGGCGGCTGGCCTTCTGCGGCTCCTCGTTGCGGGTGCTCAGGGCCTTGAGGATGCAGAAGCCGGAAAGCCCAAGCTCGCTGATGCCGGCCTCGGTGCCGCCCGACAGCACGACGTCGACGACGCCGCGCCGGATGGCCTCGGCGGCCTCGCCTATGGACTGGTTGGACGCCGCGCAGGCGGTGATGACGGTGGAGTTGTAGCCCTTGGCCCCAAAGACGCGGGCGATGTTCGCGGCCGCCATGTTGGGCAGAATCATAGGGATGAAGAAGGGGTTTATCTTCATGCCGCCCTTGGCGAGCATGTCCTGGCACGTCTCCTGGGTTGTGGGCAGGCTGCCGATGCCGGTGCCCAGCAGCACGCCCACCCTCTCCTGGTCCTCATTGGCCAGGTCCAGGCCTGCGTCCTCAACGGCCATGTGCGCCGAGGCCAGGGCCAACTGGCTGAAGCGGGCCATGCGGCGGGCCTCCCGTGGATTGACGTAAGCGCCGGGGTCGAAGCCCTTGACCTCTCCGGCTATCTGACACGGGAATGGCGACGGGTCACACAGGGTCATGGGCGTTATCCCCGACCTTCCGGCCACCAGGCCGTCCCAGAACTCCTGCACCGTGTTGCCAAGCGGGGTGACTGCCCCCATGCCCGTAACTACAACTCGCTTCCTGTCATTCATAGAATCTCTCCAGATGTCGTGATTGTTTGCTCGCAGACGGCGTCGCCTCTAGCCGCCCGCGGCCGTCGATGTGGGCTGTGCCTCGATCACAGGGTACAGCTCCGGTTCAATCCCCTTGATGATCTCCCTGACTTCCGCAGCCACGAAGAGTGAACCCGTGGTCAGGATGAGGTCTCCCTCTTGAGCGACGTCAGCGGCCACGTCCAGCGCGCTTGCTACGTCCTCGGCCTCGCGAATCCTGTCCGTGTAGGCCGCGAAGGTCTGGGCGATGCGCTCCGGGGAGGCGGCTCTTGGGTGACGCGACCTCGTCGCTATGACCACCCTTGCATCCAGCTTTGCCAGCTCCTCCACAAGGCCGGGCAGGTCCTTGTTGCCGGACACCCCGACAATCAGCACCACCCGCCGCTCAGGGAATATCTCTTTAACGGCCTCCACAATGCGGCCCGCGGAGTGGGGGTTGTGGGCGCCGTCCACCATCAGCAGCGGCTCCCTCTGCAGCACCTCCATCCGGCAGGGCCACTCGACCCGCCTGAGACCCTCCCGGACGTGCTCAGGGCTAATCTTCAGGCCGCTTTCCACGAGAGATTCGACGAGGCCCACGGCCACGCCCGCGTTCTCCATCTGATACCTGCCCAGCAGAGGCAACTCCAGGTCGTAGCGTCCCCCGGGTGTTTGCAGGGTGAACCTCTGGCCGTCCAGGGATGCGCCGCCCTCCTCCCAGGTGATGTCCCTTCCAACCTCGGTGAGGGCACTGCCCGCACGTTCAGCGACCTGCCGTATGACCGCCAGGGCCTCCGGCTTCTGGGGAGACGTGACCACGGGGACGCCCCGCTTGATGATGCCGGACTTCTCCCCGGCAATAAGCTCGATGGTGTCGCCCAGGACCTCCGTGTGGTCCAGGCCAATGGAAGTTATGCCGCAGACCAGCGGCTGCACGACGTTGGTGGTGTCCAGCCTGCCGCCCAGGCCAACTTCGATCACGTTCGCGCCCAGGCCGCGGGCGCGGAAGTGGTGGAACGCCATCGCCGTGAGCAGCTCGAAGAGGGTCACGCGACCGTGGCCGTCGGCGACCACCCTCTCCAGGGTGGGCCATAGCTCTTCAACAAGGCCAGCGAAGTCCTCCTCCGGCACCGGCTCACCGCCCACGCGAATCCTCTCGCGGAAGGTGTGCATGTGGGGCGACGAGAACATCCCGGGGTTGTAGCCGGCGGCCGTCAGCACAGACGACACCATCGCCGAGGTGCTTCCCTTGCCCTTGGTGCCCGCAATGTGGACTGTGGGAACGCCCAGGTGCGGGTCGCCCAGCGTCTCCAGGAACGCCCCAATCCTGCTGAGGTCGTAACGGGGCTGCTGCCCCGGGATGGTGCTGGGACGCTCGTAGTCCACCAGCCCCATTACTCTGTCAATGGCCTCTCTATAGTCCATGTTCCCCCTAGTGGTCCCTTAGCCGCTTGGGAGTGAAGCCAAGGGCGATTCTGAGGGAGTCCAGCCGGGACGCGTCCCGAATGTACCCAATGCTGCCGGCCAGAGGACGGGGCCTCATTCGGAAGTTCCGCTCAACCGAGTCCAGGGCCGTCACGTTGTCCAGTGACAGCATCTCCAGCTGGCTCGTGGTTGCCGGAGGGTTGGGCAGGACCTTCTCCATCACCCTGGTCATGGCCCTCATCAGCCCCGTGGACAGGTGCAGCTTGAGCCGTTTGACTCCCAGTGTTCTGGATATTATATCCAAAATTTCGTTGTACGATAGGTGGTCTGGCCCGCCAACTTCGATAATTCTGCCGGTGAAGCGCGGGTTGCCCGCCACCGCAGAGACGATCCCGCCCACCTCCTCCACAGAAATGGGCTGGAACCGGACCCGGCCGTTCCCCGCAACGGGCACCACCGGAAACGCCCTCACGACACCGGCCAGGGTGTTGATGAACTCGTCGCCCGGGCCGAAAAGGATGGAGGGTCGGATGATGGTGTAGCCCACGCCGCC
This sequence comes from Dehalococcoidia bacterium, assembly GCA_034421015.1. GTDB lineage: Bacteria > Chloroflexota > Dehalococcoidia > Lucifugimonadales > UBA2985 > DAOUJW01. The sequence continues at coordinate 109,350 of DAOUKT010000027.1, forward strand.
GTTGATAACCTCCTGCTCGCCCTGCCACTTGGAGTTCAGGTACGGGTAGGCCGGGTTCTCCTGCACCCCGATGGCGCTGACGTGGACGACGTGCCGGACGCCCGCCTCACGCGCGGCGGCCACAACGTTAGCCGTGCCCTGGCGGTTGATGAGGTCGAAGGTGCTGCGGCCCTTCTCCCGTATGATGGCCACAAGGTGCGCGATCGCGTCGACACCCTTCATCGCATCCTTGAGGCTGGCGGGGTCCAGAATGTCGCCATAGGCCAACTCTACGCCGTAGCTGGTGACGATACCGGCCCTGGACGGGCTGCGCACGAGGCATCGCACCGACTCTCCCCGTGTGCGAAGGGCCTTGACCACGTTCCTACCCAGGAAGCCGGAGGACCCGGTGACCAGAATCATGCCACCTCCTTGTGGAGACGCCCTTGATTCAAGCGTAGCAGAGGGTATGGGGGGTGTCAACGCGGGCGGCGACTTGCCGCTGGTGTGTACAGCCGGACAGCCCTTCAAACGCTCCGCGTATCGTTATAGAATACTGATGGCGTGACCATTCCTGCGCAGGGAGACCTTTGAATAACTGCGGCATTGTCTCCAAGAGAAGTGTTCCAACCGTCATTCTGAACGGAGCTTTGTGGAGTGAAGAATCCAAAGCCTCTGTCCGCAAAGCTGCCGTACCTTGAATGACACGCCTTGGATTCTTCGCTGCGCTCAGAATGACCGTGTTTGGCAACCACTCCTGCGCAGGCAGGAGTCCAGAGCGCCCGTGATGGCATCCGCTAGACCTCTGCCTACGCAGGGGCGGTTTCACAATCTGGAGCAAGTCAATGATAACTCTGTCTCCGCACAACCCGAAACTGGAAGCGCTCCTCGACGCCATGCCCGCCGGCCTGAAGCAGCACGCGGCCACCGTGCGGGAGAAGGCGCTGGAGCTCGCGGCCATTCACGGCGTTGACGCCGCCAAAGCTGAGATCGCCTCCACCGCCCACGACGTAGCCCGGGCCATGAAGGAAGCCGACCTGATCGAACGGGCCGAGGCCTACGGGCTGCCGGTGCATCCGGTGGAGCGCCGGGTGCCGGTGCTGCTCCACGGGCCGGTAGGGTCTGAGATGCTGAGACGGGACTGCGGGATAGAGGACCCGGAGGTGCTGGAGGCCGTCTACTGGCACTCCACCTTCAACCGGGGCCTGGGGCCGGTGGCCAAGATAGCCTTCCTGGCCGACAAGCTGGACGAGCGCAAGTCCGGCAGGTACCCGTTCCAGGACAGGGTCGACAAGCTGGCAAGGGAGAGCCTTGACGCCGCCGTCCTGGCTTTCGTCCAGGAGGAGATAGCGTCGCTTCTGAGGGCGGACCAGCTCATACACCCAGCGTCCATCGAGGGCCTCAACTACCTGCTGGAGTCCTCCGACCATGCGCCCCGCGGAACTGATCCACGCCATTGAGCTCAGTTTGAACTGGAATCCGGCGGCATGAACGTGAATGGAAGGGGCCGGTTCTATCCGGCCCTGGTAATCCTCGCACTCCTGTCCTTGGCAGCCGTCTTCACATCCTGCACGTCGGGAGAGTCGCGCGCGCCCGGCGCGTCTGCGCCAGCGCCGCCGGGGGCGTCAGAGCTTCCGGCTCCCAGCCCGACTCCGGAAATCCTCTCAGAGATTCCTCATCCCGTCTCACGCGTTTCGCCCTCCCTTGAAGAGCAGATATTCGCCTCAGAGTTCATTGTGCGCGCCTCCCTGATATCCGCCTCAGCGAGCGTTGAGACTGTGCCAAGCGGCCCAGGAATCGCTCCGACCTACCGGGCGTTGCAGCTGCTGCGTTTCACGGCTCACGAGTACCTGAAAGGGAACGGCTCGGACGAGGTTGTGGTCATGGTGCGCGGCAGGCACACCCATCTAACGGAGGCCGAGGCCCGGGTATTTGCCGACCTGAAGCTGATGCAGAGGAATACGGCCTGGGACGACCGGCAGGGTATCCTCTTCCTGAATCTGAGCGCTCCAACAACGCCGGTCCAGGAGAGCGGCGCCGGGAGTCAGAATGAGACGGCTTTCGAGTTTACCCTCTCCAACTTCGGCGTTGAGACCGAGTGGGACTACTCCATCGACACCCTGAGCCGCGCCTGGCTTCCAGCTTCGGAGGCAGGGCAGTCTGGCGGAGATTCCTCGGATATTTCGTTGCTCCGGTTCACTACCGATGGCTCAGCATCCCCTTCAAAGCTGGTCTCGCTGGCAGAACTGCGTTCAGACATTGCCGAGATGGAAGACACGCTGGAAGCGGGCGCAGGCGTTCAGGGATTCGCCAGTTGCATTCGCGACAAGATACGCCACGAACGGCACCGGCGCGCCGTGCCCTACACCCCATACCAACACTCGATAGCTCTACCCTCGGGGCTTCCCGCGGGGACCGAGATTCTCAGGGTGGGGCCTTTCTTTGAAGACCCTGCCTATTGGAGGTCCTGGTTCACAGGCACGGACTACCGGCTCTTCCAGACATCCGTGGAGGACGTCGATTCCAACCCCAGGTACGGTTACGATCGTGTCATAGCGATCCTGAGGCCGCTTCCCGCGGGCAGCTACGAGTTCGAGTATAGCGTTCAGCATGACTCTGACGCGCCGTGCGACTTCATCCGAGAACCGTATCTGGAAGGCGCCGTCACAGTGATTCCAACCGCGGGCGCAATTCATGAGGCGTTCTTCGACCCCGCCGCCACGGGCGCAGCAGTCGGCTTTACGGCGGGCGCCGGCAGCCTGGAGACCGCGGCCTTCACCGTGAACGGAGCCCGGACGTCCATACGTGCCCTGAGTTGGGAGAGGGGCGTGGTGACGTTGGAGCTGGGCCCGGGCGCATCCCTTCCGGGAGGCCGCATTGACTTCATCGCCCTTGACGGCTCGTTAAGCCTCAGCCTGGCCTTTGACGACGCCCAGTCGCATGGGGACGGCAGTACGCTGGTGTGGAGCGTACCGCACCAGCCGTGGCGAGACGGCGACCATCTCATGATACGAGTCCGAGAAGCCCCCCGGTAGGCGCTGCCGTAGCTAAAGGGGCAAAAGTAAGCAGGGCCTCCGCGATGGAGGCCCTGCTCGTTGCAGCCTTGGATTGCCGTTGCGCCTAGCTGCCGTGGGCGGTGGCAGTGGAAGGCGTGGGGGCAGCCCGCTCCTGGGTCCGGCTGATGCCGATTCGGCGAGCCAGAATCACCTTGGCGATGTTGGTGCTGCCACCGGCGTGGTTCTGTCCGGCCCTGGTGCGCTGGTTCACTTCCTGCGCGCCGCCGCTGCGTACGCCGGGCTCCTTGCGGTCGACGAAGGCGTTCATGCCCATGACCTCTCGGATCCTGCGGGCGATGCGGAGGCTGGACTCCCTGCCGTGGACGTTGGACATGTTGCCCTGGAAGTTGATCTCCATCCGGCTCTGGTACATCCAGTAGGTCCGGCGAGCCAGAAGGTCGTCGCGGTGGGCGTCTATCACGGCCTCCATCGTGGTCTGCTGGATCCAGGGGTCGCTGCCCAGCGTGCCCGCTTCGTTCTTGGCCTCCTTGGTGTAGCTCACCAGGTCGTCAACAAGCTCGTCCCTGGGGACGGCGCGGCCTCGACCGCCGTGCTCCTGCTCAAGGTGAGCGCCCATGACCTGCCAGCCCTGGGTCTCGCCGCCGATCAGGTGGTCACCAGGCACACGGACGTTGTCCATGAAGATGGCGTGCTGGTCGTGTCCGGGCAGCAACTCCATCTCCTTGATGTCCAGCCCATCCGAAGGCACCGGGATGATGAAGTAGCCAAGGTTCCTGTGCCTGGGGGCGTCCGGGTCCGTCAGCATCGGGCCGTACAGGAAGTCCGGTCCGGCAGGCTGCCAGCCCGGCCTCGGCCGACCGCTGATGAAGACGTTCTGACCTGTCAGCAACCAGTCGTCGCCGTCGCGTACCGCTCGGCTCTGGTAGTTGGCCAGGTCAGCGCCGCCCTTGGGCTCGGTCAGCTTCTGCCAGGAAGTCTTGTCGCCCTTAAGCAGCGGGACCAGGAACTTCTGCCTCTGCTCCTCTGTGCCCCACACTAGCAGTGTGGCGAAGAGCAGCGAAGAGCCGCTCCACGGCACGCGGGCGTCCCGGAACTCCTCGCCGAGAATGGCCTCGTGGTCGCCGGACAGTCCGCCGCCGCCGTACTCCGACGGGTAGGTCGGGAACAACCAGCCCTTGGCGGCCATCTCCTTGTGCTTCTCACGCCAGAAGCGCCACTGCTCCTCGGTGAAGTCCCGGCCGTCGTGAGGATCCCTCATCTCCTCCGGGACGTTCTGGGCTATCCAGTCCCTGACCTCCTGGCGGAACCTCTGCTGTTCCTCTGTATACGCGTATGCAAAGTCCACAGATACCCTCCTTCTATCCTATCTCGTTTCCGGCGCGCGCCAAAGGCGTTCGGGCGCACTCGTGCCCGCGCCATGATAACCCATGTCAATCGCCGGGGCAAGGCCTGTACCTCTCGGCGAATCAGGCCTTGCCCCGGCCTCAAACATCCTAGCCGAGATGCTGCGTCGCCGTGGCGGCAGTCGGGTACGGCCTCTCCTGCGTCCGGCTGATGCCGATGCGCCGGGCCAGGATCACCCGTGCGATGTTGGTGCTGCCCGCCCCGTGGTTCTGGCCGGCCTTGGAGCGCTGGTTGACCTCCTGGGTCCCGCCGAAGGGCACGCCCGGCTCGTTCCTGTCGACCATGGCGTACATGCCCATCACGTCCCTCACCCGCTTGGTGATGCGCAGGCTGGAGTCCCTGCCGTGGACGTTGGACAGGTTGCCCTGGTACAGCACCTCCATGCGGTTGGTGTACATCCAGTAGGTGCGCTTCAGCAGAAGGCTCTGGACGTGCGCGTCGATGACGTTGTCCATGGTCGTCTGCTGGGTGACGGGGTCGCTGCCGATGACGCAGCCGTCGCGCTCCGTCTCACGGGCGTAGTTCACCAGGTTGTCGACTACCTCGTCTCTGGGGAAGGCCCGGCCTCGACCGCCGTGCTCCTGCTCCAGGCCGGTGTTGGCCACCTGCCAGCCCTGATGGTCGCCGCCGATGAGGTGGTCGCCCGGGACGCGGACGTTGTCCATGAAGATGGCGTGCTGGTCGTGGCCCACGAGCAGCTCCATCTCCCGGACCTCCAGCCCCTCGGACGGCACGGGAATCATGAAGTAGCCCATGTTCCTGTGGCGAGGCGCGTCGTCGTCCGTCACCATCGGCCCGAAGAGGTAGTCAGGGCCTTCCACGCCCCACTCAGGGCGGGGCTTTCCGCTGATGAAGACGTTCTGACCGGTGAGCAGCCAGTCGTCGCCGTCGCGTACGGCGCGGCTGGTGTAGCTGGCCAGGTCAGCGCCGGAGCGGGGCTCCGTGTACTTCTGCCACATGATCTTCTCGCCCCGCAGGATGGGAGCGAGGAACTTCTCCTTCTGCTCGTCCGTGGTCCACACGAGGAGAGCGGGGAAGCCTGTCTGGTTGTTCATGGCCCGCACCACCCTGGCCTTGGCGAACTCCTCGTCCAGAATGGTCTCGTGGTCGCCGGACAGCCCGCCGCCGCCGTACTCCTTGGGGAAGGTGGGGTACAGCCAGCCCTTGGCGGCCATCTCCCGGTGCTTCTCTCGCCAGAACAGGTAGTGCTCCCTGGAGAAGTCCCGGGCGTCCACCGGGTCCTTCATCTCATCGGGGACGTTTGCCTCCAGCCAGGCTCGCACTTCCTTCCGAAACTCCTCCTGCTCCGGTGTATACGGCAATGCCCAGTCCATAGCATCCTCCTTTCTCTCTCCGGCACGGCTCCTGCTCTTTCTGTCCCGCCCTCGACTGGCCTCCAACCCGCGCCCCTTGGAGACCCATGCCGCGGCGGCCCTTGGAACGCCATTACGCGTCGCGCCGTAAGGCTCGCGGCCTTGCGGGTAATGTAAGCCGAATAACCGATGTTGTCAACATTGTGCTGTATTTCACATGTTTGTGACGAAATACGGCGTTTCCGTGGCCATGTCGTGCTATTTCTGTGCACGGTGGCAGCACGCTCGGTCATTCCTGAGGAGATGGACTCCTGCCTGCGCAGGAGTGGTCAGCAAACCCCGTCATTCTGAGCCGAAGGCGAAGAATCCAGGGCAACGCTCGGATTTTGACAGTTCATGCTTGAAGTCTGCCGGCCTGCGTAATGTAGGGGCGGTTCGCGAACCGCCCCTACCACGTTCCACCGTCGCATTCGTTCCCGCAGCGGATGGACTCCTGCCTGCGCAGGAGTGGTTGCGGTATTGACTGCCGAGGCCAGCGTTTCAGTGGATAACTTGGTTCAAGGAAACGAGAGGGAAATTGATCTTCGGCCCTTAGGAGACTCTACCACTCCTCGGCGTGGACACGGGATTCGTCAACGCCGAGCTGCCGGAGGCTGTCCTTGATGTCCGCCGACAGCTCGTTGGGGCCGCAGATGAAGAATAGCGCATCCCTGTCAGCGACGTTCTCACGAATCATATCCAGGTCAATCCTGCCCACGCGGCCGTCCCAGGGTTCGTCCCCGGGCTGGGTGACGGTGAACCGGCACCTGACGTTGGGGTTGCCCGCCTCTATCTCCCGCAACTCGTCATGGAAGGCCAGCTCAGAGGGGACCCGTGCGCTGTACAGCAGCGTCACGCTGACGTCCAGCCGCGCATCGCTGACGTACCTGATCATGCTCAGCAGAGGCGTGATGCCTATTCCCCCGGCAATCAGGACAATGGACCTGCCCATCTCCTCCCGGTAGAGGAAGTCGCCCCCGGGCCCCACCAGGTAGAACCGCTCGCCCAGCCTGGCCTCCTCGTGGAGGTAGATGGTGAACTTCGCCCCGGGCAGCTTCTTCACGGCGATGCTTATCGTGCCCCGCTCCAGGGGCGTCGACGTAATCGAGTATCCGGCCGCGCCGTCGAAGCCCGGAGCGTCAATGAAGAGGTCGATGTACTGGCCGGGCGAGAAGTCGATCTGCCCTCCCTCCAGCGACAGCACGAAGGACTTGACTGTCGGTGTCACTTCCCCTATTTCGATCAGCCTTGAGTCGAACTGCATATGTGGCGGCGGGCTAGCCAAGCTTGCCCACCCAGATGTCAATGCAGAGACCAAGGAAGATGAGGCCCAGGAAAGGGTAGGCGGACAGCTTGAAGGCGCGGTACGCCGCGCCCGCGTCGACGGTGCGGAGCATCCTGATGGTGGCCCTGACCATGAGCAGGCTGCCGACGTTGGCCGATACAAAGTAGACCCACCCGTAGTCTCCCAGGAAGTAGAGCCCCACCGAGGCCGCATACAGGAAGAGGGACAGGACTACGGACACCCGCGCGGTCATGTCGGATCCCCTGGTGATGGGAAAGATGTTGACGCCGGCCTGAAGGTAGTCGTCCCTGGACGCGATCATCAGGTTCCAGACGTGAATGGGCAGCCACAGGGCGATGATGGCGCACAGCAGCACGGGAGTTGCCGTTACGTCCGGGTTGATGGCAAACCAGCCGACCAGCACCGGGCCGCATGAGGAGAAGGTGCCCAGGAAGTGGGTGGCCCAGGTCTTGCGAGCGATCAGCCCCGCCGAAACTCCAACGACGCCGGATATGAAGGCGTAGGGGTGAAGGTACAGGGCGATAAGCAGCGCCACAACCACCAGGGAGGCGGCCCACACCAGGGCCTTCTCCGCGGGCTGGATGAGGCCGGACGGCAGCACCCTGCGCTGGGTCCTCCGCATCCGCGCATCGACTCTGCGGTCGAGGAAGTTGGTCAGGCCATTGGTTCCGCCGCTGCCTATGACTATGGCAATAGAGGCCAAGGCGAAGCGGTCCAGGGGCGGCGCGCCGTTTCCGGCCGCCACGGCCGTACACAGCCCGATGATTGACAGCAGCACGGTCTCACGGGGCTTGAGCACTCGCAGGTAGACGACCGCCGTGCGCCCCAGGCCCGCCGGTGACAGCGGCGATTCGGCTGTGGTGGTGGCAGCGCCGGGCTCAGGGCGGCTTGTGATCTCCTTTGCCATAGCGGGTTACCCGCAGACCTCCTCGACAACCTGCCGCACAAGCTCCTGCGGCACGTCGGAGCGGACAGACACCCGCCCGATGTCCTCCATCAGCACCCAGTTGATGGCCCTGGAGGCGGCCTTCTTGTCCAGCTCAATAGCCTTCAAGACGCCCTCCGGGTCAGTCCCCGGCGACGCCGTGGGCAGTCCGAAGCGCATCAGCAGCCTGTTCTGCCTCTCGACGGCCTCCGCCGACAGCAGACCCATCCTCCGGCTTATCTCGGCGGCGGCCCTCATGCCTATGGCCACGGCCTCCCCGTGAAGAAGCTCCGTGTAGCTGGTGACGGACTCAAGGGCGTGGCCGGTGGTGTGGCCGTAGTTGAGAAGCGTCCGTATTCCCAGGGTCTCCCTCTCGTCCTCCTCCACGACCCTCGCCTTGATCTCCATGCTCCGGCGTATCACCTGGGCGGATATTCCCGGCTCCAGCTCCATCAGCGCCTCCACTCTGTCCTCGAACACCTTGAAGAGTGAGGCGTCCAGGATTAGGCCGTGCTTGATGGCCTCAGCCCAGCCGGACGCCATCTCCCGGTAGGAGAGGGTCGTCAGGGTGTCCAGGTCCGCCATGACCGCCCTGGGCTGGTAGAACGCTCCCACCAAGTTCTTGCCAACGCTCAGATTCACGGCGGTCTTTCCGCCTATGGATGCGTCCACCATCGCCGCGAGGGAGGTGGGCGCCTGGATGAACGGGACGCCGCGAAGGAAGGTGGCGGCCACGAAACCGGTCAGGTCGCCGACCATGCCGCCGCCGAGGGCAACGAGTAGGTTGCGACGCTCGCAGCGATGGTCCGCCAGCCAGGAGTAAACGGCCTCTGCGGTTGTGATGCTCTTGCTGGCCTCGCCTGCGGGGACAACGTAGCAGTGGGCCTCGATGCCCGCGTCGCGGAGGGCGCGCTCGACCCGCTCGCCGTGGGGAGACGCCACGTTGGAGTCGGTGATGACAAAGACCGGGCCGTCGAAACCCAGCTCCCGCAGACGCTCCCCGAAGGTGTCCAGGATGCCCCACTCGGCGAAGACGGGATAGGTTGCAGACTCTGTGCTGATGACAAAGGAGGGGTCAAAGCCGCCCGGCTTCCCGGCCTCACCGGAAGGGGAATCGCTTCGTCTGAAGACGTCCAGGGCCTTCTCCGCCACCTGCTCCGGCGTCAGGCCGTCGGTGGGGACTGTGAAGTGGGCGAGGTCGTAGTACGACTGCCGGCTGGCCTTCAGGTCGGTGATGCGCTGCAGGGGTTCAGGACCGGCGAGCAGGGGCCGGACGGCCTGGGGGTCGCCGTCTGCGGCAGTCGCCTCCAGCCTGCGGTGAATGGTCTCCGGCGTCGCATCCAGGCACACGATGACGCCGGAAGCGGCCATTAAGCTGAAGTTGTCGGGGTCGACAATCGCGCCGCCGCCGGTGGATATGACGCGGTCGTTGGAGGCGCAGGCCCGGGCAATCGCCTGCCGCTCGAGCTCACGGAAGCGGGCCTCCCCGTCCTGCTCAAAGATCTCGGCGATGGGTTTGCCAGCCGCGCGGGCTATCTCACCGTCCGTATCGATGAAATCCAGACCGGCGGCGCGGGCGATCAGTCGCCCCACCTCGGTCTTGCCTGTGCCTGAAAAGCCCGTGAGTATCAGGTTGTGAGCCATTTTGCACGCATCCCCAAAGTAAACGCTTAGAGTTTACTCCAAATGCCCCTCCAATCCAAGAGAAGGACGGCAGCGACACCCGGCCATTGCCCGGAGAGCGGTCCACTGGCACAATTCAGGCAAACATTCGTTCCACAACAAGGAGGTGCGATGGTATCCAAGATTCGTCCCAACGTGATGGCCGCGTTGATGTGCGGCACCGTGCTGACAGGGCTGTTCGGCTGGTGGCTCATCGACCGGCTGGACAGCGCCGTGAGCACGGAGATACTGGCGATGCTGGTGGGCATAGGCGTGGGCGGTCTGTTCACCCTGGCAGGCCTGCTGGCCCAGGACCCGCCGCCGCCAACGGTTCCGGCGTCCACCCACGAGACGACGCTGTCGATGCTGCTGGACCATGAGCCCGCGGCGAAAAGCGCCCCGTAGGGCCACGTCCGAGGCAGCAAAAGAGGGCGGGACCTGGTAAAGTCCCGCCCTCCCGGGTTTCAGATTACTCTCGGTTGGTCTAGCCTACCGTCACCACCGAGAGCCTCTGCCGTACCGCGGCCCTCATGTCCCGGACGTCGGGGAGGGTTGGGTAGGCGCCGTTGGCCTTGCGGTCGAAAATGGTCTCACCGTTAAGCACGACCTCCAGCCGGCCCTCGCCAACCGGCGTCAGGGTTATGCCCAGGGAACTGCCAAACTCTGCGAAGAACTCGGTCGCTATCCAAGCGGCCTGGGGAAGGTAGCCTCAAGCTACGCAGTAGGTTATCTCCAAGTGGTTCTCGTTCTCTGCCATGACAATCCCTCCTTGTGCGGTCTCGTTTGCCGGAACGCCTCTTGCGCCCGGCTCCGCCGCCGACATTATAGGCCTAACGCCCAGTTGGGTAAAGGCGGAGGAGGGAGCTTACTAGGGAAGTGGAAACCGCAGAGGCATTCCTCTTGCACGAGTCTCCTATTGCGTTACACGTGACAATGATGTGATGTGATGTTAAGGTATGCGTACCATAAAATGTAATCTCGCGAGGTTAAAATTGCTTTTTAGACGACGTTCACCGAATCTGTCTCGTAGCAAGAGCAGAGAAGAAAAGGAGATTGATAAACCTAAGATGTACATTACTAAGTTGGGTAGACGATATGTCAAGGCATCTGATCTGCTATACAGCAAAAGAGGTCGTGAATCGGTCGCAAAGATGGCAAAATTCAATTTTGATAAACCTCGCTCCACACCTCCAACACCTCCATAGGAGGAGCAGGCTGACGGTCTTGGACAGGTAACCGCAGTGAGTCTTGGCGATTTACTGGTCCCCACCATCCTTGGATATGCGCTTATAACTCGTCTAAACTACACACGTTTAGGAGCAGCGCGTGAGTCAGGTTATCATGTACTGTTTCGTTCAGCATTAGTTGGAGGAGTCTTATTTGGGATCTCCGAGCTTGCCCTGTCTGTGCTTCTTGAACCTCATTTCCCACAAGTCCGAGAGATATGGAGTCGCTTACTACCTCCCGATTACTTCAATATTGGCGTACTAGTATTTGTCACGTTGCTTATTTGGATGATAGGCAACAGAGTCTATAGCGTCGATAAAGCGCAACTAAGAGAAGCAAGGGAAACGGGTGATGTGATTGAGTTGCTAATATCGGACGCCATCTGGCAAGATCAGTATGTAGAGCTATCTCTGAGGAATAGAAAGTCTTATATCGGGATTCCATTGGAGAGCGGTATAGGGCGACAAGGGCAGAGCGATATAGCCATCATCCCGCTGGCGAGCGGATACCGGGATAAGGACACCCAAGAGCTGAGAATCACCACCCACTACGCTCCTGTAATTGACCGCCTTCTAGATCAGCAGTCACCAATCCCAGTCGTGGATTTCACTACTGTGATTCCGATCTCAGAAATAGTGTCGGCACGTATATTTCACCTAGAGGCATATACATTATTTCAAGATCAGGAACGAGATGCTAGGTTCTAAGTTAGATTGCACAATTGTCGGTAAAGATTGACAGATAAACCGGAATCCCTTGCGCCGCCAGTCGTACCTTCTAGTAATTGTCCGACCTTCACCTCGCGCCCTCGTTACGTTTGACGGGAGACTCATCCACTTCTCTACTCTCACGCCCACCCTCTGAATATGCGCCCGCGGAGGCTGCGACTGGTGTCCCGGCGTCGCTCGCAACCGGCTTCTCCACAACCTCAATCACAAGGGAAAGCCCCACGACTTTGAGCGCGCGCTCTATGGTGCTCATGTGGGAGTGGTGGTCGGGGTTGCACAGCTTGCGCACCGCTGACTCGGTGACGCCGAGCTTATCCGCCAGGGCGACCTTGGTCATTCCCTGCTTGCGCATTGCGGTATTCAGGGCAACCTTTGCCGCGGCTACGGGCCGCAGGGCTATGGGCTGCTGGCCTTCCTTGACCGCGCTGGGTAGGGGAATGTCTTCATTCAAGTAGTAGTAGGAGCCCAAGGCGGCAACCAGAGCATCCTCCGCGTTCTCCCGCGCTTCTTCCCACGACCATCCGCCGGTTGTAGCGCCGTATACGTCGGGGAACTCTACCACAAATCCTTCACCATCGTATTCATTTCCAATGATCTCGCAGGGGTAAACAAATCTCATGTTAGAACTCCCTTCTATCAATGCCCAGGTCTCTAAACATCGAGGCTAATGTTCTAGGCGCAATCTCGCCATGCTGGACGCGAGTTCGTCGCCCCCCGAGATAAACCGTCTGATGGCTTCCTTTGCCGTGACGAGTATCCAGGCGAAACTCCAAGCCGTTCCTTCTGGCATACCTCTGGGCCCGCCGTATGAATTCCCTCCCGTTCACCGCTACATTATCGCACCTTTCGGGACGATTGCAACGCTGGAGTTCGTGTTGCTGGCAAACTACGGGAAAACCTTGCTAAACTTACGCAGGTCAAAGCTGCGGCTCTGGAATCTCTGCATTTAAGGGGGTCAGATGAAGGCGGTATACATTGCTGAACACGGCGGCCTCGACAAGCTCATCTTCGGCGACAGGCCGGACCCCAAAGCGGGTCCCGGCGAAGTCGTCATAAGGGTGCGGGCCAGCGCCCTGAACCACCTGGACCTGGGTGTCCGCTCCGGGGGAGGCCGGGGGCCCGGCTCCCTGCCGAGAATCCTGGGCTGCGACATGGCGGGCGAGATCGAAGAGATCGGCGAGGGCGTTTCGGGCTTCCAGACCGGGGACAGGGTCCTGGTGGACAACCGCATCAAGTGCGACGCCTGCCGCCAGTGCCTCCAGGGCCAGGACCAGTTGTGCGAGAGCCAGCAGAGGATTGGCGTGGACACAGACGGAGGGCACGCGGAGCTCTGCGTCGTGCCGGCCGTGAACGTGCACAAGTTCCGCGACTCCATGTCCTTTGAGGAAGCTGCCGCCATCCCCCTGGCGTTTCACACGGCCTGGCACTGCCTGATGGTGCGGGGCCAGCTACAGCCGTGGGAGACCATCCTCATCCAGGCCGGAGGCAGCGGTGTGGGCAGCGCGGCCATTCAGATAGCCAAGAGAATCGGGGCCAAGGTCATTACCACCGCCGGAACGGACGAGAAGGTGGCCCGGGCCAAGGAGATGGGCGCAGACGAGGGCATCAACTATCGCACCACGCCTGAGTTCAGCAGAGCCGCCAGGGACCTGAACGACGGCCTCCCGGTGGACATGGTGCTGGACGTGGTTGGAGCTGCCGTGTGGAGGGAGAACCTCCTCAGCCTGAGGCCGGGCGGACGGCTGGTTATCACGGGCACCACGTCGGGGGCGCAGACGGACATGGACCTGTCGCTGCTGCAGGGCAGGCCGCTCACGCTGATGGGCAGCGGTGGCCGGACGCGGCGTTCATTCGGCGAGATGATGAGCGTCATCAACCGGGGTGAGTTGCACGGCGTTGTGGGACGCGTCTTCCCTCTTCAGGACGTGGCCGAGGCTCACAGGGTGATGGAGGACAGGGACTTCTCTGGGAAGCTGGTGATACAGGGGCCGGAGGGTTAGCGCCGGGTGCAGACTAAAGGGCCAGCGCCAGGGTGAGAGCCAGGAACAGGCCTGTCAGAACGGTAGCGCACACAGGCAGGGGCATAAATGCGCCCCGGGATCGCCTGCGGCCGCTCACCAGGCGACTTCGGCATACGCGACAGCCAGCTTCCATCGCCCGACCTTTTGCCTGAAGTTTGTGCAGACTTGTCATCGCATGGCCCCAATTAGCTTGCAATTGCTCCGAGTTTTCCCAGACCTAGGCTGTGTGTACTAACCTATGTTGTCTCTACAGCAGTAAGTCACAACAGCAACCTTAGTGTATAACTTTGTGCATACTTTGTCAATACTTTGTCCAGACAAGCGAGGGGAGTAAGCATGGCGTAGGGCTATATCCTGTGCTATATTTGTAAAGCTGAAACTTGATCAGCGTTAGATTGGGGAGCAACCGGCATGACGCAAGACCAGCAGCCCGTGGCGCACACGTCACACACGGAGATCACACTTGACCAGCTGGGCAATATGCAGCCAGGTCTGGCGAGGCTGATGGCGGAGATCAGCGACCGGTACTGGATCCTGTATTACGCCGCCAAGGGCGGGAACTGGAAGCTGGCGGCCCTCCAGTCGTCGGAGGTGGAGAAGGCTCTCAGGATCGGTGAGGTCACACGGCCCAGGTACACGGCGCACCTGGAGGCCTTCATCAAGGGACCCCTGACCGCCATCAACAAGGCCATCGAGGAGCGGGACTGGGACGCGTTTGAGCACAGCTACAACGTAGGTGTAAACGCGGCAAACGTCTACCACCGGGAGTACAACCACGAGGAGATTGTCTGGCAGCTGCCGGACGAGCCTCCCAAGCACCTGAGGATGACGCCCAGCGACTAGGCCGTCCTGCAGTATCCCCGTTCCTGCAACCCCAACCGAGAACATGGAATGACGAACAGCGCAGCCACACTGGCCGGAGAGCGATGGCGGCGGATGGTGGAGGAAGAGCACGCCCAGTCCGACAGCGTTCGCGAGAAGGCGGACGCGCCGCCGGACTCGTGGGAGCCCTTTGCCGGGCGGTTCCGGCCCTCCCTGGAAACAACCGACCCCATTGTCCTGGGCCTCCTGAACGAGGTTGAGCCTCGCCACACCGTCATAGACGTTGGCGCGGGCGCGGGGCGGGTGGCCCTGCCCATGTCCCTGCGCTGCCGCCAAGTCGTCGCCGTGGAGCCTTCGGCCAGCATGAGGGCTGTCCTTGAGGAGGAGGCCTCGCAGCACGGGCGGGACAACATCGACCTGGTGGCATCCACCTGGGAGGAGGCGCAGGCAGCCCCGGCCGACGTTGTGATGTGCGTCCAGGTCCTGTACACCATCAGGGACATTGTGGGGTTCGTCCGCAAACTGGAGGCCCACGCGCGCGAGAAGGTACTGGTTGTGCTGGGCGAGAATCCGCCGTACACCCAGTCCAACCCCCTGTGGCCCCTGGTACACGGACAGGAGCGGCTCAAGCTGCCCTCGCTGAGAGAGCTGATGGCGCTCCTTTGGGACATGGACATCTACCCTGACGTGAGGATGCTGCCTACTCAGGCGCCTCGCGGCTTCGAGAGCCGGGAGGGAGCGGTACAACAGACGCGGCAGCGTATGATGGTTGAGCCCGGGGGCGATGGGGAAGGTCGCTTGAGGGCGGCTTTGGACCAGCTGCTGGAGGAGGTGGACGGGCGGTTCATGATCAGGGGAGCGCCGACGTTCCGCCCTGCGCTGGTGAGCTGGAGGCCGGAGCGATAGAAGTCTCAGAAATCGGTCTTCAACAGCCCTCAAAAACCCCTTGACTACCCTGCATGGCGGATGTATACTTCCCTTTACGTCGTATCAAAGAGGTAACAAAAGCTGTTCATCTGAACACATACTGACCAACCTAGCTGATGCTAATTCCCCGGCGGCTGGAAGCATTCAGCCGTCGTTTTGTGTGTACGTTAACAACTGAATAGAGAGTTTTACGGGCCTGAATGTGGGTTAAGTTAATACGGGCCCACGGTGGATGCCTTGGCGCCAAGGGCCGAGGAAGGGCGTGGCAAGACTGCGAAAAGCCTCGGTGAGCTGTCTAGCAAGCGTAGCCGGGGATTCCCGAATGGGGAAACCCATCCCGGCAAAACCGGGATAGCCCTATCTGAACCCTTAGGATAGGGTGGGTAAGCGAGAGAACTGAAACATCTCAGTACCTCGAGGAAAATAAATCAACCGAGATTCCCTTAGTAGTGGCGAACGAACGGGGAAGAGCCTAAACCTCTGGAGCTTAGTGG
>DAOUKT010000028.1:0-72169 GCA_034421015.1 Dehalococcoidia bacterium
TCCCCTATCTACACCCAACACCTTATACTCCTACCACCACGGGGCTGTAGCTCAGTCGGGAGAGCGCCTCCTTTGCACGGAGGAGGTCAGGGGTTCGACTCCCCTCAGCTCCACATCCGTAAACAAATCAAGAACTTTCAGCTTGATGTTCGTCTTGGAATTGTAGTCGGAGCTGATCTGCCCTCATGGACTGCCCCGTCATGACGTCCCGTTTTCCCTGACGACCTTAACGAGGAGGTCGCCGCGCTCATAGCCGAGTCTCTGCGAGTCCCTGGACTGCGAGAGGCCGTGTGCCGCCTTATCCGCCGGACCCGGCCTGGCCCGAGCCGCTGTCGCCGGGACCTTCGCCCTCCCACAGCCTCTCCGCCGCGCCCATGTGCGCGTCGATGGCGTCACGCAATCTCTCCGCCGATTCATATTTGAGACGGCGCACCAGGTAAGCGAATTCGCGAGAGTCCACTGCGGGCACCGTCAGGTCTTTGGAGTTGCCTCGCACCACTCGCAGCGCGTCTATAAGTCGCCTGAGGAAGCCGTAGGTCTCCCCCATTTCGCCCGCCTGGGCCCGCGTGATGTAGCCGCCATCCCTCAGACCGGCTATCGCCTCCATCGTGTTCACCACCCGCAGAGCTGCGTCATCGCGGCCCCGGGCCACCTGCCATGCCTGCACGTAGTACTCCACGTCGGTCAGGCCTCCACGGCTGTACTTGGCGTTCAGCGCTCCTCTCTCCACCAGCTCGTCCGCCTGGCGGCCTCGCAGGTGCCGGACGTTCTCCACGTCCAGCGGCCTGCCGGAGTAGACGAAGTCGTCGCGCGCCGCCGTGAGGAGTTCGCCCAGCGCAGCGTCGCCGGCCACCGGGCGCAGCTTCACCAGGGCCATGCGCTCGAACTGGCGCGCCGCGCCGCCCTCCGAGTAGTAGTCGCGGAAGCCGTCGAGGGTGCAGGCAAGGGCTCCGGCGTTGCCGTGAGGTCGCAGGCGCATGTCCACCTCGAATATGCCCTCCCTCCGAGTCCTCAGCGTGCCAAGGAATGCCCTCACGAAGTCGCCGAAGAAGCGGGCGTTTGGCGCAGAGTCCGGTCCCGCCGTGCTGCCCTCGCCCTCGTATGCGAAGATCAGCTCCACGTCCGAGCCGAAGCCCATCTCGCGCCCGCCGAACTTCCCCAGCGCGCAGATGCACCAGGCGCATGGCCGTCCGTCTGGCAGGAGAGGCTCACCGTACTGCTCGGCCAGTCTTGCGTATGAGAGAGCGGCCGCCTCCCGCACCATCACCTCGCCCAGCCCGGTCAGCTCCATCGCAAACTCGTTGAACCCGATGCGGCCGGTGATGTGCCGCAGGTCAATGCGAAACATCTCCCTGTCCTTGAACCCGTTGAGCGCATCCACCCTCTCGGAGTGGTCGCTCAGCCTGGCCAGGCTGACGCCCAGGTCCTCCTCCAGTCGCTGGACAGGCCTGGCCTCGTCCAGGGACGGCACGTCCACCACGACGGGAAACAGGTTCTCGTGCTGCATCCTCAGGAAGTCCTCCCACAGGAACTCGCTCACGCCCATCAGCTGCGCCAGAGTGCCTTGCACCGTCGCCGATTCCAGATTCTGCACGTCGCTGCTCCAGTCCGGCCGGGATAGTATCTGGAGCGTCAGGGCGTTGAACTGCCGCATCGCCAGCGCCGGGTTGGGCGAACTCGGCAGTAGATGAGTGAACTGCTTGATGAGGGCGGCGGCCACGCGCACCTTGCGCAGGTCCTCCTCGCCGGTGATCTTCCCGCCGTCGCGCCCCGTCACCATGAACACGTCCCACGTCTCCCCGCCGACGGTGCGTATCTCCGCCCTCTCGATGTTGACGTTCAGCACGGCAAGGGCGTTGGCGAAAGCGTACAGGAAGCCAAGGGTGTCCGTGGAGCGAATAACAACCTGCGTGTGGTGCGGCGACGCATCGTTGCTCACCTCTATGGACACCGGATACACGCGCTCGCTGAGGCCGCCGGATGCCAGGAGGGCCTCGCTGACTCTGTCGGTCAGCTGCTCCCTGGCCGCGTCCCGCCGTCCCGCCGCCAGCAGCGCCACGAATTCCTGCAGGTCCGCCCGGAACCGCTCCCACACATCGTCGGGCGCGGGGGAAATGGCTCGCACGCGGAAAACGTCCAGCAGCCTGCGCGACACGGGCGCGGGCGCCGGCCCTGTCCCTAGCCCCCTCCGAATCCGCCGTCTTGCCGGCCCGGAGACGCCTCGGCGCGGAGGCGCGGCCGGTTGAGCGGCCGGCACACGCAGAGTGAACACGTCTGCGCTTTCGATGTTCATGCCGTACGCCGGAAACAGTCCGGAGATGGTGGCCAGCGCGCCAACCCAGTCCGATGTGCAGACCGTAACCGTCCAGCAGTCCTCACCGGCGGCCTCGGTGTGGACAGCCACGGTGTCCGGCATCTGCGCCATGCTCAGCAGCCGGTCGTGAAGCGCCCGCTCATCGGCTCCGAACCCCTCATAGGCCGCGCCCAGCTGCTCAAAGGGCGAAGTGGATCCCGCTGCCTCCGTTACATCCGTCATGCTACGCCTCCGGCCCGTGCGGAGGGGCCTCCTCCGGCCGGCCGATTCCCCGCCGGGTCAACACGTCCTTCAAATCCATGATAGCATACACGACGACTGGACTGCCCGGACGTTGAGTCGCGTCCAGTGGTATGGTGATGCAAATATGAGCGATCTCGACGAGCTTCTGTCTGCATTCGACGAAGGCCTGCTGGTGCGTCCCTCGCATCTGGTCCCCAACGTGGTGGACCTTGCAAGGGCCCTGGCGTCCCTGGCCGGGGCCCCGGCCGTTGCGCCGAGCCACAACTCCGATGCCGTGAAACGCCTCATCGGCCACGCTGACCACCTTGTGTTCGCGCTTGTCGACGGCATGGGCGCGGAGCAGGTTGAAGCGCTGCCGGAGGACGCCTTTCTGCGCCGTCACCTTCGCGCCGAGTTGCAGACCGTATTCCCCTCCTCCACTGCGCCCGCCGTCACGTCCTTTGCCACCGGCGAGTGGCCGGCCAGGCACGGCGTGACCGGCTGGTGGACACACCTTCCGCAAATCGGGGCGGCCGCGGCCGTCCTGCCCTTCGTGACCAGGTCCAACGCGCGGCCGCTGGCCTCGCTGGGTGTCACGCCTGACGACGTCTACCTGCTGCCTCCACTGCTGCGAGACGTCGAGCGGGACGCGCTGAGCGTATTTCCGCGCCAGATTGTCAACAGCGTCTACTCCGTCTACCTCAGCGGCGACCGGCCGCGGCAGGGTTACTCGTCGCTGCGCGAGGCCGTGGACGTGGTGACTTCGCGGGTCGCAGGTGCGGTCGCCCCCACCTACACCTTCGTCTACACGCCCCTGGTAGACGCCGCAGCCCACCGGTATGGAGCGTTTCACCCACGGACTCTCGAGACCGTAGCGGGGATTAACGCCGAAATGGAGAGGCTGGCAGACGGCATCCGGGGCGCTGGCAAACTGGTGGTAAGCGCCGACCACGGCCTGCTGGACGCTCCGCCCGGCGCGAGGTGGCGGCTCGTGCCCTCTCACCGGGTAACGGGCGCGTTGAGGTTCGCGCCCTCCGGCGACGCCAGGGTGCTGTACCTCCACCTTGAGGCAGGCTCCGGTACGGCAGACCTCGACGTCCTGCAGAGCCGCCTCGGCAATCGCTTCCTGCTGATCTCGATTCAGGAGGCCGAAGACCTGGAGCTGTTCGGGCCGGGCCTCATCTCACCCGCAGTCAGGGAGCGCATGGGGGACGTTATAGCCATCTCCAGAGGGAGCGACGTGGTGGCCTACGAGGCGAACGCACGGATGAGGTCCACCATGGATGAGAAGTCACAGCACTCCGGCCTGTCCCACTCGGAGATGCGGGCGCCGCTGGTGGTAGCGTAAAGCCGTCCTGGAAATAATTTCTCCGTAGTCCTGCCGGGCTGCCGGAAGACGTGGAGCTCGCCGGACGCTACCCGCGCGATCTCTCCAAGGGCGAGCGCCAGCGCATCGCAATCGCCCGGGCCATGGCTGCCGGACCGCGAGCGCTCATATGCGACGAGGTGACTTCGCCGGCGGCAACTACCTCGTATTATAACAGGAGTTCCATTGACACCAATTGACCTCACTCGCATAATCTCACTAGCTCCAAGGCGCTCCGCACACCGCTGCCGGCAAGGGAGGAAACCCGGCTTTGGACATCCACCACGCCCTCTTCGCGATTGGCCTCCTCATCGTCGTCGCCAAACTGCTGGAAGGCGTTTTCAAGCGATTCGGGGTGAACTCGATTTTCGCCTACGCCGTCACCGGGGTCATCCTCGGCCCGATGACCGGCCTGGTGGAGTCCGGCTCCGACATTGAACTCGTCCTGAACATAGGCATCTTCATCTTCTTCTTCCTCATTGGAATGGAGGAGCTTGATATTGCTGGCTTCGTTGCCGCCATCCGGGGCCGCCTGTTCATCGCCTCCGTACTCTCCGTTGTCATCTCCCTCCTCGCGTCTCTGGCCGTCACTACGGACGTCCTCTTTGACCTGAACCTTGGTCTGAACTTCACCCAGGCCTTGGCGCTGGCGGGAGTGCTGTCCCTGTCCAGCCTTGGAATCACGGCCAAGGTGCTTGTGGACGAGGGCTTTATCAAGGAGCCCGTAGGCGTCCAGATTTTCACGGCCGTAGTCATCGCCGAGCTAATAGCGTTGTTCGTGGTTGGGTTCGCCGTGAGTGAGCACGTGGGCGCTGCAGAACACGGACAACCGGTGGATCCGGTTGGCATGCTCATCCTGATTGGACAGATACTGGCCTTTGCAGTGGTCACGTGGCTGTTCTCCACCAGGATCCTTCCCAAGGTGATAGTCCTGCTGCACCGCATTCTGCAGGTGCCCCAGCTGTCATTCGGATTGCTGCTGGGCGGGCTTTTCCTGGTGGTGACCGGAGCCGAGCGCGTCGGTCTTCACGGCTCCCTTGGAGCGCTGCTGTTCGGCGCCGCCCTCTCCATGCTGCCATACCAGGTCCGGCGCGACATCATGCCGGGAATGAAGGGCGCCGCAGAGGGGTTTTTCGTGCCTCTCTTCTTCGCGTCCGCCGGCCTGCACTTCAGCCGGGATTTCCTGGACCTCGCGCCGGAGACCATTGCGGCGCTGACGCTGTTGCCCCTTGCCGGCAAATTCGCGGGGGCTTTCATCAGCGCATTCGTCACTCGCCTGGAATCGCCACTGGCCATAGCCTCAGGCCTCATGGCCAAGGGCGTGGCGGAAATCGCACTGCTGCTTCTGCTGCTGCACACAGGCGCGATCGACAAGGGAGTATTCTCACTGCTGGTCCTGGTGATGCTTGGATACATGTTGCTGACGCCAATGGGAATCGCCTTCACACTGAGGAGGCTTGACCACACTGAGGAGGCCACCCCCAGTGACAGGATACCCCCGTCCCTGGAGAGGTTCGCCCTGGAGGGAATCAAAGTCCAGGACATTCTGGATCGTTCTCGAAGCCATCCGGAGCAGTCGATCTCGGTCAAGACCTTCGCCGACAACTGGATATTGCCGGAGCAGCAGGACTACGTTGTAGTGAACAACGGGAGGCTGTCCGGAATCGTGTCCGTGAGCATGCTGCGATACCTCCCCCGCAGCAGCTGGGAGCGCACCCCCCTTGGCAACGTGCAGCGCCAGGCCACGCCCTACGCCTACTCCAACGAGTCGGTTGAGGACGCGTTGCAGCGGATGACCGAAAGCTCGCTCACCGTGCTTCCCGTGGTGGACTCGGAAACCAACGAGTTCATTGGCTCAATCGCCAGCTACGAGGTACTGGAGATGCTGGTGCTCACGGCCCAGGGACACGAAGTCTGACCGGACAGGTTCCTGGTAGGCCGACGACTGGGATTGCCCAATGGAAGTGGAAACTGCTAGCATGTGGGTGTGGCAACGCACGGTCGGCGGAGGCCGCAGGAGTCGGCACAGATTCCACGGCTTCGAAAAGGCCCTCAGAGATTGTGGCCGTGAACCCCGCAGGATGCGGTCTCCATGCCACGGACAACCGCTCCTGCCTAGTACACCTGTGAAAGGAGAGACGAATTGACCTCGAACCAGTACTGGTGGCCAAACCAGCTGAATCTGAAGCCCCTTCGCCAGAACTCCCCCGTTTCGGACCCGATGGACAGGGACTTCAACTACGCAGAAGCATTCAAGGGCCTGGACGTTGACGCCCTGAAGAAGGACATTGAAGAGGTGATGACCACGTCCCAGGACTGGTGGCCAGCCGACTACGGCCACTATGGGCCCCTCTTCATCCGCATGACGTGGCACGCCGCAGGAACCTATCGCATCACCGATGGCCGCGGCGGCGGTGGCTCAGGCTACCAGCGGTTCGCTCCGCTGAACAGCTGGCCCGACAACGCAAACCTGGACAAGGCGCGCCGCCTGCTCTGGCCAGTCAAGCAGAAGTACGGAAACAGGATCTCCTGGGCCGACCTGATCATATTCGCCGGCAACTGCGCCCTGGAGTCGATGGGATTCAGGACCCTGGGATTCGGGTTCGGACGGCCGGACGTCTGGGAGGCTGACGAGACCTACTGGGGAGCCGAGAGCACATGGCTCGCGGACGAACGCCACAGCGCCAGCGGCGAGCTCCAGGAGCCCCTTGGCGCCGACCACATGGGCCTGATCTACGTCAACCCGGAGGGGCCCAACGGCAACCCGGACCCTCTGGCCGCGGCAAAATTCATCCGTCAGACCTTTGGGCGCATGGCAATGAATGACGAGGAGACGGTTGCCCTCATCGCCGGCGGCCACACCTTCGGCAAGGCGCATGGGGCCGTCTCCGATGAGCACGTCGGCCCCGACCCGGAGGGCGCCGGCATTGAGGAGCAGGGCTTCGGCTGGAGGAACAGCTCCGGCAGCGGCAAGGGCGTCGATACCTTCACCAGCGGACTGGAGGGCGCCTGGACCACCAACCCGGTGAAGTGGGACAACAACTTCTTTGAGAACCTGCACGGCTTCGAGTGGGAACTGACCAAGAGCCCGGCCGGCAAGTCCCAGTATGCGCCCAGCAACGCCGCCCGCGTAGCCACCGTGCCGGACGCCCACGACCCGTCCAGGAAGCACGCCCCAATGATGTTGACCACTGACCTCTCGCTCTCGGCGGACCCGGACTATGGCCCGATATCAAAGCGGTTCCTGGAGAACCCGGCAGACCTGGAAGACGCCTTCGCGAGGGCGTGGTTCAAGCTGATACACCGCGATATGGGGCCCAGGAGCCGGTATCTCGGCCCGCTGGTCCCAACGCAGCCGTTCCTGTGGCAAGACCCCGTTCCAGACACCGATTCCCGGCTGATCGGGGAGCAAGAGATAGCCGACCTCAAGGCCAGGGTGCTAGCCTCGGGACTGTCCGTCTCCCAACTCGTCTCGACCGCCTGGGCGTCGGCTTCGACGTTCCGGGGCACGGACAAGCGCGGCGGAGCAAACGGCGCGCGGGTCCGCCTCTCGCCTCAAAAAGACTGGGAAGTCAACGACCCCGCCGAGCTGGGCAAGACGCTGGAGACCCTGGAGCAGATCCGGGCGGAGTTCAACAGCGCGCAGGCCCAGGGCGCGGCGGTGTCGCTGGCCGACCTGATCGTTCTGGCCGGATGCGCGGGCGTGGAGCAGGCCGCAAGGAACGCCGGACAGGACATCCAGGCGCCCTTCACGCCGGGGCGCACGGACGCGTCCCAGGAGTGGACCGACGTGGAGTCGTTTGCCGTGCTGGAGCCCACCGCCGACGGCTTCCGCAACTACCTGCAGGCCGGACGCCGGGAACCTGCGGAGGAGCTACTGGTGGAGCGGGCGTACATGCTTACGCTGACTCCCCCCGAGATGACGGCCTTGGTCGGCGGAATGCGAGTAATGGACGCCAACGCCGGCCAGTCAGCCCACGGTATCTTGACCAACAGGCCAGGGGCGTTGACCAATGACTTCTTCGTGAACCTGCTCGACATGAACACCGAGTGGCAGGCGTCGTCCGCCTCTGAGGGCGTATTCGAGGGTCGCGACCGGCGGACGGGCAACGTCAAGTGGACCGGCACCAGGGTGGACCTGGTCTTCGGCTCCAACTCCGAGCTCCGGGCCATCGCTGAGGTCTACGCCTGCGACGACGGGCAGCAGGCTTTTGTGCGGGACTTTGTGGCCGCATGGAGCAAGGTAATGGACCTGGACCGCTTCGACCTGGCATAGCCCCGGTCTGCTACTTTCAGCGGTCCAGAAACACGCTGACTGTCAGGGCACAAATCGAGCGTCACGCCGCAGGCGGACACGGGAGTCCGCCTGCGGCGTCCGTTCAGAAGCTTGCCTACAGGCGTATAGTGCACGCCCCACTCGTAGACGAAGAGCAGCGCGCCAGCCGCCGGATTATTCCCGTGAGTCGGTCTGTGCATACGCAATTCCTGGAAATGCGCCGGAACCGGGTGAAGCCATTTTGCTTGGGATCAGTTGAAATACTCGTCCTCGCTGAACCTGGTCCAGGACTTGAATACGGGGAAAGGCAGGGGAAGGACATTGTCCGGGTCGTTCACCCGGAATGAGATATTCCCTTCATCGAAGAGGTCCCGGACCGAGATGGAGACGCCCTCCGTCGGGATGCAGTCTTCGCACTCAGTCGGAAACTGCTGCCTTGAACCGGGAGCGTTGAAGCTGAGGGTGTACTCGGAGCCGTTGGCCTTTACGCTGTAGCTCTCCGCGAATATCTCCCACTCGTTCACCGCGTACGCCCCCTCCGCGTACTGGGCCCAGAGGGAGATGCCATTGTGGAAATCCAGGATAACCCCCCTCCTGGGGTCGCCGTCCACGTGGGGATCGAACTGGCGGAAGGAGCGGTCCTGCAACTCGGCCACCACTTTCTCCCTGTCGGCTTCCGAGACCTCAACGGATTCCTCCTCGCAGCCGGGCAGGACCGCCGCAGCCAGTGCGAGAGCCATCAGGAAGACCAGAGGGCAAAGAACCCCCGCATGCAGCCCTCTGGAGTGGGGAACGCCGGTACGCAACGGGGCCTAGTAGATGACCTGCTCTTCCATGAGCTGCTCTATCTCCTCCCGGGAGAGGCCAAGGAAGTCGTGGAAGACCTCCTTGTTGTGCTGGCCGATTGCGGGAGCAGCCTTGTACTTGCGCTCCGGTATGGCGCTGAACTGGCCCTGCAGCCCCATGCTAACCCGCTTCCCTATCTCAATGTGGTCCGTCTCTACGAACTGGTCCCTGAACTGGAGCTGCGGGTCGTTTAGCAGCGCCTCGTTGTTCTGTGACGGACCTGCAGGCACGCCCACCGCCTGAAGCCGCTCCATCACCTCCAGGTTCGTGAGGGTCAAGGTCCACTCGGTGATAAGCTCGTCCAGATCCCTGACGTTTTGGTGTCTGCTGAAGGAGTCGCAGAAGCGCTCGTCCTCCAGCCACTCCGGGTGACCGGCGGCCTTGCAGAACGCCGCCCACTGCGCCTCGTTGTGGACGGAGAGGGCGACCCACTTGTCGTCGCCCTGGCATCGATACAGGTTGTGGGGAACGGCCAGGTCGTCCCTGTTGCCGCGAGGCTCAGCGACCCTGCCGTTCATGGCGTAGTCAAGAAGCTGGCCGGGGATCATGCCCATCACGGTTTCGGCCATGGAGTGGTCGATGTACAGGCCCTCCCCCGTGCGCTGCCGGTGGTACAGGGCTGTGATGATGAGGTAGGCGAGGGTCAGGCCGACGGTGTAGTCGGGCCATGTGCCGCCCATGCCTGTCGGTGTGCCGCCCTCGTATCCCGTCATCGACGGCAGGCTGGCGAAGGCCTGGTTGGCCGGGCCCATGCCCGCAACGTCCTTCAGGGGGCCGGTCTTGCCCAGGGAGGAGTTGGACAGGAGGATGATGTCCGGCTTGATGGCCTTGAGCTTCTCGTAGGTCAGGCCGAAGCGCTCCACCACCGGCGTGGTGAAGGCCTCAATCACAACGTCCGACTCCTTGATGATGCGATAAGCGAGCTCCTGGGCCTTGGGCTTGGTCATGTCCAGGGTGCAGCCCTTCTTGCTGTAGTTGACGGAGTTGAAGGTTGCCACCCTGTTCCAGGACGGCTCCGGGCCCGGGATAATGCCGCCAACCGCGCCGCTCCGCACCAGGTCAGGGCGGGCCTTGCTCTCTATCCTTATGACGTCCGCGCCCAGGGTCGCAAGCCACGATCCGGCAAGGGGCGCGGCGAGAATCCACCCGAAGTCTGCGACTCTGATGCCTTCAAATGGCAGCTTGCCCATGACCTACCTCCTGCGATTGCTGCTGTGTCGCCCCTAGATTACGCCGGACTGGTAGAGGTGGACCAGGTCCTCCGGCGTGCGCCCAAGCTCGCGGACTAACACGTCGCTGTTGTGCTCGCCGAGCATGGGGGCGCGGTTGCGAATCTCGGACTGGTGGGCCGAGAGCTTGTAGGAGATGCCGGGGTACTCGTACGTGCCGGCAACGGGGTGCTCCACGTCCCGGAAGAACTCCCTGTAGCGGTACTGCTCCTCCCTGTAGACGTCGGCGGCGGTGTTGAGGGGAAAAACGCCCAGGCCGGCGTCCTGGCCCTTCTCAAAAAGCTCCGCCTTGGTGTAATCCATCATCCAGGACATAATGTGGGCTTCCAGGATGTCCGTATTGTCGCGGCGTGATTCGGGGGTCGAGCAAATCTCGTCCTGGGTCCACTCCGGGTTCCCCATCAGGTTGCAGAGGCGACCCCATCGAATGTCGTCCCTCTGGACGTTCAGCCCGGCAAAGTACCCGTCCTTGCACGGCTTGAACCTGGGGATGCCGTTGCCCTCCCGAGGCGGTATCTCGCCGGTGTAGGTGTACTGGGCGATGCGAGGCCTCTCCAGGCTGAAAACGGTCTCATGCTCCGATATGTCTACGAACTGGCCCTCACCCGTCATCTCCCGCTGGAAGAGGGCTACGCTTGTGCACGTGGCGGCCATCCAGCCCGACGCGAAGTAGCCCTGGTACCCCGGGCCTTTCAACGGCGACTGCTTCTCAAGGTCGGTCACCTCGTTGACGGGGGTCTCGTAGCCCGGGCCGCCCATGTGGAAGAGCACCAACTCACTGCCAACGTAGTCCCGGTAGGGTCCCTGCTGCCCGAAGGGGCTGATGGACACCATGATGAGCCGCGGGTTTATGGCGCTGAGGACGTCGTAGCCCAGACCCAACTCCTCCACGACTCCGGGCCGGTGGTTCTCGACGAGGATGTCGGCCCCCGCGACCATGTCCTTGAAGATGCGCCGGCCCTCGGCCCTGGTCAGGTCGATGGTGACGCCGCGCTTGTTCAGGTTGAGGTAGAGAAAGAGGCCGCTGGTCTCCGGGTTGGGAACGTCGCCGGGAAAGGGGCCTACGCGCCGGGATGAATCGCCGGAGCCGGGCGGTTCCACCTTGATCACGTCCGCGCCCATGTCAGCCATCAGGCGGGCTGTCCAGGGGCCTGAGACCAGATCGCCCCACTCGATTACCCTGAGTCCCTTCAGAATGCCGTCTTCCATCGGGACCTCCTTTGGCGCACCTGATAGGAGTCCGCTGCGCAGAACCCCCTGGTTGAGGATACACTCCCAGAAGTAGCCCGATGATAAGCTCTGGGCAAGCGCGTGTCAACCGCGGTATTCTCAGTATGTGTTGGTATTAGCGGATCATACCGCTCATCCCCGTATCAAGTACGGGGCAGGCTCTGAGCTTGTCGAAGGAAATGAGCGGGGCAACTACGCCTATAGTCTGGCCCGCTCAAACGGTTCGACAAGCTCACCACGAGTGAGCAAAAAGCGGTATTCTCTACAGGCGTTGGTCATGGCGCGTGACACCGTTCATCCTTGTATCTGGTATCTGTGAGTTTCTACCTCCAAGCTCTGTGCTGGCGTTACTCACTCACCAGGACGTCTATCGTAGTGCCAAGGGCGCCGGCGATGCGGACCAGGGCCGAGGCCGACCCTGGTTTTATCCCGCGCTCAATCTCGGAGATGTACCCCGAGGCAAGGCCGGTTCTCTCGGACAGATCCCTCAGGGTCATGCCCTGGTGGTTCCGAAACGCCTGGATGGGACCCTTCCCCCGCATGATGGCGAGAGCGACCTCGTGTGGGACGCGCACGCCGTCGTCCGCGTCCTGGGCAGCCAGCATGTCCTCAAGCTGACCGTTGCGCTCGATGAGAGCGTCGTACTCCCTTCGAGTCAAGGTGACAGTCTCTTCGCTAGTCATAAGCCTCACTCCTGTGTCGAACTCTCAGTATTATGAGGGATGGGGTCTCCCCATGCTCAGTGGTGAAGATGACGCGGTGGTGGCCGACTCTCAACCGCCTGTAGGGGCTGCCAGTCAGTGCGATGACTTGCCCGGCAAGGGATGTCGGGTTCTCGGCATACTGCTCAATCTTGGCGATGATGCGCTCTCGGTCCCGTGCGGCGAGGCGGCGCATATCCCTGATCGCCCGCGTCCCCCATTCGATTTGCATTCCCTCATACACACCCGCAATTTTCTCAAATAGAGAGCAGTGAGTCAATACAAGACAAGCTTTGGTATTCTCTACAGGCGTTGGTTATGACGCGCGACACCACTCATCCCCGTATCAAGTACGGGGCAGGCTCTGAGCCTGTCGAAGGAAATGAGCGGGGGGCAACTTTCGCCCATGCCCTGCCCGCTCGAATGGTTCGACAAGCTCACCATGAGCGGGCTGTGGTCACTCCCCTTTATGGAGCAGCCCCACGAGATGGAGTATAATGCCCGTGGCGTGTCCCTCAGGACTATCCCGATATGCCCGCCGTCGGACGGCCAAAGGAGGAGAGCATGGCTGACTTGGAGCTTCAACGGGACAGCACCGCGGTGGTCATCATGGACTACCAGAACGACATTGTAGGCAACTACTCCACCGACGGAGATGCCCTGCTCCAGAGGTCCGCCTCGGTGCTGCAGAGCGCGCGGGAGGCCGGGATCCCCGTCATCTACGTGGTGGTGCAGTTCCGGGAGGGATACCCTGAGGTGCTCCCCCGAAACCGCCAGCGCTTCGGCACGCGCCTGATCGAGGGCAGCACGGGCGCGGAGGTGCATCCCGCCGTCGCCCCCCGGCCCGGCGAGGCCGTCGTGGTCAAGCGGAGAACCGGCCCCTTCTCCACGACCGACCTGGACGCAGTGCTGCACTCCATCGGCGCGAACACCCTCGTCCTCTTTGGAGTGTCCACCAGCGGCTGCGTTCTCACGGCCGTGCGATGGGCCGCGGACGTGGACTATCGCCTTGTGGTGGTGTCCGACTGCTGCGGCGACCAGGACGAGGAGGTGCACCGGGTGCTCACGGAGAAGATATTCCCCCGGCAGGCGGACGTGGTGACGGCGGAGGAGGTTGCGGCGGCTTTCAGGGAGGCGAAGTGATGAACGACTCGAATTCCAGGATGATAGGAGTTGCCCTGACGGCGCAGACCAGCGCCGAGGCCCTTGACCAGGCGCTGCAGCTTGACTACCTGGGCATTCCCGCCGCATGGTCCACAACGGGAGGCTCCGGCGGAGACTCCATGACCTTCTTCGGGGCAGCACTGATGAGGACACGGGACGTGCTCCTGGGGACGTCCATAATTCCCACGTACCCGCGCCACCCCCTGGTCACGGCCCAGCAGGTGCAGGCGCTGGAGGACCTGGACCCCGGCCGCTTCCGGCTGGGCGTCGGGCCAAGCCACCAGGCCATCATCGAGGGGATGTACGGAATCGAGTTCAACGCCCCCCTGGGCCACCTGCGTGAGTACATTCAGATCCTGAAGACGTTGTTCAGAGACGGGCAGGTGAACTACGAGGGCCGGCACTACAAGGTCAACGGGCGCATTCCATCGCCAATCGACGTGCCGGTGATGGCCTCAGCCCTGCGTCAGAGGGCCTTTGAGCTTTGTGGCGCCGAGGCCGACGGCGCAATAAGCTGGGTGTGCCCCGGCGTCTACCTGCGGGACGTGGCCGTACCTGCCATCAAGGCGGGCGCGGAGAAGGCCGGGCGCCCCGCGCCTCCCCTGATTGCGCACGCCCCCGTCTGCGTCCACGACGACCCGGACGAGGTGTACGCCGCGGCCCGGGAGCAGATGGGCTTCTACCCACGAGCGCCGTTCTACGCCAACATGTTCGCCGACGCCGGTTATCCGGAGGCCTCCAGCGGGACGTGGAGCGACGGTATGCTGGACGCCGTCGTCCTGTCCGGGAACGAGGAGCAGGTGGAGGAGAAGCTGATGGAGCTGTTCTCCTTCGGGGCCGGGGAGATTCTGGCATCGCCTATAATCGCCGGCAACAACCGGGAGGCCTCCAGGGAGCGGACGCTGAACCTGCTGGCCCGGGTCACGGAGCAGCTTGAACAGGGATAGAAGCGCCGCGCTCATGAGCCGTAATCGCGGAGCATCGCGCGACTGGCTCAGAGATTCCTCATTTGCGTCATTCCTGCGGAAGCAGGAATCTGAGGCGCACCGGCCAATGGAAGGTAGCTTTCCAAGCAAGGCTTTAGATTCCCGTTTTCACGGGAATGACGGAGAAGGGCGGCACGACCACGACAAGGATTCCGCGAGGTATTACAGGCGCGGGGGCTTGAACAAGTGCAGTTGGGGTGAGCCGGTATGACGCTCAAGAGACCGGCCAGGAGGAACACCCCTCCGCCGCGGCCCGCGCCCGCCTACCTGTGGTCCGCGGGCAAACTCGTGCCGTGGGAGGAGGCGACCATCCACATCACGGGCATGGCCTGGGCGTCCCTGTCGGCCGTCTTCGAGGGGATCAGGGCGTACTGGAACGAGGAGGAACAGGAGCTTTACCTGTTTCGCCTCCAGTCGCACCTGGACCGACTCTTCGACTCCATGAAGCTGGTGCGTATGTCCCCGCCATTTACGCGCGAGGAGCTTACGGCCGCCATCGTCGACCTGCTCAGGGCCAACGAGGCCCGTGAGGACACCTACATCATGCCAATGGCCTATTTCAGCGGCGACGTCGCCGGCTACATGGCCGCCTACGAGCAGCCGGGGGCTGTCTACGTCACGGCCAGGCCCAGCCCGTCCAGCCTGGGAGCCAACCGCGGCAGCCATTGCTGCGTCAGCAGCTGGACCCGCATCTCCGACAACGTCCTGCCGCCACGGGCCAAGATGCTGTCCAACTACGAGAACAGCCGGCTGGCCTCCACGGAGGCCCGGATCAACGGCTACGACGCGGGCATAATCCTCAACCCCCAGGGCAAGGTGGCCGAGGGCTCCTACGCCTGCATTTTCATCGTGCGAGACGGCGTCGCCATAACGCCTGGCGTCACGTCGGGCATCCTTGAGAGCATCACCCGGGAAACGGTGATTGGGTTCTTCAGGGAGCGTCTTGGAGTGCCGGTTGTGGAGAGGGACGTGGACAGGACTGAGCTTTACGTGGCCGATGAGATTTTTCTCTGCGGGACCTACGCCGAGATAGAGCCTGTCGTGTCCGTGGACAGGTACGTCGTGGGGAACGGCAGACCCGGCCCGCTGACCAGAAAGGTCCGCCGCCTCTACCGGGACGCGGTGCGCGGCAAGGACAAGTCGATGCCCGACTGGACGCTTCCCGTCTGGAACAACGCCGAAATCTGAGAGGACGACCCACCGCCCGGTCCTGACGTGAGATAGGACAGGTAAGTCTGCGAGGTGCTTGAGATGAGCGATGAAGTGCGTCTTAGCTACGAGGAGCTCTGCGAGAGGCTCCAGGGCGACATCGGCCGGCAGGTCTTCCAGCTTGCCCTCCAGGCGCGGATTGTCATGCGGACGGCCGACTCCCAACTGCGGGGGGACTACGCGAATCCGAGGGATATGCCCGGGACCATCGCCCTGCTGGCGGTGCAGGACTTCCTTGACCTGGTCTTCGACAAGAAGCTGCCCGGGGAGGAGTAGGGCCTGGACGCGAGGGCTGCAAAGTCGGGGTGGGCGGATTTGAACCGCCGACCTCCTGGTCCCAAACCAGGCGCGCGTACCCCTGCGCTACACCCCGATGCCTCCATGATAGGTTAGGGGCATTTGGTGGTCAAGGCTCACGGATAGTCCGCAACGCTCACCGCTATCATCAACCCGCCCGCGCGCCTGTAACTGACCAACACCTCATCGCCCGTGAGCATGTGCTCCCGCATGTGGGAGGGCGTGAACTCCAGCGGCCCCTCTACGACGAAGCTCCACTCCTCCCCTTCCCCGTCCACCAGCGCAAAGGAGTCGACCTCCATAATGCTACCGGTCTGGACATCGACCACCCGACCGTGGACAATTTCCAGGGAGTCGTCCGCACCGCAGGCCGCGAGTATGAGCGCGGCAAGGGCTAGTATCGACAGGACGCCGGCCGTCAATATTCTGAGCACGCTATGGTCCGGAAGGCTCAACGTCGGCGAAGGGCTGAGCGACAAGCATGATTGAGCATTGTAGCTCTGCAGCAGCAGTTGCTCAAACCTGTAGAATACTCACACTGTAAAGAGGCTGCATACGGGCATCGCACTGAGACGCTGCACCTGGTATTCTCAACAGGCGTTGGTCATGGCGCGCGACACCGCTCATGCTGAGCTTGTCGAAGTAAATGAGCGGTGTCAGCCATGCCCGCAGTCTACCCGCTCAAATGGTTCGACTGGCTCACCCCCGTATCCAGTACGGGGCAGGCTATGAGCGGGTAGGGAGTTGCGCTCCACCCGACGTTGGCGCTACCAACTCGCATAAAGAATGCCCTTCCCCCTACGCCTGTTGACAGGAACGCCAAAAGTCCTTAAATTACTATGCGGCGTTAGCAGACCCTAATCGAGACCGCTAACAAGCGACGGAGAGCAATGCCCATATACGAGTACCACTGCGAGACCTGCGACCACCTCTTCGAAATGAAGCAGGGCTTCGACGCCGCAACCATCCAGGACTGCCCACTCTGCAACGCGGCCTCCAAGCGCAAGTTCCACTCCCCCACCGTCATCTACAAGGGCAGCGGTTTCTACACAACCGACTACGCCCGCAGGGAGTTTCACCCCGAGGACAGGGGGCCCAGCGGCGGGGACAAGGACCCGACCAGGGACGACTAGAGGACGCATTCGTGCGCGCCCTCGTTCAGAGAGTCGCCAGGGCTTCCGTTACCGTCAGCGAAGACACGGAGCGCATCGACCGCGGGCTGGTGGTGTTCGTCGGTGTGGGCCAGGACGACGACGAGGAGGACGCCCGATACGTCGTCGACAAGGTGGTCAACCTCCGCATCTTTGAGGACGAGGCCGAGAGGTTCGACCACTCCGCCCTGGACGTTTCAGCTCAACTTCTTGTCGTAAGCCAGTTCACCCTCTACGGCGACGTCCGCAAGGGGCGCAGGCCCTCGTTCAGCAGCGCCGCCCATCCTGAGACGGCGAGACCGCTTTTCGAGCGCACCGTGGACCTCTTCCGGGAGACGGGCCTCACGATAAAGACCGGCCGATTCCAGGAGCGGATGATGGTGGAAATCCTCAATGACGGCCCGGTCACCATAGCCATTGACAGCGCGGACAGGCACAGGCCAAGGCGCGGTTAGAGTCGGTATTCTCTACAGGCGCTGGTTATGACGCGCGACACCGCTCATACTGAGCCCGTCGAAGTAAATGAGCGGTGTCAGCCACGTCCACAGTCTTGCCCGCTCAAATGGTTCGACAGGCTCACCCCCGTATCAAGTACGGGGCAGGCTATGAGCGGGCAAGAAGCGGTATTACCAACACTTATAGAGAGTACCTTAGAATCGCCACCCAGAACGGCCTAGTCCGCGTCCCAGGCCCCCTTGCCCATGAGAGGCACGAACCTGCAGGGCCCCAGGTTGGTGATGGTGTACTTGTTGCCGGACCTGACCACCTTGATCAGGCTCTGCTCCTGCTGCGACCCCGCGGGGATCACCATTCTGCCGCCTTCGGCCATCTGCTCCAAAAGCGACCTCGGAAGCGAAGGCGCGGCCGCCGTGACAATGATGGCGTCGAAGGGCGCCTCCTCCGGGCAGCCAAGGGCCTTGCCCGCCAGGCGCACCTCCACGTTGCCGTATCCCAGGGAAGCCAGCATCTCGCCGGCCCCCTTTGCCAGCGACGGTATGCGTTCCACCGACAGCACCTCTCGGGTGAGGAGTGAGAGGACGGCGGCCTGGTAACCGCTGCCCGCGCCCACCTCCAGCACGCGGTCGTCAGGCTTCAGCTCCAGGGCGTGGGTCATAACGGCCACAATGTAGGGCTGGGACACGGTCTGGTCCTCCCCAATGGGAAGGGGAGTGTCGTCGTAGCTCTGGGGCCGCCGGGACTCCGGCACGAACAGCTCCCGCGGGACCTTCTCCATGGCGTCAATCACGCACGGGGATGGAATGCGTTTGCGAAGGGCCGCGAAGAGCCTGGTCTTGGCCTTCTCCAGATCGCTAGACATTACAATCGGCCCTCCGGGTAGCTCTACTTCCAGTATAGCCGCGCTGTCGCGGCTTGTCTAAACTCCGGCCGATAGGTGGAAGTCGAGCTCATTCTAGGGCCGCAACCTGTTGCCTGGTTGTC
Source organism: Dehalococcoidia bacterium (assembly GCA_034421015.1). GTDB lineage: Bacteria > Chloroflexota > Dehalococcoidia > Lucifugimonadales > UBA2985 > DAOUJW01. Next base: position 18,432 of record DAOUKT010000028.1, read on the forward strand.
AAAGAGATTCCGACCCTACGCCCCACTTCAGATGACGGATAAGGAGCTAAAGCGCCGTTTCCCGTAGGAATGCAGACATTTGATCAACTGCGGCATTGTCCCCAAAAGAAGTGTTCCAACTGTCCTTCTGAACCCTTCGGCTGCGCTCAGAGCCTGCCCCGTACTTGATACGGGGATAAACTGAGCTTTGCGGAGTGAAGAATCCAAAGCCTCTGGCTGCAAAGCTATGAAGTCTTCAAATAACCCTTTGGATTCTTCGCCTTCGGCTCAGAATGACAGTGACACGGGGCTGGTCACCCTCTGCTCAGATACCGTTGGGAAAACTGCCGACGTCAGACCGGAAATCCAAGGTCAATGTGGAACGGCGGTGACCGTGGGGCCGGGGCTAAACCTGGGAGCCTATGCCTCTATGCCAAGGGACCCCAGCGCGTCCTGGCCTCCGGGCGAGAGCTTCAGGCCCTGAGCCAGGCCTTCTGCATACGCCCGGTTGAGGGCGTCCTGGACACGGTCGCCGGGGCGCTCGCCTTCGCTGAGGTTACGGACCAGGTCCGGCAGCGAGTTGTACGCCTGGTCAACGTGCCAGTAGAAGGACAGGAGCCACGCCAACTCACGCTCGGTGGACGGCGGAGGAATGTCGCCAAGGTCGAAGATTGCCTCCGTTGCCTTTGTGTAGCGGAGAATCCCCGCCCTGTCCTCCTCGTGCTCTCCGTAGTACCGCTTTCTCTTGAGCTCCCGGACGCGCATCTCGTATTCTGCGTCGCCGTAGATGGCCCGGGGGCCCCACTCCTCGCGAAGGCTGAGGGACTCCTCTCCCTGGGGGTTCATAATGGCGACAGCCACCTCCACGCCCAGGGCAGGATCGTGCTCGAATTTTACCGCGCCCCGCAGGACGGCCTCCTGGAGCATCAGGGTGACCTCCCGGGGAATCTTCCGGTACAGGGGCCCGCTCGACTCCTCGTTCCGCTCTGCCCCAAGGCCGCCGGTGTTGAAGGAGTAGAACTCCTGGGGCAGACCGCCCACCGCCATGTCCTGCAGGATGGTGTACATAAGGGTCGCGTTCTCGTCCTCAAGGCCGATTATGAAGGGGTCAGAGAAGTACTCCACGTACGGCCTGCCAATCGCGCCCGCGGCCGCGCCCGTCTGCACCGCTTCGCCGTACATGAGGGTGCGCACGTACTGCTCCGGCGTCAGCCGTATGAGCGGCGGAACAACCGTGTTCTGCCTCATCACGGACTGCCACAGCACCCTGTCGGTGCTCTCCATCGGCACGTGAACCGTGTCTTTCAGCTGCCCGTTGGTGATGACCTCTGGCAGGCGCTGGACGCCCTTCCTGGCGAGCAGCCTGGAACGCGAGAGGATCATCCGCATGTTGCGCACCGGATTGCGCATGAAGTCCGGAGTGCTGTCGCCCGGGTTGAAGGGCACGTTTTCCAGGGTCTCCTGGGGATTCGGGTCATCTGCGACTCCACGGAGAACGTCGTAGGTGATGGGGTCGTCGTCCCGGCTGAGTCCGAAGGGCACGGCGTAGAAGTTGTTCTCGGTGCCATCGATCCCGTAGGACACCCGTATCGACTTGCCGCCGCGCTCCGCCTCTACCGGCGCGCTCAGCGGCTGCAGCAGAAGAATGTCGTCGTTCATTGGATAGACCGCCTCGCCCGGGTCCGGGGAGAGGCCAATCAGCTTTGACAGGTCGCTGCCCGCCAGCTCGATCATGATTGTGAGGGTGCTCTTGCCGTGCAACGACGGGCCGGCGGTGACCATCGCCGTGTTGGTGGGACTGCCGTCCAGGGTCCTGACGCGCGCCATGCTGAGGGCGGCCTGAAGCGCGAGGCCCTGGGCCTGCTTGACCAGGAACATGGCTATGGACAGGGGGCCCATCTTGTGCTCGCCCAGGTAGTCAAACCCCAGGTGGAGCGACAGGCCGCGTGTTGGCGCCTTGAACACAAGCTGGGTCAGGCCGGACTGCCTGACGCGCTCCTTCAGGTCCTCCGGCATGTCCAGGTCGTCAAGCCACCTGGGAAGGGAGACCTCCAGAATGTCCGGTGGCTCCTGCAGTTTGTCGGCAGGCAGGTCAAAGGTGAGCTGACGCCACATGTACGGCAGCTGCAGGTACTCCGTCCCGAACAGGAGCTGTCTTGCATGGAATGACCGTGCGGGCGTGTCGCCGATCTGTCTGTCGGTCTGCACGACGGTGTCGCCTGAGGCGAAGTGCTTCTTCATGGCCTCGGTGATGCACCTGAACACCTCTGCGAAGATCGCCTGGTTTTCCTCGCTGAACGCGAGGCCGTCCCGGTTGCGGGCGAACCCTTCAATGAAGTACTGGGTGAGGTCTGGCCTGCGAGCGACCCCAAGCTGGCTGAAGAAGCCCAGGCCGCCGCTGTCCAGTCGCACGGCGACTTCCGGCCACGCCCTGGCCGCCGCCCTGCCCTCCGAGTTCAGCTCCTCCGCCTCCTTCTCTATCTCCCCCGCTTCACGGAGGACCTCCGCCCGCTGCTGCTCGGTAAGGTCCTGAAAAACACGCATCCGGCTTGTGAGCCACTCGCCGGATGGGTTGAAGAACTGGCTGTCTGACTTGTGGCCTACCTTAGCGGCCGCCACCAGGTCGTCAAGCGCCTTGGAAAATTCGGGATTTACTGGAGGACCGGCCAGTACCGAGCCGGGCTCCGATGTGATTGCCATGCTGGAAACTCTCCTCTGTGTAAGACTTGCCCCGACAGGGTTCAATCCACTCCCAGGGGAGGCGCCACGGAGATCGCTGGCGCTGGGGATATTTTCGCTGTGTAGCGTATCCGAAAGCCATACATAACAGTGCCAATGTATGGCGTATTACGTGATGGGAATATATCGGAAATCCCTGCCAGTGTCAATGCTTGGCAGGCACGCTAAATGCCGAAATTCAAGGGTTTCCAGACTGGCATGTAAGCCTGGAATCAGAACAAAGCAAGCTGATCGTCCAGGGGCAACGGGAGCACGCCGACAATGACCCATGGATTCGGAGCGACAGCATGGAACTGTTGAGTTGTCCCGAGGAAAAAGTGGAGGTCCTTCTTGGCAAACTCGTCAAAATACTTCTCCCGTACCTTGCTCAACGCAATCGTTTCGTCACCACCAGCTGACTCCAGGCAATTCCAGTACAGCGCGCCTATTTCCCAGTCTAGAATTTGCAACTCGCTTTGCCTGCCATTTGCATCTTCAAAACGGTAGGAAAAACTGTAAGGGAGCTTCGGAATTACCTTGAAAGTCTCACGCCAACTATTGTCCTCAAACATATCAAGCTGGCTGTGAATCTCCCGCATTCTCTGAAGTTTCTCGTGATCCCAATCTCGGTCCTCTTCTTCATAAACCAAGTCTCGCACGAGCGTCGGTTTGAACACGCACAGAGAGATCGAATTCGCCTTGGCAGCGGCAATTGCTTCATCCATGCGATCATACACGGCCGGGCCCCCAAGGATGATGCGCCTGCGTTCTCTCCAGTTGTCCGAAGTGCCGAGGTGATCTACAGGCTGCAGGTCTGCTTGACCATATGGCCGAAAGGACTCTGGTCTCGGATCTCTGGTGTTACGGAACAGGCGACACTCAATCCAATCGTACTTACTATACTGCTCCTGAGCACCGAGTCTTCGGTAGGGTACTGGGTAGATTCGAACCCATGACCCATCTTCCCGAACACCGGCTGTGCAAACTGTCTCCCCGTACTTTCTGGACAACGTCGGGTAGGTCTTAACCGTCACGAGAATGCGTTGTTTTTCTAATCCTGTCATAGATGCTCAACTGGGATCCGCTTGTCCCATTTCCGCTCGAGTTCGGTTGCGACACGACCGCGGTGACAGGAGCTCACATCACGCTCAAAACAGGTTAGAGCTACGTACTCCCCTGAATCGATCCACTCTAGGATTGTCGCCAGAGATGACAACTGTTTCGGAAGGTCGTGTTGCGCATACTCCTGCAGCAACCGTCGGCGATCCTCCAGACTCTTAATCTTGCGTCTTCTTTCTGCACTAATGCCAAGCTCAGGGATGTGCACGTAGCGAATGCCAATTCCACTACAGGCATTGCTCAGAGTGGATTTTGAGAAACCGTATTTTCGGCTAATTGCATTCTGTCGAACATCGCACAGGACGGTGACACTTGCCTTGATAAGCGCGTTCAGGTAGTTTTCAACATTCTGCCCCTGATACCCAATCGTAAGGAGCGGAGACAACCCGGAAATCGGCCGGGCTTCTTCGATGCGCCCCAGCGCAACTTTGTCCCCACGGAGAACCTCATTTGCCACCTCGCTATGAATGGCGTAGTAGGGGTACTGAACGTAGGTCTCCGAGATCAGCCTTTCGCCGCGTAGCGTACTATATTGTTCAACAAAGGAATCAATGCTCTCGGATCGGAGGTAGGATGCCACTTTGGTGCCATTTGCCGTGAGTTGCCATTTGGACTCTTCCGCTTCGAGAAACCCGCCGTCGATCAACTTGCGGCGATCAGCATAGCAGGTGAAAGAGAACGCCCCGAATCTATAAGGCACAAAATCATATGGGCTTTCGTTGCCCAATTCCTGGCAGTACAAGAAGAGCAGCTTCTGGAAGTCCAGATTCGCCACATCTCCTCCTAGTCCCTGGAGTAAAGCTAGAATCTGTCGTTGACGCGGAAGAAGGCCTACTAGGGTATTCGAGTCAGGTATATCTGATGCTGCATTCAAGAATCGCTCCTCCCTTGATTGCATCATGCACCGAATCTGCCCAGGGCGCTAGTCCCCGCTGACTAAGCCTATGGCACTGAGCATTGTAGCCAACGCTCTGAATGTTCGCAAACGACCTTGATGGAGGAGAGCTGCACGTCGCCCGGCCGTTGTGCTGCGTAGGGCAAAATGGTATCCTTGGATGTCGTGTCCTTTTTGGGGGTCGACTACAACTCTATTCCCGGCTGCGGTCCAACGGAGGTCACATAGATGCACTTGCTGATGGATGGATTTGGAGGCGATGAGGAAAAGCTCAAGAGCGAGGAATTCGTCCACCGCTTTCTGGATACGTTCCCCGATGAGATTGAGATGACCAAGATCAACGGCCCTCACGTGATGACCTACAACGGGCCCAAACCGGAGGACTGGGGAGTATCCGGCTTTGTGATGATCGCCGAGAGCCACATCAGCGTGCATACGTTCCCGGACAGGTCGTACGTGAACATAGACGTGTTCTCCTGCAAGGACTTTGACCACGAGCGCGCGCTGGAGCGCGTCAAGGAGATCTTCGGCCTTGACCAGGTTAAGCTCTGGGTGGTCGGGCGCGGCCTCGACTACTCCACTCCGGACTTCCGGTCATCGGTCATGGAAGGCGAGACCAAGGCGGTGTTTAGCGGGGTGGTCTGATGGCCTCGGGCCGTCCGCTGCCCCATCCCGTTTCCGTCCCCTGGAGCTTTCTTGCAGCGCCTCCTGAGGAGTCCCGACTGGACGACTGCCGGGTGGTGGTGGTCCCCGTGCCCTACGACAGCACCGCGTCCTACATGGGGGGAGCCAGGGAGGGGCCCCGCGCCATAATCCAGGCCTCCAGACACTTGGAGGACTACGACATCGAGCTGCGCCGGGAGGTCTACCGCGTAGGCATTCACACCCTGCCCGAGCTTGAGCCATACGTCGGCGGGCCTGAGGGCATGGTGGACCGCGTGCAGGCGGCCGTTGAGCCCTTCGCCTGCGACGGCAAGCTGGTGGCGGTCCTTGGAGGCGAGCACACCGTCTCGGTCGGAGCGGTCAGGGCCATTCGCAAAGTCCACCCGGACCTCTCCGTGCTGTACCTGGACGCCCACGCAGACCTGAGGGACGAGTACATGGGGAGCCGGTTCAGCCACGCCTGCGCCGCCCGCAGGATCCTGGACGAGTGCCCCGTGGTGGAGGTGGGGGTGCGCAGCATCAGCCAGGAGGAGATGGACTTCGCAGGCAGGGAGGGTATCCCCATCTACTTCCACGATGGATACGGCGCTCCGGCGGGCTGGGACGCGGAGGAGATTGCGTCGCGCCTCACCGAACACGTCTACGTCAGCATCGACCTGGACGTGCTGGACCCGAGCCTGATGGCGGCCGTCGGCACGCCGGAGCCCGGCGGGCCGGGCTGGGAGACGGTCACGGCGTTGCTCAGGACCGTATGCGAGACGCGCTCCGTCGTCGGCTTCGATGTCGTCGAACTCTGCCCCTGGGCCGGGCCTCCGTCCTGCGCCTCGGTTGCCGCCAAGCTGGCCTACAAGATCATGGGTTACGCAACGGAAGAGACCCGCCGCGATTAGGGATGGAGGACGTGGATGCTTGGCTCCTTCAGGCTTGGCAGGATTATTGGCATACCCGTACTGATACACTATAGCTGGTTCCTTTGCCTGGTCCTGCTCACCTCGTCCATAGCGTTCTCCCTGGGCATCTCACGGCCGGGCTGGTCGCTCCTTGAGATGCTCGCGGTGTCCCTCGCAGCAAGCCTTCTCCTGTTCGCCTCCGTCCTCGCCCACGAGCTTTGCCACAGCCTGGTGGCCCTCCGCAACGGCATACCGGTAAAGGGCATCACCCTCTTTGTCCTTGGAGGCGTTGCCCACATCTCCAGGGAGAACACAAGGCCCTCTGCGGAGTTCGCTATGGCGATAGCGGGCCCCGCCTCCAGCATAGTCCTTGGCCTGGGGTTCCTGGCCCTGAGCTACATCGTCGAACCGGCCAGCGTCCACCTCTCGGTCATTTCAAGGTGGCTCTTCGTGATGAACATTGCCCTGGGCGTCTTCAACCTCATCCCCGGTTATCCCCTGGACGGCGGCCGGGTGTTCCGGGCGGCGGTGTGGGCCGTGACCGGCAACCAGTCCCTGGCGACGCGGGTAGCGACCATCGGCGGCAGGGTAACGGCCGCGGCGTTCATTGCCGGAGGCGCGTTCATCCTGCTCAGGTGGAACGCGTACCTTCCGGGCATGTGGCTTGCCCTGACAGGGTGGTTCCTGTGGCTGGCGGCCTCGATGAGCGCACGGCGGACGCGGCAGCTGCAGTCGCTCCAGGGCTTCCTCGCGAGAGACCTGATGACGGCCGACTGCCCGGAGGTTTCCCCCGAAACCGCGCTGCGAGACGTGGGCCGCAGGAAGGCCGTGGCCCGGGGCGGCATGTGCTACATAGTCAGGCGGGCGCAGAGCGTGGAGGGGCTGCTTGGGCCGAGGTCGGCCAGGAGGCTGAGCCGCGGGTCGTGGGAGACCAACAGTGTGGGCCAGGCGATGGCTCCACTAACCCTGGTGCCCGCTGTGTCCCCGGATGACGACTCCTTTCGCGTGCTTGACCTCATGGACGAGGGCGAAACGGGCATGGTCACGGTGGTGGAGAGCGGCGAGCTGCTTGGGGTGATAGTCCAGGACAGCCTGATGGCGCGGCGGTAGGGGCTGCTCTGATTGGCCTCCCTGTCGTGCTACGACGCGCCTTGCGGTGACTTCTGATAAAATGCCCCCAGCCTAGTTCTACCCGCTGTTATCAATGGAGCTAAGAGATTACCAGAAAGACTTGCTAAAGCAAGTCCAGACCGCACTACAGGACTCACCGCAGTCCAGGGTAATGCTGCAACTGCCCACCGGCGGCGGCAAGACACGCATCGCAGGGGCCCTGCTATCAGAGTGGCTGGAGGGCGGACGCAAGGCGGTCTGGCTGACCCACCGCAGGGAGCTTGCGGCCCAAACAGAGGGCATGTTACAGGAAGACCAAGTTTCGGCGACGAAGGACATTAGGTGGACTCCTGGGACCAAAGCGCCTGTGCTGCCAAATGGCGCTGTTATCCTGATGGCACAGACCGTGAGTCGCCGCACTGCAAGCGCCGAAGTCTGGGACAACTACGATACGCTAGACCTTATGATTGTTGATGAGGCCCACCACGCCACCGCCGAAGGCTGGGCGAGGGCAATGCGCCAGTGGCCCGGTCCTGTGTTGGGCATGACGGCAACTCCTTGGCGTCTCTCGGAGCGGGAAGGATTCGACCACCTGTTTGGTGAGTTGGTATGCGGCCCGCAGGTCGCAGCCCTGCAATCGAAGGAGTGGCTGTGCAACGCCCGTGTACTCTCGCCGCCGGAGGAAGAGTTGGTAGAGGGAGGCCAAGTTGACACCACGGGCGAGTACTCCGAGGCTGGAATAGAGGAAGCCAACCGTGAACGCGACATCTGGACAGCCGGCGCTTTGCGGTTCTGGCAGAAGAACAGTGAGGGTCGCCAGACGATAGTCTATGCCGTATCAGTAAGGCACGCGAGGAATCTCGCAAGTGTGTTCAATGACGCAGGCATCCCAGCCGGCGTATTGGTCGGTGACACGCCGGATACAGAGCGTACTCTGCTTATCAGCAGGTTCCAGAGCGGAGACCTCCGGGTCCTAGTCAATGTCGCCGTAGCCACCGAGGGATTTGACCTTCCCGATGCGTCATGCGTATTGATGACCCGTCCCACGATGAGTCTCGCTCTCTATTTGCAAATGGTAGGTAGGGGCCTGCGCCCAAAGCCGGACTCCGGCGACTGCGTGGTCCTGGATATGACCGGCAACAGCCGTAGACACGGCCTTCCAGAAGTGGATCGAGAGTGGTCGTTGAGAGCGCGTAGTGAGCAGACACCCGGGCCTGGCGAGGCCCCATTGATACGGTGTGAGAAATGTGAAGCGCTTTCCCCCGCCTCCAATCACAATTGCGATAACTGCGGAGAGCCGTTTGGAGAGCACTGCGGCCGCTGCGGCGCCTGGCGAGCGTGGAAGAGATGGAGCAGCAAGACCATCTGCAGCCATGATCACGAACTGGTCTGCGACCTGTGCCACAAGGACGCGCACGTTGAGGCCAAGCTGCCCGTAACCCAAGAGCTTGAGGAGTTGGAGGCGATGAACTTGATTAGAAATATGCTGGAGGAGGAGTGCCACCGCATAGGCGGGGCCACAGATGACCGGAAGGCTGATCTTCGTAGCTCAATTGAGCAGCTTGAGACAGACCTAAAAGACGACAACCTTGTGGCATTTAAGAGACACTTGGATTCCCTCCCAGATGCGCAACGTCCTGTCAACGACCGACAAAGGTACGCTCTGTTCGGTGAATGGGAGAGAGAACTTAAAGAGGAGCTTGAGGGCTTGAAGGGAGAGCTTGCTAGACTGGAGGCTCAGTCCGTTGACGGGCAGTTGGTCCTGAGGAACGTGAGGGAGCGTCTGCTACAATTGCTTGAAGCCGAGGCGAGAGAGGTAGGCCTATTGCCCAGAAATCCTATTCCCTTAGGGCCTCCCGATTCCCTACGCGTGGACGTTCCACTTGCAGATTCACCCGGTTCAGGTGAATGGATAACCTTTGTCCAACTCGCCGAGTTGGGCAAGATGGACCAGGTCTCAAGCATCCGCCCAATAGCCTTACAACTTCCACGGGAGAGTCCGCTACCTGTGAAAAACTGGATCAATCTCCTTGAGCAAACAGCCGAATGGTTGGTAAGTAAAGAGTTGCTGACTAAAGACATCTGCCCTTTCACGGTCGGGAGAATGACCAGCAGGTATATGGTAAACTCAAGACCCAACCACCCCGGCAGACCGACTTCCAAGGGTTTCAAGCAACTGTCAAATGGCTTGTATCTACACAGCCAACACTCGGCAAAACAGATTGCACAACTATGCGCTCCAATGGTTAAGAAACTCGGCGAAGACCCTGAGCAGTTCATGGTCCAATTTTCCCAATGACACCACGGGTAATGATATAATGGAATTCTATCGCACAAGCAAACTGCCATAGCACACATGAAAGATACCCCACCATTCAGCCTGGAGTCTGTTTACGGCTCCGTAAAGCCGTCTGCCAGACCTGAGGACTTTAGCTCAATCTCCCGGAAAGCTAAGGATGCCAAGGTTGAGGAGACTATGCGGGAGCTGAGGAGGGCCTAGTTGCAGGAGCAGCCGAGGATGGTCTACATGGATCACGCAGCCACCACTCCGGTGCGCCCGGAGGTTATGGAGGCTATGCTGCCCTATTTCACCCACCGGTTCGGGAACGCCTCCAGCCTGTACACCCTGGCCCAGGAGTCGCGGAGGGCGGTGGACGAGGCCAGGGAGACGGTGGCGCGGGTCCTTGGCTGCCGCACCAGCGAGGTTGTCTTCACCAGCGGCGGCAGCGAGTCCGACAACACCGCGCTGAAGGGCGCGGCCCACGCCCTCAAGCAGACCGGCAACCACATCATCACCACAAGCATTGAGCACCACGCCATCCTGCACACCTGCCAGCACCTTGAGGACAACGGCTTCAGGGTCACCTACCTGCCCGTCGACAGGGACGGCTTGGTGGCTGTCGATGACGTGCTCAAGGCCGTCACCGACGAGACCATTCTTGTCAGCGTAATGCAGGCAAACAACGAGATCGGGACCATCCAGCCGGTGGCCGACATGGCCCGGGGCGTCAAGAAGCTCGCGAAGAGCATGGGACGCACCATCGCGTTCCACACCGACGCGGTGCAGGCCCCCGGCTTCCTGGACATCGACGTCAACGCCCTTGGCGTGGACATGCTGAGCCTGTCGTCCCACAAGTTCTATGGCCCCAAGGGTGTCGGAGTGCTGTACGTGCGAAGGGGCACTCCCTTCAACCCGCAGCAGTTTGGCGGGGCACAGGAGAGGCAGCGCCGCGCCGGCACCGAGAACGTGCCCGGGATAGTCGGCACGGCAGTGGCCCTCAGGCTCGCTGCGGAGGAGCGGGAGGCCAGCAGCAGCCACTGCCTGGAGCTGCGGGACAGCCTGATACGGGGCATCCAGGAGCGCATCGAGAGGGTGCGCCTCAACGGCCACCCGACGCTCCGCCTGCCCAACAACGTGAACTTCTCCTTTGAGGGCGTCGAGGGTGAGCCTATACTTCTGGGCCTTGATTTCGCGGGCACGGCCGCCTCCAGCGGCAGCGCCTGCACCTCCGGCGCGCTGGAGCCGTCTCACGTGCTGCTGGCCCTGGGACTGCCCGCCGACCTCGCCCAGGCCAGCCTTCGCCTGACACTTGGCAGGGACAATACACAGGAGGACGTGGAGCACGTGCTGCGCGTCCTGCCGGAACTGGTGGGGCGGCTTCGAGCCATGCCCAGCCTGTCCCGCGTGACTTCTTAATCTAAGACATGAACAAGACCCGTCTTACCAATCTACTCGTCATCGCAGCGCTGCTGACCCTCATCACCGCCGTGGCGTGCATTCGCGGCGGCGACCGCGAGTACGGAGGCAGGGGCGAGGTCGTCCACGTCGGCGCGCACGTGCCCGTGAAGCTGGACAGGGTGGTGTATGCCCTTCCCAGGTACTGCGAGGAGCCGGAGGAGGGCGCCCAGGCGGCGGATGTCTCGGAGCTGGACGCCCTGACCGCGCTCTACACCTCCGCAGGCGGGGTCAACTGGGAGAACAGCGACGGCTGGCTGAGCGGCGCGCCCCCGGGCGAATGGCACGGCGTGACCACCAACGACGCTGGCAGTGTCACCGCGATCGCCCTGCCCGAAAACAACCTCGCCGGCGCGCTTCCAAATGAGCTTCGCGGTCTCTCCAACCTGACGTTTCTGGACATAACGGACAACGACGGCCTCACCGGCTGCGTGCCGGACTCCTTGCAGAACGTATCGATTCAGGGCTTCGTTGAGGCCGGTCTGAACCAGAACTACGTCATCGCCCCCAAGGTGCCTGGCAACGTCATAGCCGCCGTGAGGACCAGGGTGCTCAACCCGGAGTCGACCCAGATCACCCTCTCCGTAGACGAGGAGGCCGCCAACCTGAGGGACGTGAACGACATCCAGTACAAACTGATCAACCCTCTTCCGGGCGAGGGGGCCGTGGAGACCGACGAGGAGGCCCCGGAGGACAACACCTATGCGGCCCGCATCTGGGGGGAGTTCCAGGTGATCACAGGCTTTGAGATACCGGGCTGGCTCTACTTTGAGGTGCCTGAAACGCTTGAGTTCTCGTCCCTGGTCTGGGAGGACCTGGAGTTCGTCAGGGTGCGCTATCCAACGGATTGAGGCTGAGGATGAGCCGTTTCGACGCCCTCAGCCTGGCCTGAGGGCGGGCCGAGCTAGTCGGAGAAAGGTATGAATACGCTAAAGACGGGATTCCTGCTGATAGTGATGTCGATGCTGCTGGTCACGGCCGGCTACCTGCTGGGAGGCCCTACGGGTATGATCATCGCCCTGGGCATCTCCCTGCTGATGAACGTCGGCGCCTACTGGAAGAGCGACAGCCTTGCCCTGAAGATGGCCGGGGCCAGGGAGGTCACCCCGGAGGAGGCGCCTGAGCTGCACTTCATCGTGGACGAGCAGGCCAGGCTGAGCGGCCTGCCCAAGCCAAGGGTGTACGTCATCCAGAACGACTCTCCCAACGCCTTCGCCACCGGGCGGAATCCCCAGAACGCGGCCGTTGCCGCAACCACGGGCATCATGCGCATCCTGAACCGCGACGAGCTGTCCGCGGTCATGGCCCACGAGATGGCTCACGTTGGGAACAGGGACACCCTGATTATGACCGTCGCCGCGACCATAGCCGGGGCCATCACCTTCCTGGCGATATTCGCTCGCTTCGCCATGCTCTTTGGCGGCTTCGGCCGGAGGGACTCCGGAGGGTTCGGGCCCATGGTTGGGATAGTCGGGCTGCTGGTGATTGCCATTGTCCTTCCACTGGCAGCCATACTTGTGCGCGCCGCCATATCCCGTACCAGGGAGTACCAGGCCGACACCACGGGCGCGGAGAACTGCCGGAACCCCTGGGCGCTGGCCAGCGCGCTGGAGAAGCTGGAGCGCGGGGCGAGCCAGAGGCCGATGAAGGTCAACGAGGCCGTCTCCCACCTGTTCATAGTCAACCCCCTCAGCGGATTCTCGGCAACGATGTTCTCCACGCACCCGCCACTGCAGAAGCGGATCGCCAGGCTCAGGGACATGCGGGGGTTCTAGGGGCCAAGCTGTCCGGGCGGATCCACCCTGAGACTGTTGAATAACTGGGGCATTCCCCCCAAAGAAGCGTTCCAACTGTCATTCTGAACGGAGCATTGCGGAGTGAAGAATCCAAAGCCTCTGCCAGTAAAGATGCGGCACCTTGGACGAAACACCCTGGATTCTTCGCTGCGCTCAGAATGACACTGATAGAGGGCTTAGTCACGAGTTAACCAAAGGTTTACCACGTCATCCTTCCCGCGCGCCCCGGCAAAGGGCGTATTGCGTCATCAGGTACACTGCCGGAAACGCCTTGAGGCGGCTTGTTGACTTGGCTGCCGCAAACCTGCTATTTTCCCCGCACAGAGACTGACGTCGGCGGCGTTCTGACGGCCGGAGTTGAGGATGAGCTATGGATTCTCCAGATTTCTGTCTGACGGACCTCTTCAAAGCCCAGGCAGCCAGGACACCGGATAGCCCTGCGATCGTATCAGACGGTTCGGAGCAAACTTACGCGCAGCTGGACAGGGACACGGACTCGCTGGCCGCCTACCTCCAACGGCGCGGCGTCTCGGCGTCGGAGCCGGTGGGCATATTCATGGAGACCTGCCCGGAGTACATAGTGGCCAGCCTGGGGATTCTGAAGGCGGGCGCCGGCTTCATGCCCGTTACCCTGGACTCTCCAGGCCATCTGGTCCGGGCCATCCTGGAAGAGTCCAGGCCCAGGGTGGTCATCACCAGGAAACAGCACCAGGCCAGGCTGAACGATCTGGGCGACGTCCACGTTCTGGCTATAGACGGCGACGAGGACTGGGCAGGACTCGATGCAGCGCCCCACAGTCGCAGCAGCGACAGCGACTCTCTGGCCTTCCTCCCCTACACCTCCGGCACCACAGGCGCGCCGAAGGGGGTGATGCAGACCGGCGGCGCGCTGGTCTCGTCTTATTTCGCCAGGTACAAATTCAGCTCATACGCGGTCGGAGACAGGGTCGCCTGCAACATCTTCTTTCCCTGGGAGTTCCTCCGCCCGCTGCTCAAGGGCGGCGCGGTGTACGTAATCCCTGACGAAGTTATATTCCTGCCCAGGGCCCTGACCGGGTTCATCTCGGAGCGCCGCATATCCGAGGTCCTGTTCACGCCCTCCCTGCTGCAGGGCGTCCTGCGGTCCGCGGAGCGCGACATCCTGCGTGAGCGGCTGGCCTCCCTTCGGGTGGTCTGGCTGAACGGGGAGGTCGTGCCCACCAGCCTGCTGAGACAGGCGCTTGAGGTCCTCCCCGCTGATGCCCGTATCTTCAACACCTACAGCATCAGCGAAACCCACGACGTCTGCACAATCGACCTGACGGACTTTGCCACGGACGGAAGGGACGTGTGCCCGGTTGGCCCGCCGATGGATGGAGTGACCATCCGGGTGCTCCCGGAGGGGGAGACCGCCCTGGCCACGGAGGGGACCGGCGAGCTGTTCATCGGCGGCAGCGGCCTTGCAAGGGGTTACCTCGGCAGGCCGGACCTGGACGCCCAGAAGTTCGTTGAACGGGACGGCGAAAGGTACTTCGCCACGGGAGACCTGGCCCACGTCGACGAGCAGGGCATGACGACAATCGTTGGCCGGGACGATTCGATGGTCAAGATCAGGGGCTACACCGTTTACCTGAGCGCCATAGAGGAGATGCTCAGAAAGCACTGCGACGTGGCGGATACTGTGGTGGTAACCGAAAACGAAGACGACACGAACAAGCGGCTGGTGGCTTACGTTGTCCGGGGGCCGGAGGCAGCGTGGCGGGTCGACACCCGGAGCGGAACCAGCAGGGACCTCCGCAACGTTCTGGAGCGCTATCTTCCCCACTACATGGTGCCCAGCCGCTTCATGGAGATGGAGGAGCTTCCCGTAAATCAACTGACTGGGAAGCTGGACCGCAAAGCCCTGCCCAGTGTGTCGGAGGCGAGGCCCATCGCACAGGCCCAGGCGCCCCTCCCCAAGGACGCGACGGCGGCGGAACGCCGCGGGGCACTGCGCCGGCTGTGGGGTGAGGCGCTGGAGACCGACAGCAACTCCCTGGCTGACGACTGGAACTTCTTCGACATCGGAGGCCACTCCCTGACGGCCCTCAGCCTCACCCTGGGCATGGAGCGGACATTCGGGATTGAGCTTCGGGGCACGGAGATATACGAGTTCCCCACAATAGACGGGATGTCGGCGTACCTGGAGGACGGGGACTCGCACACGAGCGCAAGGGCAGCGCTGGCCGAGGACTCAAGGCTGGAACCGGAGATTTCCCCAAAGGGCAGTGCAAGGATCACTCGCTTGTCCGATGCCTCCTCAGTCTTCTTCACCGGAGCTACCGGCTTCCTTGGGGCCTTCCTCCTCGACGAGTTGCTGCGCTCCACCGGCCCGGACACCCGGTTCTACTGCCTGGTGCGTGAGAGGGGCTCAGGGCAGGAGAATTCGACCAACCGGGTCCTGGGCGCGTTGAAGTTCTACGGACTGGAAGGCCAATCCCATGCAGACCGGATCATCCCTGTGGCGGGCGACCTTACGCAGCCGCGAATGGGACTGGAAGAGGACGAATATCGGAAACTCGCTGAACAGATCGACCTGATATTCCACTGCGCCGCCAACGTCAACTACACCTATACCTACAATCTGGCCAAGCCCCACACCGTCGGCGGGACCCTTGAGGTCATCAAGTTCGCCTGCACAGCCCACACGAAACCCGTCCAGTACATCTCCTCCAATGGCGTCTTTCCGGGAGGAGACAGCACACCCTACCTGGAGGACAACCTGATAGACGGCTTTGTGGACAGGATGGAGGGAGGCTACAACCAGGCAAAGTGGGTGGCCGAGCGTCTTGTCTGGTCGGCGGCGGAGCGGGGGCTGCCCGTCTGCATATTCAGGCCCGGAAACATAGGCCACCACAGCGTAACCGGCGTGGTCAACCCCAACGACTTCCAAACCCTGATAATCAAGGCCTGCGTGCGCTCCGGGCGCGCGCCCGTTGCGCCGGGCTGGCGGTTCGAGATGACGCCTGTCGATTTCCTGGTGAGCGCAATCGCGAAGCTCTCCGACGACCCTGCGCATCTGGGCAAGGTCTACAACGTGGTCGAGCCCGCGCCCGTCCCGGCCGCCGGCGTCTTCGCCAACATGGTCGGCAGGGGCTACGTGACGGAGCAGGTGGCCTTGAACGACTGGAAAGCGACGCTCCGCGAGACGGCGGACCGGGAAAACGACCTGGAGCTGAGGGTCCTGGTGGACTCCATTGACTCGGTTGAGTCCTATCTGACCGACACCAGCGTCTACGACACTGCCAGGTTCAGTGAAGTCGTCTCTCAGCTCGGTTTGCGGGCGCCTGCGGTGGACGTGGACTACGTGACCAGATTTCTGTCGGCGCCATAGTGGCTGCCCGGCCTGGATTCGAACCAGGGTCAGGGGATCCAAAGTCCCCTGTGCTACCACTACACCACCGGGCACCGGTTTCATAGCCGCGCCAAGGCCATAGTCCCATTGTAATACCGAGGGTTGACGTGGTCAAAAGGACAGAGAAAACAGGCCCGCGTATTCTCTACAGGCAATTGCGAGCGGCACCGCTCATACTGAGCTCGTCGAAGTAAATGAGCGGTTTCAGCCACGTCCGCCGTCTTCCCGCTCATATGGTTCGACTGGCTCACCATGAGCGGGAAGGGAGTTGCGCTTCAAACGACATTGGCATTACCAACCCGTATAGAGAATACCGTGCATGGCCTCCAATTGACACTGCAAAGGCGCAGCAATTATAATTCCCGTCTGTAGTCCAATGACAAAAAGAACCTATCAACCAAAAGTCAGACGAAGGAAAAGGGTGCACGGCTTCTTCTCGCGCATGCAGACGCGGGGTGGCCAGAACGTCCTCAAGCGAAGGCGGTTCAAGGGCCGGCAGCGGCTAACCGTTTAGGCCAGGGTATCACCGTCTACTTCGCAGTTCACTCTCAACTGAATGCAAAAAGAGCTACGCCTCAAGAAGGCGCAGGAATTCTCTCACATCTATCGCCAGGGAAGATCGTGGGCCAACGACCTTATGGTGTTGAAGGCCTTGCCCAATGGGACAGACGGCAGGAACAGGTACGGCTTCACCGTGGGCAAGAGGACCGGCAACGCCGTGGTTCGCAACACCATCAAGCGCAGGACCAGAGAGGTGGTGCGCAACACGCCCACGGTGGGCGGCTGGGACATGATCTTCATCGCCCGACGGGGAGCAGGCGCGGCAGACTTCCCCAGGCTCAAGGCGTCGGTGACGGACCTTCTCCGGAGGGGGAAGCTGCTGGACAAGGGTCAGCAGGCGGAGAACCCCAAGGGATGAAGCAGGCGGCGCTGGGGGCAATACGCCTCTACCAGAGGGCGATTTCACCGTACATGCCGGCGACATGCCGGTACGAGCCAAGCTGCTCCCACTACTCCCACGAGGCCATCCACAGGTACTGGTTCGTCCGCGGCGTCCGGTTGACCATTGCACGACTGGCCAGATGTACGCCCATCGGCGGGACAGGCTATGACCCAGTCCCCTGAGCAGTCGAGAGCATACCAACCCGCCCCCATGAGAAGTGGCCTGCCGTCCACGGCGGCAGGACCGACTGCCACGGTCAGTTCAAGGCGCCGTGCGAAAGGCGCTATCTGGATTCTCGCAATCTCCCTCGCTGTCCTGGCTCTGGCAGGCTGCGACGCCAGGGACCTGGGCCCGGACTCCGGCTGGTCCGGCGCGACCCTGGACGGAGACACGCTCTTCATCGGCTCCCGGGAGGACCGCCTGGTGGCGCTGGACACGGAAAGCGGCTCCCTGCTGTGGAGCTTCCCCCAGGAGGGCCAGGAGGAAGACCTCCTGGGGATTTACGCCAGCCCCGTGGTGGCCGGAGACGTTGTCCTGGTCGGTGGCTACAATGGCGTCCTCTACGCCGTAGACCCTGAGACGCGGCAGAAGGTGTGGGAGTTCAGCACCGGCGATGGCATAGTAGCGCCGCCTGCGCTGCTTCTGGAGGCGGAGGAGCCTGAGCCACCACCAGGCCCGACGGACGCCGCCACGCCCACTCCGACGCCGTCCGCCACCCAAGCCAGCATGTCGGAGATGGACGACGCAAGCCGGGGAATTGAGTCCATAATCGTGACCTCTTCAGACGGCGTGATGTACGCTCTGAACGCCGACGGGGTTGAGCAGTGGCGCTTCGAGACCGGGGACAAGGTATGGTCTATGCCGGTGATCCACGAGGACGTAGCCTTCTTCGGGTCCCTGGACAACAACGTCTACGCCGTGGCCGTGAGGAACACCGGCCGCCACAGGGCGGGCGAAGAGGTGTGGCGATTCGAGACCGACGGCGCGGTGGCCGCCACTCCCCTGGTGCTGAACGGCAAGGTCTACATCGGGTCCTTTGACCGCAGCTTCTACGCCCTGGACGCCCTCTCCGGCCAACACGAGTGGCCCGCGCCCTTCCTGGCCGGCAACTGGTTCTGGTCCACAGCCATCTCCGACGGGACGACCATATACGTCGCGTCCCTAGACGGCAACCTGTACGCCCTGGACGCCGGCAACGGCGTTGAGAAGTGGCGCTTTGAGACGGAACACCCGATAGTTTCGACGCCTGCCCTCGTCCCGCAAGGGATCGTCGTCGCCACGGACAACGGGGACGTGTACCTGGTCCGCACGTCAGACGGCACTGTGATTTCGGATTTCTCCGTCAGAGACCACGTAAGGGCTCCTTTGACAGCATCGGGCTCCATCGTCTACTTTAGCGCTATGGACCACACCGTCCACGCCTACGACCTGCAGCGCGGGTTCTGGGACAAGAACTGGTGCTTCAACACCAAGGACAACAACAGGCAGTGCGAGTAGCAGTGCGCTGGAAACGAGGATGATGCAAGATAAACCACAATTGCAGAAGGCAGCGAGGTAGGTCGCTTTGGAAATCCTGCTAGCCCTCTGGAACAACTTCATCATGGGCCCCATGATCAACACTCTGGTGCTCATGTACGCCCTTTTCTTCGAGAACTTCGGCGTGAGCATTCTGGTGTTCACGGTGATCATCCGGATCCTGACCTTCCCCCTGACCATCAAGCAGATCCGCATGACCAAGAAGATGTCTGAGATACAGCCGCTGGCTATGGAGATTCGCCAGAAGTACGCCAACGACAGGCAGAAGCAGTCCCAGGAGACAATGAAGCTGTACAAGGAGAAGGGGGTCAACCCCATCGGCTGCCTTGGGCCCATGTTCATCCAGATGCCCGTCTGGATTGGCCTCTACCAGGCCATTATCCAGACTCTGCCGGACCACCCGGAGCGGCTGGCCAGCCTGTCCCAGAAGCTCTACCCGTGGCTCCCCCTGGTGAACGAGACCATCCCCCTGGACAGCCGGTTCCTGTGGCTGGACCTGGCTGAGCCGCCTCGCTTTATCCTGCCGGTGCTGGTGGGAATATCCATGTGGGCCGTCCAGAAGACGTCCACAGTGCAGCCCGCCGATCCCAGGCAGGCCCAGACCACCCAGATGATGCTCTGGCTGATGCCAATGATGCTCATGTTCTTCTCCTTCTCGCTGCCCAGCGGTCTCTCGTTGTTCTGGGTGGCCTCAAACGTCATTCAAATGGGGATTCAATACTTTGTTGCCGGCTGGGGAAACCTGCTCCCCATCCGCCGCGGGGGTCCAAGAGTCCAGCCCGCGCCGGTCCAGCCGGTCAAGGAGAGCGCAGAAGATGGAAACGACGATGGAAGTGACGGCCAGGTCAGTAGAGGAGGCAATCGAAATCGCCCTAGAACAGCTAGGCGCAGATCGAGATCAGGTAGAAATAGACGTAATTAGCCAGGGCAAGGGCGGCATTCTTGGATTCGGAGCGGAGCCGGCCCGCATAAAGGTCACCCTGTCATCCCTCCCATCCAACCTCCCGGCCGTGGCCAAGATAACCGTTGACAGCCTGTTGAGATCGATGGGGGTGTCGGCCACCGCCACGCCAAGGCCGCAGCTTGAGGGCGAAGAGGACACCATCGAGATGGACATTGAGGGCGAGGACTCCGGGCTGCTCATCGGGCGGCGCGGCGAGACCCTCCGGGCCCTGCAGTTCACGGTCAACCTGATGGTGGGCCAGAGCGCCAGGGGCCGCGTCATCCTGGACGTGGAAGGCTACCGGGAGCGGCGCTACAGCTCCCTGCGCGCGCTGGCGTCCAGGGTGGCCGAACGCGTGGCGTCCACCGGGCGCTCCATCACCCTGGAGCCTATGGCCCCCAACGAGCGGCGGGTGATACACATGGCCCTGGCCAACAACCCCAGGGTCGCCACCGAGAGCACGGGCGCAGGGGAGAGCCGCAAGATAACGGTGCTTCCAAAGCGCGATTAGTCCGCCACCCAAGATTGGAGACACTATGATCGAGTCCATCCGCGTCCTGCTCGCGGTAGTCGCCGCGTTGACTCTTATCACAGCGTGCTCAGAATCCCCATCCCCAACTGCAACGCCTGAGGGTCCCACCTTGTCCATATCAGTCGCCCCAATACCTGCCGACATCCCCGCCTACGACCGCGACGAGTGGCGTCACTGGATTGACGAAGACAGGGACTGCCAGGACACTCGCCAAGAGGTGCTCATTGAGGAGTCTACCTCGCCCGTAGACTACAAAGACGCCGATGAATGCAGGGTTGCAGAGGGTGAGTGGAACGGCCCGTACACCGGAGAGCAGTTCACAGATCCAAGCGACCTGGACGTTGACCACATGGTGCCACTGGGCAACGCGCACCGCTCCGGCGGCTGGCTGTGGAGTGAATCCCGGAGGAGAGACTACGCGAACGACCTCTCCTACCCCGGACACCTGATTGCCGTGCAAAACTCCGCAAACCGGGCCAAGGGAGCTGACGGGCCGGAGGAGTGGAGGCCACCCGAGCGGGGTTACTGGTGCCAGTACGCCACTGACTGGATCACTATCAAGAACACCTGGAAGCTGACCGCTACTGAGGCGGAGGCGGCAGCCCTCTCCGAGATGTTGAACACCTGCACACCACTAATATCCCTTACAACAGTCGAAGCCGAACGCCCTCAGCTTGGGACTATGCCCACTGCGAGCGAGACGACTGTCTCTGAGCCGATTGCTACATCTACTGAAACACCGCTTCCGGTTGGCACCTCAGGGACAACTCCCGTACCTGGAGACGCCTACGGCTCTTGTGAAGAAGCGGAAGCAGCCGGTGAGACGCGTGTATTGGGTAGCGCAGGTGACGGCTGGGGTTTCCCAAAGTCCAAGGTGCCAAGCGCCCGCGACGGCGATGGTGATGGCATTGTTTGCGAGGAATCAGGGCCATCTGCATCAACACCAATGGCAACCGCCGAGGCCCTAGAAGCAACTCCAACACCTGCTCCGCTACCAACTGATACTCCCTCACCGACTTCTGCCTCTGAAGCAGTCTACGCATCCTGTGACGAGGCCGAGGCCGCAGGCGAGGCGCGCGAAAAGGGAGACGAAGGGTCAGGCTGGGGCTTCCCAGCCTCAATGGTACCAGACGCCCGCGACGGGGACGGCGACGGCGTTGTATGTGAGAAGTCAGGCCCATCCGCAGCAACTCCAATAGCCACCGACGTTTCAGCAGCAACCCCAACGCCAACCCCGCTACTAGCAGATACGCCAACCCCGGAATCCGACCGAGTCTACGCCTCCTGTGAAGAGGCGAATGACGCCGGCGAGACGCGCGTCCAGGGCAGCAGCGGCAACGGCCGCGGCTTTCCGGCGTCCATGGTTCCCAGCGCCCGCGATGGAGACGGAGACGGCGTTGTCTGTGAAAGGTAAGGTTTTTGCCTACGTGACCCGGGGTGAAGAGCTTCTGGTGTTCACGCACAGGGACTTCCCGGAGGCCGGTATCCAGGTTCCTGGGGGATCCATCGAAGACGGGGAAGACCCGGAGCAGGCGGCTCTTCGCGAGCTGCGGGAGGAGAGCGGTCTGACGGAGGTCAGGATGGTGGGTCTGGTGGGCCGGTATCTTTACAACCCTGCGCCTAACGCGGATGAGGTGCAAGACCGCTATGTGTACCACCTGGAGCTGACCGGCCCGGCGGATGAGTCATGGCTGCACTACGAGATGACCCCAAGCGACGGCGGCCCGCCAATCGCCTTTGAGTTCTTCTGGATGAGCCTGTCGGACCCGGCGCTGCAACTGGCGGGAGGCCAGGGTGACCTGCTGCCGAGGCTCCGTTCTATGACCCGGCCAGGGGATGCTTACCCATAAGACAGACCCGCCCTCGTAACCATTCCTGCGAAAGCAGGAATCCAAGGCTAACAATGGAGAAACCACGCGCCACCCCTGGATTCCCGCTCGGAGGCGGGAATGGTCGGACGCGGTGTTAGACTCCCCTACCGCCGGTACACCTGGATGTACGTGGCGTTCAGGTCGATGTAGGTGTCGTCCGAGACGGGCAGGTCATCCAGCACAACGCCCGCGGCCGGGTCCCTGCCGGTGGCCAGCATGACGTTGCGCTCCAGGGTGAGGCCGCGATAGCCGGGGACCGGAAACGCGCCCAGCACCAGCAGCGTGGTCCCGGGCGGCGATGACAAGGCCACCTTCTCCGCAATGTCCCCCTCGTTGTTGATGTAGTTGAACACCGTGGCAAAGTCCTCGAACCTCAGCCCGGCGCGGAGGTAGGTCTCGTCATCGGTGAAATCGCCGGGGATGATCAGGTCTGACGCGCCCTGCAGGCCGGACTCCTTGAGACTCTGGATGTTCCGTCTGGAGAAGTCCACCAGCGCCTCGTCGTACTCAACGCCCACCGAGGGAATCCCATACACCAGGGAGGTGAGGGCGACCACCCGCCCGTCGCCTGCGCCGGCGTCCAGGAACGGGCGCGCCGGTTCGATGGCCCCCGTCTCGATGAGGTAGTCGATGGCAGCGTTGAGGTGCCTCAACGGCGATGGGAGGAACTGGCCTACGGCCGTCCTCTTGTACGGCCCGCCCAGGTGATGCTCGGCCGCGTCCAGCCGGTCGTAGAGGGCCCGCCATATCTCATAGGACTGCTCGCGGGACATGGGCCGACTCTCTGTGAGGCCGTCGCCCGTCGCTTCTTGTCTGTCTTCCTGGTTCATTCGTATTCTCAGTGTTGGTAATAGCAA
Source organism: Dehalococcoidia bacterium (assembly GCA_034421015.1). Taxonomy (GTDB): domain Bacteria; phylum Chloroflexota; class Dehalococcoidia; order Lucifugimonadales; family UBA2985; genus DAOUJW01. The sequence continues at coordinate 41,393 of DAOUKT010000028.1, forward strand.
ATAAGCGTTATCCAAGCGCTAGACCACCCCTGCGTAGGCAGGGGTCCATCTCCTAATGTAATACCAGGGATCCTGGATTCCTGCCTTCGCAGGAATGGTCACGGGGTCAGTATTCCAAAGAATTTGGCAATGCCAACACGTCCCCGGAATACTGGCTCATTAGACTCACAAAATCAGGGGAGGCCTCGGACAACCGGGCCTCCCCTGTGCTTGCTCCAACTATTGAACCCTAGTCTGCCTATCCTGCGCCGTTGGCTTCCTTCTCCCACAGGGCTTCCAGAATCGCTCCGGGGTTCATGGGCAGGTCGTGCATTCTCACGCCGATTGCCCTGGACACCGCGTTGGTCATCGCCGCAAGCGGCGGCACTATCGGCACCTCGCCCACGCCGCGGGCCCCGTAGGGGTGACCGGGATTGGGCACCTCAACCAGGATGGTGTCGATCATCGGCAGGTCGAGGGAAGTCGGCATTCGGTAGTCCAACAGCGACGAGTTGGCCATCACGCCGTCGTCGTTGTAGTAGTACTCCTCGTTGAGCGCCCAGCCGATGCCCTGCACCACGCCTCCCTGGATCTGGCCCTCAACGTAGCTGGGGTGAATCGCCCTGCCCGCGTCCTGTAAGGCGGTGTAGCGGAGCACGTCCACCTTGCCGGTCTCCGTGTCCACCTCCACGTCCACAATGTGGTGGCCGTAGGCTGCGCCGACGCCCCTGGGCGTGACCGTGCCCTTGCCCACCAGCGGACCGCCCGTCTCCATCAGACGCCTGCTGATCTCCTTGAAGGTCAGTTGCTGCTCCGAGTCGGAGATGCGGGTGAACACGCCGTCGGCGAAGTCCACATCGTCCTCCGTGGTCTCCCAGATCATAGCGGCCCGGGACTTCATCTGCCGCACCACGTCCTGGGCTGCCTCGTAGGCGGCCCAGCCGGTGGCGAAGGCGACGCGGCTTCCGCCGGTCACCGCCGTGTACCCGATGGAGTCGGTGTCGCCCACAACGGGGTTCACCTCTTCCGCAGCGAGTCCCAGCACCTCAGCAGCCTGCATTGCGATGGCCGCCCGTGTGCCGCCGATGTCAACGGAACCCTCAACCATGTTGACCGTCCCGTCGGGGTTGACTGCGATGTTGCAGCTGGACTGCATCCCGCCGTTGAACCAGAACCCGCTCGAGATTCCCCTGCCCCGGAACTTCCCCTCCAGGGGAGTGTTCCAGTGGTCGCTGGCCTTGGCGGTCTCCAGCATCTCAATGTTTCCAATGTTGCCAAAGGGCGCTCCGGTCACCTGGCGGTCCCCCTCCTTGGAGGCGTTCATCAGGCGGAACTCCATTGGGTCCATGCCGGCCTGCTCGCAGAACTCGTCCACGATGGTCTCCACGGCCAGGGTTGCCTGGGGCGCGCCGGGCGCGCGGTAGGCAGACGTCTTGGGCTTGTTGACGACGACGTCGTAGGCGTCCAGATGGGCGTGTTCGATGTCGTACATGCCCAGCATGCACATGGCCCCGGCGGTGACGGGCGACCCGGGGAATGCGCCGGCGTCGAAGGCCAGCATACCCTTGGCGGCCACGATCTTGCCGTCGTTCTTGAAGCCCATCTTCAGCTTGGTGTAGGTGCCAGACCCGGGGCCTGTGGCCTCCAGGACGTCCGCGCGGGACATGACCATCTTGACCGGGTGGCCGGTCATGCGGGAGAGCACCGCCGCGGGAGGCTCCATGTAGATGTTGATCTTGCCGCCAAAGCCGCCGCCGATCTCCATCGGGATTACGTGGACCTGGGACACGGGCACGCCCAGCAGAGCGGCGGTGTTCTGCCGCACGCCGAAATGCCCCTGGTTGCTGGTCCAGACGGTGATCTTGCCGTCGCCGGCCCAGTGCACCGTTGCGTTCTGCGGCTCAATGTAGCCCTGGTGGACGGTCTTGGTGTTGAACTCCCGCTCGATTACCACGTCGGCGTCCTTGAACGCCTCGTCTGCGTCGCCGATGCTGAACTGGGTGTGTACGGCGACGTTGCTGTTCTTGCCGGTGTCCTTGCCCATGGACATGGTGGTCATGGTGTCGTGGAGGATAGGGGCGCCGTCCTGCATCGACTCAAAAGCCGTCATGACCGGAGGCAGCACCTCGTAGTCCACCTCAATGAGGTCCAGGGCCTCCTCGGCCACGTGCGGGCTCTCGGCTGCGACCGCCGCTACGGGATGGCCCTTGTAGAGCACCTTCCCACGGGCCAGGACGTTGGACGAGATGTACCGCAGGTTGACCATGGGCCCCTCGCCCACGGACACCGGCTCATTGGGCGGCTCTGGCAGGTCGGCGCTGGTGACCACCGCCTTCACGCCGGGCAGCTGCAACGCCTTGGTCGTATCTATGGACCTTATGCGGGCGTGGGCGTGGGGACTGCGAAGAACCTTGCCGTGAAGCAGGTCAACCGCGTGAACGTCCGCGCCAAACTTGGCCCGGCCGGTGACCTTGTCCACGCCGTCGTGGCGGACAGGCCTTGTTCCCACTACATTGTACTCAGGGGAGCGATCGGTTGTAGTTGCCATAGAATTCACACCTCTCTTCAAGCTGATGCTTACGCACAATCGCCCTATATCTTACCACAACTGGGACAGAGGGGGGAGTGTTGGGGGAGGGTTTACTTCTAGCAGGTACTATTTGAGATGGTGGCAAGCAGCCGATGGAAGGCTACGTCTACTTGCTATACTGAGCGCGTTTTTCCAGTATTCGACCCTGTATCCCAGCAGCATCCGCGGCCGCACCGTTGCCATTTAGGCGCTTCAACTGAGTCGGGTTACGATGCTCAATCTCGATTTCGCCGTGATTGCGCAACCGGCTTTCAATCATCTCGCAATACTTTGGATGAATCTCGCAGGTCACGAAATCCCTACCCAAGTTCCTAGCCTGGACAACCTCCGAACCACTGCCACCAAACAAGACGAATACCGTGTCCCCCGGGAGTGTGCAGGACTTGATCAGCAGCTCCGAGAGACCTTCAGGGATTTGGCAAGGATGACTAGTCTTCTGGCGTGACACATTCTTGACCAGATTAAAGTTCAGCCAAGAGTAAGGCATCCGGCCTTTATGCCCTTGCTTAATACGCTCCTTGATCCTAGGGTCGGTGGGATTCTGGTAGGGCTGCGCTACCTCCTCCTTATAAAAGCGATTCTTCTTGGATTTGGTGGCATGGAGAATAGAGCGGTGCGCCGTCGTGAACTTGCGATTGCTATGGCCTACATTAGTGTTGTACACCCACACGTAATCGTGAACTGCCCACGCGTTATCATCCAGGTATCTAACCCTGAGATGCGCGTTCTGCTTGGGGTAGTTGATCAGGAACATGTTACCGTCGGTCCGCAGCACACGCATGCACTCCTGAGCGAGAGATACGTACCATTCTATGTACTTTTCCCATGACAGTTTGAAGTTCCGGCTGTCATAGGTGATACCGGCGTTGTAGTCCGGGTCACCGTAGATCATGTCAATGCAGTTGTCGGGCAATTCACGCAGCACTGCCATTACATCATCGTTGATGACTTGGTTTTGAAACCTAACAGGAAGAGTATTCATCTCTCGTTTAACGTATATTCGGCATTGCGTAGCAGTTGAATTGACCCAGGATCTTTATCATCTGTAAACGTATACAGGAATAGCCGTATCCTGTTCTTTTGTCGGAGAAGATAGCAGCCATTGACTTGGGCCACCTCAATGTCTCTGGTAGTACCTAGTCTTGTGTAATAGCGAATGGGGTTGAATAGCTGGAAGACATTAAAGTCAGCGGGTCTCCCATTCTTTGCCTCGAAAACAGTTACATTCCCCATATATTCTGCAGTGTAGTCTATTTCGACCTGGACCATGCTCGCCTTGACTTCCAGATCTCCGATTCGATAATCCAACGGAAATTTGGTGCGGTTGGAACCATAAACCTTGGGTGACGCTGCAATATCCTGGTACAGAAAGTCGTGTATGATGCGGTGATTGTAGCCGACAGATAGGATATTGCTCTCGCTCGAATTTATGTTGTTGAGGATGCTACGTCGATAAGGCCACAGATATCGATTCTCTTCAGGAACTATCTCAAATTTGTGGTACCCAAGTGCAAGGCCAGAGACAAACTGGTGACGACCTTCGCCGAGATGCACTACAAAAACATCATCATCTATTAGTGCCTTCGGCAGAACGCGCGTATTGTCCCACTTGGTGGCATCGAAAGGATTCTTGAAGTTATATCTGGCGGAGACTGTCTTGACTTCCTCATTGTCAAAGCCAAGATCCCCGCGATCCTTGCACAGCCTATATAGCTCCGTAATGACGGTCTGCTTCTTATTTAGGGGTTGACTGGTCACGGGACTAACCCTCGACTCCAGACTGCGAGTAAACTCGGATCCCGCAGACAATAATACGCACGGGCGTTCTTGCCTGTCAAGGGACTTACCTTCTTCGGTTCCACCCTCCTTGACCCTTACTCAGACCTATTCTGTACCGCAGCCCACATGATCGCAAGGAGTTTTGCCAATGCCATTTCAGAGTTTTGGACACTCCGAAACCGCCGCGAGCCATCTCCCCCATCCAGAAGCCTAACCTAATCTGATAAAATATAAGCCGTCAGCCACCCAACCCTTCCCACACGGAGGAACCCCATGACACAACCCCGCCGGCCGCGCTACGAGATGCCGGACTACATGAGGGACGCGCTCCTGGAGCACGACCTGGAGGAGGCGTACCGCAGCAGGCCGCCGTACCAGCGCAACGACTACATCCTCTGGATCACCAGCGCCAAGCGCGAGGAGACCCGTCGGAAGCGCCTCAGCCAGATGCTGGAGGAGCTGCGCGACGGCGATCGCTATATGAAGATGGCCTACAGGCCCAGGACAGCCCGGCCCGCATAGAAAGCCTTGCCCGCTCACCCCCGTATCAAGTACGGGGCAGGCTCTGAGCTAGTCGAAGGGAATGAGCGGGCAATATTTGTAAGGTTGCGGCAACCACGCAAGTGGCAGCGCGTCGGGCCTAGTACTCGTACCAGCCCTTGCCCACCTTGCGGCCAAGCTGTCCCGCCACCACCATCCGGCGCAGCAGCTGGCTGGGGCGGTACTTGGGGTCGCCGGTCTTCTCAAAGACCGTGGAAATCTCGTGGAGGATGACGTCCAGCCCCACCAGGTCCATCAGCTGGAAGGGCCCCATCGGGTGGTTCAGCCCCAGGCGGACGCACTCGTCGATGTCCTCCTTGCCGGCCACGCCCTCCTGCAGCAGGAAGGTGGCCTCGTTGAGAAAGGGCGCAATGAGCCTGTTGACCACAAAGCCCGCCGAGTCCTCCATGACCACCGGCTTCCGGCCCATGACCTCGGACGCCTTGACCACGGCCTCCACCGCCTCGTCGCTGGTGTGATAGCCCCGTATCACCTCGACAAGCTGCATGGCGTAGGGCGGGTTGAAGAAGTGCATCCCAACCACCTTTTCGGGCCGCTTTGTTGCGGCGGCAAGCTCGGTGATGGGCAGCGTGGAAGTGTTGGAGGCCAGGATGGTATCCGCCGGCGCCATCCGGTCCAGCTTCTCCAGAAGCTCCTCCTTGGCCGGCTGCTCCTCCCAGATGTTCTCGATGATGAGCGGCGCCTGGGCGGCCTCCTCCAGGTCCAGGGTGGTCTTGAGGTTGTTCACAGCGTTGTCCCGCACGGACTGCTCGAAGAGGCCTCGCTGGACGCCCCGGTCCAGGCCCGTGGTGATACGGCCCACGGCCGCGTCCAACTGCTGCTGGCCCACGTCCGTCATTATGACCTCGTAGCCGTTCTGCGTGGCTATCTGGGCGATGCCCGCTCCCATTATGCCCGATCCAATAATCCCGATTCGTTCCGCCATTAGACCCTCCGTTTCAAGAATGCGGTTAGACTCTGAGGATTATAGCCTACGAGCGGGTGAGGGTAAAGGAAGCGACAGCGCCGCGACGCGAGGAAGACTGCCGCTCCAACTGTCATTCTGAACGGAGCTTTGCGGAGTGAAGAATCCAAAGCCTCTGCCTGCAAAGCTGCGTCGCCTTTGACGAAACGCCCTGGATTCTTCGCCTTCGGCTCAGAATGACGGCGAGACGGGGCTTAGTCACAAGTTACGCACAGGCCTCCGTAGACAGGAAGCCGCGAGCGCACGGCTACAGCTGCACCACCCTCACGTGGTAGACGTTGGTAAGCGCCCTGATCTCGTTGAGCACGGCCTCCGGCATGGGGTCGTCCAGGCCCAGGATCATGGTGGCCCGGCCTCGAGGCTCAAGGCGTCCAACCTCCATGAAGCCGATGTTGATATCGTGCTTGCCGGTTATCGTCCCAACCGCGCCGATCATCCCCGGCCGGTCCTCGTGGTCGGTGAACATCATGTAGCCGCCGGTGGCCACTATGTCAATCCAGTAGTCGTCCACCCTGACAATGTGGGTCTCACCCCTAATGTACGCGGCAGACACCGAAGTCCTGCCGCTGGACGTCTCCATCTCAACGGTGACAATACTGCTGTACTGCTCGTTGGCGGGCGCCTTCTGCTCGGTTATCCTCAGCTCCCTCTGTGACGCAAGGAGGTCGGCGTTGACCAGGTTGACCCTGTCCTCGCTGATGGGGCCGAGGATGCCCATAAGGCACGCGGCCTTGAGAATGTTGGTGTCGTAGGCGGCAATCTCCCCTTCGTAGCGCAGGTTTATGACGCTGAGCTGCCCATCTGCCAACTGCGAGGCCAGCTTGCCCGCGCACGACGCCGCTTCAATGTACGGGGCCAGAATCGCCTGGGACTCCGGCAGCACAAAGGGCGCGTTGACGGTGTATCGCGCCGACTGGCCCTGGAGGACCGAGATGACCTGCTCGGCCACCTCCCTTGCGACCTCGGCCTGCGCCTCCTCCGTGGACGCCCCCAGGTGCGGCGTGACGATTATCTTGCCGCTCTGCAGCAGGGGGTTGTCGCTGGGGGGAGGCTCCTGGGAGAACACGTCGATGGCCGCGCCCGCTATGCGGCCCTCCTCAACGGCCCTGAACAGGGCGTCCTCGTCCACGAGCTCGCCTCGGGCCGCGTTCAGAATGCGGGCCGTTGGCTTCATCAGCGCGATCCTCTCGTCGTTCACCAGGCCGCGCGTGGCCTCGGTGAGCGGTGTGTGCAGGCAGATGAAGTCGGAGTCCTTGAATATCTGGTCAAGCTCCACAAGCTCAATGCCCAGAAGCCTGGCCTGATCGTGGGAGACGAAGGGGTCGTAGGCGTACACCTGCATCTGGAGGCCGCCGGCCCTCCGGGCGACCTCGGTGCCCACCTTGCCCAGGCCGATAATGCCCAGAACCTTGTTGCGCACCTCAATGCCCATGAACGCGCTCCGCCGCCACTCGCCGCCCCGAAGGGACTGGTTGGCCTGGGGTATGTTCCGGGCCAGCGACATCATCAGGGCGATGGTGTGCTCGGCGGCGGCAATGGTGTTGCCGGTAGGGGCGTTCACCACGGCTACGCCCTTTCGGGTGGCGGCGTCAAGGTCTATGTTGTCGACGCCAACCCCGGCGCGGCCAATCACCTGTAGCCTCTCGCCCGCCTCTATCACCTCCGCCGTGGCCTTGGTCTCGCTCCGGACCACCAACGCCTCATAGTCGCCGATGACCGACAGAAGCTCGCCGGGGTCCATGCCCAGCTTGACGTCCACGTCGCCCACGGCCTTGAGCATCTCAACGCCCAGGGAGTCTATGGGATCGGACACGAGTATCCTGGGCATCAGGCGCCTCTCGCAGCCACGCCAGTGGGCTGGAAACCCACCTTGGGGAGCACGTCTTCCAGCGCCCTCAGGACGTGGTCGATGTCCCCGTCGCTCACGTAGCCCAGGTGGCCCACCCGCACGATCTTCCCGTCCAGGCTCTGCTGGCCGCCGGCAAGAACGATGTCGTGGTCGCTCTGCATCTGCCCCACCAGCGCCCTTGCCTCGACGCCCTCCGGCAGGTTGACCGCCGTCACGGTGTTGGAGGCGTGGGATTCCTGGGCGAAGAGGGTCAGGCCAAGGGCCTTGACTCCGTCCCGGGTCTTCTGGGCAAGCCTGGCGTGACGCTGGTAGATGTTGTCCAGGCCCTCGGCCAGCATCTTCTCAAGGGCCAGGTCCATGGCATAGTAGACGGAGACCGCCGGGGTCCAGGGAGTCTGGCCCCGCTCGTAGTACCTCTTCGCGCTGCCCAGGTCGAAGTAGAAGCGAGGCATTTTGGCCTCCTGGTACGCCTCCCAGCCCCTGGGACTGACGCTGACGAAGGCCAGCCCGGGCGGGACCATCCAGCCCTTCTGGGAGCCGGACACCACCACGTCGCAGCCCCACTCGTCGGCGCAGAACGGGATGGAGGAGAGGCTGCTGACGGCGTCCACCACCAGCAGCTTGTCGAACTCCCTGACCACCTTGCTGATGGCGGGCAGGTCGTTGGTGACGCCGGTTGAGGTCTCGTTGTGAGTCACAAGGACGGCCTTGACCGCCGGGTTCTCCTTGAGGGCGTCCCTGATGGCATCCGGGTCGATGGCCTCGCCCCAGGGCGCCGTGAGCCTGATGACCGATGCGCCGTAAGCCTCCGCTATCGAGGCAAACCTGTCGCCGAAGACGCCTATGGACACCGAAAGCACCACGTCCCCGGGAGACATTGTGCTGACCACGGCCGCCTCCATGCCGCCCGTCCCCGACGTGGTGAGTATCAGCACGTCGTGCTCAGTCTGAAACACTTTCTTCAGGTTCTCCGTCACCCGGGTGCTGATGTCCCTGAACTCAGGGCCGCGATGGTTGATCATCTCACCGCTCATGGCCTCCAGGATATCGTCAGGAACGGGTGTTGGGCCCGGTATTCGCAAGTTCAATTCCGCCTCCTCTATCTGTTATCTGTTCTCGCTTTTGATTACGTAGGGAAGGAGCGGGGCATAGCCCGCCTGCTTGTGAATTTTAGCACACTGACTGCCCCGTATCAAAGAGAGTCGTAGCAAGTTGAGGTTTTTTCATTGTCACCCCCGCATCAAGTGCGGGGCAGGCTCTGAGCGACAGCGAAGGGTCCAAAACCTTTGCCTGAATTCACTTTCTTCAATACTAAAACCAGTTTCTTGACGAGCGATTTTAGATTCTTCGCTTCGCTCAGAATGACATTGATATGAGTCTTGGCTACAAGTTATGCAAAGGTCTCAGTCCCGTCGGGGCTGGTCTTCTACTCTTCTGAAGCGACGACCCTGGCGAAGCGGTGCCTGCCGACCCTTATTATGCTGCCGTCGCGGAGGGACGCCTGGTCCGCCGACAGCCGCTCGCCGTCCACGTGAATCGCCCCCTGGGAGAGGAGCCTCTTGGCCTCGGTCGCGCTCTTCGCCAAACCCTCACCCACCACTATCTGGACTATGGGAAGCACAAGGCCGCCGCCATCGTCAGCGGTCTGACCCAGCTGTGACGCCCACTTGGAGAGGGATATGGTCTGCACGTCCTCCGGCGCGTCTCCCCGCTGGTACGTGTTCACAAAGTGGCTCTCAGCTTCAATGGCGGCCTGGCTGTCGTGGAACTGGGCGACAATCTCCCGGGCCAGCCGCTTCTTCAGGTCCATCGGGTTGACGGACTGGCTCTCCAGGGCCCGGCGCATCTCGTCGATATCCTGGTCGGAGACGTCGGTCACAAGATAGAAGTAGTCCATCATAAGGTAGTCGGAGATCGACATCACCTTTCCGTACATCTCGTTGGGGGGCTCGTCTACTCCAATGTAGTTACCCAGGCTCTTGCTCATTTTCTGCTCCCCGTCGGTGCCCACAAGAATGGGCATAGTGAAGCATTGCTGGGGTCTCTGCCCCATCATTCCCTGCATGTCCCTGCCCACAAGGAGGTTGAATTTCTGGTCAGTGCCGCCGAACTCCACGTCGGACTCGATGACCACGGAGTCGTAGGCCTGGAGCAGCGGGTACAGAAGCTCCGTGATGGCGATTGGGCGCTGGGCCCTGAAGCGCTGGGCGAAGTCGTCACGGGCCAGGAACTGGGCAACCGTGAAGCGACGCGTCAGGTCGAAGACACTGGCCAGGGTGAACTTGCCGAACCACTCGCTCTGCCAGACCGTCTGTGTGCGCTCCTTGTCCACCACCTTGAAGAACTGGCGCATGTACGACTCGGCGTTCTCCCTCACCTCCTCTGCGGTGAGCATGGGGCGCGTGGCAGACTGGCCGCTTGGGTCGCCGATCTGGGCCGTCCAGTCCCCTACGATGAGGATCACGTGGTGCCCAAGGTCCTGGAGCTGCCGCAGCTTCCGAAGGCCGACGGTATGCCCCAGGTGGATGTCCGGCCTGCTGGGGTCAAAGCCCATCTTGAGGCGCAGAGGCTTGCCCTCCCGCATGAGGCGCACAAACTCCTCCTCCACTATGATCTCGGACACGCCCCGCCGGATCACGCTCTGAAGGGTTTGGGGGTCTATTGCGCTGCCAGTCAATTGAGACCGCCTGAATCAGATTAGTTTAGGAATGGTCTGAACAAGTCCAATCCACTCCCGCGAAGGCGGGAGTCCATGCCCCACCACCCCTGGATTCCTGCCTGCGCAGGAATGGTGATGAAAGTGTCATTAGGCGAGATGGTCATGTTTCTGACTTGTTCAGAGTATCCTTAGGTGTCGAAGTCTACCGCCCGCCGGACCTTTGCAGGGTTGCCCGGGCCTGCTCCACGTCCAGTCGAATCTGCGCCGAGAGGGCCTCCGGCGAGTCGAAGCGGACCTCGTCCCGGAGCCGCTCCACGAACTCCAATGTTACGTCCTTGCCATAAAGATCGCCATCGAAGTCCAGGAGGTGCGCCTCTATGTTCTTCTTGTTCTCTCCGAAGGTCGGCTTTACGCCGACGTTGGTCGCCGCCATGTACCGTTCGCTGCCGACGCTGGCCCATGTCGCGTAGATGCCGTTGTCTGGCACAAGCCTGTCTTCCGGCAGGTCCAGGTTCGCCGTCGGGTAGCCCAGAACCGCCCTTCCCCGGCCCTCGCCGACCACAACCTCGCCACAGATGTTGAACGGCCTCCCCAGCAGGTCGGCCGCCCCGGCCACGTCCCCCGACGTGACGCACTCCCTGATGACGGTGCTGCTGACCCGTCCTCCTCCCACGGTTACGGCGTCCACAACGGTTACGGAGAACCCCTGGTCGCTGCCTATGGAGGCCAGAGTCTCCGGGGTGCCCTCTCTCTTGAATCCCATTGCAAAGTTGTAGCCCATCACAAGGCCGGACATCTTCAACCGCTCCTGCAGGAGGCCGGTGAACTCGTGGGCCCGCAGACGGGAAAGCTCCAGGTCGAAGTGGAGCGGGATCACCATATCGACGCCGGAGTCCTTGAGCAGGGCCAGGCGGTCCTCAACCGAGGTTATGTAGCTGATGCACGTGTCGGGAACGAGGACGGACCTGGGATGGTTCACGAAGGTCAGCACGCCGCTCAGCATACCACCCTGGGAAGCCACCTCCACCACCCGGCTCAGGAGACTCTGGTGCCCCCTGTGGACTCCATCGAAGACGCCGATTGTGAGGATTGTGCCTTTATCTGGCGGCGTGTCGGGCAGCTCTTGATGGACTCTCATTTCAAGGCCTGTTCAATCTCAGGGCGCTTCCTCCCCACTTTAGTCGAGAAAAGCGAATTGATACTAGCACAGGCCTGTGGGAGCGTCAAGCTGAGGCAGATTCCTTCCCGCTCATGGCCTGCCCCGTACTTGATACGGGGGTGAGCCAGTCGAACCGTTTGAGCGGGTAGACAGCCTACATATCCGACACCGCTCATTTACTTCGACAAGCTCAGCATGAGCGGTGTCGTGCGGCATAGCCAAAGCCTGTAGAGAATACCCTGACAGCCGTCGCCCTAAGCTGTGAATCGCCCCCTCCATCCGGCCTCCCTGAGCTACAGGACGGCCATTGCGCCAATGCCCAGTGTCACCAGGGCGGCCGCCCCGCCCTTCTCCAGGACCGCTTGCTCCGAGTTGCGCTCGGTTATGCCCCTGGGGACAAGAACGGCCACCAGCGTTACGTAGACCAGAATCATCACCGGCCTGGTCGCCATAATGGCCGACGAGAGTGAGACGGGGCCCAGCTCAAACGCCCAGAGGCCCGTCATGAACGCCAGGAATATCATGCCGTGGGCCGACCACACCGTCGCCAGCGCCTCTGAGCGCCGGGCCGTCAGCCGCACCTCCGGCCAGGCGCGGAAGGCCTGCACCGCCAGTGCAAATGCGGGGGCGGAGGCTACGCTGGATATGGCGTACGCGTGCCAGAAGCTGATGTGTCCAAGGGCGTACTTGGCCAGGATGCTGTAGACCGCTATTCCGAAGCTGGAGACCAGCAACAGGACGAGAGGCCCTCCAATCCTGACCCTGCTTCCGGGAAGAGCCTGGTGCCAGGAGGCGAGGAGCACGCCGCAGACCACCAGGAGAATCGCAAGCCACTTCACGGCCGTCAGGCTCTCTCCCAGGAAGAGCACCGCCATGATCGCTATGAAAACCGGATAGCTATCCAGGACCGGCACAATCCGGGTGACGTCCTCCTGTCGGACCACTCTGTTGACCAGGAGATTGAAGCCAACGTTCAGCAGCCCCGCGGCAACCATTGCGAGCGCGGGAGTAGAAGTCCATGACACAGTCAGTGGGCTTGCAATGAGGATCGCCATCGCCAGAACCAGGTGGAGCATTGCTCCCCAGAAGCCGAAAGCGAAGACCCCGCTGGTCTGCTTCATCAGAGCGCGCTTCTGAATGATGCTGTAGGCCGTAAACGACAATGCGCTGAGCAGTGAAAGCGCTATCCAGTCCAACTCTTGTGACCTCTCTCAAAAACTGATGTGGATGGCGTTCAGCCAACGGGGCCGCCGGAACCGGCGCATCCCGACTGCGACGGGAACATCGCCGGACAAGACGCGATTAGCGGACGGCGCTCTCCCACTGGCAAAGGACTGCCATGATCCAAAGGCTCGCCGGAGGCCGGCCGCGCCTCAGAGGGGCGGCCGGCCCATGTTGCGGACAACCAGGAGCTTGAGCCAGAAGTCGCTCTGAGACCTCGCCCCCGCGTTGGTCTGAAGCCAGAAATCGTGGGCCGCGTCCGGCGCCCTCACCGAGTCCACCTTGCTCCGAGTCATCCTGTGCTCGCCAACCCTGGCCTTGAGCGCCCTTGGTACACCCCTGCCAATCATCTCCCTGGTCCTGACCATTGTTGAATATTGCATTGCTGCGCTCCTCCTCCGTTCTTCCCCCGCTTGCCGGGACCGTTCTCAATACCGCGCCGGCTGTCACTTAGCTTGACAGCGGCCCTCCGATGTGGAATAATTCCGCCGGGTTATCAAGAAACATCACGCATGATACATCTACCTTGAATTGTATTACTTGGCTGTCTTAGCTAGAGTAGTAAAGCATGGTTAACAAAAGATGAACTGAACTTCTTGTCTCAGTATACATCTCTTTTGTTACTTGTCAAGCATTTCCCGATAGAATTTCGGGGGACCTGTCCAAATGCCTGAATGGTCATTCATTACCAACCACGGGCTTGTCCTTGCGGTCATCGCCAGAGGCCTTGGGCGGACGGCAAGGGAGATTGGAGACGTGGTCGGCATCACCGAGAGGGCGGCCCACAAGATCATCAACGATCTGGAAGCCGAGGGCTACGTCACCAAGTCGAAGATAGGAAGGCTGAACTCCTACCAGATCCACCCGGACGTCCCGCTGAAGGACGAGGCCAGCGACGCCTCAGTGGGCGAGCTGCTGGTGGTGCTGGGTTGGAGATGGGGCGGGAGACGGCGCAGGCGGAGGGCCCCGCCCACTCCGGAGGAGACGCCGGAGACAAGCGTTGAGCCTGTACAGCCGGACAACTGAGCAAACCAAAGGGGCCTGCACTTCTGTGCAGGCCCCTTTCCTGTGTCCTGTATGACCTGACGGGACTCCCCGTCAGTTGGCGAATGCAGCCGCGCTACGCCCCAACCGGCTGGCGCGAGCCCAGCGCCTGGTGAGCAAAGGTCAGCAGCTCCTCCGTCTCCTCCCAGTTGATGCAGGGGTCGGTTATGGAGACGCCGTAAGCCAGTGCGCCGGGATTGCTTTCGTCCAGCCTCTGATTGCCCTCGAAGAGGTGGCTCTCCAGCATCACGCCCACCAGATTCGTGTTTCCGGCAAGCCTCTGTTCCAGCACGTCGAAAAAGGCAACCCGCTCCTTGGTGTAGTCCCTGCCGCAGTTGGCGTGGGAGCAGTCCACCATCAGCTGGGTCTTCACACCGGCTCGCTGCAGCCGTTCGACGGCGTCCGCCACCGACTCGGCGTCGTAGTTGGTGCCGCGGCTGCCGCCCCGGAGCACTATGTGGCAGTCGGGGTTGCCCTTGGTGACCACGGTCGACGCCCTGCCGTGGGCATCGACTCCCAGAAACGCCTGCTTGGCCTGGGCCGCGACCACACCGTCCACCGCAAGCTGCACGCTTCCGCCCGTCCCGTTCTTCAGGCCTACGGGCATGCTCAGGCCGCTTGCCATCTGCCGGTGCGTCTGGCTCTCCGCAGTACGAGCGCCAATGGCGGTCCACGAAACCAGGTCCGCCACGTACTGGGGTGTGATGGGGTCCACAAACTCTATGGCGGACAGCAGGCCCAACTCCCCAACCTTGAGGAGAAACTCCCGGGCCATGCCCAGGCCGGTAGTGATATCGAAGCTGCCGTTGAGCTGAGGGTCGTAGATGAGGCCCTTCCAGCCCACCGTAGTGCGGGGCTTCTCAAAGTAGACCCGCATCACAACAAGGATACGGTCTTCCACGGCGTCCGCCAGCTTCTTCAGCCGGCCTGCGTACTCGGTGGCGCTCTCAATGTCGTGTATGGAACATGGGCCGACGATCACCAGCAGCCGGTCCTTCTCTCCCCGGAGGATGGCCGCAATCTCCTCCCGCCCTTCAGCCACCAGCTGGGCAACCTGGGGCGTAATGGGGTACCTTTCAATGAACTCCGCGGGCGTAGGGAGAGGCTCTATACTCTGTATGTTCAAGTCATGTATCTCAGGCATGGTTCACCTGCGTTCTGTAATATAGCACAGGCACGCGGCGAATTGTCGCAGCCTGCACACTTTCTAAATATAGTCCTGAACTTACGCCCTGTCTAGTGCAGGCTGAATATCGGAGACGCAGGACGTTTACTCTTGTGTCGCGGTATGCTATGCTTCCCTATAATTTGTTACCTTGGGAGGTGCACGGAGTTGAATCGAAAAACGGCGATACTACTGGTAGCCATCATGGCCGGCCTTCTGGCCGTCCTTGGCTGTACCGAGGAGGAGGCGACTCCCACCGAGGAAGCCATGATGCCCACGGAGCCTGCGATGGTGGAGGAAAAGAGCCGCCTTGAGACGGTGATGGAGCGCGGCAGCGTAATCTGCGCCAGCCGCAATGACGTGCCCGGCTACGGCTTCCTGGACGAGGCCGGCAACAATGTTGGATTCGACATCGACCTCTGCCGCGCGCTTGCCGCAGCCGTCCTTGGCGATCCCAACGACATTGAGATCCGCCTGATCTCAGCGGCCGAGCGCGGTCCCACGATCCAGTCCGGTGAGGTTGACATGCTGGTCCGCACGGTCACTTGGACCACTTCTCGCGACGCCCAGTGGGGCAACTACGCCCAGACCATGTTTTACGACGGCCAGGGCTTCATGGTCAGGAAAGACCTTGGAGTGGACAGCGCACTGGACCTGAAGGACGCTACAGTGTGCGTGACCCAGGGAACTACCACGGAGCTGAACCTGCAGGACTTCTCAAACCAGCACAACCTGAACATCACGGCGCTGACCTTCGAGGACACGGACGCTGTTGTGGCCGCATACGAGAGCCAGCAGTGTGACTCCTTCACAAACGACCGCTCACAGCTTGCCGCCATCGGCAGCGCCTTCGCCGACGTTGACGCCCACGTCATCCTGCCGGAGACCATCTCCGAGGAGCCTCTGGGCCCGGTTGTCCCCCACGGCGACGAGCAGTGGTATGACATTGTGAAGACCGTGATGGGTATGCTCATCTACGCCGAGGCATACGGAGTGGACTCCGGCAGCGTGCCCACTGCCGAGACCGGCGACACGGTTGTGGACAGGCTCTTTGGCCTGTCGGGCTCCTACGGCCAGGAGACTATGGGCCTCAAGCAGACGGCGGCCCAGGACGTAATTCGCAGCGTAGGCAACTACGGAGAGATCTACGACCGCAACCTGGCGTCAGGCAACATCAACCTGCCCAGGGAGAACGGCCGGAACGCGCTCTGGGCCAACGCCCGCTGCACAGACTGTCCCAAGGGAGGACAGATTTACGCTGCTCCTTTGAGGTAAAATAATGCTATGGCGGCCATACCGCGAGGATTAACCTACAAGGGTATACCCCTCTGGCGGCATACCCAAGTTATCCAGGGGGCATTGCAGGTCGTATCCGGCCTCCTGGTGGTGACCCTCGTAACGTGGTTCTTCCTGAACATAAGCGGAGCCATACGGGATAGAGATATCCCGTATGGCTTCAGCTTTCTATCCCGCGAGTACCAGACCCCTATAGGGCAGCACTTCCTTCCCTACGAGTCTTCCGACACTTTCCTCTACGCATTCGGCGTCGCGGCCACTAACACAGTTGTCGTCTCAATAGTAGGCGTTATACTGGCAACGGCCCTGGGGATATTCATAGGGGTCTGCCGTTTGTCCAGCAACTGGATTGTGTCCAGAGCGGCGCTCGTATACATCGAGTTCTTCCGCAACGTGCCTTTGCTGATACAGCTGTTCTTCTGGTTCTACATAGTCCTTGCTCTGCCGCAGGTCCGCCAGGGACACGTAATTGCAGAGAGAATATACATCAACAACGGCGGCATATCCGTCCCCTGGCCGTACGCGACTACCCCGAGCGCAGGGTTGCTGTTCATTGGTCTTGCGGTGGCCGCTGTAGTCGCCGGGTTGGTGGTGCACCGGGCAATGACGCGGCGTGAGATTCTGACAGGAGTTGCTTCCTATCCGGTAGCGCTCGGTTTCGCCACAACAGCGCTTATCGCCGCAGCTTGCTGGCTGGCCATTTTGGCCGCGACCGGCAGTTCGCCCTTCTACATATCAACGCCAGAGCCCCAAGGCATCTTCGAGCGACCCGCGGGCGGCTTCACCGCCTCCGGCGGGTTGATCGCCCTGATGACGGGCCTCGTGATCTATACCGCCTCCTTCATAGCTGAAATCGTCCGGGCCGGCATCCAGTCCGTCGGACGGGGGCAGATCGAGGCCGCTCGCTCAGTGGGGCTGACATACATGAATACCCTGCGCAACGTCACGTTCCCCCAGGCGCTGAGGGTAATCATTCCTCCCCTCATAAGCCAGTTCCTGAACCTGACCAAGAACAGCAGCCTTGCCGCCGCCATTGGCTACTCCGACATCACAAACGTAGCCAAGACCATGACCCAGACGGCGCCGGCAGTGTCGATATACATCCTCATTATGGTGGCATACCTGGCCATGAGCCTGACCTACTCCGTGGTTGGCAACCTCTACAACCGACACATCCGCTTCTCATAGCTCCATTCCTATGTCAGCCAACCTTAACGCCACGCCCCTCAGCACCCCTCTTCCTCCTCCGGTCATGGAGCGCGGGATACAGGGCTGGGCCCGCGCCAACCTGTTCAGCGACCGGTTCAATTCTGCTCTGACCGTAGTTTCGGTCCTGATTCTGGGCGCAACCCTGCTGTTTGGGCTACGGTGGCTCTTGGTAGACTCGGACTGGACGGTCATAGCCACCCTGGGAGGCCGGCTGGTCATTGGACCGTACAACACCGAGGCCGCCTGTGAGGGACAGGACTGCTTCTGGCGGCCCCAGGCAGCCCTGATACTGGTGAGCGTACTCCTGGGCATGGGATGGGTGGTGGCCGGCGGCGGGCTGACCAAGCGAATTGCTATAGGGGTCGTGGCCATCGTATCGGCGTTCTCTCTACTGCCCTACAGCCTGGACACCATGGGCATGGACGTGCGCCTTCTGCTCCTGGCCAACATCCCGGCCCTTGGTCTGGGCTGGGCCATTGCCAGATACACGCCATTGAACAGCGCTCGCTGGGTGGCCATACTGGCCGTACTATTCTTTATCATAACCCTGGTCATGCTCCGGGGAGTGGAGGGAGTCCCGGGCCTGCAGCCGGTATCCGTCAACCACTGGGGCGGTCTCATGCTGAACCTGATCCTCGCAGTGGCGGGCATCTCGCTCAGCTTCCCCATCGGCATTGCGCTCGCCCTGGGCCGTCGCGGGAAGCTCCCTGTAGTCAAACTGCTCTGCGTAGTTTTCATCGAGTTCTTCCGGGGCGTGCCGCTCATCACCCTGCTCTTCATGTCCCAGGTGCTGGTGCCCCTGGCTTTTCCCGAGAACTTCCCGCTGAACTCACTTACGCGAGCTGGAATCATCATTACGCTCTTCAGCTCCGCCTACATGGCCGAGAACATCCGCGGCGGCCTGCAGGCGATCCACCGGGGGCAGGCCGAGGCGGCGGCGTCACTGGGCCTCCCCAACTGGCAGACAACGCTGTTTATCACACTGCCCCAGGCCATCCGCAACGTCATACCCGCCATAGTTGGGCAGTTCATCGCCCTGTTCAAGGACACAACCCTTGTGTACATTATAGGAATGCTGGACATACTGGAGTTCGGTCGGGCCTTCGTTCAGGGCAACCCGGAGTTCATCGCTAGCATACATGAGCTGTTCATATTCCTTTCAATTGTTTTCTGGTTTTTCTGCTACACCATGTCCTACGTGAGCAGGAGAATTGAGTATAACCTGGGCGTCGGAAGACGCTGATATCTGATACAGGAGGCGGCAAATGGAAGTGGACCTGGAAAACACTGCGGAAGACATCATAATTTGCGATGACGTGCACAAGTGGTTCGGCTCGTTCCACGTGATCAGGGGCATTTCGACCACCGTCAAGCGGGGCGAGAAGATTGTGATTCTCGGGCCCTCCGGCTCCGGCAAGTCCACCTTAATCCGCATGATCAACCGGCTGGAGGAGCACCAGAGAGGCACCATCATCGTAGACGGCATTGAGCTCTCCGCAGACGTCCGCAACATCGACGCCATCCGCCGTGAAGTGGGAATGGTGTTCCAGTCCTTCAACCTCTTCCCCCACCTGAGCGTCTTGCAGAACATCACCCTTGCGCCGATCAAGGTCCGGAAGTGGCCCAAGAGCAGGGCCGAGGAAATAGCAAATGAGTTGCTGGAGAGAGTGGGGATCCCTGAGCAGGCCGGCAAGTTTCCGGGGGAGCTGTCCGGCGGCCAGCAGCAGCGCGTGGCCATTGCCCGGGCCCTTGCCATGCAGCCCAAGGTAATGCTGTTCGACGAGCCCACGTCCGCGCTGGACCCGGAGATGATCAACGAGGTGCTGGATGTCATGCGGGAGCTGGCAAGCTCCGGCATGACTATGCTCATAGTCAGCCACGAGATAGGCTTCGCGAGAGAGGTTGCCGACCGCGTCTTCATGATAGACGAAGGGGTCATTGTTGAAGAGGGTACCGCGAGCGAGTTCTTCGGCAACCCCAAGAACGAGCGGACCCAGGCCTTCTTGTCAAAGATCCTGGCGTGAGTCCCAGGGCCTTTCAATTTTAGCCAGCGAGCTAATCTTCCCGCTCATAGCCTGCCCCGCACTGGATGCGGGGGTGAGCTTGTCGAACCACCTCAGTGGGAAGATTAAGGACTTAGGAATGGTCTGAACAAGCCGCAAACGTGGAAATCTTAGCCAGGGACACCATTATAACCATTCCTGCGCAGGGAGACCTTTGCGTAAACTCAGTGATGGGCGCGTGCCTCCCGACCATTCCTGCGGAAGCAGGAATCCAGGGCGTCCGATATAGAAGGAGATAGATTCCGGCTTTCGCCGGAATGACGGAAAGCGTATTTCTCTCATTAGGACACCATAGTTATGCAAAGGTCTCCGCAGGCAGGAATCCAGGGGTGTGGAGGGATGGACTCCCGCCCCCGTATCGGGGTACGGGGCAGGCTTCGCGGGAGTGGTGTTAGGCTTATTCAGACATTCTTATTTACCCCCGCCCATTTCCCTCACCCGCAGCGCAAACGAAACGCCCCTGCCAAAACAGGGGCGTTCGAATGGGGGCCTCCGGGTGGGGAAGCCGAAAGCTTTAGTCGTCCTGTACCAGGTTTTCCCTGAGCCGGGCTATCGTCTCCTGGTCTACGCCGGCTGCCCGGACGTACTCTGCAGCGCCGCC
Organism: Dehalococcoidia bacterium; assembly: GCA_034421015.1. GTDB lineage: Bacteria > Chloroflexota > Dehalococcoidia > Lucifugimonadales > UBA2985 > DAOUJW01. The sequence continues at coordinate 61,532 of DAOUKT010000028.1, forward strand.
ATACCGCTCATCGATGTACCTGAGGGTGCGCTCCATCACGTCTGCCCTGCACTCAAGCATACGGTCCAGCCGCTCCAGGTCGAATCCAATCTGCGCCGCCGCGCTGCGCAGGTCCAGTGTGAGGTTCTGCATGTAGTACCTGGTCTGGACGTAGTCCTCGACTATCGTCGCTCTGTCCACTCCCACCAGGTCGAGCAGGGTTGCTATCACAAGCCCGGTGCGGTCCTTGCCGGCGGAGCAGTGCACCAGGGCCGGAGTCCTGTGGTCTTCGGCCAGCAGCGAGGCCACCAGGGCAATCTGGTTCTGGCACCTGTCCACAAGGAGGCGGTTCAGCTCCTCCAGGGTCTCCGCCCGGTGAAGCTCCACAATGTGGGGCGCCAGCATGGGCAGGTGGATGTAGGCCACCTTGTCCGACCGGGCGAACACGTCCGGCGCAGTGGCCGCTTCCATCTCAGTCCTGAGGTCTATGACCGTCCTCACCCCAAAGTAGATGAGCCGTCCCTGGGACTCCAGGGGCAGCTTGTGAAGGCTGTCGGAGCGCATGAGCACGCCCCAGCGGGTGCTCCGGTTGTCGATGGTGTCGTACCCTCCAACGTCACGGAGGTTCTGGGTACCCTCAAGGGGCCAGTGTCTGATTGTGTACTGGTCTACTCCGGGCGACTTGATATTCATGTGACTGCAAGCTCCTTCCTGGCAGTGTTGGATTGACTCGCTCTTGACGTCTCCTCGGACTGCGCTACCGCAATGTCGTTCTCGTACTTGATCACGTAGCGTGGGCCGGGGAGGATGACGGGGTGGACCGAAAGCTGCCCGTTGCGGATGCTCACCAGATTGAATCCCGCTCCACAGGCGTACCGGAGGCCGTTTCGGGAGCTTGGGTCGACGAGGTTTGCAACCCCGGGCGCAGTCGCCGAGATTGTGCTGCCGAACCTGTTCGCGCTTGGGTAGTGGGTGTGGCCGTTCAGTACGCCCTGCACGTTGTGCCTGTCCAGCACCTCCAGCAGTGCGTCGCCGTCGGCCAGCTTGAGGTCGTCCACCCAGGTTGCGCCGGTGTTCACCGGAGGATGGTGCAGGACAATCACGGTTCCCATCCTGGGCTCAGGCCGGTTGAGTTCATTGTCCAGCCACTCCAGCTGCTCGCTCCCCAGAAGGCCGTGCCCGAAGCCCTCCACCAGGGAGTCCAGGACTATCACCCGCAGCTCCTCGATTGTGCGGCTGTAGTGATAGCTTGGCTGCCGCACCGGATCGTAGCCCTGGTGAAACACGCTGTAGAAGTTGGCCCTGTCGTCGTGGTTGCCCAGGGCCAGGAGCACCGGCGTCCCCTCCTCCTCCACCTCGGCCACCAGGCAGGCCAGCCGCACGTAGCTGGCGACCTCGCCCCTGTCCGACAGGTCGCCGCTTATTACAATGAAAGCCGGGGCAACGTCGAGACTCCGTACCGCCTCGATGACCCTCCTGAAGTTGTGCTCCGCGTCGTCGCCCGTATAGAGTCCGCCGTGGGGCAGCGTCATATGAGTATCGCTGATGTGGATGAAGTAGAAGTCGTCGTCTATTGTCATGTATTCTGGGCTGCTCCCGCCGCTCTGGCGTTCATCTTCTTGCCTTCCTTCACCTTCTACGCTACCAGTCGCCTGTTAACGGCGGGTTAAGAGGCGGTTAACGCCTCTTTAGGGTCTCTTGAAGGGTTAATGAACGGGGTGACCGAAGGAAGAGAGAACGTCCCAAAGGAGCTACGCGATGGCCTCTCAGAGGCGGGCATGACGGTTGTACTGGGAGAGCGGACGGGTTACGCTGGTCTTAAGCGAAGCGGCCGGGGATATCAGTCGTTGTCCAGGCCCTCAAACAGGTCCGAGTACCGGGCGCCCTCCGTGGGAACGGGCAGCACTTGGGAGAAGTGCTCCTGGGAGAAAAACTCCCGCCGTATGTCCTCCGGCAGGCGGCTGAAGAAGTCGGTTGGCTTGTGCTGCGTGCGGTGACAGGCCACCACCTCCAGCTTGGTCTCGTACATGGGGCCTATATCCACCACCACCGTCACTTCCTCGTCTTTGGTTCCAATCTCCTCGGGGTCCAGGGGCTCGTCCTCCGGCTGGTCCTCATCCGGGATGGTCTTGGCCAGGGCCAGAATCCTGCTGATGGGAATGGCAACGTAGAACAGCCTCCGTGGCGAGTACGGCTCAATTCCCCGGTTGAGCTGGTCCGGGTACTTTTCGGGATCACCCGCCGCCTCGAAAGCCGCGACCGTAAACCTGCTCATGGCAACGTGGTCCGGGTGTCCGTAGACGTCCTCCTGGTCGTGGGTCACGATAACGTCCGGGCGCAGCAGCCTGATGAGGTACACAACCTTCTCTATGACCTCATTGGGACGGGCCATGTTCAGGCAGTGGGGGTCACGGTTGTCGCTGGAGCCCGCCATGCCGGAGTCCCTGTAACCCAGAAAATGGGGCTGGTGTATGCCCATAGTCCTGCATGACTGTCGCAGCTCCTCCTCCCTAACCGCTCCCAGCACGTCCCTGTAGGCAAGCTTCGGATCGCTGATGGTCCCGGCCTCGCCCTTGGTGGCGCTGATAAGGTGAACTTCCACGCCCTGGGCTGCATACGTAGCGAGGGTTCCGGCGGCGGTGTAGGACTCGTCGTCCGGGTGGGCGAAAATCGCCAGAAGTGACCTCTGTTGTACCATAAGTTCCATCCCCTCCAGCCAGCTTGCGATTGTTTGCAGGCGATGCCTATAATGTCAGCTAGGAGGTCGCCCCAAAACATGCGAATAATACTATATACTGGAAAAGGCGGCGTAGGAAAGACCAGCGTAGCCGCCGCAACCGCCCTGAGAGCAGCCGACATGGGCCACAGGACCCTGGTTATGAGCACGGACGTGGCTCACAGCCTTGCAGACTCCCTGGACATGGAGCTTGGCGCACAGCCAACTCAGATCACAGACCGCCTCTGGGGACAGGAGATCGACGTCCTGAAGGAGATGCAGACCCACTGGAGCATTGTCCAGGACTGGCTCGCCGCGCTGATGCAGTGGCAAGGCATGGACGAGGTGGTGGCAGAGGAGGTGGCCGTCCTGCCGGGCATGGAGGAGATGGTGGGCCTGCTCAACATCACCCACCACTACGACAGCGGCCAGTTTGACACCATCATCGTGGACTGCGCTCCCACGGGAGAGACACTGAGGCTGCTGAGCTTCCCGGAGATGGCCCGGTGGTACATGCGCAAGCTCTTTCCACTGGAGCGAAGGGTGGCAACCGCCCTGGGCCCCATGGCGCGGGGCCTGTTCAACCTGCCCGTGCCTGACCCAAAGGTCTTCGACTCCATTCAGGACCTGTTCCACCGCCTGGAGCGTATGCGGAGCATCCTTGGCGATCCGGACCAGTCCTCCGTGAGGCTGGTGCTGAACCCTGAGAAGATGGTGATCCGGGAGACCCAGCGCACCTTCACCTACCTGAACCTCTACGGCTACTACACGGACCTGATCGTGTGCAACCGACTGATACCGGAGTCCGTGGATGACGGTTTCTTCAAGACGTGGAAGGACTCACAGGCCAGATACTTCCACCTCATCGAAGAGGGGTTCGCGCCAGTCCCCATCCGCGTATCCCATCTCCTGGACCGGGAGGTAGTCGGACTGGACCCCCTTCGCGAGATGGGTCAGTCCCTCTTCGAGGAGGACGACCCGGCCGCCATCTTCTACGAAGGCTCCACCCAGACCGTGAAGCGGGAGGACGACGGTCACGTGATGACCGTCAACCTGCCCTTCCTTGGACGGGACGACATCAATCTGATGCAAAACGGAGACGAGCTGGTGATCCAGGCGGGGCAGCATCGCCGCAACATTGTCCTGCCGAGAATACTGGTTGACCTTCCGGTCAGCGTGGCCAAGATGGAGGGATCTTCGCTGAAGCTGAAGTTTGAGGACAAGTCTCCGCGGCGCGGGAGAAAGGCACAGAGAACGAACGGAAGCTAGGAGGGTGAGATGGCAAGCATATTTCAGGTGGAGTACGAGTCCGGCGAACTGGTGGTGCGAATGAGTCCCAGGCACATAAGGCTCCTCCCGGAGGCCACCCAGGAGCACTTGAAGGCCGCCAACAAGGAGTTCCTGCTTGCTTTCAAGAGCTGCCTGGACTCCGCCATCGGCCTGATGGACCGGCCAAAGAAGCAGGAGGCCACCTCCAGGAGGACATACATCCGAGTGGAGGAGGACGAGGAGCAAGACGCCAAGGACTGAGACCCAGGGTCACCGCCACCCCTAATCGCCGCCCAACCTGGCCTCTATCAGCTCCAGGAACTCATCGTGGGATGAGACGGTGGCGACGTCCCTGATGAAATCGCCCAGGGTCGGGCTGGCCGCGCGCAGCTTCGTCAGCTGCTCGAAAATGGGACTGATGGAGGCTGGGCTGTCTCCGTAGCTCCCGTGAAAGGCAAAGTAGGCCTGGTTGAGCTTGCGGATGTAGTATCCGTTCTCCGCCATGTACAGCCTCCGCTCCTCCATGTAAGCCTCCGCCTCCTCAATCCTGCCCTCGGATAGCAGGTCCTCAGTGGTGAAGCGCGTCTCCCGCATCTCCTCCCGGAAGTCGAAGGGCTCCTGCTGGGCCTGAGGCTGCAGGCTGGGCTTCAGCGGAATGGACGCGTTCGCCCCCGCCTCAAACTCCCGGGACACAAGGTCTCCCAGCTCGTCTCCGAATATGCTGGCCACAGTCTCGTTGATAGTCGTCATCTCAGTGTTGTGGCCGTAGGCCTGGCCCAGGGGCCGGAAGAACAGGTAGTGGTGCATCCACTCGTGGGCGGCAATCCTCATGGTGGTCCGGAGTGAGTACCTCGCGTTGATGACGGCGGGAAAGGTGGCCACGCCTCCCGTGCCCACAATGATGGCCGACAGGCCCACCTCCGCATGTATCCGCCGCTCTATGGCGTCCATCTCCTCCTCCGTGATGCCGGGCACCAGCAGCGTGGCTTCCACCGTCTCAATCCGGTCCCGGGGCGATACGATGAGCGCCCTTGGGGAAGGCTCCAGCCGAAAGTCCACGGGCGGAAAGTTGATCCCAATATCCCGGAATAGACCACTTGGAAACAGGTCTTCCCTGCCAATGGCCTCGTCCAGGGCCGCCTCCAGCCTCTCCTCCACGTCATCCCGTATACCGGCCCTCTCCTCCCTTGTCGCCGCAAGCTCCGCAATGTATTCGTCCAGGGCTGTCGTCTCTTCACCGTCGGTGGGCAGGCCGATCTCCGAGATCATCCCCTCAAGCCGCCTCTCCTCCTCTCCCAGAAGGAAGTAGCGGGCGACCAGGTCCCTCTTCTCATGCTCTTCCAGGCTGCGGCCGACGAGAATGCCCTCCGCGCTGTGCAGCCACTTGGCGAAGAAGTTGCCCACCTCCCACTGGACCACGGAGTATTTGTAGGCGGCGGCATGGTGGACCGCGGGAGACAGGTCGAGGGTGTCCTTTGTGGTCAGGAGCGCGAAGGCAATGAAGACGGCGAGGGTCACTCGCACAAAGTCCCTGATGTAGTGTTTCACACCACCTCCTCCCTCTAATGATAGCCCTGAGCGGTAAGTGCGCTCAACTGGGCCGCGCCACAATACGGAGGACAAGCCGTCGTGGTATCATTCAAGCATGATTTCGAGGTCCGGATGCTGATACGAGGGCTGCTGGTTGGAGCGGCGGCCGGCGCTTATATGGGACTGTCCGGCTACATGGCCGGGCAGATGTCCCGGGTGCCCAGGACGCGCCCGGACACCACGCCGGACAGCCTTGGGCTGGAGTACGAAGACGCCGTCTTCACCAACCGAGGCGGGTCACTGGAGCTAAGGGGCTGGCGCATCTGGCAGGGCGCGCCCGACTTCTGGGTCATCCTTGTCCACGGCAGCGGCGGCAACCGCGCCCACAACGCCGTCAACATGCTGGGCCTGACCAGGGACCTGGTGAGAAGGGGCGTCGGCGTCCTGACCTTCGACCTGAGGGCCCACGGCGAGTCCCAGGGCAACAGGGCATCCATAGGCTACGAGGAGCGCACCGACCTCCAGGGCGCGATCGACTACCTGGAGGCAAGGGGTGTCACCAGAGACTGCATTGGCGTGCTCGGCTTCTCCCTGGGCGCGGTCATCACCATTCTCGCGGCCGCGGAAGAGCGGGGACTGGCGGGCCTCGTGCTGGACAGCCCCTTCGCCAGCTTGGTGGAGATGGTCTACCGCGAGACGTCCAGGCGCAACGGCGTGCCCAGGTTCTTCCTGCCGGGAATGATGTTGATGGGCCGCGTCCTGTACGGCGTAGATCTGTCCTCCGTGCGCCCGCTGGAAGCCGTGCAGAGGGTCGACTGCCCGCTGCTCTTCATCCACGGAGCGCAGGACGCGATGGTGGCCCCATCAAACTCCGCCAGGCTGTATGAAGCGGCGGCCGCAGATAAGGACATCTGGTTGGCGCCCGACGCGCGGCACGCGCAGAGCTACAACACGCGACCCGTGGAGTACGTCGACCGGGTAGTGGACTTCTTCGGCAGCGCTATGCGGCGGCCCCGGCCGTAAGGCCTTCCTTAGCCGCCGACGCCAGATGGGCAAAGGTCTCCGAGTCCCTGACCGCAATGTCCGCCAGGATCTTGCGGTCCACCTCCACGCCGCTCCGGTGAAGCCCGTCAATGAACCTGCTGTAGGAGAGGCCGTGCTCGCGGGCGGCTGCGTTGATCCGCACAATCCACAGGCGCCTCATGTCCCCCTTGCGCTCCCGGCGATGCCGGTAGGCGTGGCTCAATGCCTTGATGAGGGACTCTCTGGCCTGCTTGTAAAGGCGATGCCGCCCGCCCCGATGACCCTTGGTCATCGCGAGCAGCCTCTTGTGTCGTTGTCTGGTTGTTACGCCTCGCTTGATTCTGGGCACGTCGATTACTCCGGGTTCTTACATGTATGGCAGCGCGCGCTTGATGCCCGGCCGGTCGGCAGGGCTCGTGTCGAGCTTGCGATGGTATAGCCGATGCACCTTGGCCGGCTTCTTGCGGCGCAGGTGGCTCCGATGGCCCTTCATGCGCAGTATTCTGCCGGTGCCGGTGATGTGGAATCGGGCCTTGGCGCCCTTGTGTGTCTTCAGCTTAGGCATTCGCCACCTCTTCGGGTTCAGGCTCCTTCTCCGCCTTGGCGCGCTGGCCCGTAGGAGCGATGACTATGCTCAACCTGCGGCCCTCCAGTGATGGGGTCTTCTCCGGTTTCGCCTCGTCCTTGAAGGCCTCCGCCATGCGCCGCAGGAGGTCCAAGCCTATGTCCTGGTGTGTTATCTCTCGTCCTCTGAACATTACCGTCAGCTTGACCTTGGCCCCCTCGTCCAGCAGCTTCTTGACCTGGCGCTTCTTGGCCTCCATGTCGTGCTCGCCGATCCTGGGGCGGAACCTGACCTCCCGCAGGAGGGTGGTCTTCTGGCCCTTGCGAGCCTCCCGCTCCTTCTTGGTCTGCAGGTACCGGAACTTGCCGTAGTCCAGCAGCCTGCACACGGGCGGGTTGGCGCCGGGGGCCACCTCCACAAGGTCAAGGCCCTTTTCCTGGGCAAACTGAATCGCCTCGGAGGTTGGCATAGTGCCGACTTGCTCTCCCTGGTCATCTATGACCAGAACCTCGCGAGAGTGTATGTGCTGGTTAACTCGGTAATCTCTAGGTATGCCTCTCCTCCAACAATGGCTTCTCAAGCCGCACGATTTAGAACGCCAATATAGCACACGTCAATCCGGTAGTCAACGCGCGACGCCCCGAATTTGCCTCAATCTGACCTGAATTGGCAGTCTCGATTCCAGTTGCCGACGAAATCGGCTGGCCGCTATCGCTGCAGATGCTGTCTCACTTCATCCGCAAGGGCAGCAACGCCCCTTCTCGTAACCGAGACTCTTCGGGAATCTCCCTTGCCCTCGAAGTGGCGGGACACCTTGTGGGGTAGAGGAGTGCTGGCCCAGATGACTATCACGTCCGCCCAGTCGCGGTCGCCGCGGTAGTAGCGGGCGTCCCTGGAAGTCTGGGTGGTCACAAACCGCCACTCCACGGAGTCCGGCGTGTTCTCGCGTATCTCCCGTGCCTGCGCCTCAGTACCGCCGACAACCAGCACCCGGCCCATGCCCGCCGCCTTCAGCGTCTGCGCCATTCGCTCCAGCGCGCTGCGGTTGGTGGAGCCGCCGCACATCTCGCAGAAGGGCTGGTCAACCAGCAGCAGCGCGCTCGGGTCGCCGGCGCCCGCGGCCTGCTGGCTGCAGTCCCCGTTTCGGCAGTGAAGGAGGAAGGCATCGGACAGGACGGCCCCGACCCGCTCCCGCTTGTCAGCTGAGATGCGCGTACGGTTGGGACGGCCGGACACAACCCCCGCTGCGACAAGGGCCCCAAGGGCCGTCTGCTGCGCTGCGGCGTCGGTCACCCCGAAGCCGGACAGCATCTCCGATATGGATACGTCGGCCAAGGCGCTACCCGTCCCGGCCCACGGCCGCGGGCTCTCGGGACGCCGGAGGCTTCTGGGCCGCCAGCCTGGCCAGCGCGATGAACCGGCCCCCGTCCCTCTCCGGCTCCCACTGCAGGCTCTCCGAGTAGTGCCTGACGCGGAAGTCCAGGAACAGGCGCATCAGCTCATTGGGGCGCATTCTGAACCTTGGGTCGGCGGGGCCGCTCACGTCGTAGTCAGCGGCGTAGTGCTGCTCCTGCACAATGTAACCGCCCGGCCTGAGGGCGTCCTTCACGCCAGGGACCATCTCCCGGTTCATGTAGAAGCAGATCGTTATCAGGTCGTAGGTTTCGGCGGGAAGGGAGTGGTCATCCAGGTCGGCGACGATGGTGTTGATGGACACCCCGCGCTCCCGGGCTGCGTCCTGGGCCAGCTTCAGCGCCGGCTCCGCGATGTCGATGGCATCCACGTCGAACCCGATCTCCGCCAGGTACAGGGCGTTGCGGCCGTTTCCGCAGGCCAGGTCCAGGGCGCGGCCCCTGGGAATGCGGCCGGCCCACTCAGCCACAAAGGGCGACGGCGAGCTCCTGCCCCGGTAGTCGCCACCTGCCCATCTCTCGGCCCAGTTGATTCGCTCCCTCTCGCTCATGCAGGTTCACTCCTTGCAGCGTCATCGCCCTTTCGCGGCGCCAGTGACCATACTATCACACGCATGGCGCTTGGCAAGCCATGCTGATAGAATGGAGTCCCTTGCAGATGAACTGGACAGGAGGCGCTCAGATGAGGCAGATAGACCTGCGAAGCGACACCGTGACCCATCCCACGCCGGCCATGCGGCAGGCCATGGCAACCGCCGAGGTGGGGGACGACGGATGGGGCGACGACCCCACGGTCAATCGCTTGCAGGAGAGGGTGGCCCGACTTATGGGCAAGGAGGCGGCGGTGTTCGTCCCCAGCGGCACCATGGCCAACCTGTCCTCGATCCTGACCCACTGCCAGCGGGGCGACGAGATCATCGTCGGTGACCAGTCCCACATCTATCTGTACGAGTACGGCAGCGCCTCAGCCCTGGGCGGCGTGTCATACTGCCAGGTCCACAACGAGGAGGACGGCACGATGGACCCCCAGGCGATTGAGGACGCCATACGGCCGCCGGTTGACCGCTTTCCCCGCACGGCCCTGGTCTGCCTGGAGAACACCCACAACCGGTGCAGCGGCCGCGTGCTGACCACGGAGTACGTCGAGACCATTGCAGACATAGCCCACAGCCGGGACGCAGCCTTGCACCTGGACGGGGCGCGTATCTTCAACGCCGCCGTCCACCTGGGCCTGCCGCCCGCGGAGCTCGTGCGCTCCGTGGACTCAATGATGTTCTGCTTCTCCAAGGGCCTCTCATGCCCCGTGGGGTCCATCGTCTGCGGCCCTCGGGACTTCATCGAGAGGGCCCGCGTCATCCGCAACGCCCTGGGCGGCGGGATGCGGCAGGCGGGCGTGCTGGCGGCGGCGGCAATGGTTGCCCTGGACGAGATGGTGGAGCGACTGGCGGAGGACCACGCCAACGCCCGCAGGCTGGCCGAGGGGCTGAGCCGGATACCAGGCATCATCATCGACCCTGCCGACATCCAGACCAACATCGTCATTCTGGAGCTTGCCGACGGCGACGCCCCGGGCTTCCTGGGCAGGTCGGCGGAGCGAGGCCTGCGAGGCTCGCACCCCCACGGCTCCAGGGTGCGGTTCGTGACCCACTACGGCATTGGGCCGGAGGACATCGACGCGGCGCTGGAGGTAGTGGAGTCCGTCATGAAGGAGCGCGTGGGCGTCGGCGGGTAAGGCCCGTTGCCGCCCATTAGGACAGCCTTGCACATCCTGCCGGAAGCCACCAATAGTAACCATTCCTGCGGCGGGAGACCTTTGCGCAACTATGGCCACACATTGGAGGCAATACGTTTATCGTCATTCCCGCAGAAGCTTGCCCCGCACTTGATGCGGGGGCGGGAATCTATTTCCTTCAATATAGAACTATCTGGATTCCTGCTTAAGGAGACCTTTGCGTAACTACGGCGACATCTTGGAGGTAATACGTTTCTCGTCATTCCGGCGAAAGCCGGAATCTATCTTCGTCTATTCGACCCCCCCCCTGGATTCCTGCTTCCGGAGACCTTTGCGTAACTCTTGGGATTAGGGGAGAATACGGAGGGAGAGTCTCAAGGAGCCAGGAGGGAATCATGCACCGAGAGATGGG
>DAOUKT010000029.1:0-41091 GCA_034421015.1 Dehalococcoidia bacterium
CGCGAAAGCGGGAATCTATTTCCTTCTATATCGAACCATCTGGATTCCTGCTTCCGCAGGAATGGTCGGGAGGCACGCTCCCCAACTGGAGTTGTTCAAAGGTCTCCCTTCGCGGGAGTGTATAGGACTTATTCCGACCATTCGTAGGCGCGCGTTACGACTGTAGCTCGGGCCGGCTGAATCGACAGGCCCGCGGATAGCCCCGTGCGATGGGTTCGAATCTCAGTGGTGCGTCTAGCGAGGTGGGGCAGGGGAGATGTCCTCCCGTACACATTCAAGCCCCGGACGCCTGCCAGGGGCACATCCTACAGGCCGTGAATTGGGAAGATGCGGCTCCTGATCTCCTGCACCTGCTCCTCCGCGACCCGCCGGCCCTGGGCGAGGACTCCGGGGTCAACGGACGGCCCCTCCGGGTCGCGAAGCCTGGTCAAGCCGTACTGGTCCTGGTAGGACTGGGGAATCTCGTCGGGCCACTGCTCCTCCAGCATCACGCCGTAGTCCAAAGCCCAGCCTCGCGCCACCGCGCCCACGTCGTAGCCGCCGCCGCCAAAGGCCAGCCACTTGGGGCACAGCTTGCCCAACTCCTCCACCAGCCGGGAGTGCCCCTGAACCGTGAGGCCCAACTGCGTAATGGGGTCCCGGAAGTAGGGGTCCATTCCCAGCTGTGTTGCCAGAATGTCCGGCTTGAACGCCTCAATAAGGGGCGCAACGGCCTCGTTCAGCACCCACAGATAGGTCTCGTCGTTGGTGTAAGGGTAGAGCGGCACGTTGACCGAGTAGCCCAGCCCGTCGCCTGCGCCCATCTCGCTAACAAAGCCCGTGCCTGGGAACAGGTACATGCCCGACTCGTGGGTTGAGATGGTCATGACCCGGTCCGTATCGTAGAAGGCGTGCTGCACGCCGTCCCCGTGGTGCGCGTCGATGTCCACGTACACGACGCGCAACCCCTGGTCCAGCAGGTACTTGATTGCGATGACGGGGTCGTTGAATATGCAGAAGCCGGAGGCGCGCCCGGGCATGGCGTGATGGAGGCCGCCGGAGCAGTTGAACGCCACGTCGACGTCCCCGTTGTAGACCATCTCGGCCGCGACCAGGGAGCCGCCCGTAGACCAGCAGGCCGCATCGTACATACCGGAGTAGACGGGATTGTCGCCGTGGTCGCTGAAGTTGTACTGCGCAGGGTTGTAGCCGCTCTCACCCCGGCTCAGGCTCTGGACGGCGCTGACGTACTCGCGCGTGTGAGAGGTCAGGATCTCATCCTCGGTTGCCTGCCTCGGCTCCACAAGGACGGCGTTGGGGCGGGTGAATGCGCCGTACGCCTCCAGGAGCTCATAGGTGTAGCGCAGTCGAGTGGGAATCATCACGTGGTCTTCACGCAGTACGTGGCGGGAGAGGATGTCGTGATATATGAAGGCGGCGCGGCGTGTCATAGGGCGACTCCTTTCGTTTGGGGGCGTACCCTGGCCGGCTTGTCGCTGGAAGCGACCGGTAGGGGAGGGCGTTCAGGAGAGGATTTCATCCCGTGAGGTGTCCTCAAGGTCCGAGTGATACTGAAGCGGGGCCTCATACAACCGCTGGGCGCGCCGGAGGAACACCGTGCCCAGGGCGTTCCAGACATCCCAGAAGTCGTCTTCCCGCATATACGCCGCATCCTCCAGGGAAAGTCCCAGGAACTGAGTGGGCTCCGGCAGCGTCTCACGCGTGGGAGATACGCCGTTGGTGGCCTGGGGACTTGCGCCGTCGGCTGGCTGCGCATGACGCTGGGCCGTGGCTCCCTTGTTTGTTGTCCTTCTGGCCGGGGTCCTGCTTCTCATCTCGCGCCTTCGGGGAACGTCTACGGTGGCCAGCCCCGCCTCACGGCAGAGGCCCAGGAACAGCATCACCTGCCTGGAATGCTGGGAACGGGGAGTGTATTTCTGGAAGGCGTTCATTATGACTTCCTGGGGGTCTCTGGCCGGATCGATGGTCTGGAAGTCGTCCGCGTATGCGCTGCGGATGGTGCGTTCCAGCAGTTGGCGATACTCGTCCTCGGTGCTTCCGGCCAGACCTCTCAGCACGTCAGTGGGTTCGTCACCGTCCGTGATGAGTTGCAGGAACCTGAGGGTGGAGAGTACCCTGGGCACAATGTTCTCCGATATTCCGATGCCCTTGAGCATCTCTCGCGTGACTTTCTGGGGCATGTTCATACGCCGTATGCGCTGCAGAAAGGCCTGCATGTTGGCAGGTGGCGCGTACGGGCGAAATAGAGGGGCTTTTTCAGCAACCATAATGTAACACTAGCGGTCAATAAGGTATTTGTATCCTAACACTAACCGCCCGCAATGTAAATAGCGGTTAGAGATGCACTCTGGATATGTTACGCCCCAGACTATTGACTATAGCCCAAAGCTATCTGAATATAGTAGCGTCGGGGTAAATGAGCGGCGATTAACCTTGTGTGGCGGAAGCGGGGGGTTGCCGGGTGGACGGTGGTTAACCTTTACCCGGAGATCCTGCGGGGGAATCACAGCGGTGGCTCAGGTCAACCGGTGATGTGCAGGCGGTTAATATGCCCCGTTTATCGCGAGGTTAGGTCGGTAGGCGTGGCCCCTGGACAGATTGGGAATACGTGGGCCAGACCTTTTCACTGGAGGCGCAATAGAGGTTGGAACGCAGGGGGTTCCAGAGGAACCATAGTGAAGCACTCTGATCCAGTGAGAAAGGCCCAGTCGGCCCTTCTGGATATGATATGTTGGGAGCTTTGGCCGTGCCGGAGGCGGCGAAGTAAAGGGCCAGAAGCGAGGGAGGTGCTATTACAAGAAAAGCGTATCACAAAAACTCGCGCAACCTTGCAACTGAACCTGTTGAGGCCGGGTGAGCGTTAGGGTTCATCTGTGGCCCAAAGGGTCAAACGGTTTTCCGGGTATTGTGGCAGTTAACTCCCGGATGAGTGAGGAAGCGAATCGACTGAGGGAATTGTCGACGGGGTTGACCGGACCAGGTCGATTCTCAAGTGCTAACGCCTATACTGCGTAGCTTGATGTCGGACTACCTGCCAGGTGGAAGAGAAGAAAGGAAAGGTGAGATCAATGCTAACCTCCCGCACAACTGAAAATCATTTAACACCGGACCAGGCCTGGGAGCGCGCGCCGGCGCGCATCAAGGTAGTGGGAGTCGGTGGCGGCGGATGCAACTGCGTCCGGCGAATGGTTATGGACGAGGTTCCCGGAGTGAAGTTCGTGATGGTCAACACGGACATCAAGTCCCTTGAGCCCGCCCTCCCGAACGTTGACGTTGTTCAGATCGGCGCCAGGGCTACTCACGGCTGGGGAGCCGGTGGTGACTCCAGGATGGGCGAGAAGGCCGCCGAGGAGTCTGAGGCGGACCTCCGGGCCGCGCTGAAGAACGCTGAGCTGGTGTTCATTACGTCCGGCATGGGCGGCGGCACCGGCACCGGCGCTGCCCCGGTAGTGGCCTCAATTGCCAAGGACATGGGCGCTCTGGTAGTCGGTGTGGTCACCACACCCTTCAGCTTTGAGGGAAGCCGCCGGATTGGCCAGGCCATCGCCGGCGTGTCCCGGCTGCGCCCGTTCTTGGACAACCTCATCGTTATCCACAACGACAGGCTCCTGCGATACGTGGACCACGACGCAGAGATGCTGGACGCCTTCAAGACCGCCGACGACGTGGTCACACAGGGCATTCTCAGCGTCTCCGAGCTGATCAACGTCCCCGGCGAAATCAACGTTGACTTCGCGGACGTGAGGACCATTATGGGCTTCCCCGGCGCGGCGCTCATGGCCATCGGCCAGGGCCGCGGCAAGATGGGTGTGGTCGACGCAGCCCGACAGGCTATGGCCAACCCGCTGTTGAACATGTCCATCAAGGGCGCGCAGGGCGTTCTGTTCTCGGTCAAGGGCGGCCACACCCTGACACTGGGAGGCGTCAACGCCGCCGGCGACCTGATTGGCAGGACTGTGAAGAAGAATGCCTCCATATTCTTCGGTATGTCCACCGATGAAGAGTTGGAGGACTCTGTGAAGCTCACCCTTATCGCAACAGGCTTGAAGGAGAATGGGGCCTCGGGTACTGCGTTCCCAGGGAAAATTCGCAGCATAATCCCCGGCCTCTAGACGGCGGCCCAGCTTATGTGTAACAGCAACTCAAGACGAGTCCATCCTGGCTAGCTCTCGACGCACGTTGCGCCAATGAGTGCCCCTCCAGTAGGGTTTCCTGCAGGAGGGGCACTCGTCTATTTGCTCCTGGGTCTGAAACACGTACGCAGGCACCCTCTCCCGGATGTCCTCTCTCTCGGCCCTTCTCAGCGGCACGTTGCACTCGATGCAGAAAGAAAAGGCCCTCCGGTCGTCCAGGCGGAAGGCATCTACGACTTGGCGAAGTTGCCCGTCCAGGCGGTCGCTTGCCAGCAGCAGGGCTTGTATCTCGCCTTTGGCTATTGGCCTGCGCTTCATGACGTTGCGATCCCGGGTGAGGAGTATGCGACCCTCGTCTCTGGCGATACTGACGAGCTTGCCGTCCTCTATGCCGGGCACATAGGCCGTGTCGTAGCCCATGATCCTCAGCCACTTGGCAAGCCGACCGGCGTTGACATCTACGATGAACTTCGGTTGGAACATGACGCACCTGGCACAATGATAGTTTGAGGCCGGCTGGCGGGCAACCGGAGCGGAGCGGCTGTTTCGGCCTCCCTCTGAAATGGGGTACAATGCACTGCGATTCAGACTGAATCCTATGCAGGAACAAAGGGTATGTCCACTGAATATGGGGCGAAGAGAGCGGCTGCCAAAGCCGTAGAGGTCTCAGACGATGACGAGACCTTCGTGATAACCTGGGATGACGGACACACGAGCATCATTCCCTGGGCCTTTCTGAGAGGCGCCTGCCCGTGCGTCCTGTGCAAGCGCGATCATCGCGGCGTGGACATCGACAATATCGCGGACGTTGAGGGGGTGTGGCTGATAGACTGGATGCCCGTGGGCAACTACGCCATTCGCCTGCTCTGGAGCGACGCCCATGAGACTGGGATATACGACTTTAATTATCTCAGGGACATTGCATCTGCAGCGAGCGCACGGGCCGCGAGGCCCGGCGACAGCTGACGCAGGAAGCCCCTCGGAGGAGTGACATAGACGACAAGAGGCTAGAGCAGCTGCTGGAGCGGGTGCAGCGCGGGGAGGTCGGGGTAGGGGAGGCAGTCGAAAAGCTGCGTACGCTTCCCTTTGAAGACCTGGGGTTTGCCAAGGTGGACCACCACCGCGCCATCCGCACGGGCTTTCCGGAGGTTGTCTACGCTCCGGGCAAGACGCCGGAGCAGCTGTCTCAGATTGCCCGGAGGATAGCCGAGAACTCATCCAAAGTCCTCATTACAAGGGCGGACCCCGACGCGTTCGAGGTTGTGAAAGAGGCGCTGCCGGAGGCCCGCTACAGCGATCTCGCCAGGGCTATTGTGGTGGACCGGCATTCAAACGAAGACCCTCCGGTTCCCGGCGTGCTCACGGTCGCCGCCGGCACCTCCGACCTGCCGGTGGCTGAAGAGGCCGCCATCACCGCAGAGGTTATGGGCAACTCGGTTGAGCGTCTGTGGGACGTGGGCCTTGCCGGGGTGCACAGGCTGTTCGAGAATCTGGCAACGCTCAGAAGCGCGAGGGTCATTGTGGCGGTGGCGGGCATGGAGGGCGCGCTGCCGAGCCTCATTGGAGGGCTGGTCTCCGTGCCGGTCATTGCAGCGCCAACCAGCGTTGGCTACGGGGCCAACTTTCAGGGCCTGGCGGCCCTCCTGACCATGCTGAACTCCTGCAGTCCCGGCATTGCGGTGGTCAACATAGACAACGGGTTTGGGGCAGGCTACATGGCCGGGATGATCAACCTGTCTTCGATTCCCACTCCGGACTAGCAGATGCCGATTCCCGCGGCCGGAGCGGGCATACCCCCTTCAAGTCGACAAAACAGAGCGGCGGACCGGGTAGAGCCCGGTCCGCCGCTCTCTTTGCGTTGCGAAGTCGAGGCTGCGCCCGGCTCTATGGCGTGACCTCAAACGTGCCGAACATGGTCGGGTTGTGGCCGGGGAACGTGCACACGAACTGGTATCTCCCGGCCTCGGGCGCCGTGAATGTGACCGATTCGGACTCTCCCGGGTCCAGCAGCCGTATGCTGGCGATTACGTTGGGGTCGCCCGGCTTGAGCCAGTCGGTGTCCACCTCTGTGAGGCCGGCCAGCGCAACATCGTCCTTGGTGCCGGGCTGCACCAGCGCCCAGTTGTGCTGCTGGGTGACTGCGTTGTTGTTGAACGTCACCGTCACAGTCTCCCCGGCCTTGGCGGAGAGTGACTCGGTGTCGTAGACCAGGTCGTCGCTGTTGGGTGTGCCGAGGGACAGGCCGTCGCCGGACGGGGCGCTGGGCGTGTTCACGGCGGCCGGTGTAGTGGGCGTGGGATCGACCATTGCCGGCTGCGTGGCCGTGGGCGCCGGGGTGGAGGTCGGCTCAGGGTCGCTGCCTCCTCCGCAGGCAAGCCCGAATATCGCTACTATCGCTATGCTGGTGTATAAGACCCACTTCTTCATCATCCCTCCGGGCCGGATACGGCTCATTCTTTTGACGTGTTCAACGGCTGTTCCAAGGAACCATCCGCTACTTTGAGTGTAGCACCGGCGGTATGATTGTTCAAGTATTCACAAACTCCGGGCTTGGCCCGGGGACGGCTTTTGTTGACAGTCGGGAGACGCCTCCATACAATAGCAGCCACGCGAGCCGTATAATGACCGTTGTCCAGCAACTTTACGAACTCCTAGGCGTTGACCGGGAGATAGAGAAGCACAGCCAGAGCATCGCCTCCGTCGATGCGGCCCTGGCGGATACGCGGCTGCTCGTAGAGACTCGACAGGCGGTGGAAGAGGCCAGGGTCGCCCTCAGGAAGCAGCAGGCCGAGCGCAGAGAGGTTGAGCTCATTGTGGAGGCGGCGCAGACAAAGTCCGGCGAGGCGGAGGGAAAGCTCTACGGCGGCACTGTCCGCAACCCCAGAGAGCTGGAAGACCTGCAGGCGGAACTGAACATGCTCAAGGAGCAGCAGAAGGGACACGAGGAGACGCTGCTCCAGGCCCTTGAGGCTGTCGAGGAGACGGAGAACAGGCTCCAGGGCCTTGAAACCGATCTCAAGGAGATGGAGGACAACTGGCAGCAGGAGAGCGGGCGGCTGCATAAGGAGAAGTCCAGTCTGCAGGATGGCCTGGCCCAGCTGCAGAGGAGGCGAGACAGCATGTCCTCCCAGGTTAGCGCCGCTCATCTCAGTCTCTATGACAACCTTCGCTCCAGCCGGCAGGGTGTCGCAGTGGCCCGGGTGGAGCGGGGCACCTGCCAGGGTTGCCGCATAGCGCTTCCCACCAGGGTGGTGCAGCAGGCCCGCACATCGCCGGAACCCGTGAAGTGCCCAAGTTGCAGCTGCCTCCTCTATGCAGGCTGACCTCTAATGAAGGCCATAGGTTACTTCGCCGAAGGTCGCGATGACCGGGAAGAGGCCGACCTTCTCGACTCATTCTCCGGCTACTGCAACCGCAAGGGGCACCAGCCCGTGGAGACTTTCGTAGAGCCGGAAACCGGGGATGGCAAGCGTCCAAAGTTCGGGGACATGCTCGATTTTGTGACGGAGTCCGGCGCAGAGTTCCTTGTCGTCACCGCGGGCCCTCATCACTTCGGGACCACCCTGGAGTCCTCCGTCCGCCGTATGCTTGAGTTGGAGGCCCTGGGCTGCAGGGTCGTCTGCGACGACGAGCATATGCCTGACCCGTTCCAGCAGGCCCTCGGACGGTGGCGCGGGAAGGGCGGTGGCGGGCCCAGGGGGGAGCGGATCAAGGAGGCGATGATGGCCAAGGCCCTTCGGGGAGAGGGGCTGGGGAAGCCTCCCTACGGCTACAGGATCGGGTCCCAGGGCGCGCTGGAGGTGATGCCGGAAGAGGCTGAGGCCGTGAACCTGATTTTCAGGCTGTACGTCCGGGGCGATATGGGCATGAGGCGCATTGTGCGCTACCTCAACGAGCGGGAGACGCCCACCCGCGGCGGCGGCAGCTGGAGCATTGTGACTGTGAGGGACGTGCTGCGAAACCGCGCCTGTCTGGGGACCTACACCAGGTTTGGCATGAGGGTGCCCAGAAGCCACCCGGGGATAGTCAACCCTGAGGACTTCGACACGGCCCAGAAGAAGATGTCGCGCCTGGGCGCAAGGCGGACGCCGCGCTCCGAGCAGAAGCCGTTTCTCCTGTCCGGCGTCGCCTTCTGCGACTCCTGCGGCAACAGGATGATTGGCGTGAGCAGGCGTCAGGGTTGGCGCCGGAAGGACGGCACCAGCAGTGTCGGGAGCTACCGGTACTACCAGTGCCAGTCGCGGACGAACCAGGGGGTGTGCGGCTACCGAACGAGGCGTTCTGAGGCATTGGAGGGCGAGGTGATGGGGCAGGTCAGGGATGCCTTGGCGAGCGGCCGTGCTAGGCTGAGGCCCGTGGACAGCGCTGCCCAGCCGAGTCCGGCGGAGGCGAAGAGCGTCAAGCGGCTTGAGACCCAGTTTGTCAGGACATTGGAAAGGGCGGCAACCGGCGCAATATCGCTGGGGCACGTCAAGGATGCCCTGGATGAACTGGACGCGCATCGGGAGTCGCTGAAGGCGGAATCGGCCGCCAGCGGGGAGCTTGCGGACGCCCTTGCCGGAGGGGACGCATCGGGCCTGCTTCGCACCTGGGACTCCCTGGACGCGGGCGCAACTGGCTACATTGTCCGGGCCCTTGTCTCCAGGGTCTCGGTGGGAGACGACTCGATCCAAGTTACTTTGACTGAGGAGGAGTGAGGAATGATCCAGTTTACTGAAGAGATGCGAGAGGCAATCAACAACGCCCTGGCCAACGGGACGCCCTGCGTTGTGGCTACGGCCTCCTCCGCCGGAGAGCCTAACCTTGGGTTCAAGGGCAGTGTTATGGCCCTGGACGACAGCCGCCTTGCGTACTGGGAGCGCAGCAGGCGCACCATCCTGGAGCACATTGAGGAGAACCCCAAGGTTGTGGTGATGTACAGGGACCCGGCCACAAGGCTGGCGTGGCGGTTCTACGGCGATGCGACGGTGCACCGGGACGGGTCGGTGCGGGAAGAGGTGATGGCCAGGGTTGTACAGCCGGAGCTTGACAGGGACCCGGAGCGCGAGGGATTTGCCATTGTCATAGACGTGGAGCGCATAACCACCCTTGGCGCGGACGTTGTCCAGGAGAGATAGGGACAGATCTCTTTTGACCCCGTCAACCGCCGGTGATAAACTGGGACTGAGTTGATAGGCAGGCCGGGCGATCGCCCTGACGCAGTCGGGGAGGAAAGTCCGAGCTCCGCCGGGCAGGGTGCTGGCTAACGGCCAGGCGGGGAAACCCGACAGAAAGTGCCACAGAAAACACACCGCCCCGACCTTTCGGGGTAAGGTTGAAATGGTGAGGCAAGAGCTCACCGCTCCGATGGCGACACCGGAGGCATGGCAAACCTCACCCGGTGCAAGGCCTAATAGGGGGACTCAGGGAGCCCGGCCCGTCCCCGGGTTGGCCGCTAGAGGCTTCGAGCAATTGAAGTCCCAGATAGATGATCGCCGTCCCGTACTTTCGGGATACAGGACTCGGCTTACAGGCCTGCCTATCAACGATACGACCGGGACGGCGTCAGGAACGCCGGAACGCAGACGCTGAGGCAATCAGGACATGAATGATGCACCAAACGGGGGGCGTTGAGATGCTTCAAGAAGACCAGTTGAACCGCGATTCCGTTCTGGCCGTTCTGCGCACTACAACCCTGGGAAGGCGCGTGGACTTCCACCAGTCCGTGTCCTCAACAATGGATGAGGCCAGGAAGGCGGCCCTTGACGGGGCCCAGGAGGGCACGCTTGTGCTGGCGGAGGAGCAGACCCAGGGTCGAGGGCGGTTTCAGAGGTCATGGGTGTCTCCACCGGGGGTCAATCTTCTCTTCTCCCTGGTCCTGCGGCCCAGCGTGGAGGCCTCATCCCAGCTCAGCATGATGGCGTCCCTGGCCCTTGCCAACGTGCTCGCCAGGATTGTAGAGCCTGCGACACTGGTCACCATCAAGTGGCCCAACGACGTACGCGTCAGCGGCCGGAAGATAGGTGGCATCCTAATCGAGGGGTCGGCAGCCACAGAGAGATCCGAGGGCTTCTCGATAGTCGGGATGGGAGTGAACGTCAACTTCGACCCCGCGGGCCACTCGGAGATCAGCGACATAGCCACCAGCCTCAAGCGGGAGCTGGGGCGGCCGTACTCGCGCCTGGACCTCCTGGCGGCCATTCTGGAGGAGATGGAGGCGCTCTACGCCGGCGTTTCCCGGGGCGTGTCCGTCAGGGAGAGCTGGGCCGGACTTCTGGACACCATTCGCCAGCGTATACAGGTGGCGTCAGGTGGCTCAATTCTGGAGGGCTTTGCACAGGGCGTGGACGAAGACGGGTCGCTGCTCCTGCGTCGGGACGACGGGTCGGTGCAGACGCTGGCCGCAGGCGAGGTAACCCTGAACCTGTAGCCCCGCGCGGCGCGGGAACGACCTACCGCTGCGCCGTCACAAGCCTGTAGATGCCCTCATCCCTGGACAACACGTACAGGTTACCTTCCGCTTCCTCTCCGAAGGACGTGATCAGCAGGCCGGACTCCACAAGGAGCGCTTGCTCCGTGACCGACCGGCCGTCGTGGCGCAAGCCCCAGATTTTGCCTGAGCAGTAATCTCCGTAGACGTACGCGCCAAACAGCGCCGGAATATCATTGCCGCGATAGACGTAGCCGCCGGTGACGGAGCAGCCGTCTGAGCGGCCGTACTCGGCGACGGGCGCTTCGTAAGCCGAGCCGTCACAGCCGGAGCGCGGGGAGAAGCACTGGCTTCCCTCCATAACGTTCCAGCCGTAGTTCAGCCCTCTGGCAACCAGGTCAATCTCCTCCAGCCTGTTCTGACCCACGTCGCCCGTCCAGAGCGCGCCGGTCTCCCTGTCGAAGGAGAAACGCCACGGGTTGCGCAGGCCGTAGGCCCATATCTCACCGCGAGCGTCCTCAACGCCTACGAAGGGGTTATCCGGCGGTATGGTGTAGTTCACGTCGCCGGACGGGCTGCTTGGGTCGATGCGGAGGACTGCCCCCAGCAGCGTACCGAGATTCTGCCCGTTGCCTCTTGGATCCCCCGCGCTGCCGCCGTCCCCCAGCCCGGCGTACAGATAGCCGTCCGGCCCGAACGCCAGCTGTCCACCGTTGTGGTTCCCGTAGGGCTGTGTGACCCACATGATGACCACCTCGCTGTTCGGGTCCGCCGCGAGTGGGTTGTCATCCTTGGCGGTGAAGCGGGACACGACAGAGCGCCTAGGCGAAGCGGCGGAGTAGTAGACGTAGAAATGTCCGCTGGAGGCGTACCCCGGGTCGAAGGCCAGGCCCAGCAAGCCTTCCTCGTTGTTCTCATCGCTGACCCTGTCCCGGATGTCCAGGAAAATCGCGGCCTCCGCCGCGTCCGGGTCGTTGGGGAACACCCGGACAACGCCGGGCTGCTCCGTTACGAAGAAGAGCTCCGGCGCTCCGGGCGGCTGCACCATGTTGGTGAGCCTGCGAAAGTCCAGGCTGGGGAATGCCCGCTCCACGCGGAGGGCTGGGAGTGGCAGAGACATGGCAGGCGTGGGCGGTGTCGGGGTTGCCGTCGGCGTAGCGGCCGGTGGAGACTGCCGCGTTGTGGCCGGGGCGGGAGTATCGGTTGACGTAGCGGCGCGGGTTGGCGTAGGCACAGGCTCGCGGGTGGGTGGTGGGGTGGGGGAGGGTGCGGCGGTGGGCGTGTCTACAGGTTGTTCGCAGCCTGCGAGGAGGCATACGAGCACGAGCAGGGTGAGGAGCGCGGTCAGTGCGATACGCAGAGCCACGACCTTGGGGAACCTCTGAATAGGTGAATGGTCATTCCACAATCTCGTCATTCCTGCGGAAGCAGGAATCCAGGGCGTCCGATATAGAGGGAAACAGATTCCCGCTTTCGCGGGAATGACGATAAACGCACTTCTTTCTGGATAACAGCGTGGTTGTGCAAATGCCTCCTCCCGCAGGAACTCCACTTGCTCACAGGTTTCCTAGAAGGGTAGGGGAACGCCTGCGCCTTCGGCCTGGGCGCGCTCGTAGATGTGGGCCGCGGCCGCAACGTCCTCCAGCCCTATGCCCTGGGACTCGAAGAGGGTGATGTCATCCGGCGAATTGCGGCCCGGAGCCTGGCCCGTCACCACCTGGCCCAGCTCCAATACCCGATCCCAGGTCATCAGCCCGGCGTCGATGGGAATGGCGAGGTCGGCGCACTCCAGCTTTGCCTGGTCCACGGCGTCCGCGACTATGATGGAGGACATGGTCACGGCCTTTTCGTCCAGCTCGCGGCGGTTGATGGAGTTTGCGCCCGCGGCGTTGATGTGCATGCCAGGCTCCAGCCAGTCGCCGAACAGGACGGGGTCCAGGGTGCGCACGTTGGTTATGGCGATGACTATGTCCGTGTCCCTCACCGACTCCTCTGCAGACGAGACCGGGACCACCTCCACGCCCAGGGACTCGCTCATCCGGCGGCTGAACTCCTCCCGGCGCTCCGGCGTCCGGCTGAAGACCTTGACGGAGCTGATCTGGCGCACGGCGCATACGGCCTCTATCTGGGTAATGGCCTGGTTCCCGACGCCAATCATCCCGACTGTGGCGGAGTCCTCCCGGGCCATGTACCTGGTGGCCACGCCGGAGGCTGCCCCTGTGCGTATCTGACCGAGGGCGCCTGCCTGCATCACGGCCAGGAGGCGATGAGGCTCGCCGCCGTAGAGCAGCACAAGAGAGCCGCCCGCGCCCATAGCCTTGAACCCGGCAACGCCGCGATCTCCCAGGACGGAGGTCATCATGGTGATGCCTCTTCCGCCAGCCTGCGCTCTATACCTGGGCACGTTGAGGCCTGTGCCGTTGCCCTGCTCCCGCAGGCCCTGTTCCACCGTCTCTATCGCCTCGTCCATTGGCAGGAGGCGCCGGACGTCCTCTTCAGTCAGAAAGATTGCCATACTCTGTGCTCCCTTCAGCTATAGTGTAAGTGTGAGCCTCCTCACCCATTGGGTGGAGGAGGCTCACAGGAAGGTCCTTTAGCGTTCTCGACCGGTCGTCTAGTCGGGGCTTGTGCCGAAGACGGTCCAGTCGGATGCGCCGGGGGTGAAAGCGCCCGCGACGGCGGTCTCTGGGCGGCCGTTCTTGATGGTGACCTGCCGCTGGCCCGCCTGGCCCCGCAGCTGCTGGATGGAGTCGGTGTAGATCCACCAGCGCGTCCGGCCGTTGCCGGAGTTGCCGCCGCTGGAGCTGAAGGGGTGCGGCCCCTCTACCCTGATGTCGCCTTCGTAGAAGTCGTGGGCCTCGCCGCGCTTCACGCCGTGCCAGCCCATGCCCTCCAGGTAGTACTGGGTGAAGAGCGTGTAGCCGTCGTAGGGGTTGTAGATGTCGATCTCGCCCGGCGTGAGCCCTGAGCCCTCCAGCACCTTCTTGGCGATGCTGTCGGTGAAGGCCTCGGTCTCCTCCAGGGTCTCAACGTAGCTGCGCACAACGCCCCTTTGGGTGACGTGGTTGAGGATGTAGACGGGGGGCTGCTTCATGTCCTTGGCCCGCTCCGCGGTGGTGTACAGGTATGCCACCGCAGTCTGGATGGGCAGGTCGGCGTCCCAGATGTTCAGGGGCTTCTGGAGCCAGCGGCCGGCCAGGTAGTCCTCGGCGGTGAATGGCTCAGGGCGATGCTGGTAGTAGAACCCCTCCGGGTTCATCAGCCCGTTCCTGTGCTGGTTCACGACGAAGGGGGCCATGCGGTCGTGGTTGGAGCCGTACTTGCGGCAGTAGGACTCAAAGCCGAAGCCGATCTGGGGCATGAGGCCCCAGCCCCAGGGGTCCATCCACTGGTTGTTGCCGGACACCTCGTTGGAGGGGTTCTGGTGGTATCGACCGGGCATGTTGCCGGTGGCCCTGATCACCAGGCACACCTCAGTCTGGCCGTCGCCAACGGCCTGGGCGGCGACGCACAGCGCGTTGGAGATGCAGGCAGGCCCGTGGGACGTGAACTTGACGTTCTTCATGCCCATGTTCTGTACAATCCAGTCCGCGCTCACTCCGCTGAGGCCGTCCTCGGAGTCGTAGGGTGGGGCGAAGTACTCCCGGGGCGTCCATACGTCGCCCATGCCCTGTGGGCAGGCGACTACGCCGTCGACGTCGTCGATGGTGATGCCGGCGTCTGCAAGACACTTCTCGACTGCGAGAATCTGCCACGCGCCAAGGCTGGTCTCAAGGCTGCCGTCCCATCGACGAGCGGTCGGGGCCTGTCCGTATCCCGCGACTGCAACCTTGCCGCGATGCTCCCAGACGCCCAGCCCCTCGTCGCGACGATACACTGAAGCCGGTGCATTTTGAGTTGGCGCCATATTTTCACCTCTTTCTGTAGCTGGCTTGGTATGGATTCATGATTCAGGACGGGAGGGGCCTAGTCGACCACCCTCCACTCGGCAACCTTCTGGCCGTTGTACGTAGGCTCAAACTCCACCTGGACCGTTGCTCCAACCGGTATCTCGTCGGTGGGAGTGCCGGGGAGGTGGGAGAGCATCTTGATTTCCGGGGCGTCCTCCAGCTCTATCACGGCGAGGTTGAAGGGCTGGATCTCCTGCAACATCATAACCCGGGAGTCATGGCTGATCAGGTATCCGTGTATCTTCCCGCGCCCATTCATCTCCTGGAACTCCATGTTGTCTGAGCCGCATGACGCGCACGCCCTCTGGGGTGGGTGCTGTAGCCAGACGCAATCCTTGCAGCTCTGCACTACAAGACGTCCCTCGTTGCAGGCGTCCCAGAAGGGCTTGCTGACCTCGTCCGGTACCGGGGATGGTTTCAAAGTTCACCTCCGCTCTACTATTTTGGACTTGTGGGGATGATATGGGAATGCACCCTTGGTGTCAATCTGGAGGCCTGCCTGCGAGATGTCCCGCGATTGGCACATGAAAAGAGTAGGGGCGGTTCGCGAACCGCCCCTACCGGCGTGTCTTGCAAGGCCGTCCAGCTTCTAGTCCGGGGTTGAGCCCCACACAACGAAGTCGCCGCCGCGAGGGTGCGGGCCGCCGGAGACGCCCGTCTCCGCCGGAATCCTGATCTGACGTGCGCCGGCGCGACCCTGGATTTGCTGGATGCAGTCCGTGTGCATCCAGATGCGGGTCCGGCCGCTTCCGGCGTTGCCGCCGCTGGGCGAAACGGGGTTCGGACCCTCAATGCTGATGTCCGTCTGGTAGAAGTCCAGACCCTCGCCCCTCTTGACGCCCCGGTACTCCAGGCCCTCCATCATCAGGTGGTGGAACAGGGTGTAGCCGTCGTACATGTTCTCAAAGGAGAGGTCATTGTTGGTGATGCCGGCGCCCTCGTACAGCCTGCGGCCCAGGCTGGCCGCGGAGTCCTCGCACTCCTCCAGGGTCAGCTCGACGCTCCGGGGCTTCGGCCTGGCCTCGGAGTGGTTGAGGATGTAGACCGGCTTCTGCTTCATGTCCTTGGCCCGCTCGGTAGTCGTGAAGACGTAAGCGACGGCGACGGTTATGGGGATGTCGCAGTCGTACAGGTTGACGGGCTTGACGATCCACCTTGCGGAGAGATAGTCCTCAACGCTGAGCGGCTCCGGTCGATGCTGCGCCCAGAAGCCCTCCGGGAAGAGAAGGCCGTTGCGCTTGGAGTTCACAACGAAGGGCGCCATCATGTCGTGGTTGCCGCCGTACTTGTTGGTGTAGCTGGTGAACCAGTGGGCGGGGTAGTAGGGGCCGGTGGCTCCCCAGGGGTTGCTCCACTGGCCGCTGCCGCCGATGGTGTCCAGGGCGTTGTCGCCGCCCTGGGCGTAGCGGCCCTCCAGGTTGTCCCACGCCTTGAGCACCAGGCACGTGTTGGTCATGCCGTCGCCAATGGCCTGCGCGGCCACGCATATGGCGTTGGACATGCACGTGGTCCCGTACATGGTGAAGTTGATGTTGCTGAGCTCCGGCATGTTGGCAACCAGCCACTCCGTGCTCAGGGAGCTGATGCCGTCAACCTTGTTCGCTCCGGGCTTGAATGCCTGGGAGAACTCATCGGGGATGGGCCTGTCCGCAGGCCACATTGCGCCCGTGGTTGTGGACGGGTCGAGCACCAGGCCGTCGACCTGGTCAGGCGAGATGCCTGCGTCCTCCATTGCGTTGCGCAGGGCGATGATGGCGTAAGCGCCCACGCTGGTCTCGGGCCTGAGGTCCCAGCGACGGTCGGTGGGGGAGTGGCCTATGCCCACGGCCGCCACCTTTCCCTTGTGCTCCCATACGCCAAGTCCCTCTACGCCCCTGTACATGGATCTCGGCGCGTATGGAGTTCTTGAAGTTGTCATTTCCTACTCCTTTCTGAGTTATCGGGTCATCAATGCGATGGCGATCAGGACTAGCCAACCACTCTCCACTCCGGGACCTTCTGGCCCGTTGTCGGAGTCGTCTCGAACTCCACCTGAACGGAGGCGCCTATGGGCACCTGGTCCACGGGAGTGCCGGGCAGGTGGGAGTAGAAGAGAATGCCCGGGTCCTCCTCAAGCTGCACCAGGGCGATGTTGAAGGGCTGGTCGGGCTGCAGGATCCTCACGCGGCAGTCATGCATGACGCCGTAGGAGTAGACCTTGCCCCGGCCGCTGACCTCCTTCCACTCCAGATAGTCACTTGAGTCGCACTGTTCGCAGGATGGCTCAGGCGGGTGCAGAAGCAAGTTGCATTTCGTGCAGTTCTGCAAGACCAGCCGTTCCTCGTTGCAAGCCTCCCAGAAGGGCTTGCTCAGTTCATCCGGTATCGGCGACTGTTTGGGCAATTCCCACCTCCAAAATATAGAATGGCACGCCAAAGGGATTCTAGGTGAATAAGGTGAGGCTGTCAACGGCGAGAGCGTGTAATTGGTGTTTCGGATAGCTTAATCTTGCCCAGCTGTCGGTACAGCTATCAGGCCGCTCCGGACCCAACCGCCCTGCGTCGAGGAGCGCGATGGGCGTCCTGCAGGCGTCGTTCCTGCATTCTTGGCGTTTTGTATGGCTTATTGCGATGCGTGGAAGTGTTAGCGCCCTAGGCTTCGCGGTTGCGGCATATCCTCAAGTGTGGCATAGTGAGTTCGCTGTTGAAGCCGGGCCGGTAACGGCCTTATTTTTGTTGAGTCAAGGGCAATATAGCTGGAGGTAGTTATGAAGATTGGCATCATCTCCGATACCCGCGCCGGCAGTGGAGAGGAAGTACCGCAGGAGGTGGCCCGGGCCTTCGAGGGCGTGGACATGATCCTGCACGCAGGCGGCATCCACTCCAAGGAGGTGCTGGACTGGCTGGAGGGCATTGCGCCGGTGACGGCGGCGGCACGGCTGGAGGGTGGCCAGGCGGAGCAGCCGCAGCCATTCATGCTGGAGGTCCCCGGCGACCCGCGGGTGGCCGAGAACCAGTTCCTGGAGCTGGAGGGCCAGACCATAGGAATGACCAACGAGATCTGGCTGCCAAGGCTGAGCGACGAGGTCATGCCCGGGGCCATTGGCAGGCAGCGGCTACCGGACCAGTTGCTGACACAGATGGTGACGGACTTCTTCGAGAGGCCGGTGGACATTGTGGTCTTCGGGCGCACGCTGTACGCAATGGTTGAGGAGCACGAGGGCATTCTCTTCATCAACCCTGGCAGCCCATCGCTGCCCAAGAACGTTCGCAAGCTGGGCCAGGTTGCCATCCTGGAGCTTGGCGACGGCAAACGGGAGGCGAAGCTGGTGGAGTTGGCGGGGCTGTGAGCTAAGGAGGGAAGATGCAAAGATTCAGAGATACAAGCCGGTCGGCGGCCAATAAGGCAAAGAGAGCGTCCAAGAAAGCTGCCGATGCGGCCTCGTCAACTGCTGAAAAGGCTGCAGAGGCAACCACATCGGCCGTCGGGAAGGCCGCAGATGCAACGGCCTCGGGTGTAGGCAGTGCTGCAGAGGCAACTACCTCGGCAGTTGGAAGCGCCGCTGGTGCGACCGCATCGGCCGCTGGTACTACAATAGACGCCGTCGCCTCGGCGCCGAAGGTCGCTTTCAATAGCGTCTTCCCGGAATGTCCGGTTCCTGCGTTTATGCTTCCCACCGGCCCAAGCGTGGAGGACTACGCCTTTGTGTTCAACCTTGAGGAGATGCTGGACAATCTGCGGTCAGGCGTATTTGTCCGTCCCAAGATAGAGGTTTGGTCTGCCAGGGACAGCGACTACGAGGTGGAACACTTCATTGAAGAGCTTGAGCAGGACTTTGTGCGGCAGTTCAATGAAGCCAAGGAGGAATTGGAGAAGGCTTGGGGCGCACACATGAAGAGTGCGTCAACGGCAGAGGCTCAGGCGTCCCAGAAGCTCAAGAAGGAGCTCACCGGCCCCACGCTCACGTCGGTTTCCAGGTGGGGTGGAGCGGCAGTCGCATCGTCGTCTCTGATTGCCATGCTGGGGGGGCCACAGGCTGTTCTTCTGCTGCCTCTCCTTATGCTGGCCATAGGTCTGCGCCCCAGGACAAAGATGATTAGTCTGCTGAGGGACTATGTCAGCTTAAGGGGAGAGAGGTCCCAGATCGAGAGCGACTTTAGCAGCGAGCTGGAAGAGTTGGAGTCCAGTATGGACAGCAAGAACAAAACCTTGCAGAGGGCCGTGAAAAGGCTTGAAGTCAAAGTGCACCCCAGGATCCAAGAGGTAGCGCGCTTTATATGCGAGGCGGAGAACGTAGAGTTTAGCGGCCCAGAGCCGGAGTCAGTGGACGTACCGCCCGTAGGACTCTATCTCCGACACCACCTGTATCTGGAACGCCTGCCGCGGCGTTACCATCGGTTATTGGACCTGTAGTGGATGCGGTGTGGTCACATAAGATGGCATGGACAGTGGAACAGTGGCATGCAAGTGCGCATGAATTAGAGTAGGTCTTGAATCCTGGAAAACCCAAGGGCCTCCGCTCCAATTGGAGCGGAGGCCCTTGCTTTTGCCTCTGACTATTTCCTCTCTATAGGAGGGTTTAGCCGGGGGTGGAGCTCCACACCGTGAAGTCGCCGCCCTGGGGCATGGGGCCGCCGGAGATGCCGATCTCTGCCGGCTTCCGGATCTGGCGGGCTCCCGCCCGGCCCTGGAGCTGCTGGATGGTGTCGGTGTGCATCCAGAAGCGGGTCCGGCCGCTTCCGCAGTTGCCGCCGCTGGGGGACACGGGGTGGGGACCCTGGATGCTGATGTCCTCGGACTCGTAGAAGTCCAGGACCTCGCCCCTCTTCATGCCGGCGTAGCGGAGGCCCTCCAGGTAGTGGTTGTGGAAGACCGTGAACCCGTCGTACATGTTCTCAAAGGACAGGTCTGAGGCAGTGATGCCTGCGCCGGAGTAGGACTTGCGGGCAGTGGCCTCGGTGGAGAGCATGGCGTTCTCCAGGCCCTGGTTGAGTCCGAACTTCGGGCGGGTGGTGCAGTGGTTCAGGATGTATACGGGGTTCTGCGCCATGTCCTTGGCCCGCTCGGCCGTGGTGAACAGGTACGCGGCCGTGGCCATGATGGGGATGTCCATGTCAAACAGGTTCAGGGGCTTGACGATCCAGCGGGCGTTGATGTAGTCCTCGCGGGTGATTTCGTCAGGCCTGTTCTGCGCGAAGAAGCCCTCCGGGAACAGGAGGCCGTTGCTCTTGGAGTTGACAATGAAGTTGGCCATCATGTCGTGGGTCTTGCCGTACTTCATCAGGTACTCCTGGAAGGTGAAGGCGTCCGTGGTGCCCGCTCGGGTGCCCCACAGCTGGCCCCAGGCGTTGCCGGCCACGGTGTCCATGGCAGCGGCGCCGCCCTGGTAGTACCGGCCGGCCAGGTTGTGCCAGCCCTTGAGCACCAGGCAGGTGTGGGTCATGCCGTCTCCGACTGCCTGAGCGGCTACGACGATGGCGTTGGACATGCAGCCCGGGCCGTACATGGTGAAGTTGATGCCCGTTAGCTCAGGCATGTTCTTCAGGATCCACTCGGCGCTCAGCTTTGCGATGCCGTCCAGGGGGTCGTCAGTTGCGTTGAAGGCGTTGACCACGTCCATGGGAATGGGGTCGCCCTCTTCCCAGTGGGCGCCGGTGGTGGTGCCGGGGTCCAGCACCAGGCCGTCAACGTCCGCCGGGTTCACGCCGGCGTCGGCGATGGCCTTGCGCAGCGCGTCAAGAGCCAGGGCGCCGATGCAGTTCTCGGCGGTGCCGTCCCAGCGCCGGGAGGTGGGGGAGTGGCCGATTCCTACGGCCGCTACCTTGCCGCGGTGCTCCCAAACGCCCAAGCCTTCTCGGTTCCGATACATTGAAGCAGGAGCTCTCTGAGTAGTCATCTCTTACCTCTCTCTATGATTTACTGGCTTCCGTGTCCTGGGGCGGTTCTAGTCTACCACCCGCCACTCAGGGACCTTCTGTCCCGTAGCCGGGGTCACTTCGAAGACAACCTCAACGGTTGCGCCAACCGGGATTTCGTCCACCGGCGTGTCTCTCAGGTGGGAGAGCATCTGGCACCGGGGGTCTTCCTCAAGGGATATGACAGCCACGTTCAGGGGCTGGTCCGGCTGGAGCTGCCTCTGGGCGGCGTCGTGCAGGATACCATAGGTAACGATGGTCCCGCGACCGCACACTTCGAACCATTCCAAGACTTCATCACCCAAGCCACACCAACTGCACGTGGGTTCCGGAGGGAACTGTAGCACGGTGAGCCCGCGCAAGTCGGTGCAGGTCAAGCATCGCTGCACAACCAGGCGATCCTCATTTGCGGCGTCCCAAAAAGGCTTGGTTATATCACCTTCCGCCGGTGCGGGAGACTGTTTAGGCAATTCTCACCTCCAATCCATATTTTGTGCCTTCACTTTCGCACTGCACAAAGGTTAATAGATATGATATTCCTTGTCAAGGTGTTGCATCTACGCCCGACTTGGCACTACGTGTTCCGTAGCAACCGTCCTCTGAAGTGACGATTGCAGATGAATGTCGCGCCATTTGCAGCGCCTCCGCATGGCTGGAACTGTTTGGGGGCCTCTCCGTATCTACGACGGAGAGGCCCCCGGGTACGCAGACGTGGGCAGCAGCCAGGCGGTTAGTCCGGGTCGGCGCCCCAAATCATGAAGTCGCCGGTCTGGGGCATGGGGCCGCCGGACACCGCCGTCTCAGGGCGGCCGTTCTTTATGCGGACCTGCCGCCGTCCGGCGCGCTGCTGAAGCTGCTGGATGGAGTCCGTGTGCATCCAGATGCGGGTGCGGCCGCTTCCGGCGTTGCCTCCGCTGGAGGATATGGGGTGAGGCCCCTCAACGCTGATGTCTCCCTGGTAGAAGTGCAGCGCGTCGCCCTTGCCCACACCGTGCCATCGCAGGCTCTCCAGGTAGTAGTTGTGGAAGGTGGTGTAGCCGTCGTACATGTTCTCGATGTCGATGTCCGCGGGCGTGAGGCCGGAGCCTTCGTACAGCTTGCGGGCCGTGCTGTCGGTGGACGCCTCCGCGCCTTCGAGGGTCTGCCAGATGCCGAAGTTCGGCTTTGTGGTCGCGTGGGTGAGCAGATAGACGGGTTTCTGCTTCATGTCCTGGGCACGCTCCCGCGTGGTGAAGAGGTAGGCCACTGAGACGCACATTGGTATGTCGCAGTCGTACAGGTTCAGGGGCTTGACTATCCAGCGGGCGGCCAGGTAGTCCTCGATGGTGACGACTTCGTCCGGCCTGTGCTGTGCGAAGAAGCCCTCAGGGAACATGAGGCCGTTGCGCTTTTCGTTGACGACAAAGGGGGCGAACATCTCCTTCCTGACGTTGTACTTGCGGAGGTACTGGGAGAAGCTCAGGGCGTCGCCGGTGGGCCCGGTGGGTCCCCAGGGGGCCGTGAACTGCCCCGGGCCTGAAACGGTGTCCTGGGCGTTCGCGCCGTACTGGCCGTAGCGGCCCGCCAGGTTGTTGCGTCCCGTGAGCACAAGGCAGGTGTTGGTCAAGCCGTCGCCGATGGCCTGGGCGGCCACGCAGATGGCGTTGGACATGCAGCCGGGGCCGTACATGGTGAACTGGACGTTGGTCAGCTCAGGCATGTTCTTGAGCACGAACTCCGCGCTCATCTGGCTGAGGCCGTCGTTGGGGTTGTCCGTAAGCTGGAACGTGTTGGCGAAATCCTCGGGGATTGGCCTCGGCGACCAAGGCTCGCCCAGGCTGCCGGGGCTGATTACCAGGCCGTCCACCTGGTCAGGCGACACGCCGGCGTCCTCCAGGGCGTTTCGCAGGGCCATGATCGACCACGCGCCAAGACTGGTCTCAGCCGTCTCGTCCCAGCGACGGGCAGTGGGGGAGTGGCCTATGCCCACGGCCGCCACCTTGCCGCGATGCTCCCATACCCCTAGCCCTTCCTTGTTCCGATACATGGACAGTGGCGCATTTTGAGTTGGTCCCGTAGTCATTCTTCACCTCTTTCCGGGCGTGCTTGTCGTCTATGCAATGAGGGTGAACCTAGTCCACCACCCGCCACTCAGGGACCTTCTGGCCGGTGGCCGGGGTCACCTCGAATATCAGCTCCACCTTTGCCCCTATGGGCACCTGGTCCACAGGCGTGCCGGGCAGATGGGAGTACATCAGGACGCTGCGGTCTTCCTCCAGCTCTATGCAGGCGATGTTGAAGGGCTGGTCCGCCTGAAGCGACCGGGTCCGGCAGTCGTACATCACGCAGTACTCCCTTATGTTGCCGCGGCCGACCACCTGCAACCATTCCAGGGTGTCCGACGCGCCGCACCTGACGCACGTGGGCTGGGGCGGGTATTGCAGCGCGTTCAGCCCGCGTCTAGCGTCGCAGGCCTTGCAGTTCTGCAGGATGAGCCGCTCCTCGTTGCAAGCGTCCCAGAAGGGCTTGCTGAAGTCATCGGGGACCGGGGACTGTTTGGGCAAGGGTCACCTCCCGCTTGGAAATTGGATGCCGAGGAAATTATTACAAATGGCCCTTTTCTTGTCAATGTGCTGCATCAGTAAGGCTATCCAATTGCGTATTGCGTCGTATAACGCCTGCATAACGGCGATAATGCCCACTCAGCTATTTCGTGAGCTTAGGAGGCCTTTCTATCCCGGAAACACCTGCAGGCGCTTCTGTTGCTGGAGAATACCCGATTGTGTAGAATGCGGGTGTATGAGAATGCCTTTGAGATGGGCTAAAGCGGATAGCAGATGATAGCAAGGATACCGTTGGTCCTGGAGCCTCAGCCTGAAGGTGGGTACACTGTCACCTCTCCGTTGTTGCCGGAGTTGATTACCGAGGGTGACACCATCCTGGAATGCCTGGCCAATGCCGAGGATGTCTTTGCGGTAGTTTTGGAGATATACGAGGACGAGGGACGTCCTCTGCCGTCGGGTATTCACGTGGACGATGCCAACGGCCCGGTGTCTGTGGAGGCCATTGTCTCCGTGACGTGAGATACCGGGACGCTGCCCGCAAGCTGGTAGAGCTTGGATGTTATGAGATTCCGACGCGAAGCCGCGGCTCTCATAGGAGATGGTTCAATCCTCAAACTGGAAAAAACGCCCCTTTGCCCGACCGGGGCGGGCGCGACCTGAAGATCGGAACCCTGCGCTCAGCGATCAGGCAGTTGGGCTTGGACTGGAATGAGTTTCAGCGAATATGAAGTCACTGCGGGGGACTTCAGCCGGATGACGAGTTGGGAACCGGCGGCGCTCCCGCCTAAACACGCTCCCAGTGGGCCCGTCATCTATGTGTGACGGGGGAACTGTGCACACAGCTTGTCGAAGTGCGTGAGCTGGTACAACGACTTCAGTTGGGCCGCGACTCTCGCAGGCGCGAGAGTCTATCCCCGTCCTACGCCATCTGCTCAAGTCTGGCTATCCACTCGCTGAACAGGGGGCACTCCCTACGAATGGCGTCCAGGCCAATTGCGTTGGCTGCTTCAACGCCCATCAGGGGCTTCTGGTAGCCCGGGTACAAGCCCAGAACGCGCTTGGAAGGGGCTGTCTCAGAGGAGTCGTTGATCTCTTCCGGGGAACTGAAGCCCGCGCGTATAGTCTGGAGGCTGACAGACAGGTCGGGCTTTCCAATATTACGAGCGAACTCAATCGGGTCGCTGAACAGCAGGCCCTCGAATTCGTGCATAACCACATAGGGAACAAACCGTTGGGTTTCAAAATCGCCGCCAAGAGAACTGGCGATATCATCCTGGATGGCCCGCTCTACTCCAGCAGCCCGCTCTCTTAGGCTGCTGAAGTTTGCCGACTCCCTGCGCCCCGGCCAGGTATCCGGCAGCCCATAGTAATCCACCATTGTGGTAACAAAGGCTGCGCTGTCCTCCTTCAGGTGCTTAAGGATGTCCAAGCGAGTGGAGGCCCATTGCCGTATACCGCCGCGACGGCTGCGTTGGCGGGTGTTCCCAAGCAGGCGAGCGCTGACGGCAGTGTACCCGAAGGCGTACAGGTGCGGGGCAAGCACTTGGCTTACAAAGTTCTCCTCCGTCTGGCCCTCCACCAGTGCAAGAATACGGGTCATTCCGTCATTCTGGGCTCGGCCGGCCGCCCAGTTCGTTTTTCTCCCACAGCTGTCCCAGGCTGTAGCTCTCCAGCCAAGGCGCAAGCCGGGAAGCATCGAGCTGGTTGAATTGTGTGGCCCCGTTTACCCGCTCCGCTACTAGAACCTCCTCCGGCTCAAAGTGGTCCAGAAGAAGGGAGGACTGGGTAGAGACTATAACCTGCGCTTCCGTTGAAGCCTGCCTCATAAGCGACGCCAGCAGGGTAATGGCGTAGGGGTGCATACCCAGTTCTGGTTCGTCTACCATGATCACAGACGGCCTGTACTCAGCGGGCTGAAGGAACAGGGAAGCCAGCGCAATGAAGCGCAGTGTACCGTCGGACAGGGAAGACGCGTCAAAATAGGCGTCTGTGCCCTCGTGTACCCACTCCAGACGCATATTGTCCGGGTTCAGCCTCAGCGGCTCCAAGCGGAAGTCACGAAAGAACG
The DNA here is from genome assembly GCA_034421015.1 of Dehalococcoidia bacterium. Lineage (GTDB taxonomy): Bacteria > Chloroflexota > Dehalococcoidia > Lucifugimonadales > UBA2985 > DAOUJW01. The sequence goes on from DAOUKT010000029.1 coordinate 24,998, forward strand.
GCGCCGCCTGCCTTATTGCGCCCAGGATCAGACTATAGGAGTCAGGCTGCTTTTCACGGAGCAGGTACAGGAAGGGAGCCAAGTTAGACCCATCCGGGCGCAGGTAGCGGTTGTCATTCACACCTGCCGTCTTCTTCATAGGGGAGTCAAAGCCGGTGTCGTGGAAGTGGTAGAGACGCAATCTGTCAAAGTGGCTCCGCACGCGGGCCAACAAACTTCTAGAGAGCATAGAGGGTATAGAGGGTATAGAGGGTATAGAGGGTATAGAGGGTCTAAGGGGTCTAGAAGGCCTAGAGGGTCTAGAGAGTCTAGAGGGTCTAAGGGGCCTAGAGGGCCTAAGGGGTCTAGAAGGTCTAGCGAGTCGGCTTATCCCGGCTTCCAGTCCAACGCGTCTTAAGCTTTCTGAGTATGGCTCCTCCGGGTATCTTGCTTTGTCCCAGAAATAGGCGAACTCGCCCAATGGAACCAGCCTGTCGACGCTATCGGGTTCAAGGTTGACTTCGTACTGGTTAACTCCATCTGCAAATGAGATATGAATGTGGACTCGCTTAGTGACCTTGGAGCCAAAATGCAGGATCCTTTCGGCCCCTCCCTGACGGAGAACGTACTCCTGCAAGCGCCCCTGTCTTATGGCGTTCAGGAATGAAAACACGCCAAGGAAGTTGGACTTGCCGGAGCCGTTGGGCCCTATGAGCGCGGTGAGGGGTCCGAGCTTCAACTTCTCAATGGACGCAATGCTCTTGAAGCCCTCTACGGTTATGAAGTCAAGCTCGGCCATTACACTGCTTCTCTAATGTCGCTCTTATAGGGAAGAGCAGGGCAACGCCACCCCGCTTTCGATGTTTGTATCACATCCCGGCTTGCCGCCGCAAGCCGCCGCCCTACGTAATCGTGCCGCTGGCTGCCAGGTCCTGTATCTGGTCGTGGTCAAGGCCCAGGATGCCCATGAAGACGTACATGTTGTCCTGGCCCCGAACGGGGTTGGCGTCTCCGGCCCAGCCGGGAGTCTCCGACAGGTGCACGTTGACGCCCTTGTAGTCGATAACGCCCAGGTCTTTGTGGTCAATGGAGACAATGGCTCCGGGCCGTGAGCGCAGGTGGTTGTCGTAGTAGAGGTCCTCGCCGCTGGCCACAACGCCCGCGGGGACCCCGGCCTTCTGCAACGTGTTCATCAGCAGCCGGGGCGTGAGGCGACTGGTCCACTCTCCTACATCCCTGTCCAACTCCTCCTTGTTCTCGATGCGGCCTGAGAGTGTCTGAAACCGCTCCTCCTGCGCCCAGGCGGGGCGTCCCATTGCCTGAACCAGGGCCTGCCACTCATCGTCGGAGCCGACCTCAATGGCGCACCAGGCGTCGTGTCCGAGGCAGGGATAGACGTCGTGGGGTGCATGGGTGTCGCTGAGGTTGCCTCTGGGCTGGGCGACGCGGCCGTTCATGAGGTAGTCCATGTACGCAACGCCCATCAGGTGGGCCGTCGCCTCGACCTGAGCGATCTCCATGAACTGACCCTCGCCGGTGCGCTCGCGCCACTCCAGGGCCGCTGCGACCGCAAGGGAGGCAAAGGAGCCGGTGACGAAGTCAGGGTAGGGCATCTTGATGCGGGTGTTCAGGGGCGACTCCGGATGGCCCCAGATGTGCGTGAGTCCGGTCAGGCCCATGACCTGCTGGCCGTAGGCAAGGTAGTCGCTGATTGGGCCGGTGCTGCCCATGCCGGGCATCGCGATCATGATCAGGTCCGGCTTGCCCTGGCGCAGGTCGTCGTAGCCGATGCCCAGCTTGTCCATGACGCCGGGCTTGAAGTTCTCGACGACGACGTCGCTGGCGTTGACCAGGTCCTTGATTAGCTCCTTGCCTCCGGGCCTGCGGGCGTCGGCGACGCAGCTGAGCTTGCACCTGTTCAGCTCCTGGGGCTCCTGCGGCGGCGGCGCGCCCGCCTCCTCGATCTTGATGGTCTCCGCCCCGAAGGTAGCCAGGTAACGTGTGGAGACGGGTCCGGCCACGGCCCTGGTGAAATCCGCGACGCGGATGTCGCTCAGGGGCTTGTAGGACTTTGGGACGGCGGCGGCGGACTCAGCGCCGGGGAAATCGTGGCGACGAGGCTGTACGTCGTTGATCTCCTGCAGGACTTCCTGGGTGTGCTGGCCCAGCAGAGGGGCGGGTCGAGCCGGCTGCCAGGGGGAAGCGCCAAGCTGGACGGGAGGGCCGGGGGCGCGGTGCCTGCCGATAACGGGATGGTCCATCTCGACGAAGAACCCCCGAGCCTCCGTGTGCGGATGGTGGACAAAGCCGTCGATCGTGGTCACGGGTGTGACCGGGATGCCTACGCGCTGGCCCCGCTCCACAAACTCGTCGCACTCCACGGTCTCGGTGTACTCCTCCAGCAGCGTGTCGATGAGCTCCCGGTTCTCCCGGCGGACGGTCCTGTTCATCCAAACGTCCTCGGAGAGTATGGGGTGCTCCATGATGTCCCGGGCGAGACGCCCGAAATGGAGGTCGTTGTACACGGAGATGTTGGCGTACTTGCCGTCGCCGCACAGGTAGGTGTTGACCGCGCCAAAGGGCGAGTGCTTGCCCTCCCTGCGGGTGATAACGTTCTCATGGGAGTAGCGGTAGATGTAGGGGTGCTCCGCCGATATGGTGGCCTCCTGTAGTGAGAGGTCGACGTGCTGCCCGCGGCCGGTGGTCCGACGCGCGCGGACGGCCAGCAGCGCGCCGAAGGCCGCCTGCACGCAGCCGACCTGCGCCGTAATCTCGAATGGGGCCATGCAGGGACGCGCGCCGTCGTCGCCGTTGGCTATCATCATGCCGGACGTCGACTGGGTTACGAGGTCGCCGCCGCGGTAGCCGGAGTGGGGGCCGGTCTGGCCGAAGGGCGTGATGGAGACGTAGACCAGGCCCGGGTTCAGCTCACGAAGCTGCTCGTAGCCCAGGCCGAGGCGCGCCAGATAGCCCGGCTGCCGGTCCTCGACGAGGATGTCGGCGCGCTCCGCCAGCCCCCGGGCGGTTTCGCGGCCTTCGGGCGCGTCCAGGTCTATGACGGCGCTGCGCTTGCTGCGGTTGGCGTGGATGAAGCGGAGGCTGCGCTCCGGGCCGGGCTCGTCACCGGCGAAGGGGGCCATGCGGCGGGTGGGGTCGCCCTCGGGCGGCTCAATCTTGATGACGTCTGCGCCCAGGTCACCCAGGGCCCGGGGGCACATCTGGCCCAGGCCGTTGGTGAGATCCAGGATGCGGAGGTGGTCGAGGGCTGCGGCCGGCTGCGATTGGGTCATGGGGCGTCCTCCATGCCGTTGGGTCTGGCGCGATTGTCTCAGGCGGACATTGAGGTGTCAACACGGGGTATTAGGGCGGTGACGACTGCCCGTCTGAATCGTCGCCCCAACATACAGGTGAACCGTCTGCGCGGAGGGCGCAGGTGTGGTTATACCCGCTGCTGATGGCCTTGAAGGTCTCGCCCGCGGGTGGAGAGGCCAGGCCTAATCCATCATTACCCCAGCAGGTGGGAGAGGCATCTGCGCGCAGGGCGCAAGTGTGGGTGAACCCGCTACTCACTGATGTAAATCTCTCTCCCTCTGGCGGTGACGCTTGCCCAAAGTAGTCACCGAAGGTATCTGAGTTTTTGCCCCAGCATACGGGAGATCCGTCGGCACGGAGAGCGCAGGTATGATGACCGCCGTTGCTGATGTCGGTGAATATCTCACCTGTTGGAGACGATATCTGTCCATATTCGTCCCACCCCCAGCAGACTGGAGACCCGTCTGAGCGGAGGGCGCAGGTGTGGCTACCGCCGCTACTGATGTCGATGAAGCTCTCACCCGCGGGCGGCGAAGCTCGGCTATATCCATCATCGCCCCAGCAGACGGGGGATCCGTCTGAGCGGAGAGCGCAGGTATGAAGGGCTCCACTGCTGATAGATATGAACCTATTACCCATGGGTGGTGACACCTGGCCGAAGAAGTCTGCCCCCCAGCATACGGGAGATCCGTCGGCGCGAAGCGCACAGATGTGGTAGCTACCGCTACTGATTGAAGCGAACTTCTCATCTAGGGGTGGTGACAATTGTCCGTATTCATCGTCTCCCCAGCATACGGGAGATCCGTCTGAGCGGAGAGCGCAGGTGTGTAGTCGCCCACTGCTTATGGCGGAGAATTTAAGCGATTCAGGAGTGGAGGTCGGCATTGCTTCAATGGTGGCGGCCACGCTGGCTTCTACGGTAGCCGCCACAATGGTCGCGTTCACGCCTGCGACTATTGTGGCCTGGGTATCCGGTGTGCTGGCGGGTTCCTGGTCTTGGCACGCCAGGGTAGCTATCAAAGCTAAAGCCATCAATACTGCTATCGTCGGCTTGGTTATGAATAAACTGCGGAGCGGCATATCTTACCAGCATCCGGATCAATTGTTGTCCTAGCGACTGGCATCTATTCTCGAGAAAGACGGACGGATTACGTCCTCCACACCCACCTGCCGTATGAGATAGGGGCCACGCCCAAAGCGTTCTATGGCGACTGCGGCCGCCTCCTGGAAGTCAAGATACGTTCCAATGAGTTCACCTTTATAGATGACAATCCATTCCTTGAGGTGCTTGGCCTCCAAGTCTTCGCGCATCTTCTCATAGGCGGCGATCTCTTCTGCGATGAGCGCCCTCTGCTCCTCTATCGATAGCAATCTCGTTTCCATCTCCCCTCCACGTTCCCGGCACGTATCTGCATTGTTTCAGAGTGCCGTTTGCGCCATGACATAAGCCACCTTCACCCCGCCGTCTCCACCACTAGGGGCGTGTGGTCGCGGTTGGCCCACTCCACCATTGAGCCGTCGTAGTTGCGAACGCGGTTGTAGCCCAGGAGGGCCAGGATGAACGCTCCGTGCGCCGCACGGATGCCACCCTGTCAATAGGTGATGACCTGCTTGTCCGGCGTGACGCCCCGCTCCTCCAGCATGGCCCGAAGCTCTGCCGCGGGCTTCACGGTCTGGTGCTTGTCGCCGGTGACGAAGTTCACCCATTCCAGATGCACTGCGCCGGGGATGTGGCCCGCGCGCTTGTTGCCCCGAGCGCCTGCGCCGGTCCACTCGTCGTCCGTGCGCACGTCCAGGAACACCGTGTCGGGATCGCCGACGCGCGAGACGCCGTAGTCCAGCAGGCAGACCAGGTCCGGGTTCTCGGTTGAGACGAAAGAGGTCTCGGTCGGCCTCAGCGCGTCCGTCGAGGTCGGGCGGCCTTCGTCGTGCCACTTCTTCCAGCCGCCGTTGAGCATCCTGGCTTTGGTGTGACCGTAGTAGTTGAGCACCCACCACAGGCGGGCGGCGCGAGTGCCGCCTCCGGCGTCGTAGGAGACCACCGTCGTGTTGTTGCTGATGCCCATCCTGCCCATGAGCCGGGCGAAGTCATCCGCCGACGCCACAAGGGGGTAGTTGGCGGGATCGCTGGGGTAGTTGGGGTTCTTGATGAAGTTGTGCTCCGGGATGCCCACGGCGTTGGCGATGTGGGCGCGCTGGTAGAGGTCGTAGTTGTCGCAGTCCACAATGCGGACGTCGGGGTCGTTGAGATGCTCCTCAAGCCAGTCGGTCTCCACGAGAATCTCCGGGCGGGCGTAGCCTCCGGTAGTCATGACTCACCTCCGTAGGTATGCTGGGGTCGCTTCGCTGCTAGTCGATGAACTCAATGACGAAGGAAATGGGCAGCACTGCCCACCCTATGCGCTCATTGTCCAGGTACACAGTGAAGGTGTACATGCCGTCCTCCTCAACCTCCATCTCCAGGTTGGCGATGCAGCGGTGCACCGACTCCTCAGGAGGAAGGTCGAAGCTCTCCAGGTCGATGGTGGTGGAGATGCCGCCCTCGGGACGGGTGATCTCCAGCTTGGCGGTGTGGTATCCCTCTGGTGCGTTGATGCCCAGCGCCAGCTTGAGAGGGAAGACCTTCCTGGGGATGGTCTGGCCGCGGGGTAGGGTGCCCCTGACGTCCACGGCGTCCAGGACGCCCAGGATGGACGCCTGGCCCTGGCTCTCCACGAACTCGGAGCAGAAGACGGCGTACTGCAGGTTGGGGCGTATGGACTGTTCCATAGTCGTCTATTGTACCACTATTCAGTGTCAACCTGAGCGCAGCGAAGAGCCACTATGACCAGACCAGACCATTCAAGTGGATGAAAATGACGAAGGCTCCCCTCGCCCCTCTGGATTCCGGCCTCCGCCGGAATGACTGTTGGTCGCTGCTTTCACTCTGAACGCGTCTATTTTCATGGTAATGACGGCTAGAGCGCCTACTCCAGCGCCTCCGCCAGGACCTCCGCCAGGTGCCTGGGCGTGCGGCCTGTGCCGTGCTGCACCTGCTGGCGGCACGATATCCCGGAGATGACGACCTCGGCGTCACTGTCCAGAGCGGCCACCTTGGGGAAGAGTCGCTGACCGCCGATGGTCATGGACAGGTCGTAGTGCTCCTTCTCGTAGCCAAAGGCCCCGGCCATCCCGCAGCATCCGGCGTTGCTCTCCTCCACCTCGTGGCCCGGCGCAAGCCGGAGCGCCGCCAGCGACGGCGCGGTGCCCACGAGGGAGCGGGCGTGGCAGTGGCTGTGGAACAGCATCTTTCTGGGCGTATCCCTGAAGCTGAGGTCCAGGCGACCCTCGCGGCTCAGCAAGTCCAGGAACTCCTCCAGGAGCATGGCCTTGTCCGCTACCGCTTTGGACTTGTCGTCCTTGAGGAGGTTGGGGTACTCATCCCGGAGGGTGAGGAGGCAGCTTGGCTCGCATCCCACAACGTACGCGCCCTGCTCGACGTAGGGGTATAGCAGGTCGACGTTGTAGCGGGCGTTGTCGTGGGCGGCGTCCAGCATTCCCTTGGATATCATGGGACGCCCGCAGCACTTGCGCTCCACAACCTCCACCCGAAAGCCCGCGGCCTCCAGAATCCTGGTCGCGGCCATGCCCACCGATGGGTAGTTGTAGTTCATAAAGGTGTCGTTGAAGAGGACGACGAGCCCCCGGCCCTGTGCGCCGTCCGTAGTCCTCTCTCTGGAGCGGAACCAGCTTGCGAAGCTCTGCCCGGCGAAGGGCAGCAGGGGCCTTCGCCTGTCGATCTTCAGGAAGCGGTCCATTGCCCATCGAGTCATGGGCAGGCCGGACGCCCAGTTGGTCAGCGGGGCAAGCGCGGAGCCAACGCTGCTCAGGGCCGAGATGTTGCCAAAGATGCGCTCCCGCAAGGAGTAGCCGTGCCTCTGGTGGTAGGCGTTGAGGAACTCGTACTTCATCTTTGCCATGTCCACCTGGGAGGGGCACTCGGCCTTGCAGGCCTTGCACTCCAGGCACAGGTCAAGCACGTCGTGCATCCGCCTGCTAGTGAAGTCGTCCTGGGGAATGAGGCCGGAGATGGCCGCACGAAGGGCGTTGGCGCGGCCCCGGGTGGAGTGCTCCTCCTCGCGGGTCGCCATATAGGAGGGGCACATCGTGCCTTCGAGGGTGCGGCGGCACAGCCCAACGCCGTTGCACATCTCAACGGCGCGGTCGAAACCGCCCTCGGACTCGAAGCTGAGCTTGGTGTCGAGCTTGAGGCTGCGGTAGCCCGCGCCATACCGGAGGTTCTCCACCATGCGCGGGGCGTCCACAATCTTGCCCGGGTTCATGATGCCCGTCGGGTCGAAGGAGCGCTTGATGTCGCGGAAGGCGTTGTAGAGGCGCGGGCCAAAGACCTTCTCGTTCCACATGCTGCGCACAAGGCCGTCGCCGTGCTCGCCGCTCATCGCTCCGCCCATCTCCATCACAAGCTCGCTGGCCTCCCTGGATATGTTGTACATCCGGTCAATGTCCGCCTGCTCCTTTGTGTTGATGAAGGGGCGCACGTGGATGCAGCCCACGCTGGCGTGTCCGTAGTAGGCGGCGACGGTGCCGTTCTCGCGGATGAGCTGGTCCACGCGGCGGATGTACTCCGGCAGCTTCTCGGTGGAGACGGAGCAGTCCTCGATGAAGGGGATGGGCTTGGCGTCGCCACTGACACCCATCATCAGCCCGATGCCGGCCCGCCGCACCTCCCAGACGTTGGCCTGCTCCGCGCGGTCGGTCATTTTGACGTAGGCGAAGCCCATGCCTGCACGCCTCAGGCTGCCCTCTATCCTGTCTATCCTCGCTTCCAGCTCGCTCTCCGACTCGCCGGAAACTTCGATCAGGAGAACGGAATCCGGGTCCCCCTGCAGGAATGAGCTCCGGCGGGAGTAGCCCACCGATATGCGCATCTGCTCCAAAATGACCCGTCCCATAAGCTCAACGGCCGATGGGTTGTGCTCCAGGGTTGCTACCGTCGCTTCCATTGCCTCGTTAAGCTCGTTGAAGTGCGCCACCAGCAGGGCGGTGGCCGGGGGACGCGGGACGAGGTTGACCTTGGCCTCCGTAACGGCCGCCAGTGTGCCCTCAGACCCGACGATCATCTTGGCAAGGTTGAAGGGAGAGCCGTCCGGGAACTGCTCCAGGTTGTAGCCACCGACGCGTCGCATGATCTTCGGGTATCGCTCCTCCACGTCGCCCGCGGTGAGCCTGATAATGTCGCTCACTTCCCGGTATATCTGGCCCTCCAACCCGTCCTTGACCAGCCTGGACTCCAGCTGGGACGGCGTCAGCGGGCCGAGATGCGCCACGTCGCCGTTGGACAGCACCGTCTCCAGCTCACCTATCTGGTCTACGGTCTTCCCGTAGACGATGGAGTGGGAGCCGCAGGAGTTGTTGCCGATGGCCCCGCCGACGTTGGACCGGTTGCTGGTGGCGGGATCAGGGGTGAAGAAGAGGCCCGTGTCCCGGATCCGATGGTTCAGCTCCTCAAGGACGATGCCGGGCTGGACCCGGGCCCATCGCTCCTCCGTATTGACCTCCAGGATGTTGTTCATGTACTTGGACATGTCCATCACTATGGCCCGCCCAACGGTCTGGCCTGCAAGGCTTGTGCCGCCGCCCCTGGGCAGGATAGGGACGCCGTATCGGCGGGCAAGCTCCACTGTGGCAATCACGTCCTCTTTGCTGCGGGGCATCACGACGCCCAGGGGTTCGATCTGGTAGATGCTGGCGTCGGTGCTGTAGATGGCGCGAGAGTAGGGGTCGAACCTGACCTCTCCCTCAAGCGCTTTGCTCAGCTCCTGCTCTATCTGTGCGGTCTCCATTGGACTTTCCCCGCCTTTTTGTTAGACTGGTGCGCCGGAATACTTTGCGGCTATTATACCCCAAGTCTCAAGCATTGCTTGGGAAGGGATACCTGAGAGTATGTACAGCCTCCGGTCACCGGAGTTACGATTAGATATAGAGGTCTGACTTATGGCAATGCGCGGTCAAGGAAGAGTAGAACGCCGGCGGGGGGAGCGTCGAGTTCGCAAGTTCACGCCGAAGATGTGGCTTGGAATCGGCGGGTCAATGATTCTCCTGCTGGGATTCCTGGGCATCCTGATATGGCTGTCTTCCTCGGAGGACGTGAGCGGCAACCGGTACCCGCAGATTGGCGACCACTGGCACGCGCCGTACACCGTGTACGTCTGCGGCGAGGCGCTGCCCACGGACGAGGAGTCGGCCGGGCAGGTGCACTCACATGGCGACGGGCGGATACACATCCATCCCCAGTCCGCGGTCGACGTGGGGCGCAACGCCACCCTCCAGAGGTACTTCGCAAGCGTGGGCATTGAGCTTGGCGACGACAGAATAAGGCTGGAGTCCGGGGAGGAGTACTCCACCGGCGACGAGTGCTCCAATGGAGATGTCGGCGAGGTGTTCCTGCGAGTCAACGGCATCAGGATTATTGACATTGCCGCGTACGTTCCCCGCAACGACGACATAATCGAGGTGGGGTTCGGGGCGCAGTAGGGCGTGTAAAGATCTGCGCGTTGACACATCGATAACCCTGCTCTACGATTTAACGGAAGTCGTGCTACACGGGGAGCTAGCGGTGCCCTACACCCGCAATCCGCTACAGCGGGGTGGAACTCCCTCCCCAGGCCTGAGTCCAAGGCCTCTATCCTCCCGGTGGATGTCGAGAGCTGGGTCCTGGGCGGCGGAAGCCCGTGAACCCCGTCAGGTCCGGAAGGAAGCAGCGGTAAGCGGAAGCTTTCGGGTGCTCCAGGGAAGCCTGGCTCGAGTCCCCTGGCGGAACATGTCTTGGGTGCACGGTCGAAGGAGGGTGCACGGCTTCTTTATTTTCCGATTGAGGCGCCAAGCCGCATGAACACACCTCCGACCCTCGGCTCCTCCCCGGCGGCCCCCAAGAAATCACTGGGGCAGCACTTCCTCGTCGACCAGGGCGCCCTGCGGCGCGTGGTTGCGGCCGCGGACGTCCGGCCATCTGATACGGTGGTGGAGGTGGGACCGGGCACCGGCCTCCTGACCAAGCTGCTGGCCGAGACGGGGGCCAGGGTCATCGCCCTTGAGCTTGACAACAACCTGGCGGCCCGCCTGCAGCAAGACCTGGGCGGCCTTCCCAACGTGTCCATAGTCCACGGCGATGCCCGTGAGTGGGACTCGTCGGCGGTTGGCGCTCCCTACAAGGTCGTGGCAAACCTGCCGTACTACGCCGCAACTCCCATCGTGAGGCGGTTCCTTGAAAGCCCCTGGCCGCCATCCCTGATGGTGGTTACAGTGCAGAGGGAGGTTGCCCAGTCCATGACGGCCTCCCCGGGCGGCATGAGGCTGCTGTCCGTGGGCGTTCAGCTTTACGGGAAGCCCCGCATCGTGGGCTACATCGGCCCCGGCTCCTTCCGACCGGCCCCCAAAGTCACCTCGGCAATCGTCAGGATCGACGTGTACCCAAGGCCGGCGCTGCCGCTAGAGGACACGGAAGGCTTTTTCCGGGTGGTCAGGGCGGGCTTCAGCAGCCCCCGGAAGCAGCTGCGAAACTCCCTGGGCCAGGTGTTCGAGCTGGCGGGGACGCGCGTAGAGGAGCTTCTGCTTGAGGCCGGTATAGACTACACGCTCAGGGCTGAGGCGCTGACCCTGGATGAGTGGGGCCAAGTCTACTCAACCTTCAGGGAGCGCGGCCTTTGCTGACCGCCAGGGCCTTTGCCAAGGTGAACCTCACCCTTGAGGCGCTGTCCAGGCGCGACGACGGCTACCACTCCATAGCCTCCGTGGTGCAGACCATTGACCTGTGCGACGAGCTTCGATTTTCGCCCTCGGACAGAGTGACGCTGCGGTGCAATGTGCCGTCCCTGGAGTCGCCGGACAACCTCGTGCTCAGGGCGGCGGCACTGCTGAAGGACCACACGGGCTGCTCAGGCGGCGCGGAGATTCACCTGGATAAACGCATCCCGATGGCCGCCGGCCTGGGCGGTGGCAGCAGCGACGCCTCTGCGACGCTGGTGTCGCTGAACGAGCTCTGGGGCCTGAATCTGAACCGCGAGGAGCTGATGCCAATGGCCGCAGCCCTTGGCTCCGACGTGCCATTCTTCCTGGCAGGGGGCACTGCGATGATGCAGGGCAGGGGAGAGGTGGTGCGCAGCCTTCCGTCGATGCCAACCTCGCATCTCGTGCTGCTGGTCCCGCCGGATGAAGTGCCCTCCAAGACCGCCACTCTCTACCGCCGACTGACCCCGGCGCACTACACCGACGGCTCGGTCTCCGCAGGCCTGGCTGCGTCCATCGAGGCGGGGCATGGGCCGCGTGACGATATGCTCTTCAACGTCTTTGAGGCCGTGGCGCCCGACGTATTCCCCAGCCTTGAGGCGCACGGCCGCGCCATGCGGGAGGCGGGGTCCGGCGCGGCTCATCTGACCGGCAGCGGCCCGACGCTGTTCGCCCTGTGCGAATCGGCGGAGGAAGCCGCGTCGCTGGCGGAGAGGCTGCGGGGAGCCGGATACCGGCCCTACGTCACGCGCACCGTTGACGGCTCTGCGGGATCCGGGGAATAGGTAGCCTGCAAAGCGCGGCTTCTGTATACTGGGTCTATTGTGAGAGTTTTTGGCAAAGTCCTGTCTTACGTGCTCATCGGTGGTTTCCTTGCCATTCTGTTGAGCTTCACCGCTCTCTTTCTGTTCAACAACCTGGCCTTTCTGCTGTCCCCGTCAATCTGGCCGTGGAACCTCCTGTTCATTGCGGCCATTGCAGCCCTGTTCTACGTGTCGTGGCGGCGCAGCCGCTCTTCCAGGTGAGACGGGGCTGCGCTGACCCTTTCCAATTGACGCTCGAATCCCCGACCAACTAGAATTCCCTTGAACTCCCCAGAAAGGTCGTGCAACTTGCGCCCCCTACGCGAGCCCTCCGGAGTCCATGACACAATCCGCTAGCTCCCTGTGGCCCTGGCAGGAGGAGGTCTGCGTCTCCCTTGACCTGGAGACCACCGGCGTCAGCGCCGACGCCGACGAGATCATTGAGGTTGGCGCGGTGAGATTCCAGGGCGACACCGTCCTGGACACCTTTCAGGCCCTGGTCAACCCGTACAGGCCGGTCCCACAGTTCGTCCGTGACCTGACCGGCATCACCCAGTCCCAGGTTGATTCTGCCACCGCCTTCTCGGTCATCGCCTCCGACCTGGAGACCTTCATAGGCGATTATCCCATCGTCGGGCAGAACATCGGATTTGACATTGCGTTCCTGGAGAGAAAGGGGATTTCGCTCCCCAATCTCCGCTACGACACCCGTGACATGGCCTCCATTTTCCTGCCCCGCCTGAGGGAGTACTCCCTGGGTTCACTGGCGTCGTCCCTTGGCATAGTGCATCCACGGCCCCACAGGGCGCTGCCCGACGCAGAGGTCACCTTCAGGGTGTTCGACGCCCTCAAGTCAGTGGCCTTGGAGATGGACGAGGCGATACTTGCGGAGATCCACTCGTTGCACGCAAGGGCCCAGTCCAGCCTGGCGGCGCTTCTCCTTCGACTGCAAAGCAGCGGCAGGCGACCGGAGAGCACAAGGCCGCCGCTCGCCGCTCCCGAATCTGAAGAGACGCAGCCTGAGGAACAGGCCGTTCCGGCGGCCGCCGTCCGCGAGCCGGACTCGCACCTCGAATACGGTGACGAGGCGATTGCCGGGTTCTTCCGGGAGGACGGCCCTCTGGCCTGGGTCATGGACAGCTATCGCTACCGGCCGCAGCAGGTGGAGATGGCCAGGGCCGTCGCGCAGGCGATGGAGGAGAGCAAACACCTGGTGGTCGAGGGCGGAACGGGCGTCGGCAAGTCGATGGCGTACCTTCTGCCCGCGGCCATGTTCGCCCAGGCCAGCGGGTCCAGGGTGGTGGTGTCCACAAACACCATCAACCTCCAGGAGCAGCTGATTTCCAAGGACCTGCCAACACTGTCCGCGGCGATTGCGGGCTGGTCGCCAGAGCTTCGAGACGTATCCTTTGCGCTGCTGAAGGGCAGAGACAACTACCTGTGCCTGCGACGCTGGGGCCAGCTGCGGGGGGAGGAGTCCATCACGCCTGAGGAGGCGACCCTGGCCTCCAAGGTGCTGGTCTGGCTGCAGTCCACGTCAAGCGGAGACCGGGCGGAGATGAACATGACGCCCAGGGACGCCTTCCAGTGGAGCCGCGTTTCCGCCGCCGAGTGCCCGGACTGGCGGGAGAGGGGTTGCTTTCTCAGGGCCGCGCGCGCCAGGGCGGAGACCGCCGACGTCGTCGTGGTCAACCACGCTCTGCTTATGCGAGACCTGGCCGATGGCACGGGCAGCATCCCCGACTACGACTACCTCATTGTGGATGAGGCGCATCACCTGGAGGAGGAGGCGACCCGGCAGTTCGGGTGGCGATTGTCCCAGGGCATGGTAGAGCAGCGCCTCGACAGGCTGGAAGGAGGCCGGGGGCTGTACGCCTCGCTGAGGATTGCCCTGGGCCAGCTTTTCGCTTCGCCCCGTGCGGAGGTGCTGGAGCCCATTGCCAACGAGGGTGAGTCCCTTGTGCCCAGGGCCAGGGAGCGCGCCGCCGAGCTTTGGGCCGCCCTGGCCGCCTTCCTGGGGCGTCACCAGGACGGTGGGGACGTGCGCCAGCTTGTCCTGCAGATAACCGGCGGGTCACGCGCGCAGCCCGACTGGTCTCAGTTGGAGGTCGCCTGGGAGAACGCAGACCTTGCCCTTGCGGACGTGGTCAAAAATCTTGAGCGGGTGTCGGTCGGGCTTTCCGGCCTGGATGAGACCCAGGTCGCCGGGCTGGACACGATTGTGACGGAGGTCGGGTCATCCATAAGCGCCATCGGCGACTTCCGGGAGAAGCTGAGGTCATTCGTGGCCCATCCTGAGGACAACCGCATTCTGTGGATGACCCAGGACAGCAGGGGAGGGGAGTTCGCGCTGAACGCCGCCCCCTTGGAGGTCGGAGAGCTGCTGCAGGAGCGCCTGTTTTCGCAGAAGGAGTCGGTTGTCCTCACCAGCGCGACCATGAGCACCCAGGGCAACTTCCATCACATCACCGAGCGTCTGGGTCTTGAGGACTCCGAGGAACTGCTGGTCGACTCTCCCTTCGATTACCCGAGATCAGTCCTGCTGTGCGTGCCCAGGGATATGCCCGACCCGACAAACGGGGGTTACCAGGCGGCGTTGCAGCAGGCGTTGATAGACATCTGCCGGGCCGCCGAGGGCCGGACGATGGGCCTGTTCACGTCCCACGCGTCGCTGCAGACGGCCCGCTCCGGGATAAAGGACGCTCTGGAGCGAGAGGGGTACCAGGTGCTGGGTCAGGGGGTGGACGGCTCGCCGCGCGCTCTGCTGGAGGCCTTCCTGCGTGAGCCGAAGTCGGTGCTGCTGGGCACGGCCAGCTTCTGGGAGGGAGTGGACATACCCGGCGGCGCGCTCAAGGCGTTGGTGGTGGCCCGGCTGCCCTTCAACGTGCCCACCGAGCCGGTGTTCGCAGCGCGGTCGCAGCTCTTTGACGACCCCTTCAACCAGTACGCCGTGCCCCAGTCGGTGCTGCGATTCCGGCAGGGCTTCGGGCGGCTGATCCGCGGGGAGGAGGACAGGGGAGTGGTGGTTGTCCTGGACCAGCGCATCGTAGCCAGGCGCTACGGGCGGGTGTTCCTGGAGTCGATACCCGAGTGCACAGTGTCCAAGGGAGGACTAAGGGAGCTTTCGGAAGAAGTGAAGCGATGGCTGGCAGTCGCTCCCTGACTCTTGACGTACCCCAGCCCCTGGACCTGGTGACCACGCTGGACAGCGGGCAGGCCTTCCGCTGGCATCACCACGGGAACTGGTCTTACGGCGTTGTCCAGGGCAACCTGCTGGGACTGAGGCAGGACGGCTCCCGGCTGGAGGTGCGATCATCGCTGTCTTCGCCCCATGAAGTTGATGCCTTGGTGCGGGACTACCTTCGTCTGGACGACGACCTGGACGCCATCTGCGCCACCATCAACACCGACCCCTACCTTGCGTGGTCAATCGGCCGGTATCCCGGCCTTCGAGTCCTGCGCCAGGACCCGTGGGAGTGCCTGGTGTCCTTCATCTGCTCCGCCAACTCAAACATCCCTCGCATCCGCTGGACGATGAACCAACTAGCCGGCAAGTACGGAACGCCCCTGGAGATGGACGGCCACGCGCATCACATCTTTCCCGCGCCGGAAGTCCTCGCGAAGGCGGGCGAGAGCAGACTGCGGGAGCTCAAGATGGGGTTCCGCGCCAAGTACGTTGCGGAGGCCGCCGAGAAGGTGGCTGCCGGCGACGTGAGGCTGTGGCCCCTTCGCGAGGCGTCCTATGACGAGGCCAAGGGAGCGCTGATGTCGCTGAACGGGGTAGGGGAGAAGATAGCGGACTGCGTGCTGCTCTTCTCCCTGGACAAGATGAGCGCCTTCCCGATAGACCGCTGGATACGCCGCGCGATGGAGGAGTGGTACCTGGAGGGAGCTAAGCTAAACTACAAAAATGGCCGGATCTGGTCGGTGGAGAGGTGGGGAGAGAACGCCGGCTACGCCAACCAGTATCTGTTCCAGCTGAAGCGTCTGGAGGACAAGGGGTAGGAGGACGTTATCGGCGACCTCTGCGGAGCTCGAGCGTCTGCCCCCCATTCCTGCGCAGGCAGGAATCCAGAGCGTCTGCAAGAGCATGGGATAGACCCCCTAAACTCACAGACGAAGTGCAACACCTTGTTAAGGTGTTGTCATGGGAAAGAGATACAAGCATGTCACCATTGAAGAGCGGTGTGAGATGGCCCGTTTACGAGCCGCGGG